>CATXEA010000001.1 GCA_958367245.1 uncultured Blautia sp.
GCTTCTTCCACATTACTGACAGCCGGTTCTCCATCTGAAAAATCAGCGGCATAGATCGTACTGCCTACAGACATTGTAATGATTGTACAGAGAATACACAAAACTTTTTTCTTCATAAACAAATCCCTCCCTAACCATATGCAAACAACAAATAATAATGTTTATTTTCAATTTGTTACTTTATTGTAACATATAAAAACGCGTTCCCTGTAAAGCTAATTTAACAAATATATGATTTTCCAAATATATAAGGCTGGAGCAAACAAGCACTCCAGCCTTATATGTCAATCACTGCTTATTGATATATAACGTATATGTAGTTATGAGCTAGTTGTATTTTCCTTTTCTTTTGTTGCATTATTCTCAGGAATCGGGCGAATTAATTTCTGCGCATACTTGGTGGCAGTGAAGCGCCTTGAATAATAATTAACAACCCCGTCAATAAACTCTACTACTATGCTCGCACGATTAGTTTCATCTACATTGCCCCATTCTTCTTTAAAATCCTGATAAACTCCATAAACGCGAACAAATGGATGATTTGGATGTATTTCACCATCGTTGTATTTATTATAGCGTTTAAGAGTCTTGTCAGTATAATCAGCCCGTTGCTGAATTGCTGCGCATCCCCTGTCTGATGGAACAATTTTATCCAAGAATTTCTGACAATTAGCGGCTTCAGAACCATGATGACTCATCTGAATCAGATCGTAGTCTTCAAGAGGTTCATATTCTAATAACACATTTTCCGAGAGCTCATAAACATCTCCGGGAAAAAGAACCTTATACCCCTGTACAGTATAAGAGGCAACAATGGAAAATTTATCAGAATAACCATTGCCTCCATTACTTTTATCATCTGCGGAAGTTGAGTTAACGTCTGCATATCTATTTTCTTCATCAGTAATATTATAAAACTTAAATTGTCCTGTTCCAATACTGCAAGCCTTAATGATATCTTCTGTAGAATTTTCACTAAAAATCAATAATTTTGCATCTTTATGAAAATATTCTTTATAATGGGTGAACGCACATACAAGCTGGCGAAATCGTTTTACCAATTTCAAAGTTTCATCAGCAGACATTTTATTTTTTAGTCTTTCAATTTTCCCCTCACTCATCGGAAGGATTAAATTGTTTATTTTAATTTGTGCACTGGCATAGTTTTTTAATAAATATAAAAGATTTCCATAATGATCTCCATGGTAGTGTGTAATTATCACATATTCAAGTGTCTTGATTCCATGCACTTTTAAGTATTTATCAAGTAACCATGTATCGTACTCCCTCGGATCAGGGACATTTGAATTAGATAATTTGGCTGATTCACCGTAGCCGACATCAATCATGCCGTACTTATGTTTTTTTTCTACTGGATCATATTCCTGAATAATGGTTGCATTAGATCCTTTTGTAAATGTTGCATTATTACTTGCATCAAAAGATGGTTTTCCTTTCATCGCCAGAAAATGAATTTTTGCTAAATTTGTTGCCATAGTCATTTCTCCTTTTCTTTTTAAATTTTCCGTTCTGCAGTTACGGTTTTGTAAGGAGCTCCTTTACATATTCTATAATATAGAACATGCGTTTGCTTTTCCATAGCAAATTTGCAAATTGCAGATTTTCATGTATTTCCGTCAAATCTGAAAATTATTTTCTGTAATGTTTATAATATTTTCAATTGGCTGTTCCAGGGTTTTGGACAGTTCTATTAAAATCAAAATATCAACAGCAGAAGTACCATTTTCAATTCTGGAAATAGTTGAGCAAGATACTCCAAGCAGTTCTGCCAGCTTTTCTTGATTATAATGTTTTAATTGTCTGTATTTTCTTATGTTGTTTCCAATTGCTATCAGCTTTTTATCAATCTGTGTATACATGTCGCTTCCTCCTTAGTAAAAATATGTATCTGTACTGTATAAATTGAAAAGCAAACATTTGTTCGTTTATATTATAGCATAAACTATTTTTGTATGCAAGAAAATCAGAATGTTTGTTCTGCTTTTCTTTTCTGGAATTTATGATTTCATAAATTAATCATTAACATTTATGTATTGGAATGCCGGAACAGTGGAACTTGGCAGATTACAAAAAATGCTGAAAATGACACCGGAAGAAATCTGTGGCAATGCCTGTCAGATTGAATGTAAAACAGTCCGTTTATATTCTGTTGCAGTCATATGATAGTATTTTTTGAATGCAGTATGAAAATGGTTTGGACAGGAATATCCTAATTTTGAAGCAATTTCTGAAAGTGAATACTTATTCTCTTTTAAAAGTGTCACTGCTGCACACATTCTTGCTTCTGTCCGTTTTTGAAGAAAATTTTGCCCGTATTGGTCAAAAAGAATTCTGCGTGTCTGTCTGGTACTGAGTCCTAAGCGGTTCGCCAATTCTTCCAGAGTAATCGTATTATATTCGAGGAGAAAGCTGTCTTCAATTAAGATATAAGCTTTAATCAGAGGGATTGGAATGTATGTAATTGCCGCATTTGTGGCAGGCTCATAATTACGCAGGATTTTTACCAGAAACTGCATGAAAAGCGCCTGAAGCATAATGGAAGCAGCGGGACCCGGATTTGAAAATTCTGCATGTATCTGTTCAAGCGTAACCGGTAAGTCTGCGCAATCTTTTCCATACCAGAAAGGATAACGCAAAAAAGTGTCCATGATATGTTTTTGTCTGGCAGTGTCTTTATGGGAGGAACTGTGTGATTCGGCTATTTCCAGATAAATACAATATTCAAAGGTCGGCTCGTCTGAATCCGAATACTGCTGGTGTTCCACATGGGGACCTGTTGTATACAGGATGTTTGGATAAAGTTCATAAGAACACTGGTTGCTGATGAGAGTCCCCTTTCCTTTTGGAATATAATGAATCTCGTAACTATTCGAGCTGTGCATGTGAGACGGCGTATTCCATGTCTGACATTCGTATGTAAACTTCAATATATGAATCTGGTATTGCCCTATTGAAAAAGTAATATTCAAATTATCATTTTTCATGTTAATCTCCAATCTGCTGTCATAAGAAAATATCTTCAAGTACGCTAATCGGACATAAATAGTATTTATATGTCCGCTATCCCCATATTTTTATCATACAACAGTCCCTATAATAAAAGCAAGAATATATTAGAGCCTGCATGCAGGTTCTGAATAACAGCGTAGGGTAAGAGAAATACGAATAGGAGATGATAAAATGGTAATTGACGCGCATTTACACCTTTGGGATATTCAGGCAGGATGTGTAAATGGAAAGCCTGTTTTTGCTCTGGATGGGGGAAAAAGCAATTTTGGCGGTGAAATA
Organism: uncultured Blautia sp.; assembly: GCA_958367245.1. Classification (GTDB taxonomy): domain Bacteria; phylum Bacillota; class Clostridia; order Lachnospirales; family Lachnospiraceae; genus Blautia_A. Next base: position 3,310 of record CATXEA010000001.1, read on the forward strand.
CGTCAGATGATGCCTCCATATATGCTGGACGGACGAAATACAGCAGAGATGTTAATGGCAAATATGGACTATGCGAGAGTAAGCGGGTGTGTGGTAACGCAGGAATACATAGACGGAAATCAGGATAGATACCTTCTGGAGTGTAAAAAGAAATATCCGGAAAGAATGAAAATCTGCTGTCTGTATGAAGAAAAACCGATAGAGGACGCATGGGTTATGCGCTTTGATGGAATAAAAATCTGTGCAGGCAGATTAAAAGAGAAGAATTTAATGCAGCATGAAGCAGTTTTTTCCCAGGCAGCCCGATTGGGAAAGTTTATCTCTATTGATTTGGCAGAAGGAGATTTACAGGTACCGGAAATGGAAAAAATAATTGAAAAATATCCAAATCTGCGTATAGCAATCGGACATTTTGGCATGGTCACTGTTCAGGGATGGGAAAAACAAATTGAACTTGCCAGACATCAGAATGTATATATTGAAAGCGGCGGAATCACATGGCTGTTTCATAAAGAGTTTTACCCATATCCGTCTGCAATTGCAGCAATACGCAGGGCAATTCAGATTTGCGGAATTGATAAGCTGATGTGGGGAAGCGACTATCCAAGGACAATGACTGCGATTACTTATGATATGAGCAAAACCTTTATTGAAGAAACTACAGCCTTGTCAGAGCTGGAAAAGCGAAAAATACTTGGGGAAAACGCGGAACGCTTTTATGGATTTTCCAAATTGGAAATACCGTCCAAAATTATTAATATGGTTGAATAGGAGAATTAACATGATTGTAAAAGGTACTTATTTTCAAAACAGTGAAGAAAAACCGTTAGTATACGGAGATGTTGAAATACACAATCCACCGAGAAGAAGGCTAAGAGGAGAAGAGGAAAAAACAGGAATTCTGGCAGAAAGTGTGCTGGTCGGTTTCTGCGGAACAGATTATACGCTGATGAATATGGGGCGCAAAGGCAAATTGGGGGCAAAGTTTCCGGAAGGCTGCGAACGATTGATAAACGGACATGAAGGCGTTGTCTGGGTTCCTTCAGAGAACAGGTTTGCAATTGTACTGATTCGAGGGGGAAACAGTTACGATCCGACAAGATATACAGAAGAAGAAACTTATTTTGAGTATGGCTGCGATCAGGCGGATGGTTTGTTTTCAGACAAAAATTATTATAATTCGGATATGCTGCTGGAGATTCCGGATGGGTATGTAAAGGATGGAAAGATTTCACTTTCTTTATGTAAGAAACTGGTATTCAGCGATCCTTATGCCTGTATGATTTTTCAGAGAGAACGAATGGAGGATTTGGGAGAAGCGCATAATTTCCGTGTGAAAATGGCTGAATATAAATGTACGGAAGCTAAGGCGAGAGAAATTGCCAGAAAGGAAACCTTTGCCCGAGTATGTATTTTCGGTCTGGGAACAACAGGAATGTTCATAGGCGATCTGATACATCAGAGATATCCGGATGCTAATATTGTTTTTGTTGCCAGAAGTGAAGAAAGCAGTCCGAAGGTTTCATTCGCTTTAAAACAGGCGGGCGCTTCTTATGTAAGAAATGTTTTTGACACAAAAGAAGAGCTGGCTGATGCGATTAAAGAAAAGCTTGGAGGAACAGCAACTGTATTTATCGGTTCAAGCGGAGCGCAGATAGAACATGAAATAGCGTTTCAGTATGGGGTTCTGGGATGTAATGGTATTTATAACTCATTTTCTCTGGGACCGGAAGTAGCAGTTGACACAATGCCTTTTGGCTTCAAAAATCAGTTGATATTTGGTTCTATTAATTTCCGTCAGGATCATATGGAAGAGGCAATCCGAATTCTTCAAAACAGCGATTATGACCAGATTGTAGAATTGATTGACAAAGAAGAATTTGCTCAGGATCCGATAGATGCATACGAAAATAAAATTTATTCAAAGAGCGCGCCAATGAAAACAGCAGTCATCTGGAATGAAAACTATGTAGATAAAGACAGATAATAACGGAATAAAAATCCAAAGGCGAAAAAGTGAGGAGGAATTACAATGAAAACAATCCTAATAAATGAACCGGGAAAGGTTGAAGTAATCGAAACGGAAATGCCGGCTGTGAAAGAGGGAGAAGCGCTGCTTAAAATTCTGTATGGCGGAATCTGCGGCAGTGATCTGGGAACGTATCGCGGAACTTTTGCCTATGCAGGCTATCCGAGAATACCGGGGCACGAGTTCTCTGCGCAGATTGTAAAAATCGGAGAGAACAACAGAGGTCTGAAAGAAGGAATGATTGTAACCTGCAACCCGTATTTTAATTGCCGGAAATGTTATGCATGTGAGCGCGGACTGGTAAACTGCTGTGAATCCAATGAGACAATGGGAGCGCAGAGAGACGGTGCATTTTCGGAATATATCACAATGCCGGTGGAACGTATTTATGACGGAAAAGGTCTGAGTCCGAAACAGCTTGCGCTGATTGAACCTTTCTGTATCAGCTATCATGGGGTATCAAGAGCTCATATAAAAAAAGGAGACAAGGTTCTTGTTATAGGCGCAGGAACCATAGGAGTTCTGGCTGCAATTGCGGCAAAAGCAAAGGGCGGAGAAGTTTACATTGCGGATGTTGCAGAAGAAAAACTTCAGTATGCATATAAGACTTTTGGTCTTGCTGGCATGATAAAGAATGACGGGAAAGAAGCATTTATGGAGCAGGTGCTTTCAATAACAGGAAAACACAATGGTTTTGACGTATGCATTGAAGCAGTGGGACTTCCGTCTACTTTTCAGGACTGTATTGATGCGGCTGCATTTGGAGGCAGTGTTGTGCTGATCGGAGTTGGTAAGCAGAATCTTGACTTTAACTTTACATTAATCCAGAAGAAGGAATTAAATGTGTTTGGTTCAAGAAATGCTCTGAAGCAGGATTTTACAGAATTAATAGATCTGGTAAAAAGCGGAGAAATTGCGTTGGAAAAGGTGGTAATGAATCCGGATTCAAAGGATGCGGCAAAGAAATCAGAATACGAACTGGAAGAAGCTCCTGCAGCGTTTGAAGAATTCAGCAAATATGGCGGAAGTAAATTAAAAGTATTGATTCATTTTGCAGATCCGGTATGAGGATGTGATTTATGAAGGAATTTATAAAAATTCACAAAGAGGATACGGTAGCAGTTGCGTTAAAGCCCTTAGAAAAAGGGAAAGTCATCGAGATAGACGGAAAGAAGGTTGAACTGAAGGAGGAGATTCCTCAGGGACATAAATTTGCCCTGTGTACAATCGGCGCAGGAGAACAGGTCATTAAATATGGAAACAGCATAGGAATTGCAAAAGAAGAAATTCCCTCCGGAGCATGGGTACATATCCACAATGTAAAAACAGGACTTGGGGAAGTGCTGGAGTATCAGTTTGAACAGCAGAAGGCAAGTCTGGAGAAAGCAGAGGAGGCTTTTTTTGAAGGATACCGCAGAAGCGACGGAAAGGTGGGAGTCCGCAATGAAATCTGGATTATTCCTACTGTGGGATGCGTAAACAATGTGGCTCAGATGATTGAGAAGAGGGCAAAAAAATATGCAGGAGGAGCGGTAGAAGATATTTGTGCGTTCCCTCACCCATATGGCTGCTCTCAAATGGGGGATGATCAGGATAATACAAGAACAATACTGGCAGATCTGATAAACCATCCGAATGCGGGAGGTGTTCTTGTATTAGGACTTGGTTGTGAGAATAGTAATATTCAGGAATTAAAGAAGTTTATTGGCGAGTACGACGAGAAACGGGTAAAATTTCTTGTGGCGCAGGAACATGAGGATGAGGTAGAGGACTCGCTTGAACTAATCAGAGAACTGGCAGAATATGCAGGGAAGTTTCACAGAGAGTCGATTTCCGTAAGCGAACTCGTAATTGGAATGAAATGCGGTGGTTCCGACGGACTGTCGGGAATTACGGCAAATCCGGCTGTAGGAGCTTTTTCGGATATGCTGATTTCCGGGGGAGGAACGACTATATTAACTGAGGTTCCGGAGATGTTCGGCGCAGAAACGCTTCTGATGAATCGATGTGAGAATGAAGAGCTATTTGAAAAAACAGTAAAATTAATCAATGATTTTAAAAACTATTTTACGTCCCACAATCAGACAATTTATGAAAACCCATCTCCCGGAAATAAAAAGGGCGGAATTACTACGCTGGAGGATAAATCACTGGGTTGTACGCAAAAATCCGGAAAAGCTCCAATCAGGGGAGTGCTGGCTTACGGGGAATGCGTGACAGAAAAAGGACTGAATCTTTTGAGCGCACCCGGAAACGATTTGGTAGCTTCTACTGCGCTTGCTGCGTCGGGAGCGCATATCGTATTGTTTACAACGGGCAGGGGAACTCCATTTGCTTCTCCGGTGCCTACGATAAAAATATCCAGTAATACACAGCTTGCAGACAAAAAGAAGAACTGGATTGATTTTAACTGCGGAGATATGGTAGAGAACAGTTCGCTGGAGGAAAGTTCAGAAAGATTATTTGATTATGTACTGGAAGTTGCTTCAGGAAAAAAAGTGAAGGCAGAAGAAGCGGGCTTTCACGATATGGCAATCTTTAAACAGGGAGTAACTTTATAAGGGATGACCGAAAGGCGATACAGGAGAGCATACAATGAAGAAATTATCCTATGATACGTTAAAAGAGTTAAATTATGATGGATATTTTATGGAGAAAGCGCCGGAGCGGGTTCTCCAGTTCGGCGAAGGAAATTTTCTACGTGCTTTTGCAGATTATTTTATTGATATTATGAATGAAAAAGCCGGATTTAATTCCAAAGTGGTGCTGATTCAGCCGCGCAGCGGAAGTGAAAAAATACGTGACTTTATCAATGAGCAGGAAGGGCTTTATACACTTTTTCTGAGAGGCTGTGTAAATGGCTGCAAGGTAAATGAGAAGCGTGTGATATCAAGTGTAAGCCGCTGCCTGAATTCTCACAGTGATTATGAGGCGTATATGGAGTGCGCAAAGAATCCGGAGCTTCGTTTTATTATATGTAATACAACAGAAGCGGGAATCCGTTATGACGAAGCCTGCCAGTTTACAGACAGACCGGCGGCAAGCTATCCGGGCAAATTAACACAGTTTTTATATGAAAGATATCAGTGGTTTGGAAAAGAGAAGGGAAAAGGATTTGTAATTCTTTCCTGCGAGCTTATTGACAATAATGGAAAAGAGCTGGAAAAATGTGTGCTTAAATATGCGGGGCAGTGGGAGCTTGGAGAAGAATTTGAACGCTGGGTAAAAGAGGAAAACAGTTTCTGCTCTACACTGGTTGACCGTATAGTTACAGGATATCCCGGAAATGAGGCAGAAGAAATCTGTGAAGAAGCAGGCTATGAGGACAAGGTGATTGATACAGGAGAAATCTTTGGTTTCTGGGCAATCGAAGGACCAAAGGAGCTTAAAGAAGAGCTGCCTTTTGAGGAAGCTGGGCTTCCGGTTCTGATTACAGATGATCATGCGCCGTACAAGCAGAGAAAAGTACGTATTTTAAACGGCGCGCATACGTCAATGGTTCTGGGAGCTTATCTTGCAGGGCAGGACATAGTCAGAGACTGTATGCAGGATGAGGTAATCTGCGGATTTATGAACCGGACAATTTATGAAGAAATCATTCCGACCTTATCTCTGCCGGAAAAAGAACTTATGGATTTTGCGAAATCAGTTACCGATAGATTTAATAATCCATTTATTGACCATGCATTGCTTGATATTTCTCTTAATTCTACTTCCAAGTGGAGAGCGCGGGTTCTTCCGTCTCTGAAAGGATATATAGAGAAATATCATAAGCTACCCGGATGTATTACTGCGTCTCTGGCATTTTATATTGCATTTTATAAGATAAGCTATAGAGATAACTCCGGTTTCTACGGGATGCGTGGAAGTGAGTCGTATAAAATAAAGGACGAGCCGTTTGTTCTGGAATTTTATAACGCGCACAGAAATGACGATGAAAAAATGCTTGTTCAGGCTGTTCTTTCCAATGAAACATTCTGGGGAGAGGATCTGACGAAAGTGGCAGGGCTTTGCGATGCTGTTACAGAGAATCTGAAAGAAATAGAAACAAAAGGCACATATGAATTAATGAAGTCCTGTCTTAGCTGACAGGAATGAAAAAAGCAGAGGATATTGGATTTTTTTGAAATCCATATCTTCTGCTTTAAATTTTTCTTCAGAATAGAATTAGCTTGGGCAGGTAATTTCAATTACCTGTTCGATCATCTTATGAAGAAGCTGGCTCTGTTCGGTGTCTGCCGCATGGTAATATACCTCTTTTCCATCTCTTCGGCTTACGATCAAACCGCTGCTTCGAAGCAGGCGGAGGTGATGGGAAACAGCAGGGCTGGACATATCGAGCATTGCTGAAATATTGATTACACATTCCTCGCAATGACATAAGAGCCAGAACAATCTGATTCGTGTAGTATCTCCTAATTGTTTAAAAATGTCGGCGACTAACTGAAATTTCTCAATATTATCTAATTCATTTTTGATATTGCTGTAAACGGTATGGGTGTTATGGCTGTGCGGTAATGTAATATCATTCATAAATTCTACCTCGTTTTTCGATTGGAAATAAATTTTGCAGTAAGTCTGTGAAAGGATATTGACTTTTGCCTGTGTCTGCATTATACTACATATATAAAGATTAAACAAGTGTTTAATTGTTGAATCAAAGAAAAATCAGGAGGACAAAGAGAATGAAGAAAACTTATAAAATCGAGGTTGACTGTGCGAACTGCGCGAATTTAATGGAAGATGCTGCCCGCAAAACAAGTGGTGTAAAGAATGCGACAGTAAATTTTATGACACAGAAAATGATTGTTGAGTTTGAAGAGGGGCAGCAGCCGCAGGAAGTTATGGAGCGAGTTCTTGATTCCTGTAAGAAGGTAGAGTCTGACTGCGAAATCTTTCTTTGAAAGGAGCATAGGATATGCAGGAGTTGATTGTAAACATACTGCTTATTGTTGTTGTTTTAACTGCTGCGGGGTTTCTTGCGACTGCCGGAAACCCCAAAAACGGTATGACAAAAAAGCAGAAAAAGATGCTGAAGCGTATCCTGATTGCATCGTCCATGCTTCTGGCGCTGCAGTTTCTTTCTGCTGAATTACTGGCGCAGGTTGATGAACTCTTATTTCCGTCAGCAGGGCGATGGTTGCGCTTTGCGCTGTATTTAGCGGATTATTTTATCATAGGCCATGATATATTAAGAAAAGCGATAAAGGGAATCAGAAACCGTCGGGTCTTTGACGAAAATTTCCTTATGGCAGTTGCGACTGTAGGCGCAATGGTACTGGCAGTTTCTTCTGACGGCGATTACTTTGAAGCAATAGCAGTTATGTTGTTCTATCAGGTTGGCGAGTGGTTTCAGGGATATGCTGTGGGCAAAAGCCGCCGTAATATCAGCGAACTTATGGATATCCGTCCGGACTATGCCAATATTGAGAATGACGGTAAACTGGAACAGGTTGACCCTGACGAGGTTGAGATTGGCAGCGTGATTATTGTGCAGCCCGGCGAGAAAGTACCGATTGACGGTATTATAATTGAAGGAAATACAACCTTAAATACAAGCGCTCTGACAGGAGAGAGTCTTCCCCGTGATGCAAAAGCAGGAGATGAGATTATCAGCGGATGCATTAATATGACAGGAGTCCTTAAGATTAAAACGACAAAAGAGTTTGGTGAATCTACAGTGTCCAAAATTCTGGACCTGGTTGAAAATGCCAGCTCCCAGAAATCAAAATCTGAGAATTTTATTTCCAGATTTGCAAAAGTCTATACACCGTTTGTATGTTACAGCGCATTGGCGCTGGCTATCCTTCCTCCGCTTGTGAGAATGCTTTTTATGGGACTGTCTGCTGATTGGGGAACCTGGGTTTACAGAGCGTTGACATTTCTTATTATCAGTTGTCCATGCGCGCTTGTTATCAGTATTCCTCTCAGTTTCTTTGCAGGAATCGGAGGAGCGAGTCAGGCTGGCATTCTGGTAAAAGGTTCAAACTATCTTGAAACACTTTCCAAAGTAAGAACTGTTGTTTTTGACAAGACAGGTACTCTTACACAGGGGGTTTTTGAAGTCGATGATGTCCACCACAATGAAATGGAAAAAGCAAAACTTATCGAGTATGCTGCATTGGCAGAATGCGCTTCTTCCCATCCGATCAGCAAGAGCCTTCAGAGAGCCTACGGAAAAGAGCCTGACCGTTCCCGTGTAAGCGATATTCAGGAAATCAGCGGAAACGGCGTAATTGCAAAGGTCGATGATGTTGAGGTTGCAGCGGGAAATGACAAGCTGATGAGAATGCTTAATATTGACTATAAAGATTGTCACAGTACGGGAACCATCATTCATATGGCATTAGATGGCAAATATGCAGGACATATTGTCATTTCAGATATTGTGAAACCTCATGCAGGAGAAGCCATTTCGTCTCTGAGAAAGGCAGGAGTGGAGAAAACGGTTATGCTCACCGGAGATTCCGCGAAAGTGGCAGAGCAGGTGGCAGCAGATTTGGGAATTGATAAGGTTTACAGTGAACTTCTTCCTTCAGATAAGGTTGAAAAAGTGGAGGAGCTTCTGAAAGAAAACACAGGCAAGGCCAGACTGGCGTTTGTCGGAGATGGAATCAACGATGCGCCTGTACTTTCCAGAGCAGATATCGGGATTGCAATGGGAGCTATGGGCTCAGATGCGGCGATTGAGGCAGCAGACATTGTGTTAATGGACGATGATCCTGTAAAAATTGCAAAAGCAATTAAGATTTCAAAAAAATGCCTGGGAATAGTATATCAGAATATTGTGCTGGCGCTGGGAATTAAATTTGTCTGCCTGCTTCTTGGGGCATTTGGCGAAGTCAACATGTATATGGCAATTTTTGCCGACGTCGGTGTGATGATTCTTGCAGTGCTCAATGCGATTCGCTGTTTGTTTGTGAAGAAGTTATAAAGAGAGAATCATAGCATACCTGAAAAGAAAAATATTTTATAAAGATAACAAAAAGGAGAAACACTGAAAGAACAGTGCTTCTCCTTTTTGCATTTCAGGACATAAATCTAATCAATGCTGAATAGAATATAGGGAAGAAGTTTATTGCTGCGGAGTGACGCTTTCTTCTTCGCTTTCAATGAATTTTAAGTTATCTATTGCATATTGAAGCGCCATGCACATAAGTTGATTTCGGGAATAGCCGCTTTTGGCAGCCAGGTCATCATATTTCGCCTGAAGCTCCAGATCAATACGAAGCGACATGACAGTGGACTTATCTTCTTTACGGACAGAATCTTTGGAATGGATAATAAATTCTTTCATTTGGCAACCTCCTGTAGTATTCAGTATAATTACCGGGCGTTGACATTGGTATACCACAAAATTATAATGTATTTATGTAATATAAAATTGTAATATAAGAAACAGGGGGGAATATGGACAAGGTCATTGATGAATTATATGAATTTCATATGGGGAAATGTCTGGACAGGTTTATGGGACAATACAGAGAAGATAAGGAGGCTGTGTTTCAGGGCTATCAGCAGCTGAGATCGCAGCTATCTGCGGAACATGCAGAAGCTCTGGATAAAATTATGGACAGCCAGCTTGGGCAGATGGAACTGGAATTGCAGGAAAGTTTTTCGGAAGGATTTAAACTTGGCGTGAAAATGATGAGCGAGGTCTATGAAAAAGATGAAAAATCTTCCCTGATAGCTGGAAAATTATAGGTTTTTTAGAAAGTTTATAAAGTTATTAGAATTCGGACAAAGTTCTCTCACATTTATAGGTTATGATATATACATCTTAAACGAGAGAAGACGTTTTAAGATAAACTTTCCTTTCCCTAAAAAGTGTAAAATGAACAGTAACCACCGCATACATGGCAAGAACGCCTTATATGCGGTGGTTTTGTGTTGGGATTAATGGCAGAGAGTGAATTGTGATGCTCGATTGTCAATAATAACTAATTTTTACCGGATAAACCAGTTGACAAAAAGTCAGTTTGACGGTAGGATGCTAATAAGGACTATTGAAAGGGGAATTTGTAAAATGGAACGCAAAAACGCATGGCTTACTTATTCAGAAGCTGAATTAAATGAAATGGAAGCGGTTGCGAAAGCATACCGTAATTTCCTTGATTTAGGAAAAACAGAGAGAGAATGTGTAACTCAGATCATCAAAGAGGCTGAAGCTGCAGGCTATGTTTCTTTAGAAGCGAAACTGGCGAAAGGGGAAGCTGTTAAAAAAGGAGATAAAGTATATATTGCTGAGATGAATAAAATTATCGCACTTTTCCACATCGGTGAAGAGCCGCTGGAGAAGGGTATGAATATTCTTGGAGCACATATTGACTCTCCACGTATTGATATCAAACAGAATCCTCTGTATGAAGATACAGATTTTGCTTACCTTGATACACACTACTATGGCGGTATTAAGAAATATCAGTGGGTTGCAACTCCGCTTGCAATGCACGGTGTAATTGCCAAGAAAGACGGAAGCGTAGTAAACGTAAATATTGGCGAGAGCGATGAGGATCCAATCGTATACATCACAGATCTTCTTGTTCACCTTTCCGGCAAACAGATGCAGAAAACAGCAGCAGAGGTAATTGAAGGTGAGAACCTTGACATCCTGATCGGAAGCAGACCTCTGACTGATTTACCGGATGATAAGAAGAAAGAAGCAGTGAAAGAAAACATTCTTAAACTTCTGAAAGAGAAATATGACGTTGAAGAGGAAGATTTCCTTTCTGCAGAGATTGAAGTTGTTCCTGCAGGCAAATCAAGAGAATGCGGACTTGACAGAAGCATGATCGCCGGATACGGACAGGACGACAGAGTATGTGCATATACATCTTTCCTGGCTATGCTTGAAGTGGAAGCTCCGAAGCGTACAAGCTGCTGTCTCCTTGTAGATAAAGAGGAAATCGGCAGCGTAGGCGCAACAGGTATGCAGTCTCTCTTCTTCGAAAATACAGTAGCAGAGCTTCTTGAGGCAATGGGACAGTACTCTGATCTGACACTCAGAAGAGCGCTGAAAGGTTCCAGTATGCTTTCTTCCGACGTAAGCGCTGCATATGACCCGACTTACGGAGATGCTTTTGAGAAAAAGAATTCCGCATATTTTGGCCGTGGTATTGTGCTTAACAAATTTACAGGCGCAAGAGGTAAATCCGGCTCCAACGATGCAAACGCAGAATATGTTGCAAGAGTTCGCAATATCTTTGATAATCACAATGTTGCATTCCAGACAGCAGAGCTTGGCAAGGTAGACGTAGGCGGCGGCGGAACTATCGCATTTATGGCTGCTCTTTATGGCATGGAGGTTATCGACAGCGGTGTGGCAGTGCTTAGTATGCATGCTCCGTGGGAAGTAACCAGCAAGGCTGACGTATACGAGGCGAAAAAAGGATATAAGGCATTCCTTCTGGATGCATAAGTGTAATTCTCTGAATGAGAAATCCCCGGCAAAGGCGTTAAAAAACCTGTGCCGGGGAAGCTTTTTACAGAGGCAAAAATTGCTTTAAAAATCAGATTTGTACAACACAATAAAAAAAATAAAAAAAATTCAAAAAAGGTGTTGACAAAAGAAGTATTATCGTGTATTATACGTATTGTTGTGAGGGACACAAAGAACTTCACAAAATAAAATGTGCGTTTAGCTCAGCTGGATAGAGCGTTTGGCTACGGACCAAAAGGTCGGGAGTTCGAATCTTCTAACGCACGTACGTGCCGCTGGAAACTAAGGTTTCCGGCGGTTTTTTGTTTATCATTTTTAAATGAGAATGGAGGGAATCTGTATGGGAGTTTCAGATATGCTGGAAGAGCTTTTGCAAAGAGCGCGTACAGAGGAAGGGCTTAGAGCACAGCTTCTGGAAACAAGGAAAGAAGAAAATCCGCTGACCGCTTTTTGCCGTAAGTGCAGGGAGCTGGGATACGAGATGTATGAAATGGATCTGATAAATGAGGGAGAGGAAATGTATGCAGCTATGAAGCGCAGCACCAATGGAGGCGGTGAGAATTCTCCGATGCTGGACGGGGAGGACGATTATTACGAAATGTTTTTCGCATCTCTGGAAATGCAGTGATTTTCTGCATATAAAAGCAAAAAAGAGATTAGGATGTTAAAGAAAGTAAAAACAAGGGTAAAGCAGGGGTGGAGAAAGAATTATTCTTTTTATATTCCTACAGGCAGATGCTTGAAGAACTGGAGAAGCTATGGAAAAAATATCCCGGTAAAATACGAATGGAGGCGCTTGGATGGTCAGGAGAAGGACGGTGCATTCTGGAAGTACTTCTCGGAAAAAAGACGGCAGGGCATCATATCCTGATTCAGGCAGGAATGCACGGAAGGGAATATTTGAATTCCTGTCTTATGATAAAACTCATGGATGAATATTTATGGAGTCGGGAAAGTTCTGACGTATGCCTGCACATCGTTCCTATGGTGAATCCGGACGGAGTGGAAATTTCAGGAAAAGGAAGAAGATATATAAAAAAGGGAAATCAGAGAAAACTTTGTGTTAACAGAGCATACCATCTTTGGAAAGCCAATGCAGGAGGCGTAGACTTAAATAGGAATTTTGACGCAGGCTGGCAGGAGTATGAAGGGGAAAAAGAACCGGGGAGCGAAGGGTTCAAAGGCAAATATCCTGCGAGCGAACCTGAGACAAGGGCTCTTTTGAAAGCTGTGAAAAAAATTAAGCCCGACTGCTGTATTTCCTATCATTCCTCCGGAAATCTGATTTACTGGGACTATGGAGGAGAAGGAACTCTTTTTCAAAAAGAAAAATATCTGGCGGAAATTGCTGCAAAAATCACAGGTTACCCGCTGGTCTCCGCAAAAGAAAGTGGTGTGGACGCAGCGGGATGCAGTGATTATTTTGTTCGCAGACTTGGGATTCCGGCAGTAACCATTGAAACCGGAAAGGGGGAATGTCCTCTTAAGGAAGCGGAATTTGAAGAGATTTACCAAAGGAATAAGAATCTTTGGAAAGCGCTTGAAGGAATGGCTACGGAATCAGAAGACCGCTGACCAGAACAAAGTGTGAAGGCAGCTTCCCTTCCTCCATCCATTCCAGCTCAAGTCCCATAAGTTTTTCTATAGTCAGTCCTACATTAGCTCCCAGAGATTCCAAAGAGTAACGCAGGGTTTCTATGTGACGGCAGGGCTTTGCATCAGACCGTGTACAGCCATTTGGGCAGTATTGACAGCTTCCGGCAGAAAGACTGATGCTGCCCGGGAATTTTTTCTCCTCCTCAAAGAGAAGAACGCTTAAATGCTGTTTTTGAGCAAACAGTGTATCGTTTAAAATCCGGTTCAGCTCCTCCGGAGGATAGGTGCGGGAAACACTTTTTTCATCAAAGGTGATTTTTACGGCAAGAAGCTTCAGGGTGCTGTAATTGTGCCAGTAGTCTGAAACATCGAAATCGTAGGGAGGGCATGACCAGACGCAGCCATAATTGGGACATGCTTTGCAAGCCTCAAGAAATGCCGGAATGTCCACATATCTTTCGAAATATTCGGAGACAGGAATGGATGAATGATAATAATCCAGAGTATACATAGAAACCTCCTCAATACGTTTTGGTATAGCTTATTATAAAATTTTTCTGTATAAGACACAAGAGACAGGCGGCATAATCTTGGAAAGAAATAATATTTACGGTATAATGAAAGAAAACCTGCGGAGAGGAGGATGGTATATGGAATTTCAGCATGAATTGATTATACCTAACGAGGGGCTGCCTTTTAAGTTGTTTTTATTTGAGGGCGGAAACGGAAATTATGTGAGAGAAAAACATTGGCACACATCCATTGAAATTTTTGCGGTGATGGAAGGAAGCCTTTCGGTTTTTCTTAACGATGAGGAATATGCGCTGCAGGCAGGAGAACTTATTATTATGAATTCCAACGAAATTCATTCTGTCCGCGCAATGGAAAAAAACAAGACGGTGGTGCTGCAGATTCCGTTAAAGCAGTTTCAGGAATATTTTACAGCTCAGAGGTTTATCCGCTTTAAAAGCGCTGCCAGAAGGCTTCCTACGGAAAAAGAGCCGGATAACCGCAAGCTTGCATTTTTCATTGAAGAATTATACAAAGTATATACAGCCGGAGAGGAAGGCTTTGATTTCAGAACGATGGCTCTGTACTATAATATTTTATATCTTTTAGTCAGGGATTACAGAGAAACGAAGGCGCAGGAAAAGGAAATTCAGGACAGCCGTCGTCTGGATGCGCTGTCAAAGATTACGACTTATATGCGTGAACATTACCGGGAAGAACTGAAGCTTTCCGATATGGCGGTTCTGTTTGGTTATTCGGAGGCATATTTGTCCAGAATGTTTAAAAAATATGCAAAGATAAACTTCAAATCTTATCTTCAGGAAATACGTATGTCTTATGCGTACAGAGAATTGATGCATACAAACAAAACCCTAAGCGAGATTGCAATGGATAATGGTTTCTGCGGAAGCAGAGGATTTGCAAGAGAGTTTAAAAAGCGCTACGGGATTTTGCCAAGCGAGATGAGAAAAAGCGCGCAGGATGTGGGAAATTCTCTTGGATAAAATAAATAAGGTCAAAAAAGTGACATAAATGAGACAAGAAAAAAGGCGAAAAGGATACCTCGGATATGGTATCCTTTTTTTAGATTGAGGCGTAAGCAAAAACAAGGAGGTTTGACGAAATGAAAATTCAAAATGTCAATGATCCGGCGTTCGGTAAGTACGGAAAAGTGCTGAAAGGCTATGATTTTACCGACTTGATCAAAGAGATGAAGCACACTCCTGTGCCGGAGGATGTTGTCTATGTACCGTCTGCGGAGGAACTGGAAGCCCTTGATGTTGCGAAAGATTTACAGAATATGGGCTGGGGCGGACTACCAATTCAGATTGGATACTGTAATGGTCACAACAAAAAACTTAATGCAGTAGAATATCACCGCAATTCTGAAATCAATGTAGCTGTTACAGACCTGGTGCTTCTTATTGGCATGCAGCAGGATATCGAGGCAGATTATACTTATGATACCTCAAAGATTGAAGCGTTTCTTGTACCGGCAGGAACCGGGATTGAAGTGTATGCAACAACCTTACATTATGCACCATGCCATGTAAATGAAAGCGGATTCCAGTGCGTTGTAGTTCTCCCGAGAGGAACAAACACAGATTTGACCTTTGATACACCGGGAGATGGTGAGGACAAATTAATGACAGCGAAGAATAAATGGCTTATTGCCCATGAGGATGCGGCAATCGAAGGCGCATTTAACGGACTTCGCGGAGAAAACATCACACTTGATTAAAAATAAAAAAGTATAAAAAGGAGAACAAACAATGATTAACAATATGCCAAAAGTAAAAATCGGTATCGTAGCAGTAAGCCGTGACTGTTTCCCGGAAAGCCTTTCCGTAAACAGAAGAAAAGCCCTTGTAGAAGCTTATACAAAGAAATATGATGCAGAAGACATTTATGAATGTCCGGTATGTATCGTAGAGAGCGAAATCCATATGGTACAGGCTCTTGAAGACATCAAAAAAGCAGGCTGTAATGCACTCTGCGTTTATCTTGGAAACTTTGGACCGGAAATTTCCGAGACACTTCTTGCGAAACACTTCGACGGACCGAAAATGTTCATTGCAGCAGCAGAGGAATCCGGCAATAATCTGGTACAGGGTCGTGGAGACGCATACTGCGGTATGTTAAATGCAAGCTACAACTTACAGCTTCGCAACATCAAAGCGTATATTCCGGAATATCCGGTTGGCGACGCAGAAGACTGTGCAGATATGATTCACGAGTTTATTCCGATCGCAAAAGCAATTGAAGGCTTAAATAACTTAAAGATTATCAGCTTTGGACCGCGTCCGTTAAACTTCCTTGCATGTAACGCGCCAATCAAACAGCTTTACAACATCGGCGTTGAAATTGAAGAGAACTCCGAGCTTGACCTGTTTGAAGCATTTAACAAACACGAAGGAGACGAAAGAATCCCGGCTATTGTAAAAGAGATGGAAGAGGAACTTGGAGCAGGAAACAAAAAGCCTGAAATCCTTGCCAAACTTGCTCAGTATGAGCTGACCTTAAAAGACTGGGTTGAGGAGCACAGAGGATACCGCAAATATGTTGCAATTGCAGGTAAATGCTGGCCGGCATTCCAGACACAGTTCGGTTTTGTTCCATGCTATGTAAACAGCCGTCTGACTGCCCAGGGAATCCCGGTTTCCTGTGAAGTAGATATTTACGGTGCATTAAGCGAATTTATCGGAACAGTTGTAAGCAATGATACCGTAACACTTCTTGATATCAATAACTCTGTACCGAAGGATATGTACGAGGCTGATATTAAAGGCAAATTCAATTACACACACAAAGATACATTTATGGGATTCCACTGCGGAAATACAGCTTCTTCCAAGCTTTCCTTCTGCGAGATGAAATACCAGATGATCATGGCAAGAACACTTCCGGAAGAGGTTACACAGGGAACTCTGGAAGGAGATATTGTTCCTGGAGATATCACATTCTTCCGTCTGCAGAGTACAGCGGACAATAAACTCCGCGCATACATCGCGCATGGTGAGGTTCTTCCTGTAGCGACCAGATCTTTCGGCGCAATCGGCGTATTTGCAATTCCGGAAATGGGACGTTTCTACCGTCATGTACTGATTGAGGGAGGATATCCGCATCACGGCGCAGTGGCATTTGGACATTACGGTAAAGCGCTGTTCGAGGTATTCAAATATATCGGTGTTCCGGTTGATGAAATCGGCTACAACCAGCCGGCAGGCGTGAGATATCCTACAGAGAATCCGTGGGGATAATAATTTAACAGGATTAAGACAAAAATAAGTCGCAGGGCATCCCGGGGTATTCCCGGGATGTGCTTTTAAGGAGGATTTTTATGTACTATATTGGTGTTGATTTGGGTACTTCCGCAGTGAAACTTCTCCTGATGGAAGAGTCCGGCAAAATATGTAATATTGTTTCCAGAGAATACCCACTGTTTTTTCCGCATCCGGGCTGGTCAGAGCAGAATCCAGAGGACTGGTTTACCCAGAGTATGGAGGGAATCAAAGAGCTGACAGAGGGAATTGATAAATCTCAGGTTGCAGGTATCGGCTTTGGCGGACAGATGCACGGGCTTGTTACACTGGACGCAGAGGATAAAGTGATTCGTCCGGCAATTCTCTGGAACGATGGCCGTACAGGGGAGGAAACGGATTATCTGAATAATGTGATCGGTAAAGATAAGCTCTCCGAATACACTGCAAATATTGCGTTTGCAGGCTTTACTGCGCCGAAAATTCTCTGGATGCAGAAAAATGAGCCTGAACTTTTCAAAAAAATAGCGAAGATTATGCTTCCGAAAGATTATCTTGCATACCGTTTGTCAGGCTCTTTCTGTACAGATGTTTCCGACGCTTCCGGAATGCTTCTCCTTGACGTGAAAAACCGCTGCTGGTCAAAAGAAATGATGGAAATCTGCGGTGTGACAGAAGAACAGCTTCCGAAGCTTTATGAGAGCTGGGAGGTTGTAGGAACTCTGAAACCGGAAATTGCAGAAGAACTGGGATTTTTGGCAGATGTGAAAGTGGTTGCAGGCGCAGGTGATAATGCGGCTGCAGCAGTGGGAACAGGTACTGTTGGCGACGGACAGTGTAATATATCCCTTGGGACTTCAGGAACTATTTTTATTTCCAGCAGAGAGTTTGGCGTAGATGAAAATAACGCTCTGCATTCCTTTGATCATGCAGACGGCAGTTATCACCTTATGGGATGTATGTTAAGCGCAGCTTCCTGTAACAAATGGTGGGCAGAAGAGATTCTTCAGACAAAGGATTTCGCAGGCGAGCAGGCTCCGATTACAGGATTGGGAGAGAATAACGTATTCTTCCTTCCATATCTTATGGGAGAGCGTTCTCCTCATAATAATCCTGATGCAAGGGGCGTATTCTTCGGCATGTCTATGGATACCACACGCGCAGATATGACACAGGCGGTTCTGGAAGGCGTTGCCTTTGGTCTTCGCGATTCACTTGAAGTTGCAAGAAGCCTTGGAATTAAAATTGAAAGAACGAAGATTTGCGGCGGCGGAGCAAAGAGCCCGCTCTGGAAGAAGATTATTGCAAATGTTATGAACCTGAAGGTAGACGTTTTGGAAAATGAGGAAGGACCGTCTATGGGCGGAGCCATGCTTGCAGCGGTGGGATGCGGCGCATATCAGGACGTTGAGACTATTGGCAAAAAACTTGCAAAAGTTGTAGATACAGTAGAACCTGATAAAGAGCTTGTAGCCAAATATGAGGAAAAATATCAGAAGTTCCGCAGATTATATCCGGCAATGAAGGAATTGTTCTAATTTCACGATAATACAGAATTTTGATTATATATATAACGTGAAAAAACATAAAAAAGAGGCAAAATCCTTGACAAGTTTGTGGAAAAGTGCTACAATCAATTACATTGAATAAAGACCTTTGAGTACTGACGGAAAAAGTGGAGTGAAACCACAGGGGAATCGAAGGTTTGTTAAGCCGACCGTCTGGGCAGTATTTGAGTTATCAGATACTGCCCTGTTTTAATATCAGAACCTATACGGCGGATATTATAGACCATGAGGTCTTTGATTTTGAAAGGAGTAAAAATTATGGGATTCAAAACAGACATTGAAATCGCACAGGAAACCGAAATGCTTCCAATTACTGCCATTGCAGAGAAAGCCGGTATTGATGACAAATACCTTGAGCAGTACGGAAAATACAAAGCAAAAATCGACTACAATCTTCTGAAAGAAAGCGATAAGGAGAACGGCAAATTAATCCTTGTTACAGCAATCAACCCGACACCGGCAGGCGAAGGTAAAACAACTACAACAGTAGGTCTTGCCGACGGTATGCAGAAACTCGGCAAAAATGTTATGGTAGCTCTCCGTGAGCCATCCTTAGGACCGGTATTCGGTGTAAAAGGCGGCGCAGCAGGCGGCGGTTATGCACAGGTAGTTCCGATGGAAGACATCAACCTTCACTTCACAGGCGACTTCCACGCAATCGGAGCAGCGAACAACTTACTTGCAGCTATGATCGATAACCATATCTTCCAGGGTAACGCATTAAACATTGACCCAAGAAAGATCACATGGAGAAGATGTGTAGATATGAACGACCGTCAGCTTCGTAACGTAGTAGACGGCCTTGGCGGAAAGACAAACGGTATGCCTCGTGAAGACGGATACGACATCACAGTTGCATCTGAGATCATGGCAGTTCTCTGTCTTGCAAGCGATATCAATGACCTGAAAGAAAGACTTGGCCGTATCATCATCGGTTATACATATGGTAAAGTATCTGAGCAGAAACCTGTTACTGCACATGACCTTCATGCAGAAGGCGCTATGACAGCTCTCTTAAAAGACGCTCTGAAACCAAATCTTGTACAGACTCTGGAACACGTTCCTGCAATCGTACACGGCGGACCATTCGCAAACATCGCTCACGGATGTAACTCCGTAACTGCTACTAAGATGGCTCTGAAACTTGCTGATTATGCAATCACAGAGGCTGGCTTCGGCGCTGACCTCGGAGCAGAGAAATTCCTTGATATCAAGTGCCGTATGGCAGGTCTGAAACCAAACGCAGTTGTTATCGTAGCGACTGTACGTGCTTTGAAATACAACGGCGGCGTTGCAAAGGCTGACCTTAATAACGAAAACCTGGAAGCTCTTGAGAAAGGTCTCCCGAACTTACTGAAACATGTAGACAACATTAAGAATGTTTACAAACTTCCATGTGTTGTTGCGATCAATGCATTCCCGACAGATACAAAGGCAGAGCTTGACCTTGTAGAAGCAAGATGTAAAGAACTTGGCGTAAACGTAGCTCTTTCTGAAGTATGGGCAAAAGGCGGCGAAGGCGGAATCAAACTTGCAGAAGAAGTAATCCGTCTTGTAGAAGAACCAAACGACTTCACATACTCCTACGAACTGGAAGGTTCTATCGAAGACAAGCTGAACCAGATCGTACAGAAAATCTATGGCGGCAAGAGAGTTGTTCTTACAGCCAACGCTCAGAAGCAGGCGAAAGAACTGGAAGCTCTCGGATTCGGAAACTGCCCGATCTGTGTAGCTAAGACACAGTACAGCTTAACAGATGACCAGACTAAACTGGGCGCACCGAAGGACTTTGAAGTTACTGTACGTAACCTCAAGATTTCCGCAGGCGCAGGCTTTATCGTAGCTCTTACAGGCGAGATTATGACAATGCCAGGACTTCCTAAAGTCCCGGCTGCAGAAAAAATCGATGTAGACGAGACAGGTAAGATTACAGGATTATTCTAATAAAAAGGTTCTTTTTGGAAAAAGGAATAAATTGGAAAGGATTTTATAGATATGGGTTTTTCAACAAGTACATGTACAGAATTTGTAGAGGTTTTAGCTTCTAAGGCTCCGGTTCCGGGCGGCGGCGGCGCTTCTGCGCTGGTTGGCGCAGTTGGTACAGCTCTTGGAAATATGGTTGGAAGTCTGACAGTCGGCAAAAAGAAATATGCTGACGTTGAAGAGGAAATGTATGAATTAAAAGCAAAATGCGACCAGTTACAGAAGGATTTCCTTCGTCTGATCGAGCGTGATGCAGAAGTGTTTGAGCCGTTATCCAAGGCTTATGGTATGCCAAGAGAGACAGAGGAAGAAAAGGCTGAAAAAGCGCGCGTTATGGAAATCGTGCTTAAAGATGCCTGCTCTGTTCCAATGGAAATTATGGAAAAATGCTGTGAAGCAATCGAGCTGATCGTTGAATTCGGCGCAAAAGGCTCCAAGCTTGCTATCAGCGATGCAGGTGTTGGCGCAGCTTTCTGTAAAGCGGCATTAAAAGGCGCCAGCCTTAATGTTTACATCAATACTAAATCTATGGCTGACAGAGAATACGCAGAAGAATTAAACAAAAAAGCAGACGCAATGCTTGAAAAATATACAAAGATTGCAGATGAGACCTTCGACAGCGTACTTGGCAGATTAAAATAATATTTGATACCAGACAAAAGGAGAACGAAAAATGGCTAAACAGTTATTAGGCAAAGAAGTAACAGCCGCATTAAACGAAAAGATTAAAGCAAACGTAGCAGAGCTTCAGGCAAAAGGAGTAAACCCTACACTTGGAATCATCCGTGTTGGTGAAAATCCAAGCGATATCTCCTATGAAAAAGGAGCAACAAAACGCTGCGAAACTTTAGGCGTTGCATGTGAAAAATTCTTATTACCGGAAGATGTTTCTCAGGAAGAGCTTCTTGCAGTGATTGATAAAGTAAACAAAGACGACAGCATTCACGGCGTATTATTATTCCGTCCTCTTCCGAAACATCTGGATCAGGCAGTGATCGAAAATGCGCTTGCAGCAGAAAAAGACGTTGACTGTATGACAGACCTTTCCATGTCCGGCGTTTTCACCGGCAAAAAAATCGGTTTCCCTCCATGTACACCGCAGGCATGTATGGAGATTCTTGACCATTACGGAATCGACTGTACAGGCAAAAAAGCAGTTGTAATCGGCAGAAGTCTTGTAGTCGGCAAACCGGCTGCTATGATGCTTGTTAAGAAAAACGCAACTGTAACAATCTGCCATACAAGAACTGTTGATATGCCGTCTGTAGCCCGCGAAGCAGATATCATTATCGTAGCAGCAGGCCGTGCAGGAGTTGTAGGCGCTGAGTACGTAAGAGAAGGTCAGACTGTTATCGACGTAGGAATTAACGTAAATGCAGAAGGCAAGCTCTGCGGCGACGTTGACTACGCAGCAGTAGAACCAATCGTAGATGCTATCACACCGGTACCGGGCGGAGTTGGAAGCGTAACAACATCCGTACTTGTAGGTCATGTTGTAGAAGCAGCTATGAGAAAAGTAAACGCATAAACATATTTCGCTATATAATTGACCTCTGAAAAAGCAGCCGCTGTGAAATGTAAAATGAGCAATCATTTGCATGAAGCAGCGGCTGTTTTCATCTTCCGGCTGTGCGGAATGGAGTGCAAATATATTTAGAATTGTGTCAGCTCACGCAACAAAAACTATATCAGATGGAGAGGAGTTACAGGTATGAAAAAGACATTTAATACAGAAGAAATTATGATTTCAAATGGAATACGCAGAATATTTGGGAAATTATATATTCCGGAGGGGGAAGAAAAATGTCCTGCCGTAATTTTGAGTCATGGGTATAACGGCACACATGCAGACTTTGCAAGAGAATGTGAATATTTTGCTTCAAACGGTATGATTGCTCTTGCGTATGATTTTTGCGGAGGTTCCGTAAATTCCAGAAGCAGCGGTAAATCAACAGATATGACAATTTTTACTGAGAAAGAAGATTTGATGTGTGTTTTAGATTATATTACAGGTATGGACAGGGCAGACAGCAATCATATTTTCCTTATGGGAGGAAGTCAGGGAGGACTTGTAACAGCTTTGGCCGGAGCAGAATGTAAAAACAAAGTCAGAGGACTTATATTATACTATCCGGCATTTTGTATTCCTGACAACTGGAGAGAAAATTATCCGACACAGGAACTGATTCCTGAAACAGTAGATTTTTGGGGGCTTACCCTTGGAAAAGAGTTTTTTATGAGTATCCGCACTCTGGAACCATACCGGATAATAGGAGATTTTGATAAGGATGTATTGATTATTCATGGGGATGAGGATGCTATTGTTCCGCTTTCTTATTCACTGAAAGCCCGTGAAATATACGAAAATGCTGCGCTGGTAATCCTGCCGAAGGAAGCGCACGGTTTTTCGCCGGAGAGGGGAGTGGAAGCAGCGGAAATGGCTCTCCTTTTTATAAAGCATATCTGTAAAAGGGATGTTTTATCATGCTGAAACCGGAAGTATTTTCTGCAGAACAAAAGCAATTCCTCAGTCTGCTTCGGGAAAATCCGACAGAAGAACTTCTCTGGCAGACAATTTGCCTGTTTCAGGATTATCCTTTTTATACAGCGTCAGGTCTGCCTTACCGATACAGACTGAAGATCGGGAAAAACGGTCTACCCACCCACGAACTTCTCATAGACAGGAGAGAAAAGAGCAAAACTCTTGCCTGGAGCAGTGTGCGTCTTGCTTTTTCCCATGCTCTGGAGAAAAAAGAATGCACGGATTCAAAGGAGCGAATCGTCTGCCGCCCAAAAGCGCTGGGCGATATCCGCGGGATTTCTTATATTTATCCTATGCTGTGGAAATTTGGTATCATTGAAGTTCCTCAGGAAACTGCCGTAAAAATGTCCGGTGAACCTTATCAATATCGTCTTTTTGAATATAAATGAAATAAACAGTGTATAACACTTGACAACAGTTACATGCTGTTATATACTGTTTGTGTCAGGTGAAGTGATCATACATCTGATGCCGAAGGAGGGCGCCTATGAAAATTATTATTAATCATTCCTCCATGCAGCCGATTTACGAACAGGTTTCCGATCAGATTAAAGCTCTGGTGATTGACGGGACTTTGAAGGAACAGGAGATGCTTCCCTCAGTCAGGTCTCTTTCCAGAGAATTGAAGATCAGCGCACTGACTGTGAAAAAGGCTTATGACTATCTGGAAGAGCAGGGATTTGTAATGACTGTCCACGGGAAAGGCAGCTTCATTACCAATGCGAACCAGGGGCTTCTTATGGAGGAGCGACGTAAGGAAGTAGAAGCGGATTTTGAGCAGGCAATCCGAAAGGGACGCGCATGCGGACTGACTGATGAGGAAATCCGTGAATTATTTGAACTGATTATGGAGGATTAACCATGTTAGCAGAATTAATTGGTGCAAAAAAAGATTACGGAAAGTTCCAGCTTGACTGTTCCTTTCAGGTAAACGAGGGCTCTGTGATTGGACTGATTGGTGCAAATGGGGCAGGGAAGAGCACAACCTTTAAACTTCTTTTAAATCTGATCCGTCCCTCAGACGGAGAAGTTCGGATTTTGGGCAAAGATGCAGAGGAACTTACTCCTGAAGATAAAGAAAAAATCGGTGTGGTTCTCTCGGACAGTATGTTCAGCAATTATCTGAATATCCGCCAGATTGCTCCTGTAATGGAAGGGCTGTATCACAATTTTGATAAAAAAGACTTTCTGGAACAATGCAGTCGTTTTTCCCTGCCGCTGGACAAAAAACTGAAGGAATTTTCGACAGGTATGAAGGCGAAGCTGAAAGTGCTGCTGGCTTTAAGCCATGACGCGAAGATTCTGATTCTCGATGAACCGACAGCCGGGCTTGATGTGGTGGCAAGAGACGAGATTCTTGATCTTCTTCGAGATTTTATGGAGACAGAGGGACGGGCAATTCTGATCAGTTCCCATATCTCCACTGATTTGGAGGGGCTATGCGATGAAATCTATATGATTGACCAGGGCAGAATCATTCTGAAAGAAGAAACGGATGTGCTGCTTGATTCCTACGGAATACTGAAGGCAGATGAAGCTTCCTATGCATTACTGGACAAGAAATATCTGCTCCGTGTAAAAAAAGAAAGCTTTGGCTACCGCTGTCTGACAAATGAAAAGAACTACTATATGGAAAATTATCCAAAACTTGCAATGGAGAAAAGCTCTCTGGATGACATCATTTTTATGGTTGTAAAGGGGGATGCATTATGAGGGGATTATTACGAAAAGACTGGGCACTTATCGCATTAAACAAAAGATTTTTGATTGTTGTACTTCTTATGGCTCTGTTTATTACTTTTGCAGGGACAGATGCGACCTTTATACAGACCTATCTTGCGTTTATGGCGCTTTTTATGGTACTGAACAGCATATCCTATGATGAAATGGATAATGGAATGGCATATCTGATGTCGCTGCCCGTATCCAGAAAAAACTATGTAAAAGAAAAATATCTCCTGATCAGCATTTGTGTCGGAGCTGTCAGTGTCTTTGGAAGCATTCTGGCGTTCTTTATCAACAGCACGAAGTCTTCCCCTGTTACCATTGAAGAACTCGGTCTGTCTTTTCTGGTCAGTCTGATAAGCACGCTGATTTTTTCTGCGATTTTACTTCCCATGGTGATAAAATTCGGACCGGATAAGGGAAGAATTGCAATAGGAATTGTCTGTGCAGGAATTTTCGGCTGTATTCTTCTGTTGAGCAAATTAAAGGACGTTCTTTTGCTGAAAGAAAAATTGAACCGCTTTGACGAAATGGTTACGGCATTTGTGGATGGTGCAGGTCCTGTTGTCCTGACGGCAGTAACAGTTCTGATTTGCGCGGCAGTTTTGATGATTTCCTACTTTTTCAGCAGCCGCATTATGCAAAAGAAGGAGTTTTAAGGATGGGATGGATGAGAACTCTGATTGTCATTGTACTTTTATTCTTCTTCTGGATTCGTCAATGGGTGAAAAGCCCTGTTCTGGATGGAATTATTTTCGGCTTATGTCTTGTAGGTTTGGTTATTTGGGCTTAT
Organism: uncultured Blautia sp.; assembly: GCA_958367245.1. Classification (GTDB taxonomy): domain Bacteria; phylum Bacillota; class Clostridia; order Lachnospirales; family Lachnospiraceae; genus Blautia_A. The sequence goes on from CATXEA010000001.1 coordinate 28,755, forward strand.
TATAGTTTCAGAAAGAATAAATGATAAACAGGAGAGGTAAATGAAAAAAAATCAGATTTATATAAAATCAGGTATGGATTATAAAGATATGACGATAGAACTGCTGGAAACGTGCCGTCTTTCGGAGCTTATAGGAGAGAAGGGAAAGCGTATCGGCATTAAGCCCAACCTGGTAGCACCCATGGAAGCATCATGGGGAGGAACGACTCATCCGGAAATTGTTGACGGAATCCTTGAATATCTTAAAAGTAAGGGATTTTATAATATTGTTGTTATGGAAGGCTCATGGGTGGGAGATAAAACAGAAGAAGCCTATGAAGTCTGCGGATTCAGGGAAGTCTGTGAAAAACATGAGGTTTCTTTTCGGGATATGCAAAAAGACAGAGGCTTTGCCAGAGATTGTGCTGGGATGGAACTGAATCTTTGCGAAACTGTGGGAACACTTGATTTTCTTATCAATGTACCTGTTCTGAAGGGGCACTGCCAGACGAAGATTACCTGTGCTTTAAAGAATATGAAGGGGCTGATTCCCAATTCCGAGAAACGCCGTTTCCATGCTCTCGGGCTTCATAAGCCGATTGCCCATCTGAATATGGGAATCCGTCAGGATTTCGTAGTTGTTGACAATATCTGCGGGGACCTCGATTTCGAGGACGGCGGCAATCCTGTGGAAATGAACCGTATCCTTGCAGGAAGAGATCCTGTGCTTATGGACGCCCTTGTCTGCGAGATGATGCATTATTCTGTTTCAGACGTTCCCTATGTGGCTATGGCTGCAGCGCTTGGAGCAGGCTGCGCAGATACAGAAAAGGCAGAAATCGTGTATCTGGATGAAGGGGCAAAAAAAGAGATCCCACGTTCCAGAAAGGTAGTGGAGCTGGAAGATGCAGTAGAAGAGGTGGAATCCTGTTCCGCCTGCTACGGCTGTCTGATTCCTGCTCTGGAAATGCTGAAGCAGGATGGGCTTTTGGAAAGACTTAACGAAAAAGTCTCCATCGGACAGGGATACCGGAACAAAGAGGGCATACTCGGTATAGGAAGCTGCACCTCCCGTTTCAGGCATACTCTGAAAGGCTGTCCGCCAACAGAAGAAGAAATCTATAATTTTTTGAAGGAATATATAAAAAGCGGAGAGGCGTAAGCCTCTCCCTATTGCGTATTGGGAGCGTTTTATCTACATAACATTTTTAATCATCTGTACAATCTGTTCCTGCGTAAAGCGGCTGCTGTCAATGCAAAGACTGTACTGATCCATCTTTGTCCATTTCTTATCTGTGAAGTATTCATAATAGGTGCGGCGTTCTTTATCTACTTTTCGAACCAGCTTTTCTGCGCTGCGTTCTTCCCGTCCAGTCCGGTTCATAACCGTCTGTACACGATATTCAAAGGGAGCATAGATGAAAATGTTTAATGCTCTGTCTCCCAGAATATGGTTCGCGCAGCGTCCGACAATGACACAGTCTTCTTTTTCTGCGAGATTGATGATGATTTTTCTCTGCAGGTCATAAAGAACATCATTCATAGGTATGAAATGATAATCTTTATCAAGCTGCAGCTCATGGTCAATAGGGAAGCGCCACTGGTTTGCTCTTTTTTCATCTACTTTTGCGAGAGTATCAAAAGGAATGTCCTTTTCTTTCGCTGCAATTTCAATTAATTCTTTGTCATAAAAAGAAAAACCGAGTTCTTCTGCAAGAGCCTTACCGATAATGCGGCCATTGCTTCCAAGCATTCTGTTGATTGCAATTACACGTTTACTCATAATCCATACCTCCCTTATTCTCTGTAAAATTATATGAATCGTAAAACTCTTTTGTCAATTATAACATAATATACAGAAAAAAACCAGAAAAACCTCTGCAAAATGCCTATATTTCCTATATAAAATACACTTTTTTTGTATGCCCTTTACTTTTTTTGAATGGACATTTTCCTCTTATATATGATACAATATAGACAACAATGCTATTTTGTATTTGAGAAAGAAAGGATTACAAATGCTGAAAATCAAAAGCTATGTAAAAGTAAACAGCCTGGCGGAAGCCTATGAGCTGAATCAGAAAAAATCAGCCTGTATTCTCGGTGGAATGGTATGGCTGAAAATGGGAAACAGGGCGGTATCAACCGCTATCGACCTCTCCGGACTGGGGCTGGATTCCATTCAGGAACTGGAAGATGAATTTGTCATCGGCTGTATGACACCTCTGCATGATCTGGAGACAAATGAAGCTCTTAATACATATACAAACGGCGCAATAAAGGAGAGCCTTCGTCATATTGTCGGCATACAGTTCAGAAACTGTGCAACTGTAGGCGGAAGCCTCTGGGGAAGATACGGCTTTTCCGATGTTCTGACTATGTTTCTCGGAATGGAAACTTGGGTGGAGCTTTACAATGCAGGCCGTGTTCCTCTCACAGAATTTGTAAACATGAAGAAGGATAACGATATTCTTGTCAATGTGATTGTCAAAAAAGTGCCGATTTCCATCTGCTATTTAAGCCAGAGAAATTCAAAGACCGATTTCCCGGTTCTGACCCTTGCAGCCTCTGTTCTTGACGGAGAAGCGCGCACTGTTATCGGCGCAAGACCTGGCCGCGCTGTAATTGTAGAAGATGAAAAAGGATTTTTGAAGAATTTTGTAAACAGAAGACCGGAGCATCAGAAAGAAGCAATCGAAGCATTTGCCCAGTATGCGTCCGAACATGTAATCACAGACAAAAATATGCGCGCATCCAAGGAATACAGAAGCCTTCTTGTAAAGGTTCTGACCAAAAGAGCCTGGGAAGCAGTAGGGGGAATGAAATATGAATATTAGTTTTTGGCTGAACGGCGTATACCGTCACGAGGAAGTGGAACCGGATACTTTACTCCTTGATTTCCTTCGGGAAAAAGGATGTTCAAGTGTGAAGAGAGGCTGTGAAACAGCCAATTGTGGTCTTTGTACCGTACTGATGGACGGGAAACCGATTCTTTCCTGCTCCACGCTTGCAGTTCGCGCGGAAGGTAAAAAAATCGTAACGCTTGAGGGGCTTCAGAGGGAAGCAAAGGAATTCGGAAGCTTCATGGCAAATGAAGGCGCAGAGCAGTGCGGTTTCTGCAATCCGGGATTCATTATGAATGTATTTGCCATGCTGCAGGAATTAAAAGACCCGACAGAAGAAGAAATCAAAGAATATCTTTCCGGAAATCTCTGCCGCTGTTCCGGTTTCGTTTCACAGACAAGAAGCATCCAGAAATTTCTGAAGTATAAGAAAGCACAGGAGGGCGGAGAATGAAATATGTAAATCAGCCTATAAGAAAAACAGACGCCATGTCTCTTGTGACCGGAAAACCGGTTTACACAGATGATATTGCGCCAAAGGACTGCCTGATTGTCAAGGTTTTGAGAAGTCCGTATGCCAATGCATGGGTGGAAGATATCAAAACAGGAAATGCTGCCAAGGTAAGCGGGATTGTATGTGTTCTCACTTATAAGGATGTGCCTCAGAAGCGTTTCACCCTTGCAGGTCAGACTGCGCCGGAGATGAGTCCCGATGACCGTCTGATTCTTGACCGTCATGTTCGCTTTGTCGGTGATGCGGTTGCCATTGTAGCAGGGGAGACAGAGGCTGCCGTTGATAAAGCTTTAAAGAGAATTAAAGTGGAATACCGTGTGGAAACGCCTGTATTTGATATCCACAAGGCAAAAGACAATCCGATTGTCATTCATCCGGAGGATGACTGGAAGTTAAAAATCCCTCTTGGCGGAGACAACAGGCGTAATCTCTGCGCCTCTAATGTAGAGGAAATGGGAAATATAGAGGAGGTTCTTGCAGGCTGCAAATATACGGTAGAACATACCTACCACACAAAGGCAAACCAGCAGACTATGATGGAAACCTTCCGTTCTGCATGTTATCTTGACCATTTCGGACGCCTGAATGTGATTTCTTCCACTCAGGTTCCGTTCCATGTGCGCCGAATCCTCGGAAATGCACTGGACATTCCGGCGTCTAAGGTACGCGTCATAAAACCTCGTATCGGAGGCGGCTTCGGAGCGAAACAGACGGCTGTCTGTGAAATTTATCCGGCAATCGTTACCTGGATGACAGGTCGTCCGTCAAAGATTGTTTACTCCAGATATGAGTCCCAGATTTGTTCTTCTCCGCGTCACGAGATGGAAATTACCGTTCGTGCAGGCGCAGATGAGAACGGTATCGTAAAAGCCATTGACGTTTATACGCTTTCCAATACAGGCGCTTACGGAGAACACAGCTCTACAACAGTCGGACTTACAGGACATAAATCCATTGCCCTTTACCGGAATCTGGAAGCGTATCGTTTCTCATTCGACGTTGTATATACCAATACCCAGTCTGCAGGCGCATACCGCGGATACGGGGCTACTCAGGGTATTAATGCAGTGGAATCCGCCATCAACGAGCTTGCCCATAAGATGGGTATGGATCCGGTCAGAATCCGTGAACTGAATATGCCGATTGAGGGAGGTCCGCTTCCTGCATACGGCGATGTTCCTTACGCTACAAGCTGTACTATGGACCGCTGTATGGCACGCGCCAAAGAGATGATGGACTGGGATTCCAAATATCCATGCCGTGATATGGGAAATGGAAAGGTTCGAGGCGTCGGTGTTGCTATGGCGATGCAGGGCTCATCTATTGGAGGAATTGATGTCGGCGGCGCAGATATTAAATTAAATGAGGACGGCTCCTATACTCTTGGTCTGGGATGTACAGATATGGGTACGGGATGCGATACGATTCTTGCCCAGATTGCGGCAGAATGTCTGGAAACTCCAATGCAGAATATTGCCGTGTTCGGTGTGGATACGGATATTTCCCCGTATGATTCCGGCTCCTATGCCTCTGCAACTACCTATACGACAGGAACAGCAGTTATGCAGGCGTGTGAATCCATGAGAGAGAAGATTTGCGCTCTTGGAGCTTCCATGTTGGAAACAGAGGCTGATAATGTAATGTTTGACGGAGAATTTGTTTCCGATGGCGAGAAAAAAGTTTCTCTTCAGGAAATTGCATTAAAGGGAACCTGTGGCTGCAGTCAGGAGCTTCAGGTTGTAAGAAGTTATTCCTCCCCGATTTCTCCGCCGCCGTTTATGGTCGGTATGGCAGAGGTGGAAGTGGATAAGGAAACCGGTACTGTAGAAATGCTGGATTTCGTAGCAGTAGTTGACTGCGGTACTCCAATCAACCCGAACCTTGCCCGTGTGCAGACGGAGGGAGGAGTTGCGCAGGGGATTGGAATGGCTCTTTTTGAGGACATCCAGTACAGCGAAAACGGAAAGCTTCGCAATAACTCCTTCATGCAGTATAAGATTCCATCCAGAATGGATATCGGAAAGATACGTGTGGAATTTGAGTCAAGCTATGAGCCGAGCGGTCCTTTCGGAGCGAAATCTATCGGCGAACTTGTAATTGATACGCCGTGCCCTGCCATTGCAGAGGCAGTTTATAATGCCACCGGTGTGCGTGTCAGGGAACTCCCGATTACTCCTGAAAAGGTGGCTATGGGAATCCTTACAAATGACAGCAAAAATGAGACAGCCTGAATGGATCGGAGACTAATATAAATGCGAGAATTAATACTGGCATGTATCGGAATTGTGCTTCAGACAACTGTTTTTTTCTGTATAGGGAGTCTTCTGATACATGGACTGCGAATAAAGGCAGATGCTTCCTTTGCGCTTGTCCTTGGATATCTGACCTATTTTGCAGTATTTGAATTCCTTGCGGTGCCCATGACTCTTACATGGGTACCGCTTAAAACTCTATCGGTAGTGTGGGCGGCAATCCTTGCAGTGGCAGTCCTTGTTTCATTTTTCCTTCTTGGGAAGCAATGGATTTCCGGGCTGAAAAAGATTCCCGCTATTTTGAAAAGCCATTCGTGGATGCTGGTCGTGGCAGGCGCTGTTATCCTGTTTCAGTGTCTTCTTGTGGTTCTTTATCAGGACACTTCCGTAGATGCAGCATACTATATCGGAACAGTAAACACCTCTGTGTATACAGGAACGCTTGGACGATACAACCCTTTTAACGGTAATCCGATGACTAAATTTTCAGCCAGATACATATTTTCCGCCTATCCTATGCACAATGCCGTATGGTGTTTTCTGGTGGGAAGTCATGCTCTGGTCCAGTCCAAAATTGTTATGTCTGTCATTAACGTACTAATTGCCAACCTGATTATCTATCATATAGGAAAAATACTGTTTAACGGTGAAAAAAAACAGGCAGATTTGATGATTGTTTTTGTATGCCTGCTCAATCTTTTTTCATCCACCCTTTTTACGACAGGCACTTTTTTCTTTACACGATGTTATGAGGGAAAATCGATTCTCGGAAATGTTGCTATTCCGATGGTACTCCTGTGCAGTCTCTGGCTGTGGCATAAGCCGGAAGAACGCGCCATCTGGCCGATTCTTTTTATCACCGCTGTGAGCGCGCTGACTTTTTCCGGTTCTTCCATAATTTTCCCTGCTGTTATCAGCGCAGGTATCCTGCCTGTCGCTGTTATGAAGAGAAGAATTCGCATTTTAATCCCTTATGCTGTCTGTCTGCTGCCGTCCGTGCTTTACGCGGCAGTCTACTTCTGTGCAAAAGCAGGACTGCTGACGCTGAAGGCATTTTAAAGGAGGGGGAAGATTATGGCAGATACAACAATTAAAGAATTCGGACTCGGTTTCGTGAGAGAGTGCATGGAGACTTACTGGGGGCGATGTCTTTTTCCGTTGCTTTTTGCAGCAGGGCTTATCTGGACGCTGCTTAAACACAGAAAAAAAGCAGGCGCTGTGTTCCTTGGTTATACGGCGTTTTTATTTCTCACAGTATATAATCCATTCCTCGTGAAATATGTAATTCCGAAGGTTGCATTTGAAAAAGAATATTACCGGTTCATCTGGATTCTTCCTGTAATTCCAGGCGTTGCTTATTATGCAGTCAGGCTTGTCTTTCTTATGAAAAACAAATGGCAGAAAATCCTGCTGACCTTTGGCTTAATGGGAATTATTATATTTTTAGGAACTCCTATCGACGGGATAGTAACAAATTTCCGTCCCATAGAAAATATTTACAAGATTCCCAATCAGCTTCGAGCAGTCTGCAGTGTAATCCATCAGGACAGCGACGAAAAAACTCCACGAGTGGTTTTTGACCCTAGTCTTAACTCTTTTGCACGGCAGTATGACGCATCTCTTGAACTGACACTTAACAGAAACGCCGTCATTTACAGGCAGGGCAGTACTGTTGCAGGTTCTTTCGACGAGACAAGCAGGTGGTATACACGACAGAAAAAAATCATGGACGTAATCATATATCAGGAAAACGGAGATCCTGAGCAGTTTCAAAAAGCTCTTTATTCCACACGCACAGATTATCTGGTGGTTTTAAATATGCTTGGCAATCACGATTTCATCGAGAGTGCAGGCTGTGAACGTATCGCAGAGACCGGAGAGTACGTCGTTTACCGATTTGACTGGAAAAAATTTAAAAAATCCTGAAAAACCCTTGCTATTTGATTTAAAAGCTGATAGAGTATAGGGTGTTAAGCCGCTTCTTTAGCGGCGAGATAAACATAAGATACATAACGTAAACATGATAGAGGCGCAGGTTTCAAGAGTAATCCGATTGTACGGCATGGCAGCCATTCGGAGGAAAGGGGAACTTGCCGAAGAATCTTTACAGCCAGGAGGGGAGATTCTGGTATGTCACAGAATATGTGCCGTACTGTCACTGATGTGGAGCGCTATCGAGGGTAACTTGTTTATATGACATATTATACCGTGGATGTGTTCGTACATCCACGGTTTTTTGTTTACTAGAAAAGTAGTACATTCTGTACTGACTTATCTAGTAAACAAAAAACGCTCCGCGAGGATGCGACCAGATGCATGCGGAATATGACTGCCCATGGCAGTCTGCATCTGGCGCGCAAAGCGGAACAAGTCCCTCAAGGATTGAGGGAGTTCGAAGCGGACTTGTCCGCTTTGTTCCTTAAAAGAAAACATACGGGCCATCGATGTCTGTCATCTATGTTTTGTATCCAGATAAAGAGGGAGGATTTGATATGCAAATCAAAAGAAACAAACTGCTGACTTATTTATCCATGGCAGTTCTTTTCATCCTTGCCTGCCCGACTATGGTTCTGGCAGCAGAGGAAGAAGCGGCAGCACAGCCTGCTATGTATGCAACATTCTGGGCGCTTGTTCCGCCGGTTGTGGCTATCGCCCTTGCGCTTATCACAAAAGAGGTTTACAGTTCTCTTTTCATCGGTATTCTGGTAGGCGCGCTGTTTTATTCAGGATTCAGTTTCGAGGGAACGGTTCTTCATATTTTTAACAACGGATTTATCTCCGTACTTTCTGATTCATACAATGTAGGTATTCTTGTATTCCTTGTAATCCTTGGAATTATGGTCTGCCTGATGAATAATGCCGGCGGTTCTGCTGCTTTCGGACGCTGGGCAAGTAAAAGAATCAAGTCAAGAGTGGGAGCTGAGCTTGCAACGATTGTTCTTGGCGTTCTGATTTTTATTGACGATTATTTCAACTGCCTGACTGTTGGAAGCGTTATGCGCCCTGTTACGGATAAACACAATGTTTCCCGTGCGAAGCTTGCTTATTTAATTGATGCCACAGCAGCTCCGGTATGTATCATTGCTCCGATTTCTTCCTGGGCAGCGGCAGTCAGCGGATTCGTACCCGGAGAAGATGGACTTTCTGTTTTTGTAAAGGCAATTCCTTATAACTTCTATGCGCTTCTTACGATTGTAATGATGGTTGGCATGGTTATTTTGAAAACAGAATTCGGTCCGATGGGTGTCCATGAAAAAAATGCGTTAAAGGGAGACTTATATACAACTGCAGGTCGCCCGTACGCAAATGCGGAAGCTGATGAGAAAGTAAATCCAAGAGGCAAAGTGATCGACCTTGTCATTCCGATTGTATCTCTGGTAGTCTGCTGTGTAATCGGTATGATTTATACCGGCGGTTTCTTCAGCGGCGAGAGCTTTGTTTCTGCATTTTCCAAGAGCGACGCTTCTGTAGGACTTGCAATCGGAAGTTTCTTTGGTCTGATTATTACAGTAGTTCTCTATATGGTTCGCCGTGTTATGAATTTCCGCGACTGTATGGCTTGTATTCCGGACGGTTTTAAAGCGATGGTTCCTGCAATTTTAATTCTTACTTTTGCGTGGACATTAAAGGCTATGACAGACAGCCTTGGAGCAGCGGATTTCGTTGCAGGCGCTATGGAATCTGTAGCAGGCGGTCTTATGAATCTGCTTCCTGCAATCATTTTCCTGGTTGGATGCGGTCTTGCTTTCGCAACAGGTACTTCCTGGGGAACTTTCGGTATCCTGATTCCGATCGTAGTAGCGGTATTTGAAAATTCCAATCCGGAGCTTATGATTATCTCCATTTCCGCCTGTATGGCAGGCGCTGTATGCGGCGACCACTGCTCACCGATTTCCGATACTACAATTATGGCGTCCGCAGGCGCTCAGTGCGATCATGTAAACCATGTATCCACTCAGCTTCCGTATGTCATTGTTGCGGCAGCAGTTTCCTTTGTGACATATATTGCGGCAGGCTTCATACAGAATGCATGGATTTCACTTCCAATAGGAATTGTATTAATGCTTATTACGCTTTTTGTGATCAAAAATATTTTTTCTGATCTGAAAACAGACTGAATATAGCTGTTCCGGAAAGAGTTTGAGATATACTTTCCGCAAAAAAGGAAATACAGGGAATGAACCGGGAAGGCGTTTGTTCCCTGTTTCCTTTTAAACATAAATGTTAAAAGAAATTAGTATAAAAATTCTGAAATTTGTATCATTTGTGTATATTACAAAAAAAACTTTACATTTTTACCTGATTGTGATAAAATCAGAGAAAAGCGTATGAGAAAGCTTTTATGAAAAATATCTGCACCTGTAGCTCAGTGGATAGAGCAGTGGTTTCCGGTACCATGTGCGGGGGTTCGATTCCCTTCAGGTGTGTTGCTCTGGGACGTAAGGATTCGTTCCGGTGCGTTGTATCATAAGGAGGACAAGAACTTGGACAATTTTAGAGAATGGTTATCAGATAACCTTCGGTATTTTATGCTTGGAGGAGCCATTCTGATAATCGTGGTCGTATTGTTCTTTGGCGTTCGTGCCTTAGTCGGAAGTGATAGGGGTAATTCCGGCAGAGAACCAAACACCACATCAGATAACCAGGGAAATGTTCCTTCTTCTCCGACAAAAGAAGGGGAGTCTGACGACGAGAAGAAAGAAGACGCCAATCCCATGGAAACGAATAATGCAGATATTTCTGCATTGATCAAGAGCTACTACAAGGCTCTGGGGGAACAGGATATTGCAACGCTGAAGACTCTTGAGGATGACCTGACGCCATCCGATGAGGCAAAAATCACAAATGCAAAAGAGTATATCGAAGGGTATGAAGTTCGCAATGTTTACACGAAGAAAGGTTTGACAGATGATTCTTACGTGGTATATGCAAGCTTCTATTATATCTGTCAGGGCATTGAGACGAAGGTGCCCGCATTGAGCTGGCTTTATGTATATAAAGACAGCACAGGGAAACTGATAATAGACAATGATGCACAGCAGGATGCGGAAATCTCCGCCTATGTAGATGGGTTATCGGGAGATGAGGATGTGAAGAAGCTTCTTGCAGATGCAAACGATGAATATGACCAGGCTCAGATTGACGATCCTGCACTTGCAGAATTTCTGGATGGTCTTGGGGAGGATGCAAGTACGACCGGCACAGAAAGCGGTACAATGCTTACTGCTTCAGATGCCTGCAATGTTCGTGCGGCAGCGGATATGGAAGCTGAAATTCTTGGCGTGATTTCGGCAGGTACACAGGTTGAATCGAAGGGCGTTGATGGTGAATGGACTCAGATCGATTACGAGGGTCAGACCGGATATGTATACAGCAGCCTGTTGGAAGCTAATTGAATATCGTGAAAAATCCCGGAAAGCATTAATTGCTTTCCGGGATTTTTTAGTTCATTTCCCCGTATGCAATACCGGGTTTTAGTTCAATTCCCTTGATTTTGGCAAGCTCGTGAATAGTTACAAGTTCATAGCCTTCTTTTATCAGTTTTGGAATCAGGATTTCTGCCGCATCTACAGTAGTGCTGTAGATATCGTGCATGAGAATGATCGAGCCGTCTCTGACCTCTTTCATTACAGTGTCAACTGTCTGCTGTACATCCAGCGTTTTCCAGTCAAGCGTATCAATAGACCAGAGAATCATCGGAGTTCCGACGGATGCTTTTACATTGTCGTTAATAGAACCGTAGGGCGGGCGTACAACAGATGCGCCCTGACCTGTAAGCTCCAGCAATGTCTGGTCTACTCTTCCGATTTCTGACTGGATCTCAGCCAGAGATAAAGTCGTGAGGTCTTTGTGGTCGTATGTATGATTGCCGAGTTCAAATCCTAGTTCTGCCATACGTTTTACTTCATCCGGAAAGCTGGCAATCTCTTTTCCGACCATAAAGAAAGTGGCTTTCGCCTTGTTTTTTTCCAGACAGTCAAGCAGCCTTCCTGTAAAAGAACCGGGACCGTCATCAAAGGTCAGAGCCGCATATTTTTTTTCTTTTTTGGAATTTTTCTTTTCCTCAGAAGCTTTTTTCTCTGTTTTTTTCTTTTTTTCAGAAGCTTTATAGCCTTTGAGAGAACCGTCCTGATTCAGTTCATAGGTTTTATCCTTTACTTTGATTTCTCCGGTCTGCATAATACCGTCCAAATCGAAATAGTAGCGTCTGCCGTCATTGTCCAGCCATCCTCTCTGCATGATACCGTCGTCATTAAAGAAATAGCGTTTGCCGTCTGTGTCTGTCAGCCATCCTTTATACGCGGAACCGTCTACCATAAACAGCCAGTCGCTTCCGCTGGCTGTCCATACCCCTGCAGAGGCTTCAGGAGAAGCTTCGGATTCTTTTGGGGCAGAAGGTTCTGATGTCGGAGACGGAGTGGGCGTCATGGCGGCGTCAGAGCTTTTTTTACGGGAATTGTCTGTAGGCTGGTCGGAATCAGCTTTTGCAGAATCTTCCTTTGTCAGAGATTCTTCGGGCTTATCGGCTACGAACATTTCAGACATGCTTTCGCTGTCAAGCGGTGAGGGATTGGCAGAGGATTTGGTAAAAACAGCTCCGATAATCACACACAGAAGAAGCGCAAGAAGCATTAAAGGTCTGCTTGTCCGCATTTTACGGCCTTGCATAAAAGTTCCCCCTTTATTTGAGTTCTTTAAACGAATCTGACCGGCAGATTTCTGCCTTTTGCGGTCACATTCGTTCTTATCATACAATAATTGTCCGAAAAATACAAGAGAATTCCCCATTGCGGTGAGGGCGAAAAAATTATATAATAAACAAATGGACGAAAAAATAAGAATCAATAAATACTTAAGCGATGCAGGCGTATGCTCCAGAAGAGAGGCAGACCGCCTGATTTCTGAAAACCGCGTTACGGTAAACGGGCGTAAAGCGCAGAGCGGGGAAAAGGTTTCGGCAGAAGATTTTATCTGCATTGACGAAAATCCCATAATAAAAAACGAAAAAAAAGTTCTTCTGCTTTTTAACAAGCCAAGAGGAATCGTCTGCAGCACAAAGCAGCAGAAGGATGAAGTGACAGTCACCGAATATCTGAAATATCCTCTTCGCGTATATCCGGTAGGACGTCTGGATAAAGATTCTCAGGGGCTTCTTCTCCTTACCAATGAAGGCAGTCTGGTGAACCGTATTATGCGCGCTGGAAACCGCCATGAAAAGGAATATCTGGTAACGGTAAATAAACCCATAGACGAAGCCTTTTTAAAAGGGATGCAAAGCGGTGTTCCGATTCTGGACACGGTTACAAGACCTTGCTTTGCAGAGCGTACCGGAAAGAACAGCTTCCGCATTATCCTGACTCAGGGGCTTAACCGCCAGATTCGGAGAATGTGCGAATATTTCGGCTATCGTGTACTCACCTTAAAAAGAATACGAATTATGAATCTGACCCTGGATGGACTTGAGGAAGGAGCTATCAGGGAAATTACACCGAAGGAGTGGGAAACGCTTCAGAGGATGATTGCGTCGTCCTCGAATGAAACAGTAAAAGAAACAGGAGGCAGCCATGGAAACAGCAGTCATAAAGCGAATGAAGGAGCTTGCCGAAAAACTGGACAAGGCAGCAAGAGAATATTATCAGAACGACAGAGAAATCATGAGCAATCTGGAGTACGACAGAATGTACGACGAACTTCAGGCTCTGGAGAGAGAAACAGGAACTGTTCTCGCAAACAGCCCAACCATAAGTGTAGGGTATGAGGCGGTTGAGCAGTTACCGAAAGAAGAGCACGAAAGTCCCATGCTTTCTCTGGATAAGACGAAGGACAGAGAAGCGCTCCGTTCTTTTATGGGAGTACACAGGACGCTTCTTTCCTGGAAACTGGACGGTCTGACAATCGTTCTTACTTACGAAAACGGGCAGCTTGAAAAAGCCGTCACACGGGGAAACGGAGTTGTGGGAGAGGTTATCACAAATAATGCAAAAGTGTTTAAAAACATTCCTCTTCAGATTCCTTTTAAGGGACGTCTTGTCCTTCGGGGAGAAGCTGTCATTACCTATTCAGACTTCGAAAAAATCAATGCCACCATTGAAGATGCAGACGCAAAATATAAGAATCCGCGAAATTTATGCAGCGGCTCTGTGCGCCAGCTCAACAATGAGGTTACTGCCCGGAGAAACGTGCGTTTTTACGCGTTTTCTCTTGTGAGTGCAGAAGGGGAGGATTTTAAAAACTCCCATGAATTTCAGTTTGAATGGCTGAAAAAACAGGGATTCGATGTGGTGGAATACCGTGTCTGTACAGGAGAAACACTGGATGATGCAATGGATTATTTTGCCCGTGCCGTTACTGAGAATGATTTCCCTTCCGACGGACTGGTAGCCCTTTATGACGATATTGCCTACGGAGAATCTCTGGGAAGAACGGCAAAGTTTCCGCGAAACGCCTTTGCTTTTAAATGGGCGGATGAGATGAAGGAAACACACCTTCTGGAAATCGAATGGAGTCCGTCCCGAACCGGGCTTATCAATCCGGTAGCTATTTTTGAGCCTGTGGAACTGGAAGGAACTACAGTAAGCCGCGCAAGCGTACACAATGTCAGCATCCTGAAAGAGCTGGAACTTGGAATCGGAGACAGCATCAGCGTATATAAAGCAAATATGATCATTCCCCAGATTGCGGAAAATCTGACCAGAAGCAGAAACCTCGAAATTCCGAAAAAATGCCCTGCCTGCGGTATGGAAGCGGCAATTCGCAAAGAAAATGACGTGGAGTCTCTTTATTGTCTCAATCCGGACTGTCCTGCAAAAAAAATCAAAGCTTTTGCTCTTTTTGTCAGCAGGGATGCTATGAATATAGATGGTCTTTCTGAGGCGACGCTGGAAAAATTTATTGCCAGAGGCTTTATCCACGATTTTGGCGATATTTTTGAAATCGGAAAGCACAGAGAAGAGATTGTGGAAATGGACGGATTTGGAGAAAAATCTTTCGAAAACCTTTTGGAAAGCCTCGAAAAAGCAAAGGAAACCACACCTGCAAAGGTAATATACAGTCTGGGAATCAGCAATATTGGTCTTGCAAATGCAAAGGTAATCTGCCGCCATTTTGACGACGATCTGGAAAGAATCCGCCGCGCGGACGAGGAGGAAATCAGCGCTATTGACACAATCGGGCCTGTTATTGCAAAAAACCTCGCGGATTATTTCAGAAAAGAAGAAAATAACAGAAAGCTTGACCATCTTCTTTCCCATCTCCATCTGAAAAAAGAGGAGAAAGCAGGCGAGCAGATTTTTGCAGGTATGAATTTTGTTGTTACCGGAAGTGTGGAGCGCTTTGCAAACAGAGGAGAATTAAAGGAATATATCGAGAGTTTCGGAGGTAAGGTAACCGGTTCTGTTACAGGTAAGACAAATTATCTGATAAACAACGATACGGCATCCACCTCCTCCAAGAACAAAAAAGCCAGAGAGCTTGGGATTCCGATTCTTTCAGAAGAGGAGTTTCTGTCTCTTGTAAAAGACAAGGAATGAATAAGGCTGCAGGAAAGGAAGGACTAGATTATGCCAATTAAGATACAGGGCGACCTGCCCGTAAAGGAAATTCTGGAAAAAGAAAATATTTTCGTCATGGATGAGACAAGGGCTCTTCATCAGGATATCCGCCCGATTCAGATTCTCATTCTGAATCTGATGCCCTTAAAGGAGGAGACAGAGCTTCAGCTTCTGCGCTCTCTTTCCAACACGCCTCTTCAGGTAGACGTTACCTTTATGGCAGTAGAAAGCCACCAGTCAAAAAATACATCTATGAGTCATCTGAATAAATTTTATCAGACTTTTTCGGAGCTTAAAAACCAGAAATATGACGGAATGATTATCACAGGAGCGCCTGTGGAGCAGATGGAGTTTGAGGAAGTAGACTACTGGGATGAGCTTGTGCAGATTATGGACTGGACAAAGAGCCATGTCACTTCCACTATTTATCTGTGCTGGGCAGCTCAGGCAGGGCTTTATCATCATTACGGTCTGAAAAAGAAACCTCTGGACCACAAGATGTTCGGGCTTTTCTGGCATAAGGTTATGAATCGCAAGATTCCCCTTGTACGCGGCTTCGACGATATGTTTCTTGCGCCTCATTCAAGGCATACGGAAGTGCCGATTGAGGACATTCATAATTGCAAGGAGCTTACTGTTCTTGCAGAGTCTGAGGAAGCAGGGCTTTTCCTCGCAATGGCAGACGGTGGACGCAAGATTTTCGTCATGGGACATCCCGAATACGACAGGGTAACGCTGGACGGAGAATACAAGCGTGATCTGAGCAAAAATCTTCCCATTGACATTCCGAAGAATTATTACAGGGACGATGATTCTCTGAATAAGCCCCTTCTGATGTGGAGGGCACATGCAAACAACCTTTATACGAACTGGTTGAATTATTATGTGTACCAGAGCACTCCGTTCGACCTTTACGGAACACCGGATTTTGACGAAATCTTGTAATTGACGAAATACACCTTCGTATATTTTATGAGAATTTTTCCATACTATTCTTATAAATCTACGGAGGTGTTTTTTCATGGAAGAAAAGGAAAAGAAAGACGAAAAAAGAGAGGAACTTGAAAAAGAGGATATCCAGAATTCGCAGATAGAAGAGATGGGGCAGGTTGTTCTGGACGGAAATAACAGGAAACGCAAGGTGGAACTTCTGACCATTATAGGAGAGGTGGAAGGGCATGAGTCTGCGCCTTCTCACAGCAAGACAACAAAATACGAGCATGTCCTTCCCAAGCTTGCTATTGTGGAAGATGACGATGAAGTGGAGGGGCTCTTAATTCTTTTGAACACTGTCGGCGGAGATGTGGAGGCGGGGCTTGCCATTGCAGAAATGATCGCATCACTGAGCATTCCCACGGTGTCCCTTGTCCTTGGAGGCGGACATTCCATAGGCGTTCCCATGGCTGTTTCCGCGGACTATTCCTTTATCGTGCCCAGCGCTACAATGGTGATTCATCCGGTACGCCAAAATGGAATGTTCATCGGCGTAGCCCAGAGTTACCGCAATATGGAAAAAATTCAGGACCGGATTACCAACTTTATCTCTTCTCATTCGGAAATCAGTCAGGAAAGACTGGAAGAACTGATGCTCGATACCACCCAGCTTGTAAAAGATGTAGGTACAATGCTCGAAGGAGAAGAGGCTGTAAAAGAGGGACTGATTGATGAAGTGGGCGGAATACGGGAGGCTTTATCCAAACTTTATTCATTAATTGATGATATGCAATAAATCATGGAAAAAAACAAATTTTTCATTGAATCTATGCAAATCTATGGTATAATATTACTGAAAATTTTCATTCTTATTAAATGGAAATAGGGAAAGAGAAAATAGCAGACACGTTTCTGCTCCCGCTTTGTTTTGCATCTGCCGGACGTGCCTGTTAAATATGAATACCAGGAGGATATTATGTATAAGATTCTGAAAGCAGAAAAACTTTCTGCAAATGTTTTTCTTATGGATGTTGAAGCCCCGCGTGTTGCGAAACATTGTCTGCCGGGTCAGTTCATAATCGTAAAAATGGATGAAAAAGGCGAGAGAATCCCTCTTACCATCTGTGATTATGACGCTGAAAAAGGGACTGTAACCATCGTATTCCAGCCAGCAGGAGCTTCCACAACCAGAATGGCTGAATTAAAGGCAGGAGACTACTTCGAGGACTTCGTAGGACCGCTGGGACAGCCTTCCGAATTGGTGCATGAGGATATCGAAGAGTTAAAAAAGAAAAAAATCGTATTCGTAGCAGGCGGTGTTGGTACAGCTCCTGTTTACCCACAGGTGAAATGGCTTCATGAGCACGGCGTTACTGCGGACGTTATCATCGGCGCTAAAACAAAAGACCTTCTGATTCTTGAGAAAGAGATGAGCGAAGTCAGCAACCTTTATGTGACTACAGACGATGGTTCCTATGTACGAAAAGGTATGGGAACAGACGTCCTTCGCGACCTTGTGGAAAATCAGGGCAAGAAATATGATCTCTGTGTGGCAATCGGACCGATGATCATGATGAAATTTGTATGTCTTCTCACAAAAGAACTGGGCATCCCGACTGTTGTCAGCATGAACCCGATCATGGTAGACGGAACAGGAATGTGCGGCGCATGCCGTCTGATCGTTGGCGGAGAAGTGAAATTCGCCTGTGTAGACGGACCGGAGTTTGACGGACATCTTGTAGATTTTGATCTTGCAATGAAGAGACAGCAGATGTACAAGACAGAAGAAGGTCGTGAAATGCTGAAACTTCAGGAAGGCGACACACATCACGGCGGATGTGGACACTGCGGAGGTGACGAATAATGGCAGATGCAAAAATGTTAAAAAAAGTTCCTGTAAGAGAACAGGATCCTAAGGTTCGTGCAGCAAACTTCGAAGAGGTTTGCCTTGGATATAACAAAGAAGAGGCAATGGAGGAAGCAAACCGCTGCCTTGGATGTAAAAAAGCAAAATGTGTAGAGGGATGTCCGGTTTCCATTAATATTCCGGCATTCATTGGAGAGGTAAAAGAAGGAAACTTCGAAAAAGCATATCAGATTATCAGCGAATCCAGCGCGCTTCCTGCAGTCTGCGGTCGTGTCTGTCCTCAGGAGACTCAGTGTGAAGGCAAATGTGTCCGCGGCGTGAAAGGCGAGGCAGTTTCCATTGGTAAACTGGAGCGTTTCGTAGCTGACTGGGCGAAAGAAAATGGAATCAAACCAGCTCCTGCCAAAGAGAAAAACGGCAAAAAAGTTGCAGTAATCGGTTCCGGTCCTGCAGGTCTTACCTGCGCAGGCGACCTTGCAAAAATGGGTTACGATGTAACAATTTTTGAGGCCCTTCACAAAGCAGGCGGCGTTCTTGTTTACGGTATTCCGGAATTCCGTCTTCCGAAAGATAAAGTTGTTGCAGCAGAAGTAGAAAACGTAAAGGCTCTGGGAGTTAAAATCGAGACAAATGTTATCATCGGTAAATCTGTAACCATCGACGAGCTGATGAAAGAAGAAGGCTTCGAAGCCGTATTTATCGGTTCCGGCGCAGGTCTTCCGATGTTCATGGGAATTCCGGGAGAGCAGGCAAACGGCGTATTCTCCGCAAACGAATATCTGACACGTAACAACCTGATGAAGGCATTCCGCGAGGATTATGACACTCCGATCGCTCACGGTAAGAAGGTTGCAGTAGTCGGCGGCGGAAACGTGGCAATGGATGCGGCAAGAACAGCTCTTCGTCTCGGCGCAGAGGTACATATCATTTACCGCCGTTCTGAAGCAGAGCTTCCTGCACGTGCAGAGGAAGTTCACCATGCAAAAGAAGAAGGTGTGGAATTTAACCTTCTGTGCAACCCTGTTGAAATCCTTACAGACGAGAAAGACTGGGTAACAGGCATCAAATGTATCCGTATGGAATTAGGAGAGCCTGATGCTTCCGGAAGAAGACGTCCTGTAGAAATTCCGGGTTCTGAGTTCACTATCGACGTTGACACAGTCATTATGTCTCTGGGAACTTCCCCGAACCCGCTGATTTCTTCTACAACATACGGTCTTGATATCAACAAGAGAAAATGTATCATTGCAGACGAAGAATACGGCAAAACTTCCAAAGAAGGCGTATATGCCGGCGGTGATGCTGTTACAGGCGCAGCAACTGTTATCCTTGCTATGGGTGCAGGTAAAGCAGGCGCGAAAGGTATTGATGAATATTTAAGAAATAAATAATTTCTGAAGCAAGGTCCCTGTATCCGAAAGAAATTCCGGATACAGGGGCTTTTTTGCGAATTAAATAAGAACATTTGTTTTCCTGTGTTGTCAATTTCTGCTGACTATGTTATAATGAACAAGGTGGCGGCTCATCTGCATCTGTCGGATAAATGCAGGAGGAAGCTGCTGCACTAAATACAAAGGATATGATAATTATGTCAGTAATATACGGGATTTTATTAGCAATCATTCAGGGAATCACAGAGTTCCTTCCTGTGAGCAGCTTCGGTCATCTGGTCGCAGCAGAGAAAATTATGGGGATTGAGCGTAATACAGGCATCCTGTTTGAAAGTATGCTCCATCTGGGAACAGCGGCAGCTATTGTTTTTCTGTTCCGTAAGGATTTGTACAGGATTATAGAAGAGCTTATCGGCATGATCATGGATATTATCGGAAATGCCAATCTTTATATCCATAACAGAAGAACAGGGGAATCTCTGTCCTATGCAAGAATTGTTCATGGTACATATCGTAAGTTTACGGCTCTTCTTGCAGTTTCCATGATTCCCACTGTGCTGATTGGGTTCACGGCAAGAAGACTGGCTGATATGGCGGCATCATCTGCGATTCTTCCCGGAATCGGATTTCTGCTTTCCGGTATTTTTCTTCTTGTGACAGACCTCAACAATTCAGGCGGAGACAGAGGTCCAAGAGACGCAGGCTACGACAGCGCCATGTGGATTGGAATCTGTCAGGGACTTGGCGTATTTCCGGGAGTGTCAAGAATGGCTCTTACAATCTGTGCAGCGCTTTTGTGCGGTTACAGCCGTAAGTTTGCTGTGAAGTTTTCTGTTCTCATGAGTCTTCCGGCAATTATTGGCGCATTCTTTTCCCAGCTTGGACAGTTCGCGGCTCCTGATATGAGTCTGGGACTTGGGTTTACCTATGTCTTCTGTATGCTTGTGGCAGGCGTTGTTTCTGTTCTGGTCATTCGTACCATGCATAGTCTTGTTCTCAAAAAGAAGCTTCGATACTTTGCGTATTATTCCTTCTTTGCAGGTCTGATTGCGCTGGCAGTAAATTATCTTTAAAAATACCAAAATATGAAAAAGAATATCCGAACAAATAATTTAGGAGGGAAGCCTGGAAATGGCAGTATCTAAAACAAAAAAAAGAACGACATCAAAGAAGCGCTCCAGCGCGAAACAGCAGTCCGTATCCGGCGGGTTTCAGAATGAAATTATCCTGTTAGTGATTCTGGCAGCCTGTATCATTCTCCTTGTGAGTAATTTCGGAATGGGCGGTTTCGTGGGAGATGCTATCAGCAGCTTCTGTTTCGGGGCTATGGGTCTGATGGCTTATGTGTTCCCGATTCTGCTTTTCATCGGATGTGCGTTTATACTTTCCAATAAAAAAAATCATCTGGCTTATAAGAAATTATCTGCCGGAATTGTGCTTTTTGTCTGTATTTGCGGGATTATGCAGCTTCTGACAGAGGGGTATACGAAAAGCACAGAGCTTATGGACTATTATGCGCTCTGTTCTGATTACCGGACTGGGGGCGGAGTGATCGGAGGCGCTATCTGTATCTCTATCACCTCTGCTTTTGGAGTTGTGGGCGGTTATGTGATTATCGGACTTGTGGTTCTTGTATGTCTGATTCTCATTACCCAGCATTCATTCCTTGACTTTGTTATGGGAATCGGAACCAGATTGTGTAATCTGGTAAAAGGGGGGCATGAGCGATATCAGGAGGGCAAACCTGAGCGTGACCTGAAAAGAGAAGTCCGAGCGCAGCAGAAACGCCAGTTAAAGGAGGAACGCCGTGCAGAGCGGATTCGTCAGCTTGAGATGGAACTTGCACAGGATGAAGAGGAGGAAACCCCTGCCGCACAGAGTCAGGAGGAGCTTTTCCTGGATCCCAGACAGGCTCGCAGAAAAATGTTTTCCCTTGACGGAACGGATCTTACAGCTTCGACCAGCCAAAGTACAGACCAGCCGTCCAGTGCTCCGGAATTTGAGATTCACCGTTCTGAACCTCTGACGGATATGACCGGGGACGAGGAGGAGATTTCTTATGAAGAACCGGTAAATGCAATGGAGGAGGATTCCCCTTTTCCGGAAAGTAAGGAGGGGAAAACAGCTTCCAAGAATCCGAAGTCTTCTCCTGCCGAAATTCAGAATGGGATTATAAATATCCAGCACGAAATAACGAAACAGGAACCTGCCGTTAAACCAGAGTACAAATTTCCACCATTAAATCTTCTGAAAAAGGGCAGCGGGAAATCTCAGGGAGATTCCGATGCGCATTTGAGAAAGACTGCCCAGAAGCTTCAGGAGGTACTTTTTAATTTCGGAGTAAACGTAACTGTTACCAATGTAAGCTGCGGTCCGACTGTTACACGGTATGAACTTCAGCCTGAAATGGGCGTAAAGGTAAGTAAGATTGTCAGCCTTGCAGACGACATTAAACTGAATCTGGCAACGCCGGATATCCGAATCGAGGCGCCCATACCGGGTAAAGCTGCAGTGGGAATCGAGGTTCCGAATAAGGAGAACAGCGCGGTTATGCTCAGGGATCTCCTTCAGTCCGATGAATTCCGTAATGCGAAATCAAAGCTTGCCTTTGCTGCGGGTAAGGATATCGCAGGCAAACCTGTGGTTACAGATATTGCAAAAATGCCGCACCTTCTTATAGCAGGAGCCACAGGCTCAGGTAAATCGGTCTGTATCAATACTCTGATCATGAGTATTTTATACAAAGCTACGCCGGATGAAGTTAAGCTTATCATGATTGACCCCAAAGTAGTGGAATTAAGTGTATATAACGGGATTCCGCATCTCTTTATTCCGGTTGTCACAGACCCGAAGAAAGCGGCGGGCGCATTGAACTGGGCGGTTTCTGAGATGACCACCCGATATAATACATTTGCAGAATACGGTGTCCGTAATCTCACGGAATACAACAAAAAGATATCTTCCATTCCTGTTGCGGAGGGAGAAACAGCTCCCGAAAAAATGCCGCAGATTGTCATTATCGTAGATGAGCTTGCAGACCTTATGATGGTTGCACCCGGAGAGGTGGAGGATGCGATCTGCCGTCTGGCGCAGCTTGCCCGTGCGGCGGGTATTCACCTGATTATCGCTACCCAGCGTCCGTCAGTAAATGTCATTACCGGACTGATTAAGGCAAATATGCCTTCCAGAATTGCATTTTCCGTATCTTCCGGTGTGGATTCCCGTACAATTCTGGATATGAACGGAGCGGAGAAGCTTCTCGGAAAAGGAGATATGCTGTTTTATCCGCAGGGCTATCAGAAGCCGGCCAGACTTCAGGGCGCTTTCGTATCTGACGAAGAAGTCAGCAGCGTAGTGGAATTTCTCGCAAATAAAAATCCTGCAGTTTCCTATAATCAGCAGATTGAACAGCAGGTAAACAGCCCGTTAAGCGGCGGGGCAGGAGGAGAGGAGCGGGATATCTATTTCACAGATGCCGGCAAATTTATCGTCGAAAAAGAAAAAGCATCCATCGGTATGCTCCAGAGAGTCTTTAAGATTGGCTTCAACCGTGCTGCCAGAATTATGGATCAGCTCTGCGATGCAGGAGTTGTGGGACCTGAGGAGGGAACCAAACCTAGAAAGGTTCTTATGACTATGGAGGAATTTGAAAATTACATCGAAGAATCTTTATAAATAAGAAATCGAATGGATAGAAGAAAGGACTGCCTATGCTATGAAGTGTCCGAAGTGTCATAAAGAAGTGGAACGCGGTTCTTTATACTGTCCCAATTGTCTTACGGAAATTCCCTGGGTAAAGGAATTTGATTCTGTAGAGACCCAGCTTGAAAAGAAGAGACAGACTATGGAAGCAGAACAAGAAACAGGGAAGCTAACGCAGTTGGGAGAGAGACTGCGCGTCAACAAAAAAAGGATTCTCTTTTTTACAGTCCTTGCGGCTGTATTTATCGGAGGTTTCTGTTACAGACAGCTCCATACTTTTTCTGCTTTATATACAAAGGCTGAGAAATATTATGGAAGGGGAGCATACGGCCGTGCCATGCATGCGGTTGAGGAAGCTCTTGAAAAGGAACCGGGGAATTTATCTGCGAATCTTCTTTTCGCCAGTCTTCTGAAGCAGGAAGGAGATGCAGAATCTGCTATACTGGTTCTTCAGCCAATGGTGAAGGAATACCCTGACAGTGTGGAGGCTGCCTCAATGCTTGTTGAGTATCTGGCGTCGGAACACCGCACAGGGGAAATCCGGATTTTCCTGAAGAATGTTACGAATCCGGAAATTCTGGATGCATGCAGAGACTATATCTGCGAAAAGCCGTCTCTGAGCATTGAGCCGGGAATATATACGTCTCCCCAGACGTTGGAACTGTTTGCAGATTATGATAAAATTTATTATACACTGGACGGCAGTATGCCCAACCAGAACAGTACCCTGTATGCCGGACCGATTGCAATTGGAGAGGGAACTACAAAGCTGAATGCATTTGGAATTAACAAAAATAATATTTCCAGCGATATTCTTTCTGCTGAATATGTGATTGTCCTGAAAAGTCCGGACAAGCCTAAGATTACGCCGGAATCAGGAATTTACAGAAAAAAGACAAAAATAAAAATAGAAGTGCCGGATGGATGCAGGGCGTATTATGCTTTTGATAATGAGCATCCTACAACGGCAAGCACAGAATATAAGACGCCGGTTAACCTTCCTCAGGGATATCATACCTTTTATGCTATTTTGGTAGCGCCTAACGGAAAGGAAAGTCCGGTAGCGAGCTGTGAGTATTATCTGGAATATTAATGAATGTTGGTTGTCAATAACTATATTATGTAAAGGAGAATAACAATGGTAAAACATATTGTAATGTGGTCGTTTAAAGAAGAAATTCCAATGGAGGAAAGAGAAGCGGACAAAGCAAGGATTAAAGAAGGGCTGGAAGGTCTTGTGGGAATTGTTCCGGGGCTTTTAAGCGCCCATGTGGTAACTGAGTTAATCGGCTCCAGCACCCATGATTTCTGCCTTATCACGGAATTTGATACGCCGGAGGCTCTTGTTGCATATAAAGACAATCCGGATCATGTAAAAGTAGCCACTTTTGTGAGAAGCGTAACCTGCAACCGTGCAGCTCTGGATTATGTAGAATAATGGAAATAAAAATTCTCAGCGTAGGTAAAATCAAAGAAAAATATTTAACAGCCGGTATTGCTGAATATGCCAAACGTCTCAGCCGTTACTGCAAGCTGACATTCTGTCAGGTGGCAGATGAAAAAACGCCGGATAAAGCTTCGGAGGCTCTGAATCTTCAGATTAAAGAAATAGAAGGCGAACGATTGATGAAACATATCCGTGAACAGGATTATGTGATTGCCCTTGCCATTGACGGACAGATGCTGGATTCTGTAGAATTATCCCGTAAAATTGATTCTCTGGGGATTTCCGGAAACAGTTCCATTGCTTTTGTCATTGGCGGTTCTCTGGGATTGAGCGATAAGATATTAAAGCGCGCAGACTATAAACTGAGCTTTTCCAGAATGACATTTCCTCATCAATTGATGCAGATGATTCTTCTGGAACAGATTTACCGTGCCTATCGAATCATAAATCATGAGCCTTATCACAAATAAGAGAAACAGAGGTATCAAAGCAGCATGAACATAGAGAAATTTGATGAATTTATTTCGCAATATCCGATTTATGAATACCGTATTTTAGATACGAAGGATATTTTTGCCAGAGAGCGTGTGCGTATCATCTGCCAGACAGAGTGCCAGAGGTATGGCTCTACTTGGGCATGCCCGCCTGCAGTGGGCACTTTAGAGGAATGTGAGGCAAAGATAAAAAGTTATGCAAACGCAGTTTTCTTTTCCAGTGTGGCAGAGGTCTCCGATGTGCTGAATATGGAAGAGATGCTTGCCACAAGGCAGGCTCATGAGGAGCTGACAACAGAAGTGGGCGATTTTCTCAAAAGCGAGGGACATGAGATTTATATTCTTTCCACAGAGTCCTGCGATATCTGCGAAAACTGCAGCTACAAAGAAGGAAAGCCCTGCCGTCATCCGGAACGGATGCATCCCTGTCTGGAAAGCCACGGTGTTGTGGCAAATGAAATCGTGGAACGTGAAGCTATGGAATACAACATCGGTGGGAATACGATTCTGTGGTTTTCTATGGTGCTTTACCGTTGACAGCGTGTCTAAGATAACAGGAGCATATTAAAAAATGTATAGAATCCATCTCCCCAGCATAGAATACAAACAAAAGCCGGGGAGATTTTTTATGAAAAAGTGGGAACAATGGAAAGAAAATGCTGTGACCAGTCTGGAAGTTCCGCCTGATCTGGCATACGGTGATGCAGTTGTAACAATCACGGGACAGGGAAGAGTATTTGTGGAAAATTATCGCTGTATTTCGAAATACAGCCCTACAGAAATCGTGATCCTCACCCCCCGGGGAAAGGTTGCCATCTGCGGGAAATGTCTGGAAATACCCTGGTATACTCCGGATGAAATGCTGGTAAAAGGATGTATTTCCGGAATCTTTCCTCAGAGATGCTGATTTTCTATGATTGAAAAATTTCTCAGATTCCTGCGTGGATATGTTCAAATTTGTGTCAGCGGCGGACAGTTGGAACGATTTTTAAACCTGTGCAAAAGCCGTCGGATTTCTCTTGAAAAAATATGCAGCCGTGATGGGGACAGAATTACCGGTTATTTGGCTCTGAACGATTTTTTTCTCCTTCGTCCGGTTCGCAGCAAATCCAAAGTACATATCTGTGTCCTGAAAAAACGCGGTCTGCCCTTCTTTTTTTACAGAAATAAAAAAAGAAAGGCTTTTTTTCTTGGACTTTTGGCGGCATTTCTCTTAATGCTGCTGCTTTCCGGTCGAATCTGGAATATCCATGTGGAAGGAAATAAAAGAAATTCTACTCCTGAAATTCTTACATTTCTTGAAAAAGAAGGAATTACTCATGGAATGTCAAAACAAAAAATCGACTGCGGGGAAATCGCATCTCTGGTGCGCAGGAAATATCAGGATATTGCCTGGGTTTCCGCCCGTATACAGGGAACACGGCTGATTTTGACTGTTCAGGAAGGGATTTTGACGGAGGATGCAGGAGAGTCAGAAACTCCCTGCGATTTGTCTGCTGACCGAACAGGAACCATTGTAAAAATGATTACCCGGCAGGGAATTCCCCTTGTTCATCCCGGTGATACCTGTAAAGAAGGCGATATTCTTGTTTCGGGTGAGCTTCCGATCATGAATGACAGTCAGGAAGTCGTCCGTTACGCCTATGTAAAAGCAGATGCAGATATCTGGGTTCAGTATACACGGTCTTATCATCGGAAGTTTCCTCTGAGACATCAGACAGAAATCCCTACAGGCCAGAAAAAATATGGGGTTTCTCTGTTCTTTGGAAGAACTTATCTGGAAGCATATCCCTCTTTGGGAAAGCGCTGGAGGAGGGAAGAAGAATTTATTCCTCTTCGCATTACAGAGAATTTTTTTCTTCCGATTGTATTGGGAAAAGCAGTTTACAGAGAATATATACCCAAAACCTCTGTATACACGAAAGAGGAGGCAGAGGCTCTGGCTTTACAGCAACTCCATCTTTATGAGGAAAAAATACTGGCGAAGGGCGCTGAAATAACTGAAAATAATGTTTCTATAAAGATAACGGACACGGATTGTATTTCAGAGGGAAATCTGACGATTATAGAAAAATCCGGCAGGGAAACACCTGTCATAATGAAGGAGGTTCCTTATTTTCAGGAACAATCCTGAAGAGCGTATGAACTTTTTTTACAGGAAAACTGCTTTTTTCAGAATGTTTTTTCTGATACAATAGAAGTATTATAGATGCAGTCTGGCGCTGCGAAAATAAATGTAGAAGGAGCAAAAGATGATAGTAGAATGTCCGGCAAATACAAGATTACAGGAATACCTTCTGAAAAATGATATCCACATCCTGACGCCTTGCGGAGGACGGGGGAATTGTGCGAAATGTAAAGTGAAAATATTAAAGGGAGAAGCCAGAGTCAATACTATGGATCGTATCTGGTTTTCTCAAAAGGAACTGGAGGAGGGATATCGTCTGGGCTGTCAGGTCTTTGCCAGAGAACCCTTGACTGTGGAGGTATATGAATAAGTCCCTGAAAATTCAGGGGGATTCAAAGAAGAGAATAATAAAAGGTGATACATATGAAGAAACCATATCAGGTATTTTATGATGGCAATTTCTGGGGACATCACGGAAGAGATCATGCAGGAGAAGAGATGAAGCTTAACCGGGAATTTCAGTGGGCAGGGCATTACTGGCTGATTCCCTCAATTTATTTATGCGGAAAGGGAATTGTTGTTGATTTGTGTAGGCGAGTTGCTCTTTCTGATATCAGCGCTTTTATGGAAAAATGGGCGCCGGAAGGGAAAGACGTTTCATGGGAGAGATTCTCCCGTGAAGAGCAGATGGAACTGGAACGGGAAAACCCGCTGATTCTGGATTTCTTTTCTGAGCTGGAAGTAAATGGGCGAACTTTGCAAAGAGAACATGGCTGTGGGATTTGTTTTAATCCCTGTCTGGGAAAAGAAATGGACGACGATTCTGAAATCCAAAATGTCCTCAGACATTATCAACTGGATACAGCGTACGGATGGGTAGTAAGTAGAGAGGCTTTTTCATGGGAAGGGAGATATAAGTCCCAGATTCATTCAATGTCCATCAGACTGAAAGAAGAGCCTAAGGAGCTTTGCGGACCACATTTTAAAGTCTGTTCTCCCGGAGATACCTTTTCCTTTGTCCATCCGGTCAGTGGGATAAAGTATACCTTAATCGCAAAAGCCTTTGAGCAGCATACTCTTCCAGATAGTGTGTGGGAATCAAAGTCCAAACAGCTTCCTGTGCATTTCACGGCTATGGATTATACGCTGGAGCCGAAAACCGCGCACTTAGAGGCAGTACAGGAAGATATTGAGTGGTTCATTGTCTTTCAGGATAAAATACATCCGGAGGGCGAATTCACACTGATTTAAAAAGAACTGCCATCGGATAAGGCAGATTCCTGTCTTGTAAAAACTGCGAGTTCTGTCTTATCCTCTGCATTGTAAAAAGAAATAATCTCCATATTTCCAATCAAATCAAAAGCCAAATCTGCACAGGAGCTGAAATCTTCGGGCAGTACCGATGGATTTCCCTGAAGATAGACCATAAGCGCATAGGGGGCTTTTTCGGTCTGAAGCTCTATGGAAGAATATTTATATCCTTTTGGATAAGGAAGATGCTGCGCTATGAAAGACACATTGACTGAATCACCAAGGTAATCTGTTCGATAACTCTCTAAATCATTATAGAATACTGTTTTGCGGGAAGGAGAGAGCAATCGTTTGAGATATCCGTCGCCTGTCGGGTTTGTCAGAAAGCAGATGGAAGCGAATATACAGACAAGGACTGCCGGACAAACCGTCTGCCAGACTGGCTGTTTATAATACAGAATAGCCCTGACCCGTGTCTTTACTCCAATCTCCCCAAATGCCAGAGGACAGGAAATAATTCTTCGGCGGGAAATGCTGCATCGGACAAGCGCCTGAGTATAGTCAGCTCTTTTTTCTGAATTCAGATCCCGGATAACTTTTTCATCGCAGGCAAGCTCGATGTCACGACACAGAAGCACAAACGCCAGCCACATCAAAGGATTAAACCAGTGAATTGTCAATAAGAGAAAAGCTGCCGGCTTCCACCAGTGATCTTTGCGGCAGATATGCGCTTTTTCGTGAGCTATGACATATTCCAGATCTTGCGCATCCAACTGGCAGGGAAGATAAATTTTTGGCTTTACAAGTCCCAGTACAAAGGGAGCGCTTATCTTCTCACTCTGAAAAACCTGCTCTTTGTACCGCACTGCCGTGGCAAGTTTTCTGTACAGCTTCCAAAGACTGAAAGTTCCATAAAAGAGTATTACAAGCATTCCCAAAATCCAGAGTATTTCAAAAACAGGTATCCATATCTGAAGTGGATTTGCACTTTCACCGGTTTTGGGTGTAAACGTCTGCTGAAGGAGCGGATTGACTGCCATGTTAAGTGCATTTATTCCGCTGTCAATGGCAGGAGACATATCCATTTCGATATCCATTGGAATGGTTTGGGCACTTGGAATCAAACTCCATGCACTCTCAATCGAAAACGGACAAAGGAGTCTTATGGCAACAATTCCCCAAAGGAGAACACTTATCCATTTAGGGGCTTTTTTCAAAAGAAAGCGCAATATCAGCACAGCCAATATCATCCAGCCGGCAGATATGCTCATGTTAACTGTTTTTAAAAAGACTTCTTTCATCAGGAACCTCCTTTCCGGATACGGTTAATCATATCCTGAATCTCGTCAAGTTCGGTTTCAGTCATGTTTCTGCGTTTCGTAAATGCAGCAAGAAAGGCAGGCAGAGAACCTTCAAATTTTTTCTCAACCAGTTCATC
The DNA here is from genome assembly GCA_958367245.1 of uncultured Blautia sp. Taxonomy (GTDB): domain Bacteria; phylum Bacillota; class Clostridia; order Lachnospirales; family Lachnospiraceae; genus Blautia_A. The sequence continues at coordinate 58,545 of CATXEA010000001.1, forward strand.
AATTTCGTATGCCTGCGCTTCGTCTTTGGAAATCAGAGAAGTAATCATACCATTCTCATTCTTCAGTATCCCCCGTTCTCCCAGACGTTTGATGACCGTATAGGTTGTAGTTCGCTTCCAGCCAAGCTGTTCCTGACACAGCTTTACCAGAGCAACAGACGTAATCGGTTCATGCTCCCATAAAATCAGGCAAAAACGGTACTCACTTTCATGGATTTTTGGAATTTCCATTATATATCCCTCCTTGTCTAATGCTGTAGACTATAATTTTAGTCTACACTGTTAGACAGAAAAAGTCAATCCTGTTTTAAAAAAAGCCTGTCTATAAAGCGTGTCTGAAAAAAGACTTCCCACAGATAAAGGGAATATAATTTCAAACAGGCTCTATAGACAGGCTCTGTCTTTACAGGTCAGTTTTGGGTATAGATGGTGCGCCGAATCATACCGATGATTCCAAGACAATCGTAATCGTGGCGAATCATGGCAGCAATAATCAGTGAAAAAATAATCTCCACAAATTTCTGAGGGGTAAACTCATCATCGAAAGCAGAAGAGGAGACATTAGGATCATGAAGGAGCACCTGATACAGTCCTTTGCTGATGTGCTGCCAGGATTCTTTCATAAGCTGCTGTCCGTTTCCCTTTTCTTCTTCCATAAAAATCATGGAATGAAAGGAAAAAAAACCGGGATATCGTTCCTCGCCTTTTTTCATACTGTCAAAAGCCCATTCCACACAACGGATGAAGCTGTCAAAAACAGCAGGATTTTCCGGAAAATGAAAAATATCACGCCATACGCTTTCTACAGTTGCAGTAATCAGGTCTGATTTATTGCGAAAATAATTATAGATGGAACCTACAGAAATATTACATTCCTTTGCCACAGTTCGTATGTTGAGCGCGTTCCATCCCTGTTTCTGGATTAATTCCCTGCTGACACACAGGATTTCCTCTTTCGAAGTAACAATGGTATTCATTTTCATCTTCCTCCCGTATTATGAATGAACAAAGTTCATTATACGGGAATCTCTGAATTTGTCAAGTATTTGAAGGTTCTCCAATCTGTACCATATGGAAGCCTTCCCCGTGTACCTCGTTAGATTCCAATATAATAAGGAAGGACTGGGGATCCGCCGCCTTCACAGCCTGCTGTACCTGAAACATTTCCTTGTTGCTGCAGGCGCACATTACTACTTGTTTCTTTTCCCCGCAGTAGCCTCCGTAAGCGCTGAGGATGGTACTGCCGCGCTGACAGCAATTGTCAATTACCTGGCAGATTTCAGAACCGTGTTCTGTGACGACAAGAGCCAGTTTGCCGGAATTAATTCCGTACATAAGCTTATCTACTGCTACTGCAAAAATATAATTTACAACCATTCCGTAAATGACGCCGTCCACGTCGCGGAACAGGATGCCGCCTACAAGGATGATTCCCACATCAGACCAGAAGGCGATTTTTCCAAGAGAGAGATGGGGCTTGATTGCCTTAACTGCCATAATTACAAAGTCGGAGCCTCCGGTTGAGGAGTTTTTGGAATAAATCAGCGCGTATCCGATTCCTCCAAATACACCGGTACAAAGAGCTGCCAGAAGTCTGTTCCCCTCATAAACAGGAAACAGCGGAGCCACATAGTCGATCAACACAGAAGATAACACCATACAGCGGATAGAGCTGATGAAAAATTTTCTTCCGAGAAGCCGATAACATAAAATTGCTACAGGAATATTTAACAGGATTGTTGAAAGACCGATAGGAATATTCCATAAGCGATACAGGATAATGGAAATACCGGAAAATCCGGTCATTGGGAATTTCGCCTGAACTGCAAAATTATAAATGCCAATTGCAATAAATACACTTCCCAGCAATTCCCATAAAATCTGGATAGAAAACTTTTTTACATTGTCAAAAGAAAAACAGGTTTTCATTCCGTTCATACCTCCGTATATATTTTTTATATTGAAAAACAAAAAAACGCAAACGTATTATAAATAAATATAATACGCTTGCGCTCTTAGATTGATAGAATATCATTTTTTCGGTACAGTGTCAAGAAAAATAATGACAGAAAAACAATTCCGGGAAATTATTGCAAAAAGAATGAAGCCGGCCAGTATTAGTCTTAAGAATTTCTTAATGAATTTCATTAGCAGGAATTAAGAATGAGATGTTAGAATTGGTACAAATAAAAAGGAGGAGGATGGTCGTATGAGAAAGAAGGTAAAAATTAGTGTAGCTGGTATCATGGCAGCAGTGGGAATGATAGCGGGAAGCTTATCTCCTGCGGAGGCTTCGTCTGCCCCTTTAGTCAATGGTGAATTTTCTTATTTCAATTATGTGGTACCTGGGGATGAGGGATATTATTTGCTTTGTGGAAACCTGGTGGGGTATTGGGACGGCGTAAAAGAACACCGGGCACTTCCTCTTTGCGGACGTCCGGATTGTGGGCATAATCATCCAGACTGTACGGCTTACGTTCCGATTTTGCACAGCAGGAAGCTGTTTTTGGTAAAAGACAGTCTGTATGTAGTTGGACAGGCTGAATATGACAATGTTACGAAATCAGAAGCCTTTCCTCTTTGGAAAATTGCAAAAGATGGTTCTGCGAAAGAGATTGCTTTATATGCAGAGGAGATGCCTCTGCAATATACTATTTTTAAAGAGAAATTTTATTATTCCTTCCTAAAAGAAGAAGATGGGAAAACTGTGGCATCCGTCTGGTGTCAGTCATTAAATGGAAAAGATAAAAAAGAAATATGGAAAAGCGCTTTGCAGCAGGGTGAAATAATTTCCATGCAGGGCATCGGCGAGGAGTTATATTTTCAGGAAAAAGGATTTGATAAAACAATCGACTTAAATGACCCGTCTCTTGATTTTGAAAAAATACAGGAGGAAAGCAATCTCTATGCCTACAATCCCCAGGCAGACAGCTGGAAAACAAACCCACTGGATAACAAAGAAGAAGGGGAATTTACACATATCAGAAATATATATGATGGAAATATGTATTATTCCTATAAAAAGGAAGGTACCTATACGTTATGGTCAAAGCCGGTTGACGGAGAGGGGGATCCGCGGATGGTCGGGATCCTTCCGAAATATCCAGATACAGCCGATGAAGACTATGTTTATGCATATTGCCGCAGGGATACGGAAAAACAGAGCAGCGGATTTAAAATATATGATCATGACGGGAAGGTTATACAGGAGATTTCATTTCCCGATATGAATACGAATCTGGACGTATTTCCTCTCACGAAAGAGTATGTGTTCGGTTATATGACAAAGTATCTGGAAGAAGAGTGTATAACGGAGCACGCGGTTGTCCTTCTTGACAAGGAAGAAATAGCAAAAGGACAGGCAGAAATAGTACCTGTATTTGAAACCGAGTGTAATTGATTTTGTGCAAACGAGGGGGGATAATGTTATGTTTGGGGCGGAATGGAAAAAAATAATACGCAACAGAGGGTTCCTGATTCTGACGACTGTCTTGCTGGCTGCAAATCTGATGCTGTTTTTTTATCGTCAGCAGACAGTACACAGAAATTGGCTGTACAGCGTATCTTATTATAAGGAATATCAGCAAAAGATAGCCGGTATGGATGTGCAGGAAACAGATGCCTTCCTTATGGAGGAAACCGTAAAGCTGGGGGATTTCCAGACTATCCGCCAGGCGCTGGATGGCGAGATTCCGGAAGAAATACTGGAATTTCTGGAAATGGATAATCCCGGTATCCTGGAGGAGTTCCGAAACTCCGAATATGCAGATTCACCAAAGAAGCTGGAAGGGCGGATGACAGCCGCAGGAGAGCTTCAAAGACAGATGGCGTATATCAGGGCATATCCGGAGTACATTGCTTCTATTCGGGATAATTTTGAAGATATGAAAAAGAATTCCTTCTATGACGGCAGACCATACCAGAAAAGACTTGGAGAAAAAATGGTGGCAGATTTTGCAGGTCTGGAAAAGCTGCCTCTTGAGCCGGGACCGGAATATGGAATTCTTTCTGTACTGGAAAATACTTCGGCAGATGCTTTTTTGTTGATCCTGGTTATTTATGTGTGTACGGTGAGCATTGTACCGGAAAAAAACAGAAATCTTTTTGGGCTGTTAAAAAGTACAAGGTACGGGCGGCTCAAACTGGCTGTTGTCAAATTTTCGGCAATAGCTGTGACCACGGTTTTCCTGTGTGTGCTTTTTTATGGAAGCCTTTGGGTAAGTTCCTCCTTCCTGTATGGGCTCGAAGCTCTGGAGCGGCCGGTTCAGTCATTGGAATTGATGAAAGGTAATTGCCGTCTTTTGACGGTGGGCGGCTTTCTGTTTGACAGTTATCTCAGGACTACAGTGGGGATGGTTGTTCTTGCCTGGTGTGCTTCCTGTGTACTTCTGGTTATGAAAGGGGCGCTGAGCGGGATAGGAAGTCTTCTGGCAGCATCTGCTTGTTTTCTGTTTCTTCATCAGATGGTTTCACCTCTGGCAGGATATTCCTGGCTTCACTTTATAAATCCGGTGCAATGGTTTTTAAGAACAGAGGAATATGGAAGCTATCAGACAGTTCCTTTTTTCGGCATACCAGTAAGAACCATGGGATTAAACCAGTTGCTTATGTGTGGTTTACTGGTCCTGTTTCTTGCAGCAGGCATCTATGTCATATGTGCATGTTCCCTGAAAGCGGCAAATCGGGACAGGCGTATGCTTCAGAAGGTTTTTGAAAGAATCGGAGATGCAATGCCCTGTTCCGGGAACCTGTTTTTCAGAGAAAGCTGGAAACAATTTATAAAAAATAAAGTATTATTGCTTCTGCTGTTTTCTCTTTTGGGGATTGCTTTGTCTGTAGAAAGAACGCCTGTGAACCGTGAAAAGAAAGAACAGCAGTACCGGGACTATATCGAAGCTTTTCAAGGCCCGGTAAGTGAAAAAACTATGGATCTGATCAGTAAAGAAAGGGAGCGGATCTATGAGCTGCAGCAAAAACTGGCTGTTATGGAAGAGCAAATGCAAAAAGGAGAGATAACAGAGGAAAAATACCTCTCCGTAAGTGCCGTAGTGGAAAGTCAGACAGAGAAGCTGGAGCCTCTGGAACGGGTGGCAGCCCAGGCAGAAGAGCTTCTGCAATATGAAAGAGAGACAGGGATCCGGCTTTTTCTTACAGATGAGCTGGTTGGAGAGTTTTTGTTTGGTCAGAGAGGATATGACCAGCGCAAAGGCATACTGGTAATGGCATTTCTGGTTTTTCTGCTGTCGGGGATATTTCCGGGAGAACAGAAAAATGGAATGATAAACCTTATAAGGACATCGAAACAGGGAGGAGCGCCGTTGTTTTTGTCGAAGTATATTCTGGGGATTTGTCTTTGTATCCCTCTGGGGGCAGGGGCGGTGGCAGTGAAGCTTCTTTCGGCTGATCTTCTTTATGGTTTTTCAAAATGGAACATACCTGCTCAGAGCTTTATAAACGCCAGAGGAATGGAAAGTCCCTTCTCTCTTATGGAGCTGTGTGTGTTATCCGGGTTATTGGAAGTTTTTGCACTGTGCTGTATTTCAGTCATTTACATATCCCTTTCCCTGTGGATGAAAAATCAGTTTTATGCGATCCTGGCAGGAGGCGCTTTTTTCGTTCTGCCATTGGTATTGGGCGGAACTGGCGTATCTTTCCCCTGGGAGTATACAGGAAACAGGGTGTTCTTTATGATAAGCTCTGTGGCAGGACAGGGAATGTGGAGACAGGCTGCGTATATGCTGTGTCTTTTACTGACAATGACAGGAACGGTAGCTCTGGCATGGAGAAAATATTGTAACAGAAACTGGAGGGGGATAAAATGAAGTTGGAAATATGTGGGATTTCAAAGAGCTACGGGAAAGGCAAGAAAGCGTTGGATTGCTTTTGGGCAGAGCTGACACCCGGAGTCTACGGGCTTCTGGGACCTAACGGCGCCGGAAAATCGACCCTTATGAACATCCTCACCGGAAATCTTCAGCCGGATGAAGGGGAGATCCTTGTAGATGGACAGTCTGTAAAGGAAATGGGAAAAGATTACAGGGCTATTCTGGGATATATGCCCCAGCAGCAGGGGCTTTATGATAATTTTACGGCAATGGAATTTCTCCGGTATTTTGCGGCTCTGAAGGCAATCCCCAAAAAAGAAGCAAAAAAACGCATTGACAAGCTTCTGAAAATAGTAAATCTGGAAGAAGTCAGACACAGGAAAGTAGGCGGATTTTCCGGAGGAATGAAGCAGAGGGTTCTTTTGGCGCAGGCTTTGTTAAACGATCCTAAGATACTTATTTTGGATGAGCCGACAGCGGGACTGGATCCAAGAGAACGAATCCGCATCAGAAACCATATCAGCGAGATTTCCCAGGACAAAATCATACTTCTTGCAACCCATGTGGTAAGTGATGTAGAGTGTATAGCAAAAGAAATCCTTTTGATAAAAAACGGGACATTACTGAAAAGCAAAAGACCGGAGGAATTGCTCAAAAGCATGGAAGGGGTTGTGTGGGAAACCGGGGTTTCGGCTGATAAGCTGCCCCTTCTGGAAAAGGAGTGCCTCGTCAGCAACGTCCATGTGGCAAAGGATGGGTTGAAAGTGCGGCTGCTGGGAACGAAAAAAGAACTTGAAACGAAACTTCAAACACTTTTGGAAAAGGAAAGTATAGAACTTGAATTTGCGGAAGCAAATCTGGAAGATGTTTATCTGTGGGAAACAAACTGATGGGAATTCTTCGGAAGAGTTTCCACCGGGGAGAAGCCATCGTTGATTTACGGGGCTGCTGACGATATAATAAGGATGTCAGCAGCTCCGGTTCTTTTGGGGAAAAGGAGCGGTTACTGTTATTTTGGTTAAAATTAAGGAGAAAATCAATGATTTTGTATTTCACAGGAACAGGAAACAGTCGATTTATTGCAGAGGAAATTGCCAGAGAAACCGGCGAAGAGATGGTTTGTATAAATGAAAAGATAAAAGCAGGAGAAGCTGGTGACATTACAGTGTCAGGCAATCTGATTATTGTTACGCCTACTTATGCGTGGAGAATTCCTAAGCTGGTCAGAGAATGGATTTTACAGAGGAAATTCACTGATGTACAAAGGGTGTGGTTTGTAATGAACTGCGGAGATTCCGTTGGCAGTGCGGATAAATACAATCAGAAACTGTGCGTGGAAAAAGGGTGGACATACATGGGAACCATGCAGATTACCATGCCGGAAAACTATATCGCCATGTTTCCGGTACCGGCTCCGGAAGAGTCCAAAAGAATCATAGAGGCAGCCGTTCCTGTGATAAAGAGCGCAATTACCTGTATTCAGTGTGAAAAAGAATTTCCGGAACCCAAACATCATTTACAGGATAGTTTTTTGAGCGGATTTGTCAATCAAATATTTTATCCTCTGTTTGTAAAAGCAGATCCCTTTTGGGCAAAGGAAACCTGTATTGGTTGTGGTAAGTGTGAACGGCTTTGCCCGTTAAATAACATCAGGATAAAAAACGGAAAACCTGTCTGGGGGAAAAACTGTACACATTGTATGGCATGTATCTCAGCTTGTCCCAAAGAAGCGATTGAATACGGGAAGAAGAGCCTTGGTAAAAATCGTTATTATTATGAATAATATTGTAGAAATATGGATTTGAAGTTCGCAAATAAGGTGCTGTTTTTTGTTTTGATTTTTGGTAAAATAGAACTATAAGGAGGACTACAGTTTTTCTACAAAGGATATAGTGATATAAACGGGAGAATACAAAAGAAGACATTTTCCAAATACAAAAGAGAGCGATTAAAAAAGGAAAAGGAAGTGTCTTTTTGAAGAATAACAAACAGGAAGATGCTATTATGAAAATGGGATTTGAGTTTTTTCGTGATACCATCTTAAAAACATTGGGGATTCCCTACGAATTTGTAAGTACCGGATTCACAGAATTGGTTGACCTGAACATCCAGACATTATATATGGATTTTACGTTCCTGACCACAGAGGATTTTTATATTCATCTGGAGTTTCAGACAACAGATAAGGGAATTTCAGATTTACAGCGATTTCATGCATATGACGCAGTATACTCTCATAAGACCGGAAAAAAAGTGATTACTTATGTAATATATTCCGGTGGAATTAAGAAAACCAGGGCGGAGTTGGATTGTGGCTTGTATACTTATCGTGTGAATCCGATTTATTTGCAGGACAAGAATGCAGATTTTGTATTTCGACGTTTGAAAGAAAAGCAGAAAAATGGGGAATTTCTTTCAGAAGCAGATTTTTCAAATTTATGTCTGACACCGCTTATGTCAGGAAACATGAGTAAAAAGGAAACCATAAAAGAAGCCATGCTTCTTGCCAGACAAAGCAGTTCTGCTGCCGCAGAAAAAACAACAGCTATGCTATACGCATTGGCGGACAAATTTCTGGATAACGAAGAACTGGAAGAAATAAAGGAGGTGGTCCGCATGACCAGATTGGGACAGATGCTATTGGATGAAGGAATGGAACGAGGTATAGAAAAAGGAATGGAGTACGGTAAAGATGCAGGCCGTAAGAATATTATACTTCGTATGCTTTCCAAAAAACAGTATTCTTATGAAGAGATTGCAGATGTGGCAGAAATTACGGTAGAAGAAGTGAGACGGATAGAACAGGAGAGCGCAAAAGAAAATGACAGCTCCATGAAATGATAAAAGAATCCAAAAAAGGGGTTCAAATATTCCGAAATAATGTTACAATATAGCCAACAGGCACAGCCTTTGCAGACTCAGGTTGCGCCAATGAACAGAAAGGACATTATAGAATGGCTAACAGCATTATTGAATTACACACAGAGGTTCCTGCTGATCAGGAAGCCAATGTTTTTGGACAGTTTGACGAACATTTGAAGCTGATTGAGCGCACCCTGAATGTAACCGTGATTTCCAGAGACGGTATTTTAAAGATTCTCGGAAATGAACAGAGCGCTTCTCAGGCAAAAAAACTGATAGATGAACTTGTGGTTCTTGCGAAGAGGGGAAACACCATAACGAAACAGAATGTAACTTATGCCCTTTCTCTTGCCTTGGAGCAGAGAAATCAGGTTCTCACAGAGATTGATAAGGATTTTATCTGCAATACGATTCAGGGACGTCCCATTAAACCTAAAACACTGGGACAGAAAGACTATGTAGAGCAAATCCGCAAAAAAATGATCGTATTCGGTGTGGGACCGGCCGGTACAGGTAAGACATACCTTGCAATGGCAATGGCAGTGACTGCCTTTCGAAATGAAGAAGTCAGCCGTATTATCCTGACCCGTCCTGCTATTGAGGCAGGAGAGAAGCTTGGTTTCCTGCCGGGAGATTTACAGAGCAAGGTAGACCCATATTTAAGACCTTTGTATGACGCTTTATATCAGATTATGGGAGCAGACAGTTTTGCCAAAAATATGGAGAGAGGTCTGATCGAAGTAGCGCCTCTTGCCTATATGCGAGGAAGAACTCTGGATAATGCCTTTATTATTCTCGATGAGGCCCAGAATACCACTCCGGCTCAGATGAAAATGTTCCTGACCCGTATCGGATTTGGCTCCAAGGTCATTATCACCGGAGACGCCTCCCAGAAGGACCTTCCCAGAGATGCCGTATCCGGTCTTGATGTGGCAATGAAGGTCCTGCGAAAGATTGACGATATTGGTTTCTGTCAGCTCACCAGCAAGGATGTTGTCCGTCACCCGCTGGTACAGCAGATCGTACAGGCATATGATGAATACGAGAAGCGCCAGAAACCTGAAAAAAACATAAGACGGAGAAATGGGGGTAATATAAGATGACATTTCAGATTGAGTACGAAACAGACAGAGAGCTGGGGATAGACGTAGCCGCACTTGCCAATCAGGTAGCTGAAAAAGTGCTGGAAACAGAAGGGTGTCCCTATGATGCACAGGTAAATCTGGTTATCACGGACAATGAAGAGATTAAACGGGTGAATACGGAATTTCGTAATATTCAGGCACCGACAGACGTACTTTCTTTCCCGATGATTCCTTTTGAGACTCCTGCTGATTACAGCATTGTGGAAGAGGATGAATCTTATTTTGATCTGGATACGGACGAGCTGCTGCTGGGAGACATTATGATTTCTGCTGATAAAGTCTTTGCGCAGGCAGAGGAATATGGTCACAGCGTAACAAGAGAATTCTGTTTCCTTGTGGCGCACAGTATGCTTCATCTCCTTGGATACGACCATATGACGCCTGAGGAAGCATCTGTAATGGAGCGCAAACAGGCTGCTGTTTTAGAGGAACTTGGAATTACACGCTAGGAAAAGAAATATAGTATAATATCCGCAAAAGAATATGTAGGAATGGGAGGTTTTTACATTGAGAAAGAAATTTGCAGGATTACTTACAGGTCTTCTTGTATTCTCTATGACAGGAAGTATGGTTTACGGAGCTGAAAATCTGGTGGAGATGGAACCGTCGGACCAGACGACAGTGACAAGCTATCTTACAGGAGAACAGGTATCTGAGGCAGCAGGAAGAAGGCGGCCCGTAGCTGTTATGATGGGAAATAACCGTCCGGCAGTTCCGCAGAGCGGAATTTCCAGTGCAGGCGTAATCTATGAAGCGCCTGTAGAAGGCAATATGACCCGTCTGATGGCGATTTACGAAGATTATGATTCTCTTTCCCGAATCGGTTCCGTGCGAAGCTGCCGTGATTACTATCTTTTCTATGCCAATGAATTTGACGCCATATACAGTCATTTCGGACAGGCGGTTTATGCGCTGAAATATCTGGATCAGGGACTGATAGATAATTTAAACGGATTGAATATGGAAGGCACTGCCTATTTCAGGATTCCGGAGAGGAAAGCGCCTCACAACGCCTATGCAAGCGGAGACACTCTCAAAGCAGGCATTGAAGCAAAGGGATATCGCACCACATATAAAGAAGGCTACAATGGCCACTATCTTTTTGCGGAAGAAGGAACGGAGTTTGTTCCTGAGGGAGGAAGCAGCGCCAATGTTGTCCGCCTCGACAATTTCACAGATAACCATCCGTGGTTTGAGTACGACCAGAATACAAAGGAATACAGCCGTTATCAGTATGGGGAAGCTCAGATTGATGAGGCTACGGGAGAGCAGCTTACCTGTGACAATATTTTGCTCCAGTATTCTTCCTGGCAGCCCTATGACGCCAATGGCTATCTGAATGTGGACGCCGTTTCCGGCGGCTCGGGCAAATATATTACCCGGGGACAGGCTATGGACATCACATGGAAGAAAGACGGGGATTGGGGTATTACCCGTTATTACGACGCCAACGGCGAAGAAATCCGTCTGAACCGCGGGAAAACCTGGGTGGAGATTGTTCTTAACGATACCGTTGGATCCGTTACTTATGAATGAGAATTATAAAATGACAGAGGCTGGTGTACGCTGAAAGGCTGCACCGGCTTTTTTTCCTGAATGAAAAAAAGCAATAGACGGACGGAAAAAAATGTTGTAAGATAAAGAACAGTGCATCAGCCTTCAGACAGACTGACGACGAAAAATATTGTACTTAATGGAGCTTACAGACATGAATTATCGTGAAAGACTGAAAGATAAAAAACGTATTGTAATTAAAATCGGTTCTTCTTCCCTGACCCATCCGGAAACAGGAAGACTGAACCTGCGTAAAATAGAAATCCTTGTGCGCGAAATCAGCGATCTGCGCAATCAGGGGAAGGATGTAATCCTTGTTTCTTCCGGAGCTATTGCAACGGGAGTGGCTGCTCTTGGTATGAGTGAGAAGCCGAAGGAGCTTCAGGTGAAGCAGGCTTGCGCGGCAGTAGGGCAGGCAAGGCTTATGATGATTTATCAGAAGCTTTTTTCGGAATATAACCAGAGAGCTGCGCAGATTCTTATGACAAAGAATACTATGGTTAATAATCTGAACCGCAAAAATGCCCAGAATACCTTTAATGAGCTGCTGAGTCTGGGAGTTATTCCCATTGTAAATGAGAACGACTCCATTTCAACTTATGAAATCCAGTCTCTGGAGAAATTCGGAGATAACGATACCCTCTCTGCAGTGGTAGCTGCCCTTGTACATGCAGATCTCCTGATTCTGTTGTCTGACATTGACGGTCTTTTTACCGATGACCCTCATACGAATCCGGACGCCGAATTTATTGACCAGGTGGAGAATCTGGATGACAAGTTACTAAATATGGGAAAAAATACTTCCTCAAGCAAGGTAGGAACCGGAGGAATGGCTACGAAGCTCACTGCAGCCAGAATCGCTTCGGCAGCAGGTGTGGATATGGTCATTGCAAACGGCGCAGATTTCCATGTGATTCACAAAATTACGGAGGGACGTAAATACGGAACCTTATTTGTCAGTGAAACAAAAGAAGAGATTTATCTCATTGACATCATAGACAAGCTTTTATAACATTGTTCATAAGAAAAGGAGATTAGTATCATGGTAGATGACGCAAAAATTGCAAGAATCAATGCCCTTGCACGTAAGTCCAAGGCAGAGGGGCTTACAGAAGAGGAGAAAAAAGAACAGGCTGCCCTGCGGCAGGAATTTCTTGCGGCAGTCCGCGGTAATTTACGGGCGCAGCTTAATAATATAAACATTCAGGAGAAGGATGGAAGCATCACCAATCTGGGAGAAAAATATGGAAACAAAAAAGGAAATTAGGAAAAAGATTTTTGCCGCAAGAAAAGCATGTACGAACGAACAGGTGGATTCATGGAGCAGAGATATTACAGAAAGAGTAGTTTCTCTTCCGGCTTTTTGTCTGGCTCAGAGAATCCTGGTATATGCAGATTACAACCATGAGGTTGTGACGAGGTATCTTATAGAGGAGGCGTGGCGAAGCGGAAAGGAGGTTGCAGTCCCGAAGGTTGTGGGAAAGGATATGGTTTTTTACAAACTGACTGATTTTTCACAGTTGGAGCCCGGATATTTCGGTATACCTGAGCCGTCAGAAGGTGAGATTGTTGAATGGCCGCAGGCTCTGATGATCATGCCGGGTGTGGCCTTTGACAGGGAAAATCACAGGGTAGGCTATGGCGGAGGATTTTATGACCGCTATCTGGAAAAGCATCCTGAAATAAAACGAGTGGCTGTTGCATTTTCTTTCCAGATTCTTGAAGAGGTACCCACAGAACCTACGGATATCTGCCCGCAGATTATTGTAACAGAAAAAGAAACGTATTACCTTGGAAGCTGAAACGACAAATTTTTTCCTGCGTTTGATTTTTTACAAAAGATATGTTATACTACACTCAAATTTGCAATTACTTATAAACTCATTTACGGGGAGGACTTAAAAATGAGAAAAAAACAACTTTTGGCTTTTTTAATGGCTGGAGCTCTGACTGTAGGAATGACTCCCGCAGCAGCTTTTGCAGCAGTTGATGACACTTCATTTTCATCTATAGAAGAAGGAATGCCGGAAACAGAGGAGGAGATTGAGGTTCCTGTTGAAACGCCGTCTGCGCCAACAGAAACGCCATCTGAGCCGGAAACACCTTCCGAGCCGGAGGTTCCATCTGAGCCGACAGAAACGCCTTCCGAGCCGACGGAAACACCGTCTGCACCAACAGAAACTCCGGTACAGCCTGATGTGCAGGCAGGTGCGGCAGGAGAACTGGAAACAACCGTAACTCCTACTCCGACAGAAGCTCCGAAAAATATGATTATGATTGGAACTACTTCTTATGAGAGCCTTGCCAAGGCGATCGAGGCAGTTCCGGATAATGCGGCAGAAACAACAAATATCACAATTACCGGAACAATAGAGCTTAGCGAAACTGTTATGATTTCAGCGGCGAAAAATGTAACGATCGCAGCAGCAGAGGAGAATACATCCATTGAACGTGCTGCAGGATTTACAGGAAATATGTTCCAGACAGAAGGAACCCTGCAGTTTACAACTGCAACTGTAACGAAAGAAGACGGTTCTTCTGTGACGGGAACACTTACTGTAGATGGTTCCACAGATGACGGAGCAGCGACAGAAGGCACTATCGTGGAAGTTACAGGAGGTAATTTCGCTCTTGCAGCAGGCGTTACTTTAACAGGAAATACAACCACAGGAAACGGCGGCGCTGTACGCAATACTGCCGGCACAGTTTCTCTCTTAGGCGGAACGATCACCGGAAACCAGGCTGCAGAGGGCGGCGCGCTTTACAGTGAAGGCGCAGTAAACGTGGCAGGAACAGTATCTGTGGCAGAAAACAAAAAAACAGAGGGACTTGAAGAGAACAATATCACCCTGAAGGGAGAAGCAGCAGTTATCACTGTGCAGGGTGAGCTTACAAATTCCAAACTTGGCGTAGACGTACTGGAAGGCGCAGAGGGCAGAAAGGTTGTCGCTCTTGCAGAAGGCGTAACAACTCCTCTTGCAGATGTGCTTGCACAGTTTACTTATAACGGAACAGGCTTTACTCTGGATGAGAACGGCGCCCTGAAAGCAACAGAAGTTGCTCCAAGCCCGACACCGACTCCGGAGATTAAAGAGCTTAAGGTAAGCGCCAAGAGCATGAAGTGGACAGGTCACAACAGCATTGAACTGGTTGCCAACTCCAATAAAGATGGTCAGTACTATGTGAAATGGGTTAAAAAAGGCGACAAGGCTCCAAGCTTTGACCTTGATAAAAAAGGCGGAGACGTTGTAGCAGACTATGACTTTAAAGCCTTTGTCACAGACCTTCCGGAGGAAGAAGTAGATATCTATATCTGCGTACAGGACAACGACAAACAGCACAAAGCGGTTCTGTTCCAGCCGAATTATCAGAAACGTCCGGCTGCTCCTGTAACACCGACACCGGACCATGTTCCGGTAATCCCGAACGTACAGGACAGTGTTGTTACAGGCTTTGAGAAACCGCTGGAATTCTATCCGAATAAATTCTATGATTTCACAGTTGTAGGCGCAGGTACACAGAACAAGAATCCGGGAACAGGCGATGTGAAGTGGGTGCCGTTATACTGGAGTATGTCTTCGAATCCTGCTGACAAGGATAAACATACAGCATGGAAAATCGGAACTGCAAACGGTCTGAAGACTGCAGCAACCTATAATCTGTATATTTTCTTCCAGAAAGCCGTTTATGACGGTTCAAGCTGGCAGATGACAGATACCATTGAATCTGTGGCATATAAATTTATGTCCAAAGAACTTTCTATCACAGCGACACCGACTCCGGGTGGAAACGAATACGGCGGCGGTGGTGACGGTTCCGGAGACGGATATTCAGATCCGGAAGATTATACAGACGGCGCTGATGATTCCAAAGATGCAGTTGCTACAGGCGACGAGACTCCGGTAGGAACCATGATGGCTCTTGCAGCAGCTTCTCTTCTGGCCGGCGGCTATGTTCTTGTAAGAAGACGCAAAAAAGAAATCTAAATAATATAGGTTATTAATAAGAGACAGGTCTTATGATCTGTCTCTTTTCATATATTATCTTAAATGATACATAAGGGGGGACTCATGTATGGATACAATCGGAACAGAGCTTTGTACTTATGAAAAAATATATTTTTCTCTATGGGAAACCGGACAGAGATACGCGTCATTTACCCAGTTTCGTGTTATCGGGAAAAGTCACGACGACCGTATGATTCCAATGTTGGAAGTGGGTCAGGGGAATACCTGCATTTTTTGTCTGGCAGGTATGGACGGGTCAGACAACAGAATGCCGTCCTATTTACTTCAAATGGCAGAGGATTATTGTCAGTTTTATGAGTGTGAATGGATTATGGATGAATGTTATCAGGTGCGCAGCCTTCTTGACCATGTTCGAATCTGTTTCATCCCTCTTTTAAATCCTGACGGGTATGAAATCTGCGGAAACGGCTACACAGTCATTCGAAATCCTGTTTTTCGCCAGATGCTTCGAATGCAGAATCAGCCGCACCCAAATTTTTACTGTAACGCCAGAGGGATTGATCTGAAAACCAATTTTCCCACAAATTATTATGTGAGAAAACAGATTCATCAGGAACCTGCAAGTGAAAATGAGACAAAGGCTGTGATTCATATGTTTCAGGAATATAAAAGCGCAGGACTTTTATCCTTTGGTCTTGCAGAAAAAAGAATCGTCTATTATAAGCAGAATAAAGCGTTTTCTTATAATCAGAAGAGCTGTCGTATGGCAAGACATCTTCTGAAGCATTCAGGCAGTCATTCGGAAAAGGGGCGTCTTCTGGATAGGAATTCTGCTTCAGAGAAAAGTACAGGCTCTGTGGAACAGTTTTATGCAGAAGTTATCAGACAGCCGTCTCTGACGATTGAGCTTCCTGTTTTCTCTGATGAGGGAGAGGGCGCGTGGGAGCATCGAAAAAAGGAATATTCTGAGATTTCCCTGCTGCCGCTGGAATATATCTATTCTCTGGGGCATGTCTGAAATTAGAAAAGGAAGTTCCTACTTGGGTAAAAGTGTTCTTGAATCTTCTATAAGAACGTGTTAAGATAACCGATGGAATACGGGCTTTTTTCGAAGAGCCGCATTCCTGTTAAATTCTAAAGATTACAGGAGTATGATATTATATATGGCATTATCACCAATGATGCAGGAGTATTGCAAAACAAAAGAACAATATAAGGACTGCATCCTTTTTTATCGTCTGGGCGATTTCTATGAGATGTTTTTTGACGATGCCCTTCTTGTGACGAAGGAGCTGGAAATCACTCTTACAGGAAAGGACTGCGGATTAGAGGAGCGGGCGCCCATGTGCGGTGTTCCCTTTCATGCTGCGGAAACTTATATCAATCGTCTGATTGAAAAGGGATATAAGGTTGCTATCTGCGAGCAGGTGGAGGACCCCAAAAAAGCAAAAGGTCTGGTAAAGCGGGAAGTCATCCGTATTGTGACTCCGGGAACCACACTGGATGCAGTTTCTCTTGACGAATCCAAGAACAATTACCTTATGGCAATTGTTTCCATGGAAGACCATTTCGGCTGCGCAATTGCGGATATTACAACAGGCGACTGTTTTCTTACAGAGGTGGATAAGCCTCAGAAGCTCCTTGATGAAATCAATAAATTCACACCTGCGGAAATCATCTGCAACGATGCGTTCTATGTGAGCAGCATTGATACGGATGATTTGAAGAACCGTCTGGGAATTTGTGTCTTTTCACTGGATTCATGGTATTTTGACGATGACCTCTGCCGCCGTACTTTAAGGGAACACTTCCATGTAAACGATTTAAGCGGTCTTGGCATCGGGGATTATGACAGCGGAATCATTGCTGCAGGTGCGCTCTTTCTTTATTTAAAAGAAACGCAGAAAACAGCCCTTTCGCACATGGCGACTATCCGCCCTTATTCTGCGGATAAATATATGCTCATCGACAGCTCCAGCCGGAGAAATCTCGAGCTTGTGGAAACCCTGCGCGAAAAACAGAAAAGGGGTTCTCTTTTATGGGTACTGGATAAAACAAAGACTGCTATGGGCGCCCGTACCCTGCGCTCCTATGTAGAGCAGCCTCTCATTGACCGCGAGGCTATTGAGGAACGTCTGGAAGCAGTGGAAGAGCTGGTACACAGCGGCATGTTCCGCGATGAGATCAGAGAATACTTAAATCCGGTTTATGATTTGGAGCGTCTGATCAGCCGTATCAGCTATAAATCCGCAAACCCGAGGGATATGATTTCTTTTGCTTCCTCTCTGGAAATGATACCCTATATCAAACAGATTTTAAAGGATTTCCAGTCTCCTCTCCTCAAGCGTATTTATGAGGACATGGATTCTCTGGAGGATGTGACTGCCCTGATAAAAAAAGCAATTGTAGAGGATCCGCCTCTTGCCCAGAAAGACGGAGGCATTATCCGGGAGGGGTACCATGAAGATGTGGATAAGTTCCGCCGTTCCAGAACCGATGGAAAAAAATGGCTCTCTGAACTGGAAGCAAGAGAGAAAGAGCGTACCGGAATCAAGTCCATGAAGATTAAATACAATCGTGTCTTTGGATATTCTCTGGAAATCAGCAATACTTTCCGTGATCAGGTTCCGGAAAACTATATTCGTAAGCAGACCCTTTCCAATGCGGAGCGCTATATTACTCAGGAATTAAAAGAATTAGAGGATTTGATTCTGGGGGCAGAGGATAAGCTTTATGCGTTAGAGTATGAGCTTTTCTGTCAGGTACGGGATACAGTAGGCGCAGAAGTGGTTCGTATCCAGAAAACAGCCAAGGCGATTGCTGCCCTTGATGTGTTTGCGTCCCTTGCGCTTGTGGCAGAACGAAATCATTACATTCGTCCGAAAACAAATGAAACAGGTGTCCTTGACATCAAAAACGGCCGTCATCCGGTTGTAGAGCAGATGATTGACAACGATATGTTTATCGCAAACGACACGTATCTTGATAACAATAAGAAACGTGTGTCTATTATCACAGGCCCGAATATGGCAGGTAAATCTACTTATATGCGCCAGTCTGCTCTTATTGTGCTTATGGCGCAGATTGGAAGCTTCGTTCCTGCCGAAAAAGCAAACATCGGTATTGTAGACCGTATTTTTACCCGCGTGGGGGCTTCCGACGATCTGGCAAGCGGTCAGAGTACCTTTATGGTGGAGATGACTGAGGTTGCTAATATTTTGCGCAACGCCACATCCAAAAGCCTTTTGATTCTTGACGAGATTGGTCGTGGAACAAGTACCTTTGACGGTCTTTCCATTGCGTGGGCAGTTATTGAACATATCAGCAATACGAAGCTCTGCGGTGCGAAAACGCTCTTTGCCACACATTATCACGAGCTTACAGAGCTGGAAGGAAAAATTCCGGGGGTCAATAACTACTGCATTGCAGTTAAGGAAAAAGGCGACGATATCGTATTTCTGCGAAAAATCGTAAAAGGAGGCGCAGATAAGAGCTACGGTATTCAGGTAGCCAAGCTTGCAGGTGTTCCGGATTCCGTTATTCAAAGGGCAAAAGAGCTGGTAGAGGAATTAAGCGATGCGGATATCACAGCCGCAGTCAAAGACCTGACAGCGCCGAAGAAAAAAACAAAAATCGTTTATGATCAAGTGGATATGGCACAGATGTCTCTGTTTGATACAGTGCAGGATAACGACATTATTGAGGAAATCAAAAATCTCGATATGGGAAATATGACGCCTATCGAGGCATTGAACACTTTATACAATCTTCAGAACAAGATTAAGAACAGATGGTGAGAAACGTGAGAAAAATTGCAGTTTTAGACCAGCATACCATTGATAAGATTGCTGCCGGCGAGGTGGTGGAGCGCCCTTCCTCTGTTGTGAAGGAGCTTGTGGAAAACGCCATCGACGCAGGGGCGACTGCCGTCACTGTGGAAATCGCAGAAGGCGGAAAAAAATTAATACGTATCACAGACAATGGCGGGGGTATGGAAAGAGATCAGATACCCCTGGCTTTTTTGCGCCATGCCACAAGTAAGATTGAGAAGGTAGAGGATCTGGAGCATATTGCGTCTCTGGGATTTCGAGGAGAGGCCCTATCCAGCATTGCGGCTGTCTCTCAGGTGGAGCTTATCACCAAGACTCCTACTGCCATCAGCGGCGTGCGCTATGTGATCAACGGCGGAAAAGAAGAAACTCTGGAAGATATGGGAGCGCCGGACGGAACTACCTTCCTTGTGCGGAATCTTTTTTACAATGTTCCTGCAAGAAGTAAATTTCTGAAATCCGACACAACAGAGGGCAATTACATCAGCGCTCTGATGGAGCAGATGACCCTTTCCCATCCGGAGATTTCTTTTAAATATATCCAGAACAAACAGGTGAAGCTTCACACTTCCGGAAACTACAGTGTGAAGGACGTCATCTATAATATATATGGAAGAGACATTACAAAGGCGCTTCTTGACGTTTCCTTTGAAAATGATTTTATGAAAATTGAAGGTTTTGTGGGAAAGCCTGAAATTTCCCGTGGAAACCGTACTTTTGAAAATTATTATATCAATGGGCGTTATGTGAAAAACAGGATTATTGCAAAAGCCATCGAGGACGCTTATAAAGGCTTTCTTATGCAGCATAAGTTTCCCTTTGTTTCTCTCCATATTGAGATGACTGGAAACGATCTGGACGTGAACGTACATCCTACCAAAATGGAGGTACGCTTTGCAAGAGCCACAGAAGTTTACGATGCGGTTTACGATACAGTGCGAAAGGCTCTGACAAGAAGGGAAATGATTCCGCAGGTGTCTGTGGGTAAAGACGAACCAAGAGAAAAAAAGCAGACCATAAAAGCAGGGGAAATTCCGGAGCCTTTTGAGATAAAAAGAAAAGAACAGATGGAACATGTCTCCTTTCCAGTGCAGCTTCGGGAAGAATCGTGCTACGGCAAACAAGAACTGCCATTGAAAAAGGAAGAGCCGCCTCAGATTCACAGAGAAAAGCCCTCTTTGTGGAAAAAAGAGGAAGAACAGCAGATTTACAGGAACAAGGCGCAGTTTTCAAAGGAAGAGGAGAGCTTCTTTGAGGGAACTCTGAAAGAACGGGAAGAAAAGGAGATTGCGCAGGCAGAAAAACAGGCTGCCCGTTTGGATGGCGAATCCAAAGTGGAAGAAAAGCAGGAGGAGACTTCTGCAGATACGTCTCCTGTACAGATGGAGCTTTTTGAGGAAAAACTTCTTTCTCCGGAGGCGCGTATCCGCCATAAACTGATTGGACAGATTTTTGACACATACTGGCTGGTACAGTTCGGGGACAATTTTTATATCATAGACCAGCATGCTGCCCACGAGAAGGTATACTATGAACGGTTTGTGAAAGAATTCAGAGAGCAGACCATCACTTCCCAGTATATCAGTCCGCCGATGATTGTTTCTCTAAATCTTCAGGAGGAAGCGCTTCTCAATGCAAACAGGAGTTATTTCCGGGATTTCGGATTCGAGATCGAGCCTTTTGGAGGGAAAGAATACTGCATCAGCGCAGTGCCCTCGAATTTATATGGTTTGGGAGAAGAAGAACTTTTTCTGGAAATGCTGGATCATCTGGCTGGGGAAGGGGAAAAGGATGCGTTCGGTATTTTTGCCTCAAGGCTTGCCACTATGGCATGTAAGGCTGCTGTAAAGGGGAATCACCGGATGTCTCCTCAGGAGGCGGACAAGCTGATAGACGAGCTTTTAACCCTTGAAAATCCCTACCATTGTCCTCATGGAAGACCTACGATTATTTCCATGACAAAGGCGGAACTGGAAAAGAAATTTAAACGAATTGTTTAGGAGGAAGGCTTATGAAGAAACCCTTGATCGTCCTCACAGGCCCTACTGCCGTGGGAAAGACAAAGCTTTCTATCGCTCTGGCAAAGGCTGTAAACGGAGAGATTATTTCCGCAGATTCCATGCAGGTTTATAAATATATGGATATCGGCTCCGCCAAAATCCGGGAGGAAGAAATGCAGGGAATCCGTCACTATCTGGTAGACGAGCTGCTGCCTGAGGAGGAATTTCATATTGTGCGCTTTCAGCAGATGGCAAAAGCGGCTATGGAAGAAATTTACGCCAAAGGGAAAATTCCCATTCTCGTAGGGGGAACCGGATTTTATATCCAGGCGGTAACGAGAGATATTGATTTCACTGAAGCGGAACAGGACGACGGCTACCGAAAGGAGCTGGAAGCTCTTGCATCTGAAAAAGGCAATGAGTATCTTCACAGGATGCTTGAGGAGGTGGATCCTAAAAGCGCAAAGGAGATTCATGCAAACAATGTAAAGCGTGTAATTCGCGCGCTGGAGTTTTACCATCAGAATCATACGCCGATTTCAAGCCATAATCAGGAGCAGAAGGAGCATACAAGCCCGTACAATCTGGCATATTTTGTCCTCAATGCTCCGCGGGAGCTTCTCTATGAACGCATTGATAAACGTGTAGATGAAATGCTGGAAGAGGGGCTTGTGGATGAGGTCAGACGCTTAAAGGAAATGGGATATCATAAAGGAATGGTATCCATGCAGGGACTGGGATATAAAGAAATCCTTTCGTATCTGGAGGGAGAATATCCTCTTGAGGAGGCAGTCCGTATCCTGAAACGGGATACAAGACATTTTGCCAAACGGCAGCTTACCTGGTTTCGCCGTGAGCCGGAGGTAACTTGGGTAAATAAAGACGAATTTGATTATGATGAGCCAAAGGCTCTGGAATATATGCTGAATATCTGCCGGGAAAAAGAAATTCTGTAAATCCGGCAGAAAACAGACATAAAAAAGAAAGAGTGGTTAGACAAAGACAATGATGAAAGAAATGTACAAACAGCTTGGAATCTCCGAAAAAGTCTATGACTTTGGAAAAACAGTGGAGGATTCCTTAAAAGAAAGATTTGAAGAACTGGATAAAATAGCGGAATACAACCAGATGAAGGTGCTTCTTGCCATGCAGAAAAATAAAGTAAGCGAAGAGTGCTTTGGCGCATCCTCAGGTTATGGCTATAACGATTACGGTCGTGACACCTTAGAGCAGGTTTACGCAGATACCTTCCATACAGAGGCATGTCTGGTGCGTCCGCAGATTGCCTGCGGTACCCATGCCCTTGCCATCGCTTTATTTGGAAATCTTCGTCCGGGAGATGAGATTCTCTCTCCTGCAGGCAAGCCTTACGACACTCTGGAGGAGGTAATCGGAATCCGTCCGTCTAAGGGCTCTCTTGCAGAATACGGCGTGTCTTATCGTCAGGTAGAGCTTCTGGAAGATGGAACCTTTGATTATGACAGTATCCGGGAAGCAATCAACGAAAAAACACGTCTTGTAGAGATTCAGCGTTCCAAAGGGTATCAGACACGCCCTTCTTTTTCTGTGAAACAGATCGGAGAGCTTATCTCTTTTGTAAAAAGCATCAAGCCGGATGTAATCTGCATGGTAGATAACTGTTACGGGGAATTCGTAGATACCATTGAGCCAAGTGACGTAGGCGCAGACATGATCGTAGGCTCCCTGATCAAAAATCCGGGCGGCGGTCTTGCTCCTATAGGCGGCTACATTGCAGGTACAAAGGAATGTGTGGAAAACGCATCCTACCGTATGACCTGTCCGGGTCTGGGCGCAGAGGTCGGCGCATCCCTTGGCGTAAACCGTTCCTTCTATCAGGGATTTTTCATGGCGCCTATGGTGACGAAGGGCGCGGTAAAGGGCGCAGTCTTTGCTGCCAATATTTATGAAAAGCTGGGATTCCCTGTAATTCCCAACTCTACAGAACCCCGTAACGACATCATTCAGGCGGTAAGTCTGGGCACACCGGAAGGACTGATTGCTTTTTGTAAGGGAATTCAGGCAGCAGCTCCTGTTGACAGCTATGTGGATCCGGAACCGTGGGATATGCCGGGGTACGACAGTCAGGTAATCATGGCAGCAGGCGCTTTTGTTCAGGGGTCATCCATTGAGCTTTCCGCAGACGGTCCGATGAAGGAGCCTTACGCCGTTTATTTCCAGGGCGGACTGACCTGGGAACACGCAAAGCTTGGAATCTTAATGTCCTTACAGAAATTAGTGGATAAGAATCTGGTAACTTTATAAGGAGTACGATATGGGAAAAAAGCAGGTCCTCATTACAGGCGGAGGCGCTGCAGGTCTTATGGCAGCTATCTTTGCAGCCAGAAACGGCGCTGCAGTTACTGTTCTGGAGCAAAATGAAAAGCCGGGGAAAAAAATCTGCGCCACAGGAAACGGGAAATGCAATCTGACAAATCTTTCCATGCCTTCAGACGCATACCGCGGAAAGCATCCGGAATTTGTCCGGGAAGCTCTTGGGCAGCTTTCCGTAGAAGATACTGTGAAATTTTTTGAAGAAATCGGCATTGTGACTGTGAGCAGAAACGGTTATCTTTACCCAAGAAGCGGACAGGCGCAGAGTGTGACAGATGTTCTGTGTATGGAAGCGCGAAATCTTGGGGTAAAGCTGAAAACCAATCAGAAAGTAACTTCCATTTCCCGGCATAAGGGTATATGGAAGGTGACGACAACAGACTGGCATTATGAGGGCGCCGCCTTAATTCTTGCAGGCGGCTCCAAAGCCTCGGCTGTGGCAGGCTCTGACGGAAGCTGCTATGACCTTGCCAAAAGTCAGGGGCATACCATCGTACCCGTGTATCCGGCTCTGACGGCTCTTAAATGCAGGGGAAAAAACTTTAAGGCGTGGTCCGGCGTACGTACAGGGGGCGAAATCACTCTCCAGATAGACGGAAAGCCCTTTAAGAGAGAACAGGGCGAGCTTCAGCTTACAGAGTACGGCGTTTCCGGTATTCCGGTGTTCCAGTTGAGCCGTTATGCTGTCTGCGCCCTGAGAGAAGGACATCAGGTCAGTCTGTCTCTGGATTTCTTTCCGGAATATACGCAGGAAGAGCTTAAGGGGCTTCTTTTAGGCCGAAAGGAGCATTGCCCGTATAAAACGGAAAAAGAACTGCTTATCGGTCTTTTGCCTGAAAAGCTGATTAAGGTTCTGGCTTCTGACAGAGATTTCCCGAATTCTCTGAAGGATTTTCCTCTGGAGGTTACAGATACCATGTCTTTTGCTCAGGCTCAGATTTGCTGCGGAGGCGTGGATACCGCAGAGGTAGATTCCCGCACTATGGAGTCCAGACTGAAAAAAGGGCTGTATTTCGCAGGGGAACTGCTTGATATCGACGGAATCTGCGGCGGCTATAATTTACAGTGGGCATGGTCCAGCGGAGCGGCAGCAGGCAGTCATGCGGCAAAATAACAGACAACTATCAAATATTTTACAGGAGGTATCCCTATGATTCGGATTTCACAGTTGAAGCTTCCGGTGGGACATAGCGAAGCACAGTTAGAAAAGAAGATTTCCAGACTTTTGAAATGTCCCGGAACTCCTTTTACCTATACCATTCGAAAGCAGTCTCTTGATTCCCGCCACAAAAATGACAAAATGTTTGTCTATACTGTAGATGTGGAAATCAGAGGAGAAGAAAAAATTTTAAAAAAGGTTGGCAATAATAATATTACGTTAACCAAAGAGAAACCTTATCTTTTTCCGGACTCAGGAACAGAGCCTTTGGCGCACCCTCCTGTTATTATCGGAAGCGGCCCTGCAGGTCTGTTCTGCGCCTGGTATCTTGCCCGCGCCGGATATCAGCCGATTGTACTGGAACGAGGAGAGGAGGCAGACAAGCGCCTTCTGACTGTGGAAAAATTCTGGAAGGACGGAGTTCTTGATCCGGATTCCAATGTACAGTTCGGAGAAGGGGGCGCAGGGACTTTTTCTGATGGAAAGCTTAATACCCTTGTCAAAGACCCCTTCGGCAGAAACCATGAGGTGCTGTATCGGTTTGTACAGGCAGGCGCTCCGGCAGAAATCCTGTATCAGCAAAAGCCTCATCTCGGGACAGACGTTCTCATCGGCATTGTGCAGGAAATGAGAAAAGAAATCGAAGAGATGGGAGGAAGTTTCCGTTTCCGGGCAAAGGTGACAGACCTGATTTTTGAGAACAGTGAATTAAAAGCAGTGGAAATTAATGATAACGAACAGATTCCGGCACAGGTCTGTGTACTTGCCATTGGGCACAGTGCGCGGGATACCTTCGAGATGCTTGAAAAACGGGGAATTTTCATGGAACCCAAGGCATTTGCAGTGGGACTTCGAATCGAGCATCCCCAGAGGATGATTAATCTGGATTTATACGGAGAGGAAGAAAACGAATTTCTGGGGGCAGCAGCCTATAAGGTAGCCCATAAATGCGAAAATGGCAGGGGAGTCTATTCTTTCTGTATGTGTCCGGGCGGCTATGTTGTAAATGCTTCTTCTGAAGAAGGAAAGCTTGCCGTAAACGGTATGAGTTATCAGGCAAGAGACGCGGAGAATGCAAACAGCGCCATGATTGTTACTGTTACACCTGAAGATTTTTCGGGAGAAGGACCTCTTGCAGG
Organism: uncultured Blautia sp.; assembly: GCA_958367245.1. Classification (GTDB taxonomy): domain Bacteria; phylum Bacillota; class Clostridia; order Lachnospirales; family Lachnospiraceae; genus Blautia_A. Next base: position 84,379 of record CATXEA010000001.1, read on the forward strand.
TGTGGAATTTCAGCGTACTCTTGAGCGCAGGGCATGGGAAATCGGACAGGGAAAAATTCCGGTTCAGCTTTTTGGCGACTTTAAGGCAAATCGTAAAAGCGCTGCTTTCGGTGAAATCACTCCCTGCATGAAGGGGGATTATACCTTTGGAAATCTCCGCTGTATTCTTCCGGAACAGGTCAGCGCCTCCATTGAGGAGGGAGTCACTGCATTCGGCAGAATTCTTCCGGGATTTGACAGGGAAGACGCACTTCTAAGCGGTGTGGAGAGCCGCACTTCCTCTCCGGTTCGTATTGTCCGGAATCAGGAACTTGTCAGCAACAGGGCGGGCGTTTACCCCTGCGGCGAGGGCGCGGGATATGCGGGAGGAATTACCAGCGCTGCCATGGACGGGCTGAAGATTGCGGAAACCATTTCTAAAAAATACAGAAACTTTTAAGGGAGAGTGTACATCTCCCTTTTTTTATGCTAGAATATAGAGTGCTATATTTCGCATTCAGGAATATCTGCAGTCCGGATTCAAGGCTTGAAAAAGAGCCTTGGGCAGGATTTACTTTGCCTTAAAGAGCGGCAGGGCAGAAATTATGAGTGAAAGCATTAAAAATTTACCGGAAACACAGCGTCCTTACGAAAAATGTCTTCGTGAAGGAGTCGGAGCGCTAAGTGACAGTGAGTTGCTGGCTGTAATTTTAAGAAGCGGCACAATGGGGAAAAACTCCATCTCTCTGTCCAGTCAGATACTGAAAACTATGGAGAATGCTTCTTATCCCGGACTGGTCGGACTTCTGCATGTATCGGCGGAAGATTTGATGAAAATTCCAGGAATCGGAAAGGTGAAGGCAGTTCAGTTGAAATGCATCGGGGAGCTTTCCAAGCGGATTGCCTGTACAGCCGCCAGAGGGCAGCTTACCTTTGAAAATCCATCCTCCATAGCCGGATATTATATGGAGAAGCTCCGACATGAGGAGCAGGAACTTATGATTATTATGATGCTGGACACCAGAAATCATTTTCTCGGAGAACAGCTTCTTACCAGAGGGACTGTGAACGCTACACTGATTACCCCAAGGGAGGTTTTTCTGGAAGCGCTGCGCCGTCATGCGGCAGGTCTGATTCTGGTACATAACCACCCAAGCGGAGATCCGGCGCCGAGCAGCAATGACAGAAGTGTAACTGCCAGAATTTATCAGGCAGGAGAATTATTAGGTATCCCTCTTCTCGACCACGTTGTGATAGGAGACCACCGGTATTTCAGTTTCAGAGAAGAAGGATATATGGAGAATTAAAGGGGCAGATATATGCTGTTTGAAAAAACTTACGGAATAGATTTGGGGAGCAGTTCCGTAAAAGTCTATTCTTTTTTTAAGAACAAAAGTTACATTGAAAAAAACATGATTGCGTCCAAAGGACGTAAAATTATCGCCGTGGGCAATGAAGCGTATGAAATGTTCGAAAAAGAACCTGTGGACATTTCCGTGAATTCGCCGATGGCTTTTGGCATGATTGCCAATCTGGAACTGCAGGAAATCGTGCTCTACAGTATGATGAAAAAAATTGACCGTATCCGGGGGATAAATTCCGTCATGTATTTTACAGTTCCTCTGGATATGACGCCTGTTGAGAAGCGCGCTTACTACTATGTTGCAAACGGTCACTGGCTTCACCAGAACCGGGTATTTATGGTGGAGGCTCCCATAGCGGACGCCATTGCCATGGGAGTTGATGTTGAAAATAAGGAAGGAAGCATGGTGGTGAACATCGGCGCGCAGAGCACCTGCTTTTCGATCATCACAGACGGAAAAATCATTATCAGCAGGAAGATTCCGATCGGAGGCAGACAGATGAATGAAGCCATCTGCAGCGAAGTGCGTAAACGCTATAATCTTCAGATTGGAACGCGTACAGGCAAGCGCCTGAAAATGGTTATGGGACGCTTAAATGACCAGAAAAAAGAAGCGCGTAAGGTTGTGGGAATCGACAGTGTATCCGGTCTTCCCAGAGAAGAAGTAATTTCTTCCTATGTGGTCAATGCCGGAATTATGAACTGTGTCAATGAGATTGCAGCGGAAATGAAAACATTTCTGGAACGTATCCCTCCTCAGATTTCCTATCATATAGCAAAGGAAGGGATTTATCTCACAGGAGGAAGCACACGGCTTCCTTATATTGACAATTATCTGGCAAGCTATACGGGATTTACCTTCAATCTTTCAGACCTGTATGAAACTTCCGCTGTAAGCGGTCTGGAAAAAATCATCCGAGACAGGGAACTCAGGAAGTGGGCAACGCCTGTGAAACAGAGGAAGCTTTAAAAGCCATTCTCTTCAGATTAACAGATTATTATAAATATCCAGGGGGACGAGAATGAAAAACCTGAAAAAGAAAGTTCAGTTCAGAATTAATTTAAAAAGCAAACATCTTCTGGTGATTATGACGATTTTCTGCATCAGTTGTATTGCGGCTACTTTTGCCTCGGGTGTGACGTCTGCTCCGTTGCAGGAAGCGGCAGGAACGATTATAGTGCCATTTGAAAAAAGCATCAACAAGATAGGCTCTCTGCTTCTTGACATCAGAGCAGCTTTTCGTGACAAACAGGAGCTTCTTCTTGAAAACGAGGAGCTGAAGGCGGAGATTGACAGTCTCACTACTCAGAATAATAAGCTCATTCAGGATCAGACAGAGCTTTCCCGCTTAAAAGAGCTTTACAAGCTTGACGAAGAATATTCGGATTATCCGAAAATTGCGGCAAGTATTATTTCCAAGGATCCGGGAAACTGGTACGATACGTTTATGATCAATAAAGGAACTTCTGACGGAGTGCGTATTGATAATAATGTAATTGCAGGAAAAGGTCTGGTGGGTATTGTCACAGAAGTCGGACCTCACTGGGCAACGGTACGCTCCATTATTGACGACAGCAGCAATGTCAGCGCCATGACGGTGAGCACATCAGACAACTGCGTAGTGGAGGGCGATCTGGAGCTTATAGACGAGGGCAAGTTAAGTTTTCACCAGCTCTATGACCAGGATAATAAGATTACAGCAGGGGAGCGTATTGTAACTTCCAATATCAGTGAAAAATATGTTCCGGGGCTTTTTATTGGATATGTGAGCGAGATCGATCAGGACAGCAATAACCTGACCAAGACGGGAACTCTTGTCACACCTGTGGATTTCCGTCATCTTCGGGAGGTTTTTGTTATAACGGTAAATAAACAGGACGGCATTACTCAGGAGGAGGGAGCTGCGGATGAAAAGTAAAATTGTTCTTTTTGTTACGATTATCAGTTGCTTTCTTCTTCAGTGTACGGTTCTGCATGTGATTTCCATTGGTTCCATAACACCGAACCTGATTCTGATTCTCTGCGTATCCATGGGACTGATGCGCGGAAGAAAAAGCGGTCTGTGGACAGGCTTTTTTTCCGGGCTTCTCATTGATATGTTCTATGGCTCTATATTTGGCTTTTATGCGCTGATTTATATGTATACTGGGTTTATCAGCGGATACGCGCACCGTATCTGTTATGACGATGACGTAAAGGTTCCCATGATGCTGGCGGCAGGAACAGATTTGATTTATAATCTTGCCGTTTACGGGCTTCAGTTCCTCCTGAGAGGAAGAATGGGACTTGGCACCTATTTATACCGTATCATCCTTCCGGAGATTTTTTATACGGTATTTCTCACCCTGATTGTATACAGGGTGTTTTATTACATTAATTACCATTTCATGAGTATTACCAGGAAAGAAAGTGAGTCAATTTGGGTACTAAAATAAAACAGTTTATAAAGAAAATACGAATAAAACGTACCACTGTACTTGCTCTGGTTTTTCTTGTTTTATCCTTTGTTCTTGTAAGGCAGCTTTTTGACCTGCAGATTATTCAGGGACAGGATTATATCAGCAAATTCCAGACAAGGACGACTAAGAAACGTGTCCTTAAAAGTACGCGTGGAAATATTTACGACAGAAACGGTGAGGAGCTGGCTTCTAATATTTTGTCCTATGCCCTTACCTTCGAGGATAACGGGACTTATGCAAGCTCCAGAGAACGCAGCCTTTCTCTCAACGGCACTGCCTATCAGGTTATGAAAATTCTTGAGAAGAACGGGGATTCTATTTCCAGAGATTCTTTTCACATTTTTGTAGATGAAGAGGGGAATTATGCGTTTGACGTGGACGAGGGATTTACTCTGAACCGATTCCGCGCAGATATTTACGGACATCCCCTGATTGATGATATGACGGAGAAGGAAAGAACGTCAACTGCTGCGCAGATGATGGATCACTTAAAGGGTGAAAAAGGATTTTCCATTGTTCTTGACGGAGAGAACGCTTACAGTGAGGAGGAGCTGGCTGCCCATAATCTGCCGTCTTCTTTTACTCCTCAGGAGATATTGGATCTTGCAATTATCCGCTATGAGCTGAATACAAACAGTTTTAAAAAATATATGCGTGTCACAATTGCCTCAAATGTGAGCGAAGAATCCGTGGCTGCAATTGAAGAGAACAAGACTGCTCTGCAGGGAATCGATGTTGTGGAGGATTCTATCCGCAAATATGTGGAGGATGAAAGTATGGGACCTATCCTCGGATACACGGGAAAGGCTTCCGCAGAGGAACTGGAGGAATTAAGGGAACAAAATCCGAATTACTCTAACGACGCAGTCATTGGAAAAGCGGGAATCGAGCAGTATATGGAGCTTACCCTTCAGGGAACAGACGGAGAGGAAACAGTGTCTGTTGATAACCTTGGAAAAGTTCTTAAGATTGACGAAAATACGAGACTCAGCCCTGTTGCGGGAAATGATGTATATCTGACTCTTGATAAAGACTGGCAGTCGGCTATTTATCAGATTCTGAAGCAGCGTGTGGCTGGTATTCTTCTTTCAAAGCTGGACGCAACAAAGAGCTTTGATTATGACAGTGTCACCGATGCGTCCCAGATTCGTATTCCGATTTACGATGTTTACAATGCGCTCGTCGAAAACAGCGTCATTGATATCTCGAAATTTGAGGAAGAGGATGCCTCTCAGACAGAAAAAAATCTGTACGACAAATTTCAGCAAAAGCAGCAGCAGGTTTTTGATACAATATCAAATAGGCTTACAGGAGACAATCCTCCTGCCCTTAAAGATGAGGATGCGCAGATACAGGAATATATGACTTATATCTGTGACAATCTGCTTCGGGATACCCTGAAAATCATCTCTAAGGATGCCATTGATAAGTCTGATGCCACTTATAAGGCATGGACAAAGGACCAGAGCATCAGCCTTAAAGAATATCTGACCTATGCGGCAGGACAGAACTGGATCGATATTTCCAGAATTTCTACGGAAGGAGACTATCTCGATTCTTCAGAAGTTTATCAGGTACTTACCGCCTATATCACGGATTATCTGAAGACAGACAATACGTTTTCAAAAATCCTTTATAAGTATATGCTTCACGAGGATACGATATCAGGGCAGGAACTCTGTCTTGTCCTCTATGAACAGGGAATTCTTTCCAAAGAGGACGGTACTTATGAATCGCTTGCATCCGGAGCTATGGGAGCATATGATTTCATGGTAAATAAAATCTGGTCGCTGGAAATAGAGCCTGCACAGCTTGCGCTGATGCCATGTTCCGCTTCAGCAGTAGTCACAGACGTTCATACAGGGGAAGTCCTTGCCTGCGTTTCCTATCCCGGTTATGACAACAATCGTCTGACCAACGATATGGATACCGCATATTATGCAAAACTGGCAATGGATTTATCAAGTCCATTCTTTAACAAGGCGACTCAGCAGAAAACTGCGCCGGGTTCCACACTGAAAATTCTTTCAACGATTGCCGGTATGATGGAAGGCGTGATCGATGACAGTACATATATTGACTGTACAGGAGCCTTCGATCTGGTACAGCCTCCGGTCAACTGTTGGAACCGTCAGGGACACGGCGGTCTTGATATCCGCGGTGCAATTGAAGAATCCTGTAACTATTTCTTTAATATGATTGGTTTCCAGTTGGGAAAACAGGGAGAAAAATTCTCAGAGACTCAGAGTCTTGGAAAACTGGAACAATATGCAGAAATGATAGGTCTGACCAGCAAGACGGGAATCGAAATTTCTGAGGCGACGCCGCAGTTTTCTGACTTCGATGCTGTCCGTTCCTATATGGGACAGGGAACTCACGGCTTTACCACCAGCCAGATTGCGCGATATGCTACAACTATCGCCAACAGCGGCACTGTGTATGACCTGACTCTTTTAGACAGGATTACAAATCCTCAGGGGGATATTCTCAAGGAATACAGCCCTAAGGTTGAGAATACTCTGGATCTGCCGCAGAATATCTGGGACGACATCCATGACGGTATGTACCGCGTTGTGCAGACTCACAGCCAGTTCAATGGACTTGGCATGGAGGTTGCCGGCAAAACAGGTACTGCGGAGGTGGATTTGCGCCATCCGAACCACGGTCTTTTCATCGGCTATGCGCCGGCTTCCGAGCCGAAATATGCATTGGCTGTTCGAATTGCCAACGGATATTCTTCCGGTAATGCATGTCTGGCAGCTAATGATATTTTTAAATACATGTTTGAATTGGCAGATGAAGAGTCTATCCTTACAGGCGTTGCGTCCAGTGACAGCAGCGATGTTTCGAATGACTAAGGCGTGTCCGGGATACGCCCGAAGCTACAGCAAAGAGAATACCAGAAGTCTGGAAGTCATTTTTAGGAGGAAACAAAGAAACTATGAGTGAAGTCATTGTGATCACATCCGGAAAAGGCGGTGTGGGAAAAACTACTACTGTTGCAAATATCGGAACAGGACTTTCCATGCTGGGCAAAAAAGTCGTACTTGTGGATACGGATATAGGGCTTCGAAATCTGGATGTAGTTCTGGGACTTGAAAACAGAATTGTGTACAACCTTGTGGATGTGGTAAATGGAAGTTGCCGTCTGCGTCAGGCGCTGATCAGAGATAAGCGCCATCCGAATCTTTATCTTCTTCCGTCTGCACAGACGAAGGATAAAACAGCAGTTTCTCCGGAACAGATGATTAAGCTTACCGATGATCTGAGAGAAGAGTTTGATTATGTTCTTCTCGACTGTCCTGCAGGAATTGAGCAGGGCTTCAAAAATGCGATAGCAGGGGCAGATAAGGCGCTTGTGGTGACAACGCCGGAGGTATCCGCCATCCGTGATGCAGACCGTATCATCGGCCTTCTGGAAGCCAATGAAATCCGTGATATACACCTGATCATCAATCGCCTGCGGCCTGAAATGATTGCAAGAGGAGATATGATGTCAGTGGATGATGTGATTGAGATACTGGCTGTAGACCTGATTGGAACGCTTCTTGATGACGAACAGATTGTGATAGCGGCTAATCAGGGCGACCCTCTTTCGGGAAAAAATTCCCAGGCTGAGGAAGAATATAAAAATATTTGCCGTCGTCTTATGGGTGAAAAGATTCCCTTTGTAAGTATAAGACAGAAAAAAGGTTTTTTGCGCAGACTCGGTAATATATTTAAAAACTAAGCATTATCATAAGGAGGGAATCGGAATGAAAACCTTTTTCCGTGATAAGAACCGTTCAGCAGGATATGCGCGGGACAGAATGAAGCTCCTCCTCATATCCGAACGGATTGACTGCTCTCCGCAAATGATAAAACAGTTAAGAAACGACATGATACATACCGCAAAAAAATACCTTACCATTGAGGAAGACAAGGTGATGCTGGAGGTGACGCAGGAGCCGTCTGTAGTTCACGCTTACATCCCTGTCCGAAATAAAAAGGAACGATAGACTTATGATAAAGCAGTACAAATTACGATTTTATAATTTCAGGCTGGTGCTGTTTCTGCTGGCGATCAGTATGATAGGGGTTACCCTTGTAGGAACAGCAGCGCCGGATTTGAAGAACAAGCAGTTCGCAGGAGTGATTCTGGGACTTATCGTTATGACAGTTCTGTCGCTTATGGATTATTCCTGGATTATGAATTTCCAGTGGATTATGTACTTTGGAAATATTGTCATGCTTCTTGGCGTTCGTCTTCTGGGAGACAGCGCCAATGGAGCAGCCCGCTGGATTTCCATCGGCGGATTCCGTTTCCAGCCGACAGAGCTGTCAAAAATTATTATCATCCTCTTTTTTGCCAAATTTTTTATGGACCATGAGGAGGACTTAAATACACCTAAGACGATTGTGAAATCGGCAGTGCTTCTCGCAGTGCCCCTGTTCCTTATTCTGGAACAGCCGGATCTTAAAAATACGATTACTGTTACTATTATTTTCTGTATTCTCATCTACATTGCAGGATTAAGCTATAAGATTATCGGCGGAGTAATCCTCATTGCAGTACCGCTGCTGGTTATCTTTTTGTCCATAGTGGTACAGCCGGACCAGAAGCTTCTGAAAGATTATCAGAGGAACCGTATCATGTCTTTCCTCTATCCTGAGAACGAGGAATACAGCGATGATATTGAACAGCAGAACAACTCCAAGACAGCCATCGCTTCAGGCGAACTTGTCGGCAAAAAGTTAAGCGGCAATACAGAAGCTGCGTCTGTAAATAAAGGTAACTTCGTAGCCGAAAACCAGACGGACTTTATCTTTGCAGTGGCAGGAGAGGAGTACGGTTTTCTGGGATGCTGTACGATTGTCATTTTGCATCTTCTGATTTCCATAGAGTGCATCCGTATGAGCCTTCGGGCAAAGGATTTGTCCGGAAAAATTCTGTGCTGCGGAATGGGGAGTCTTGTGGCATTCCAGAGCTTTCTTAATATCTGTGTTGCCACCGGAATTGCGCCAAACACAGGAACGCCGCTTCCATTCGTAAGTTATGGTCTTACCTCTCTGGTCAGCCTGTACATCGGTATGGGATTTGTGCTTAACGTAGGACTTCAGAGCAGCGCTTATAATAAGGAACTTAAGAAAAAAGAAATTGATAAGAAAGAGGAATACTTATGACATCACCAAAAAAGAATCCTGCCGGAAACAGACCGGAACCATCAAGGGCAGCTATCCGCAGAGAAATCAGGAGACGCAGGCAGCGCAGAAAAAAGATTATCGCTTCTGTCCTGTTGGCGGTTCTTGTGATTGTTTTTGGAGCAGGAGCAGGGTTTCTTGTATTTACCATGAAGGGAGGCACCTTCTCGAAGCCTCTTCAGCCCTATGATTCATCTGTAGAATTTGACAATGTACTTGCTTCCAGAGAGAAGCAGAAAGCGAAAGGCTTTGCCGCAGACTTATGTATTGCAAAGGGAGATGAAACTCTGGATAATGTTTCTCTGGAGTCCGGACAGTCCGGCATTCTTTTCGACCTGAGCAATAAAAAGGTACTCTATGCAAATGGGGCATATAACAGGATTTATCCTGCAAGTATCACAAAGATTATGACAGCCATGCTTGCCTTCAAGAACGGCAATATGGATGAGACAGTGACTATTTCTGAGGAAAATGTCACACTGGAAGAGGGATCTCAGGTATGTGGTTTCCGTCCGGGAGACAGAGTTACCTTAAATCAGCTTGTACACTGTCTTCTTGTTTATTCCGGAAATGACGCAGCCTCTGCAATCGCCGAATATATCGGCGGAACTACCTCCAGTTTCGTTGAGATGATGAACAGCTATGCTGCGCAGCTTGGATGTACAGGAACGCATTTTACAAATCCTCACGGACTTCAGGATGAAAACCACTATACAACGCCTTACGACATCTATTTAATGCTCAATGAGGCTTTGAAATACCCTCAGTTTACAGAGATTACACAGATGCCGTCTTATACGGTCACTTATACAAATACAGACGGATACGAGGTCAGCACGACTCTGGAGGCAACAGACCACTACCTTACAGGAGAAGCAACTGCGCCTAAGGATGTCACAATTCTCGGTGGAAAGACAGGTACTACAAGCGCTGCCGGAAACTGTCTGGCTATTCTGACGCAGAACGCCTATGGCAAGCCCTTCGTTTCCATTGTAACAGGAGCGGCAACGAAAGAGCTTCTGTATCAGGAAATGAACTCCCTTCTGCAGAATATTAACGGATAAAATGAAACAGAAAGAGAGGAGGATATCAGATGGATTATAAAAATCAGGAAGAACAGATTGAGGAAATTATTTCTTATTATCAGAAACAGCCGCAGGAACAGGAGAATTACCGCGCCATGCTTGAAGAACTTCAGGAAGTACTGGGATTTTTGTCCCAGTCTGTTCTGGAGAGAGCTGCCAAAGCTTTGGGGATAAAAGTAACGGTTTTAAATTGTCTGGTAAAGTTTTCTTCTGCTTTGAAGCTTGCGCCCTATCAGCATAAGATTGTTGCATGTACAGGGGAGAGATGCGGAAAAAAAGACAGTCTTTCTCTTTTACAGTTATTAAAAGATGAACTTAAGACAGACAAGGACGGGTTGTCTTATGACAAAAAGATTCTTCTCGTCACACAGAACTGCCTGAAAAACTGCAAAACCTCTCCTAATCTTATGATAGACGGAGAAATCTGTCCCCATATGACAAAGGAACGTCTTATGGGGATTTTAAATAATTTAAAATAACAAATGAAAAGGATTTATTAAATGAAAAAATTCGGGAAATTTATACGTGGAAAAGCTTTTGCAGGATTGTTTTCGCTGTTTTCCCTGCTTTCGGTTTTCTATGTGTCCAATCGGATAGGCAGACTGTCAAAAAGCTTTTTTTCTTATGACTGCAGTATGGTGATACTGGCAGTTTTGGCAGTGTTCATGGGATATATGCTCGTATATATCCGAACATCCGGAGAAAAGAAACAGACAAGAAACCTATATGAAGCATGCAGCGTTGTCTTATGTTTTCTGCTTTATCTTGTTATTTTTTTATGGGTATATGACATTGCGGATATGCTGCTGGCAATCCGGCAGGACAGATTCTATATTATCCCTGTCATTTGCTCGGTTGTTCTTACCTTTTATGGCTTTATACACGCAAAAAAGCTCTTTATCAGGGAATATGACGTTTGTCTGAATCTGGCAGGAAAGGAACGGAAAATCGTGCTTCTGAGCGATATTCATGTAGGTTCTTTTGTGGATTTTGACCAGTTAAATAAAATTGTAGAAACTGTTAATGCAGTTTCGGCAGACATGATTCTTATTGCAGGAGATCTTTTTGATGTGGAAGCTTTCGAATATTGCGATAAGCCTAAAATTGCAGAAATACTGCGCAGGTTAAATCCACATGGAAAAATCTATGCAGCTCTTGGAAACCATGACCCTGAATCTGCTTCCGGTAAAATGCAAAAGTTTTATCAGGATGCAGATATCCGGCTTTTGGTTGACGAAGCTGCCTTTACAGAGGATTTTCTGGTGATAGGAAGAGATGATGTAACAACGAATCCCGGGCGAAAAAACCTCAGGGAGATTATGGGAATGACAAAAGAGGAGAAAAAGCCCTGTATTGTTATCGACCATAACCCGTTGGGAATCAAAGAAGCAGAGGAGGAGCAGGCTGATCTGATTTTGTGTGGGCACACCCACAGAGGCCAGTTTTTTCCTGCCAATGTTTTCACCAGACTTGCTTACGGAAAACAGGGTTACTACGGTTATTTTAAAAATGGCAGCACACAAAGCATTGTTTCCTCCGGCGCAGGATATTTTCAGATGCCTATGCGTATAGGAAGCAACAGTGAAATTGTTGTTTTGCATATAAAATAAGTACAGGCAGACGATAAGCAGGTGTAGTTTGCCACTATATTTGCAAATGGCTGGACGGAGATAAGTAACCGGCAATCAGCCTATGGGGATAAGCCTTCCCATTGCCAGAATTAGGAATAGAAAAAGCCACGAGCTTGCTCCTCGTGGCTTTTTTGTTGCCCATATGGACACTTTATAGCTTTTTGCCTATTGGCATTATAGCATATGTGGATTTTGATTGCAATATGCATTTCTGATTTTCAGGATATGAATTTGGAATCAATTTCCTGTAAAAATAGGTGTTTTAACAGTCTATGCAAAATCATACAAAAAGTTTAAATTTTCACTTGTATTTTTTGATAAAATGCACTATAATAATAAGCACATTAATTAATGTTTTTAGTAAATATTAATATTATATGTGTCTAAGGAGGAAAACAGGATGGTTGAACTGATTGTAGGAAAGAAAGGTAAAGGCAAAACAAAAGTACTGTTAGACAGAGTAAACGGAGCGATCAAAGACGCAAATGGTAATATTGTTTATCTCGACAAGAGCACGAAACATATGTATGAGCTGAACAACAAGGTACGTCTCATTGACGTCTCCGGATTCCCTCTTCAAAATGCAGATGAGTTTGTAGGATTTATCTGTGGTGTTCTTTCTCAGGACCACGACTTAGAGCAGATTTATCTTGACAGCTTCCTTAAAATTGCGAAGCTGGAGAACGAAGATGTAACAGCTACTCTTGAACAGCTTGAAGCGATCGGAACACAGTTCGGTGTTACTTTTGTTATCAGCATGTCCCTGGATAAGGAAGAAATTCCGGCAGCATTCCAGGAGAAAATCAGCGTTGCCTTATAATGCCTTAGCATTTATTTATTAATGAATATAGAACGACCTGAATATTTTAGCTGAAAACTACATAATGAAAAGAAAGGGGAACCCGCCGTCACCACGATGGCAGGTTCCCTGTTTTTTCTGCATTTTTATTTATCTTCGGAATCCAGTTCTTCACGGAGCAAAACAGCAGTGGCTGCCTTACGCCGTCTGGCGTCGTCCATGGCTGCATAATGCTTCTTAGTCGTATTTACATCCCTGTGTCCAAGAACGTCCGCTACAAGGTAAATATCGCCTGTTTCCTGATATAATGCCGTGCCGTAGGTACTGCGCAGCTTGTGGGGCGTAATTTTCTTTGTAGTTGTAATTTCCCTTGCATATTTCTTTACAAGGTTTTCTACAGCCTGTACGCCGATTCTGCGGCGCTGGGTAGAATAGAAGAGTGCGTGTTCGTGACCTGCAACAGGAGTGATGCTTTCCCGAACCTCCAGATATTTTTTCAGAGCCTTTTCTACTTCGCGGCCGAAATACACAACCATTTCGTTTCCGCCTTTGCGCATAACTTTGATTCCGTTATTCTTAAAATCCACATCCTCTACATCAAGCCCCACACACTCGGAAACACGGATTCCTGTGCCAAGAAGGAGAGTGACAAGGGCTAAATCACGTTCCTTTGTCTTTTCGTAATATACACGTTTCTGGCCTGTCAGAGAGTCGCCGCAATGCTCAATGTAATCAAGGAGAAGGGCGACCTCGTCTGTGTCCAGTCTTATGATGCTTTTCTCGTGGATTTTCGGTACATCAACAAGAACTGCAGGGTTTGTATGAATCATTTCGCGTTTAAAATAATATGCGTAAAAGCTTCTGAGCGCCGATAATTTCCGTTTGATCCCGCGTTCGCCGTTTGTTTCGGTTTTGTCCCCGTTTTTGTAAACCTTCAGATATTCCATATATTCCTCAATGTCTACGGCAGAGAACTGATCGAGAACGTCCACAGTGAAATCCTTCATGGTAAAGTCCTTAAATGCAGGATTTTCGTCAAGAATAAACTGAAAAAAGATGCGGATATCATAAGCGTAGGAAATTCGGGTTTTTGTGGTAGTGACAGAATCCATAGCGCGGAAATAGTCCCTGCAGAAATCAGGAAGTGTTTTTAAGACTTCACGGAGCTTTAGAATATTCTGGATGTCTGTCTGTTCATGGTAAGTTATTTTTTTTGAGTCATTGTAATCAGTAGTAGTATTTTCCATATAAAAACTCCTTAAATGAATATAGAATGAAAAAGGTTAAAAAGCGGCTTGTAAAGAGTGGTTTTTCGGAAAGCGGCTTTTTTTGATACATCTATTTGAAAAACTCGCGTTTGTCGTATAGATGTATAGACCCCGAAAGGTACTTCTTTCAGGGTTAAAGTATCGCTTCATCAAGAATTACGGTAAATGGCCCGTCATTTTCCAGTGATACTTTCATATCTGCGCCAAAGATTCCATGTTCTACAACCGGAACCTGTTTCTTTGCCTGGGCAATCATATATTCGTACAGATTTTCTGCAAGATCCGGATTTCCGGCTTCAATAAAGCTTGGTCTGTTTCCTTTCTTACAGTTGGCATAAAGTGTAAACTGTGAAACCATAAGCAACTCTCCGTTCACATCGCTTAAAGACAGATTTGTCTTGCCTGCCTCATCTTCAAAAATACGAAGTCCCAGAAGCTTTTTGAGATATTTGTCTGCAATCTCCTTTGTATCGGACTGACCGACGCCCACGAGAACGAGGAAGCCTTTGTTAATGCTTCCTACAATCTCGTTATTTACTTTTACTTCGGCATGATTTACACGCTGAATCACAAGTTTCATTTCATAAATCCCCTTATTTATTCTTTTTTTCTTTAATCTTTGTTTTCAGTTCATTGTATTTCTCTTTGGAAAAGCTCCATGCTATTGAAATATATTTCTCAAGTATTTTCCAGATAAAAAGAACGACAGCTTCAATCTTTGTCCACACCTTCATAAACATACTGTCCTTATTCGGTGAAGTCTTTTCAGGATTGCTCTGCTTCTCTTCCGGCTGCATGGGAACTGCCTGTTTGCTTTCAAGGTCAAGACAATCTATATCCATATAGTCTGCAGTTTTAGAAGGCATGGCTTTGCCTGCAAGGGAATTGCCGATAAGCTTCCATACAGTAGCGTAGATTACGGCGCATACAGGAACTCCTGCAATCATTCCCGGAACACCGAACAGTCCGCCGCCTACAAGGATGGCAACAATAACCATGAAACTGGAAAGTCCTGTAGAGTCTCCAAGGATTTTGGGACCAAGGATATTTCCGTCGAATTGCTGCAGTACAAGGATAAAAATTGCAAAGTAAAGACCTTTCAGCGGATCTACAAGCAAAATCAGAAGGATACATGGTACAGCTCCGATGTACGGACCGAAAAACGGGATAATGTTTGTCACACCTACAATTACACTGATAAGGATTACATACGGCATATCCAGAAGAACGGAACCAATATAACAGAGTACGCCGATAATGGCGGAATCCAGAATCTTTCCATTTAAAAAGCCGCCGAATGTCTTATGTGTAAAACGCATGGCATGAATCACTGTGTTTGCCCAGTTGGCAGGAAATACAGCATACATAAACATCTTGCTTTTGGCTACGAATTTCTCCTTATCTGCCAGTACATAAAGAGATACAATGGCGCCGATCAGGAAATTCTTAAGGAATGTCAGAACATCGAATACCCCTGCAGAAATGTTTTTCAGCATATTCTGCATCTGCGGAAGAATATTGGTAGTCAGATATTCCTGTGCCTGTTCGGAATACTGGTTCATCATATCAATGGCATCCGCATTCATATTCCAGCCCCGTTCCACAAATGAATTCATCCAGTTTTCGATGACATCCACATAATATGGGAAGCTGTAGATAATATTCATAATACTTCGAATCAACTGCGGCAGAATCATCATAATTAGCGCATAGATTAAGACTGCGAACAGAAACATGGAAAACAGTACACAAATCCAGCGAACGGTACGTTCTCCTCTCTTCTGCAGCTTGATCTCTTTTTTCTCAAGGATTGGAAAGATGATCTGCTTTTCAAAAAAATTGATCAGCGGGCTTAAAACATAGGCTAAAATGACTCCGTAGATGATTGGCGCCATAATGCCGGCGAAGGTTTTAATTCCCACAATCAGGGTTTTCATATGGAAAATACCATAGTAAAACAGCATGCTGGCTGCAATTACAAGAAATGCTGTAACGCCCCAGTGTAAATATTTGTTGTCCCAACGAAATTTCATAATGTCCTCCTAAAACAAAACTACAAAGATTATAACATGATTTCGAATAATTGTCTCAGATAATTCCTTAATTTTTTATAAATTTGTTGCGCCTTTTTCTCAAACCCGTTATAATGTTTCCGATATGTCTACAAAGAAATACATTAAAGGATTGATACGTATATGAAATTACAGCAGCTACTCAGCGTTACACGTAAGGCGGTTGATCAGTTTTCCATGATTCAGGACGGGGATAAGATTGCCGTGGGAGTTTCCGGTGGAAAGGACAGCCTTACTCTTCTCTATGCCCTTCATGGTCTTCAGAGATTTTACCCCCATCCATTTACAATTGAGGCAGTTACGGTAAGCCTTGGATTTGAGGGAGTATCTATGGACCCCATTCAGAAATTATGCGATGAACTGGGAATACATTATACAGTGATAGATACGGAAATTTATAAGATTATATTTGAAGACCGCAAAGAAAGCAATCCCTGTTCACTCTGTGCCAAGATGCGTAAAGGCGCTCTTAATCAGGTTGCGAAGGAACTTGGATGTAATAAGATTGCTTATGCCCATCACAAAGACGATGTAGTGGAGACTATGCTCATGTCCCTGATCTTCGAGGGACGCTTCCACACCTTCTCTCCTGTCACTTACTGGGACAGAATGGACCTTACTCTGATCCGTCCTATGCTTTTTATGGAAGAAATGGATGTTATAGGTTTCCAGCATAAATATGACCTTCCTGTGGTAAAAAATAAATGTCCTGCTGACGGAAATACCAAGCGCGAATATGCAAAGAATCTTCTCCGTCAGTTAAACAAAGAGCATCCCGGAACAAAAGAGAGAATGTTTACTGCTATTTTGAATGGAAATATCAAAGGCTGGAATATCACAGAATAATAAAACAGGGTTCTGACAAAAGAGAATGTCAGAACCCTGTTGAATTTCACGGAATCATATCTTATTTCTTAAGGGAATCGAATACTTTTACAGCTTCAATAATCGTCTGTGCAGTTCCTTCAATACCGAACTTACTGCTGTCAATACAGAGACTGTAGCCTGCCGCAGAACCCCATTTTTTATTTGTATAATAATTATAATAGCTTGAACGGCTCTTATCAGTCTTATTGATGATGTCTTTAGCCTCTTTCATGCTCTTGCCGTATTTCTGTGCGATACGGTTGATTCTCCAGTCAAGGTTTGCATGGATAAATACGCTGAAGCAGTCTTTGGATTCAGCCAGAGCATAATCTGCGCATCTTCCTACCATGACGCATGGACCTTCAGACGCCAGTTTTTTGATTGCGTCAAACTGCGCGAGAAAAACCTTGTGATTAATTGGCATATCTGTGAAGCCTGCGGAGGAATATCCAAATGAATATGTATCCATAACCAGAGAATACAGGAAACTGTTGGTTGGCTTCTCGTCATGGTTCTCAAACAGCTCTTTACAAATACCGCTGTCATTGGCTGCATGCTCCAGAAGCTCCTTATCATAACATTTGATACCGAAATATTTGGCAACCTCCTGGCCAATCTGTCTTCCCGCACTACCGTATTCTCGTCCGATTGTAATTACTGAACTCGTACTGTTCATATTTGCCACTCCCTTCTGCATTGAAAAAGCAAATTATTTTAATAGTGTTATTATACAATATTTTAGAAGAAATGCAAACTATTTCCGCAATTTATCCAATAATTTTGTGAAATATTCTGGAAGCGGAGCCTCAAATTCCATATATTCCCCTGTGGACGGGTGGATAAAACCAAGAACCATCGCATGAAGCGCCTGTCCCTGAAGATGATAGGGATTTTTTCCGGAACCGTAAATCTCATCTCCCAAAAGCGGATGTCCGATACTGGTCATGTGAACGCGTATCTGATGGGTGCGACCTGTTTCGAGGCGACATTCCACATAGGTTGCATTTTTGAAACGCTCCAGAACCTTATAATGGGTTACTGCTTCTTTTCCGTTTTTGTAATTGATTGCCATTTTTTTACGGTCAATGGGATGACGGCCAATGGGACCTTCGATTGTTCCCTCGTCTTCTTTCAGATTTCCTGCAACAACGGCGCGATAACGGCGTTTAATACTGTGCTCTTTCAATTGTTCGGCAAGATCTCGGTGAGCAGTATCATTTTTGCAGATGAGCAGCGCGCCTGTCGTATCTTTATCGATTCTGTGGACGATTCCGGGACGCAGTATGCCGTTGATTCCGGAAAGATTCTCTTTGCAGTGAAACATCACAGCGTTTACCAAAGTTCCGGATGTATGACCTGCGCTGGGATGAACTACCATATCTTTTGGTTTGTTTACAACAAGCACATCCTCATCCTCATAGAGAATATCAAGAGGAATATCCTCCGGAAGAATATCAGGTTCTTCCATATCCGGAAGCTCCACCCGGATGCAATCCTCTGCCTGTACCTTATAATTGGCTTTTACAGGAGCGTTGTTTACCGTGATCTGCTTATCTTTCAGAAGCTTCTGCAGATAGGAACGGGAAATCTCCTCATTTTTTTCAGAAAGGAAGCGGTCGATACGTACGCCCGCTTCCTCTTTTGTGGTTTTATATTCCAAAACTTCCATGTTTACCTCGTATGTTTTATTTTAAGAAAATCAAAGTCATGATCATCCTTATATTTCAGAAGTGTGAACAGCACAAGAAGGATTCCGCTGCACACCACATAAATATCGGCAACGTTAAAAACAGGGAAATCAATCAGGGAAATATAGATAAAATCAACAACAAATCCTCTGAGCAGCCTGTCAATAAAGTTTCCGAAAGCTCCCGCGAACATGAAAAGGGAAATCAGAATCAGCGGAAGGTAATATTTTGTCTTTGGGACTTTTATATAAAAGTACAGAAAAACTGCAAAAAAAACAGTACAGAGAAGAATCAGCATCAGTCGCTTTCCCTGAAAAAGCCCAAATGCCATGCCTCTGTTCTCCAGATAATTAAGCTCCAGAACGCCGGGTATCAGAATCAGATCCTGCTGATTCTTAAGATATCTTAAAGCCAGAAGCTTCGTGCCCTGATCGATAAGGACAAGGGCGATAATCAGCAAAGGTCCCCAGAAGATATAAGCCTCTGAAGGCAGAAAGGTTTCTTTTTTTTTCATACGAGAATCTCCTCGATTGCACGAATAAGTTCTTCATCTGTAACAGTTCTGTCGATAAAGCTTTTTCCGATACCATCCATCAAAATAAATTTAATCTGCCCCTGTTCCATTTTTTTATCCTTTTTTGTGGCTGCAAGCACTTCCTCTGCCCTGAGCCCGGATGTTTCCAGCGGCAGGCTGTAAGAGGCGCAGCCTTTTCGGATTTCTTCATATTCTTCTCTGGTAAGCAGCCCTCTCTCCATAGAAAGATATGCCGCTGCAACCAGTCCGATGCCTACGCACTGCCCATGAAGAAGGGTGAAATTTTTCAGTTTTTCCACTGCATGACCAATCGTGTGACCAAGATTCAAAAGAGCGCGTTCTCCCTGCTCTTTAGGGTCGCGTTCTACTACGCCGGCTTTAATTTCACAGCATCTGCGTATCATGGAGGAAAGCGCAGAAAAAGAAAGAGCCTTTATTTCGCTCTTATCGGCGCATACACGGCGGAAAAAGTCTCCGTCGCATATTAATCCTGTCTTGAGGATTTCGCCCATTCCACAGGCAAATTCCACCTCTGGAAGGGTCTTTAAGGTTTCCATGTTCATATATACAAGGCGCGGCTGATGGAATGCGCCGACCATATTTTTGTACTGCTGGAAATCTACCCCTGTTTTTCCTCCTACGCTGCTGTCTACCTGGGCAAGAAGGGTTGTGGGAATCTGGATAAAGTCAATTCCGCGCAGATAAGTAGCTGCGGCAAATCCGGTCAGGTCTCCGGTAACACCGCCGCCAAGGGCTGCAAGAAGTCCCTGACGGTCCATTCCATTCTCAATGAGAGTCCGGTAAAGCTTCTGTACGGTTTCCAGATTTTTATTTTTTTCACCTGCTTCAAAGGTAAAAACAAAGACGGAAGAGGCGATGTCCGACAAAGCTTCTTCCACTGCCTGTCTGTAAAGCGGCTCCACATGACTGTCGGTGACAATGCAGATATTTCTTCCATCCAGTCCTTCTTCTTTTAGTGCATTGGAAAGACCGGAAAAATCTTTTTCAAAATAAATAGGATAATGAAAGTCGCCTTCGCGTTTTACAAGTAATTTTTGTTCTGTCATAATCTTTCGCTCCTTTTATACGTAAAGAGAAACACGGACGCCGCAGCGCCCTTTCTTTGTCTGATGAGATACGCCCTCGAAGAGAAAACGTCCTTTTCCACGGACAGATATGATGTTTCCTTCTTTGGGTTCATAACCGTTGGAGGTGACAAGCTTTCCATTGACAAACACAAGTCCGCCTTCGATATAGGAAACCATGCTGCTTCTGGATGCTTTAAACGCCAGCGCGATGAGGGAATCCAGACGAACGGAAGAACAGGTTCCGCTGACTGGCTCAAGCTTTGGCTCTGGAAGCTCATCCGGGTCATCCACTTTTGTGATCAGAATATTGGTATGACGGACGCGGCACAGATTTTCGATGAAAAAATCCGTCATTTTTTTGTGACAGAAGAACCATGCGCATTTATCCTGGACAAGAATATCGCCAAGTACACTTCTGTCTACGCCAAGGTTCAGAAGTGCGCCAAGGTAGTCCCTGTGACTGAGCGCATCCGCAAATTTGCCGGATACCGGTTCAATCTTCAGACAGTCAATGGGAAATTCCCATGGAAAAGCAAGAGCATCAGGATGAAAGGCTACCATCTGACGCTCAGCGTTATTATAGCCCCCGAAGCTCTGCACAGTTACGCCAAGAGCGCGCAGATTCTGGCTATTTACCATATTCTGTTCGTTTAAATTAAGAAAATCCGAAAAGGTAACAATATCTCTCTGGTAAGAGAGATTTGCCAGTTCCCGGATTCTCTTAAGAAAAAAGTCCTGTTTTTCCATGAAGAATCAGTATCCTGCTCTCACAGAAGGAACAGATCCTCCTAAAATATTCTGAAGATCTCCGGTGATGTCTACATTATATGGTCCCAGAACAAAAATGTAGCTGGATACCTTCTGAAGGCTTCCGCCTAAAGAATAACATGCGCCGGATGTGAAATCGATGATTCTCTGCGCCAGTTCCACATCAATTCCCTCAAGATTTAAAATTACAGTAGAATTATCTACCAGTGTGTCTGCTATTTCACGGGTGTCTTCCATGGAAGAAGGCTTAATTACACAGACTTCCATAGTCGGAGCCTGAGTATTTCTCTTTCCGCTTCTCATAGGAGTGATTTTGGAAGAGGCAGCCGGACGGACAGCGCGTTCCTGTTTCGCAGGAGCCTTTGCAGCAGCAGAAGATGCTTTCGCAGCGGTAACCTTCGGAGCGGACTTCTCTTCTTCAAGTTCGAAATCATCCAGCTCATCGTCGGCTTCTTTCTTTCTGGAGAATTTCTCGAAGAATTTCTTCTTCGGCTGTTCATCGAAATCATCATCCAGAAAATCATCATCGTCGTCTTCTAATAAATCGTCATCTAAGAATTCGTCGTCATCATAATCATCGTTCAGCTTGATTGCGTCTAAGAATTTATCTAAAACATTCATTTAAAAGTCTCCATTCCTTATCATTCTTCTTATATTGAGTAATTTCTGGCGCCAAAAATACCTGTTCCGACACGTACCATTGTAGCGCCTTCCTCTATCGCAACCTGATAGTCACCTGTCATGCCCATGCTCAGGACGCTCATAGTGATATTATTAATGTTTTTGGCCTCAATGTCAACACTTAATTTCTTTAATTTGCG
This sequence comes from uncultured Blautia sp., assembly GCA_958367245.1. Classification (GTDB taxonomy): domain Bacteria; phylum Bacillota; class Clostridia; order Lachnospirales; family Lachnospiraceae; genus Blautia_A. The sequence continues at coordinate 105,984 of CATXEA010000001.1, forward strand.
AAAAATATCCCTGTTTTCTTCAGGATTATCCACAAAAGGAGCGATTGTCATAAGTCCCATGACCTTTAAATGCGTAAAGCCGGCTGCTTCCTCAAGGAAAGGAATCACTTCATTCATGCGAAAACCAAACTTGCTCTCCTCTTCTGCGACGTTTACTTCTACCAGAATCGGAATGCAGATATCTTTTTTTGCAGCTTCCTGCTCAATGGTCTGGGCAAGACGTAAAGAATCCACGGAATGAATCATAGCAACCTTGTCGATGATGTATTTGACTTTGTTTCGCTGCAAATGACCAATCATATGCCATTTCACATCGGACGGCATCCGGTCGTATTTGTCCATAATCTCCTGTACTTTATTTTCGCCGAATACACGCTCTCCGGCATCATAGGCTTCCATAAGAAGCTCTACAGGTTTCGTTTTGCTCACGGCGATCAGGGTCACCTCGTCGGCACTTCGGCCTGCGGATGTACATGCCTCCCTGATATTTTTGTGAACCAGTTCCAGATTATCAGCTAACATGAGCATAGCCTCCTTTATATGTGTAGGAATTTCTTTAATATAAAATATCTTCTTCCTTTACTTCGTCTGCATCTTTTACAATGTGGTCATAACGGGCAAGTCCGTAGTCTGTATTCTTTGATACAATTGCATATTCCTCGTTCTGGTCAAGAATCTCAATTCTGCGGAACACGGCATATCCTTTATTGATACAGTAAACACCCTCAAGGGACTGAGAATCTCCGACAATGTATTTTTCACCGGAATTTGGCACGATAATGGCGTCGCCTTCTTTGAATGCGCTCTTGTCCACATAATAGGTATATACGGTTTCTTCTTCCGTCTGTTTATTCATGGAGGATTTCTTGGGAACCTCCACACTGGCGTAAATGGTTGTATTCTTGAAAGTGGTTACATCCTCTCCGCTCTTGTTTTTGTCCTGAACCATAAAACCGATTTCATGGGTGTCCTCATCTGTCGTAGCCACTGTAGAAGGGATGGTATAAAATTCCTTCGTTACAATGGAGGAAAGAGGGATTTTCAGTCCGGAAACGGTGTTTGTTACAAGTTCGATATCGAGAAAACGATCCGATGCATAACGAATCAGACCTTTATTAAAATCTATTTTTCCGTATTTACCGCCGTCAATTTCTATGATAGAGAAATCGCCTGACTGTGTCATACCGTCCTTCAGGAATTTGACACGGATGGAGGTTCTGTCATTGAGCTTCACAGCCTGCTTTTCGCTTAAAGGAATGAGAAGGCTCCAGCGCTCATCGGTTATGATGGTATAAATATCGTCTCCCGCCTTTACAGGACGGTTCGTTTTTAAATCAGTTTCGTGATAGGAATTCTGGTCAAAATCCTCGGCAGTTACATTTGCGACGGTTTTTCCTTCGTAATTATCTTTGGAATAAAGAATGATTCCGTCGGACTGCGCTTTGCTGATGGTCTGGTTTCCCAGAGTGATTGCATTGGATACCATGGAAACGGCGTTGCTGTTCTCATTTTCTACAATCTCATCAGAAGTCAGAGGCGCTGCAGACAAATCATCTGCGGACTGCGCATATTGCAGAATATTACCCTCAAGCTCATACTTAAAGCTGTACGTATTGTTAAATTTACTTGGACTGAAGCCTTTCGAGAAGCTCAGCATATCGTTTCGGATTTTCATCATCTGTTCAGATGTCAGCTCTACAGTGGCTTCTGCTGTCTTGCTTGCGCTTAAACCGTATACGGCGCCTGTTGCATTGACTTTACTTCCTTCCCTTGCATAATAGGTCACATAGCCGCCGGAATCTGCCTTGTTTACAGTTTCTTCACGAATCGCAAGACCTGTATACGTCTCGTTTCTGGATAAAGGCCCTGACGTAACCTGATAGGATTCAATATGTCCGGATGTGAGGTAAAGCACTGCGCTGAACACCATATATAAAAACAGAACGCCGAACATAACCGTTCCGATATTTAAGCCTACGATTTTTCTGATTCTGGCCAGAATCCCCGGCATTTTCGTCGAATTCTTATTATTGGGCAAAAGACTGCCTCCTTTATAATTTTATTCATACCCAATCATTGTACCATTTTATATCTGCAATGACAAGATAAAAGAAAGAAAGTTGGAAATACAGACCAAAGCAAACATATTTTCCGAATATCCGTTTGCTTTTTACGAAAAAATGTGTTATACTATCTTTATTAATTTAGGAGGTACATCCTTATGGCATATGGACGAATCAGCAAGAAACAGCAGGAAATCCTTGATTATATTAAAAATGAAATTTTAAACAGAGGTTTTCCGCCGGCTGTTCGCGAAATCTGTGAGGCAGTAAATCTGAAATCCACCTCTTCTGTTCATTCTCATCTGGAAGCTCTGGAGAAGAATGGTTATATTCGAAGAGACGCTACGAAACCCCGTGCCATTGAGATTATTGACGACAATTTCAATCTTGTGCGCAGAGAAGTAGTCAATGTTCCTCTGATTGGTACAGTTGCAGCGGGACAGCCCATTCTGGCTGTAGAGAATATAGAGGGATATTTTCCTATCCCGGCAGAATTTATGCCCAACGAACAGTCTTTCATGCTTCGCGTAAAAGGTGAAAGCATGGTAAATGCAGGAATTTTTGACGGCGATCAGGTACTTGTGAAACAGCAGGCAACTGCTTCTGACGGAGATATTGTGGTAGCGCTTGTGGATGACAGCGCAACTGTAAAGACTTTTTACAAAGAAAACGGCTACTACCGTCTTCAGCCTGAGAATAATGAAATGGATCCTATCATCATTCATGGGGATCTGCAGATTCTCGGCAAAGTGTTCGGCGTTTTTCGCTTTTATCAGTAAAACATCGGTCAAAAAAAGCAATGTCCTTTTTGCTGGGCATTGCTTTTTTGAAAGTTATTTTATTTATTTTCTTCAAGAAATTCTGACAGGTCAATTTCCTTTCCGTCTCTCCAGATACGTTCCAGATCATAGAAAAGGCGGTTTTCTTCATCAAATACATGAATGATCACATCGCCGTAATCCATAAGAATCCAGCTTGAATTTCTGCTTCCCTCAATGGATTTTGCTTCATAGCCGGCGCGTCCAAGTGTTTCATCCACGTTGTCAACCATTGCCTGAACCTGATTCTGGTTTGCTCCGCTTGCAATCACAAAGTAATCTGCAATTACAGATACTCCGTGGATATCAATTACTTTAATGTCTTTTCCTTTTTTCTCATCCAGAGCTTTACATGCCAGTCTGGTCATTTCCAATTCTTTACTCATCCGATGAACTCCTTTCTGTCGCCTGATGCTTTTTTGTATGTAAATCTTTGTAGTAAATAAATGCGTCTTTTGTTGTGCTGTCAAAGTCTTTCGGATTGTCGCCCAGATAAGACAGAGTATCTCTCAGAATCACATACATACACTCGTCCAAATCCCGGAATGCCAATGCGCGGACTTCCGTAAGATTCGGCGCTTTATCGCGTCTTGGCTCAATATAATCTGCAATATATACAATCTTTTCCAGAACAGACATATCCGGCTTTCCGGTAGTATGCCAGGTGATAGAAGATAAAATTTCCTCATTGTCAATATCATATTTTTTTCCGGCAACGTAAGCTCCCAGCTTTGCATGGAGCAGAAAAGGATGTGTCTCCTCGAAAGCAGTTACCGGAATATTAGACTGACTGCACATTTTGAGTTTCTTTTTGTTGGGAATGCATTTTGCGCAGTCATGGAGAAGTCCGGCAGCCTGTGCAGCTTCCAGATCATATCCGTGCGCCATTGCAAGGGCTGCGCAGGTATACATAACCCCCATAGTATGAAGATAGCGGTCTTCGTCCAGATATTTCGCCAGCTTCTTCTTCATTTTTTCAAAATCGTATCCCGCCATGGTAGATTTTCCTTTCTGTTGCTGTAAACGGGGCAGAATCTGATGCCTCTTTATCCCTGTCTGTAAATCTGATTCTCTTCGATGTACGCAATCACTGAGTCCTGCATATAATAGCGGACGCTTTGCCTTTTTTTGATCCAGTCACGGAGAATCTCACTGGAGATATCAATATTCATGGTATCCAGTCTCAGGAAAATACCATGATATTTGTCTGACAGGCGGGTCATTTCACGGCTGAGTTCCATAATCGGGGTATGGTTTCTTGTCGCTACGACCAGCGTACATGCCCGACAGATACGTGCCGGTTCCATCCATGTTTCGAAATTATAGAGGGAATCGGCGCCTATGATAAAGAAATAATCGGTATCCGGATTTTTCTCTTGCAGAGTTTCCAGCGTATGATAGGTATACGTATAGCCTCTCTCATTCATCTCAATAAGAGACAGTTCAAAATGGGGGTTGCCGGAAATGGCTCTTCTGACCATTTCCACCCGTTGTTCGTCGCTTGCCCGTCCGGTCCTGTCCTTTTTGTGCGGCGGATTACCGGACGGCATGAACAGAATTTTGTCCAGCTTTAATTGTTCATATGCTTTTTCTCCAAGGATTAAATGCCCCATATGAATCGGGTCAAAGGTTCCGCCCATAATTCCGATTCGCCGTCTGGAACCAGCCATATATAAGACCTCCTACGGTAAAACGATTTTCTTTTTCTCGTTTTTGCCTTCGCGGTATAAAACGATTTTTTTGCCAATTACCTGTACAATCTGGGAATGGGTACGCTCTGCAAGAACTTCTGCCATTTCCCGGGGATTCTCCAGACAGTTCTGAAGTACGCTGATTTTAATGAGCTCTCTTGCTGCCAGAGCCTCGTCTACAGAAGCTGTGTTTTCCGGCGTAAGACCGCCTTTACCAAGCTGAAGGATTGGGTCCATTGTCATTGCAAGGCTTTTTAAATATGCTCTCTGTTTGCTTGTCATGTTATTCATATCCTTTTTAAGAAAAATTATTTATAGTAGTCAAAATCGAAACCATACATGCGAACGGTATCGCCTTCCTGGATTCCTGCCTTTTCCAGTTCCTCAAGAATTCCTCCGTCTTTCAGGAATTTCTGGAAGAAAGCAAATCCTTTTTCGGAATCCAGATTTGTATAACCCAGCATTTTTTCGATTTTCGGTCCTTCGACAATAAAGATTGTCGGATCTTCCGGCGACTGCTCCACAGTGTATGGAAGATTTTCGCCAATCAGTACGTCTTCCGGGAAAAATTCCTGTTCAAATACAATCGGCTCACGCTCGCATCCATCCAGAAGCTCTTTTACATGGAATAAAAGCTCTCTTACACCCTGACCGCTTACTGCGGAAATCGGATAAACTTCAATGCCTTTTGGCTCAAATTCTTTCCGGATTTTTTCAACAGGATCTTCGTCTTCGTCAAAAATACAGTCAATTTTATTGGCTGCGATTACCTGTGGTCTTGCGGCAATTTCAGGATTATACGCTTCCAGCTCTTTGTTTATTTTGTAAATATCGTCAATCGGGTCGCGTCCTTCTGTAGAGGCTGCATCTACAATGTGGATGATTACACGGGTTCTTTCGATATGACGAAGAAATTCATGTCCAAGTCCCACACCTTCAGACGCCCCTTCGATCAGTCCGGGGATATCCGCGATAACGAAACCGCCGTTTTCCGTATCCACCACGCCCAGATTTGGGCTTAAAGTCGTGAAATGATAATTGGCAATCTTTGGCTGCGCATTGGTCACACGGGAGAGGAAGGTAGACTTGCCTACATTCGGGAATCCTACAAGTCCTACGTCTGCGATGACCTTAAGCTCAAGAAGAACCTCAAGTTCCTGGGCAGGCTGTCCGGGCTGCGCGTATTTCGGAACCTGCATAGTAGCTGTTGCATAATGCATATTTCCCTTACCGCCGTTGCCGCCTTTTAAAATAATCTGCCTTTTGTTATCTCCGGACATGTCAGCAATAACTTTGCGTGACTCTGCTTCCATAATAACGGTTCCTTCCGGAACTTTTAATACGATATCTTTGCCATCGGCGCCGTGACAGCGCTTCTTGCCGCCCTCTTTGCCGTCTTCTGCCTTATATTTTCTTTTGTGACGATAGTCGCCCAGAGTATTCTGACCTTCATCGACCTCGAAGATCACATTACCTCCACGACCGCCGTCGCCGCCGTCCGGACCTCCGTTGGGAACATAAAGCTCTCTGCGGAAACTAACGTGACCATCTCCGCCCTTACCGGAGCGGATCCAAATTTTCGCTCTGTCTGCAAACATGTTGACACCTCGATTCTTTTACTGTTCTGTTTATACCTGCTCTATTCAAAAGAAAGGCTCCAAACCTTAATTAGATTTGAAGCCCTCCCACTTAACTGCTAATTATTCTGCCTCTACCGGAACGATAGAAACCTGTTTCTTATCGCGTCCTTTTCTGGTGAATCTTACTACACCATCTGTAAGTGCAAATAATGTGTAATCTTTACCACAGCCTACATTTTCACCTGGGTGAATCTTTGTTCCACGCTGTCTGTAAAGAATATTTCCAGCTTTAACGAACTGTCCATCTGCTCTTTTCGCACCTAATCTCTTAGACTCGGAATCACGACCGTTCTTTGTAGAACCAACTCCTTTTTTATGTGCGAATAACTGAAGGTTCATTTTCATCATGTTGTTACACCTCCTTGACTTTTACTGTCAAATATCGATTCTTATAACTATGCTCAATTTCTGTTAATCCGAGAACAAGGGAATCCATGAGAAGTTTCCCCTTCTCTGTAACCGGAGCTGTAAACCGGAAAGAAACATAACCGTCACGTTCCTGCGCTTCGAATCTGTCCTCTGTGAACGCCTCAAGAGAATTCACAGTATTGATCACCAGCACAGACACAGCGGCACAGACAATATCATGTCCTTCCTCTGCGTAGCCTGCATGTCCTTTTGATTCAAATTCCAGATAATTTCCTTTTCTCTTCTTAACTGTAATTGTAATCATAATGACACCAGATTAAGCATTGATCTTTTCGATTTTTACTTTAGTGTACTGCTGTCTATGACCGTTTTTCTTGTGATATCCAGTTTTTCTTTTGTATTTGTAAACGATAACTTTTTTAGCTTTACCATTTTCAACTACAGAAGCGGTAACACTGGCATCTTTCACATCTTCTCCAACTTTTAAACCGTCGTTGCTTACAGCAATAACATTGTCAAAAGTTACGGTTTCACCAGCTTCAACACCGAGTTTCTCAACTCTGATTACGTCGCCTTCAGCAACTTTGTACTGTTTACCACCTGTTGCAATAATTGCGTACATTTGTGGCACCTCCTATGAACTTTACTCGCCAAATATGGTGGCCTTACGGCGCTTGAACCTCTTTGTGCGGCATACTTCATTATAATAACAGACAAATTCTTATTCGTCAATAGGTTTCTCAAAAACTTTTTTAAAAATTCCCCTGAATTTCGCGAAGGTCTTCAATCAAAGGTCTGCGTACCTTTTTTCTGGTCATTTCCAGAATATTGAGAGGGGTGATGTCAATGGCGCGGCTCTTTACAGGGTCTTTGCGCAGGAATTTCTGCAGTACGTGAAACAGCTCTTCCCGATGATCCGGATTTTCCATATTGATGAAGTCGATTAGAATGATTCCGGATAAATTGCGCAGACGGAGTTGTCTGGCGATTTCCTTTGCTGCTTCCAGATTAATTTTACGGTAAGTCTCCTCCGCCTTTTTCTTTCCTGTAAACTTTCCGCTGTTCACGTCAATGGAAACAAACGCCTCTGTCTGCTGAATGACAAGAAAGCCACCGCTGTTCAGCCAGATTTTTTCTCTGCAGACAGTATCAATGGCATTTTCTATCCGATACAGTTTATACAGGGGAAGAAGCTTATCCTGATAGAATCGAAGCTTCGCTGTTTCCTGCGGACTGTTTTCTTCAAGGTAAGCCAAAAGTGTATCTCTGATTTCGGGAATATCTGTGATGATTTCTTCCAGACTTCGGATGTTGGCATCGCGCACTGCTGAGACATAAAATGGCTCTGTTTCATAAACACAGCTAAAACAGGTTCTGCTTCTGCCGTCTACTGCAGCTTTACGGTACTGCCGTTTCAGGTAAGCCAGCTCTTTTTCGATTTCTTCCTTTGCTGCTTCAGCGGCGTTTGTCCGCACAACAATTCCGTATTCCTTATCAGGGCACTGGATTTCTTCTTCCAGCCATTTGCTGAGACGTTTCCTGTCCTCTCCTGCAAGTTTGGCGGAAAGTCCGAATTTTTTATTTCCGGTTGTCAGAACCAGATATTTGCCTGTGAAATTCAGGTTCGCAGAAAGGGCGGGAAGTTTTCCTTTCATTGCTTCTCTGCTTATCTGAACCAGAATTTCATCTCCGGGTTTCAAAGGAGAGCTGTCCTTTCTGCCGGAAGATACAAAAATACAGTGAGACGCCTCTGTAAGAGGAAAATAGCATCTTGTTCCCGGCGCAATCTGAACGAAAGCTGCGCCTATATTTGCAGCCAGATTCTCTACCTTTCCCACATAAATGTTTCCCAGCTCTGATTTTTGCCCACAAGGTTCTGCGCGAAGCTCTATAATCTGACCATTCTCCTCAACAGCGCAGACCTGACAGAGGGAGTCTTTGATTTTCATTTCTGTGATGATTAACTTACTCAACTTCCTCACCTAATGCTTCCAGAGAAACAAATTTGTGATTCCCGTCTTTTCCGAGGTCCGCATAAACCTCCAGTCTTTCCACCATATAGGCAAATTCCGGAAGTTCTGTACCAAGCCAGTTGAAGAAAGTATCTGTTACAAGCTCCGGTTTCGTATAGTTTGCGCTTGCGGAGGCAAGACTTAAGAAAAGCTTATCTCCCTGAAGTTCCATTTTATAGATAAACGGGCGAATATCCACTGTGGCTTCGCTGCGTTTTGTCTTCTTTGTCACCAGTATTTCCTTCTGCGCCAGAAATTCTTCGATTCTGCTTTTCCACTCAACCGCAGGTTCTTTTCCGGTACGGAATTCCACCAGATAGTCTGCTGCCGCAACTAAAGACATGGCTTTGCCCGCTTTTCCGTCTTCTACCTGACGGGCGCTGATTACCTGAAAGCCTTCCGCCATAGTCTCGTTCAGTCTTCTGGTAATTTCACCGGTAGGAACGGTTTGAGCCAGCTCCAGATCAAAATATTCTCCACGGCTTGTAGTTCCTACTCCAAGAGGAGCTGCAAAGGACATAATCATATGAGGGCTGTATCCACCGGAAAAAGCAACCGGAAGTCCGGCTCTTCGAACAGCCTTCTGGAAATAGCGCATGGTATCAAGATGACCCACAAATTTCACAGGTCCCTGTTTACTGAATTTAATCCTAACCTTCATAGCATACGCCTCCTCCATATCGTTTTGCACCGCATCCGGAGCACTGCTGGCGGCAGTTCGGTGTTACGGTCTCATTTTTTGCCTGCTCCCATTCACGGATCAGGAACTGCTTTGTCACACCTGCGTCGATGAAATCCCATGGAAGGATTTCGTCAGTGGAACGCTCCCGTAGAGTATAGAAGTCGAGATCGATTCCTGTCTCTGCAAAGGCTTCTTTCCAGATGTGATAACGGAAACTTTCTGACCAGGCGTCGTATAAAGCGCCTTTTTCATATGCTTTCAGGATAACGTCCGCACATCTTCTGTCTCCTCTTGCAAGGAAGCCTTCCAGAATCGTTACATCCGGCTCATGCCAGCTATATTTGATGCTTCGCTGATTGGTCTGCTGACGGATTTCATTTTTAACAACCTTTGCTTTGCCGATAAAATCTTCTTCACTGTACATTCCTGCCCACTGGAATGGGGTAAAAGGTTTCGGAACAAAGAAAGAGGTACTTACGTTAATCTGTACCTTGCCGTTTCGGTTTTCTTTTGGAATTTCATAATACTCTTCTGCAATTTTCTGTGCAAGATGGGCAATTCCCTTCATATCCTCTTCTGTTTCTGTGGGAAGACCGAGCATGAAGTAGAGCTTCACTCTGTTCCAGCCGCCTTTAAAAGCTTCTCCGGCCCCGTGAAGGATATCCTCCTCTGTCAGTCCCTTATTGATAACATTTCTAAGGCGCTGAGAGCCGGCTTCCGGAGCAAAGGTAAGACTGCTTTTTTTCACATCCTGTACTTTGCTCATCACATCGAGAGCAAAAGCGTCAATACGAAGAGAAGGAAGAGAGATATTTACGGCATCCTCCTTAAATTCGTCGATAAGGAAATTTACAAGCTCCTTTAACTCTGTATAATCGCTGGAGCTTAAAGAACTCAAAGAAATCTCTTCGTGTCCGGTGTTTTTCAGCATTTCTCTGGCAGAAGCTTTTAATTCTTCCACATCGCGCTCTCTGGTCGGACGGTAAATCATACCAGCCTGACAGAAACGGCAGCCGCGGATACAGCCTCTTTGGATTTCCAGAGTGACACGGTCCTGAGTAGCCTTGATAAACGGGACAACGGGAGCTTCAATTGTCCGGTATCCGGCTGCCATATCTGTTACGACCTGCTTTTGTACTTTTTCGGGAACGCCCTCTTTTACAGGGGTAAAAGAAGCGATGGTTCCGTCCTCTTTATAGGTTACTTCATATAAAGACGGAACATAAATTCCCGGAATCTGAGCAGCTTTCAGAAGGAAATCCTGTCTTGTTCCGCCTGCTTTTTTATTTGCCTTATAAGCGTCAAAAAGCGCATCGTAAACAGTTTCTCCCTCCCCGATATAAAAGAGGTCGAAAAATTCTGCCAGAGGCTCCGGATTGTAAGCGCAGGCGCCGCCGCCGATTACAATAGGTTCGTCCTCTTCACGGTCTTTTGCAAGAAGGTGCATATGGCTCAGATCCAGTACCTGAAGCACATTGGTGTAACACATCTCATAGCCGAGAGTGATTCCAAGGAAGTCAAAATCTCTCACAGGATCCTGAGATTCCAGTGCAAACAGAGGAATATTTTCCTCTCTCATTACCTTATCAAGGTCAGTCCACGGAGAAAATACACGCTCACACCATACATCTTCTCTTTTGTTAAACATATTGTAAAGAATCATCATACCAAGATTGGACATGCCGATTTCATATACGTCCGGAAAACACATGGCAAAACGGATATCCACATCTTTGGTTTTCATAACAGAGTTGACCTCTCCGCCGATATAGCGGGCGGATTTGTCAACTTTTAATAATATTTCATCGCTTAAAGCCAGCTTTCTCATAATTCTCCTTTCGGTTTGGCACATTGTGCAAAATCTTTCTGGAATTGCTTTTTATATTGGTTTATCACTGCATAATTGTTCCCAGATAATAAAAACCTTTACAGGTATCCAGATGAACCTTTACATATTTCCCAAGCATTTCCTCTGTTCCCGGAAAATGTACAAGAAGATTGTACTGCGTGCGTCCTGTAAAGATTCCTTTTTCCTTACTCTCTGTTTCTACCAGCACTTCCTGAACAGTCCCTTCAAATCTGGAAGAAATCTGTCGTCCTTTTTCCTGAACAAGAGCAAGAAGACGGTCGAAACGGTCTTTTACCACATCCTCAGGTATCTGGTCTTCCATTTTTGCGGCAGGCGTACCGCTGCGTTTGGAATAGATGAAGGTGAAAGCAGTGTCAAAACCGGCTTTTTCCACAACATCCAGAGTTTCCTTAAAATCCTCCTCTGTTTCGCCCGGGAAACCGACGATGATATCCGTTGTAAGGGAAATATCGGGAACTGCTGTCCGAATTTTGTCCACAAGACCGAGATATTTCTCTTTATCATAGCGGCGGTTCATTTCCTTTAAAATACGGCTGCTTCCTGACTGCATGGGAAGATGCAGATGGTGACATACTTTTTGGCTCTCTGCCATTACCTGAATCAGTTCATCGGATAAATCCTTGGGATGTGAAGTCATAAAACGAATCCGTTTCAGTCCCTCGATTTCTTCAATCTGTTTCAAAAGCTGGGCAAACGTAATCGGATGCTCCAGAGTTTTTCCGTAGGAGTTTACGTTCTGTCCAAGAAGCATGACTTCGGATACGCCATCTCGCACTAATGCCTTTACCTCATTAATGATTGCCTGAGGGTCACGGCTTCGTTCTCTGCCGCGGACATAGGGAACAATACAGTAACTGCAGAAATTGTTGCATCCGAACATAATATTTACTCCGGATTTAAAAGTGTAATTTCGTTCTGTAGGAAGTTCTTCCACGATTTTGTCGGTTCCTTCCCAGATATCGATCAACTGATTTTCTGATTCAAGCATCTCATGGTACAACTCTGCGAATTTGAAGATATTGTGAGTTCCGAATACAAGGTTTACAAAAGGATAATCCTTTTTGATTTTTTCTACTACATGCTCTTCCTGCATCATACAGCCGAAAAGCACGATTTTCATATCCGGATTATGTTTTTTTAAATTCTGAAGCTTGCCCAGACGGCCGTAAACCTTAAGATTGGCATTTTCACGTACAGTGCAGGTATTGTAGATTACTACGTCTGCATCTTCTGTCTGTTTACGCACATAACCGATTTCATCCATGATACCGGCAACTACTTCACTCTGTTTTTCGTTCATCTGGCAGCCAAAGGTTTCCAGACAGTATGTAAGAGGTCGTCCAAGAGCCTCGCTCATCAGCATTACTTCTGAGTGAGCCTTGGCGATAAAGTAATATTGACGCTTTGTATCCTCCTGCGGAGCAGCCTGCGTCAAATCTATCTCGTTAAAATCAATTTCATTAAACATTGTATATATCCTTTCTTCAGGGAATAAAGACAACCCCGGAAACGGATTACCAAGGCTGCCCATAGTGCTACGACATATTTTAACTGATTTGCTTTGTTTTGTCCAGTATCCCGAAAAAGATAGTTACTGTTCACTCCGTTCACAGCAACGAGAGATATTAACAAACAACTCTCTCAAACAGGTTTTTTGAATTTTTTTAAAAAAGTTTCAAAAAACATCAAATATTTGGGGTCTCTGTTCCGAATAACAAGTAGGAGGAGATTTAAAATGAATATGGACGAGTTGTTAAAAAGATGTAACTTTGCTGAAAATTACAAAGGATATCAGATTTTGCGGGAATGTATCCGTATCGCCTGTCAGGATGAGAATAAGCTTTCTACATACAGGAAGCTGTACCTCGAAGTTGCTTTGTCAGTTCCTTCCACACCTGCCTGTATGGAAAGGAATATGAGAACTTTGATTCGTCACGCTTGGAATTGCGGAGCGCAGGAAAAGTTGTGTGCCATTGCAGGCTGTTCTGTTATGGACAGACGCCCGACAGTCAGTGAGACAATCGAAATGTTTGTATATTTTATAAATGACCATCCCGGACTGGTAACCTTAAATGATACTTTGTAAAATTCAGCCAAAAACGGCAGGCAGGATAATAAGCAGAGCATCAGAGTAAGAAAGTTGGTGCTTGTCAGGTTCTTCCATCTATGTAACACTGTTATAGAACAACCGTGTTACAGGGTGGCTGACCTCTATTCTACATAGAATGGGGGTGGTGCTGATGAACAATCATCATTTTGATTTCAAAGATATGCCATACTTGTTTGTGAAGAGTTCAGCTGCCTTGAATTTCACATGAACAGGGACACGATCAGCTGGATTCTAAAAAAGAATACAGGAGGTCGCTATGGAGAAATTGGAAAAACGGATTCATGATGACAGCAATGGTCTGGACTATGTTCTGGTCGGAGACTACTACATACCAGACTTGAAGCTGCCGGAAGAAAACCGTCCCATTGGGCGATGGGGACAGATGCATAGGGATTATCTGAAACAGTACCGCCCAGCCCTATACAATGAACTGCTTTTGGCGGGCAGGCTCTGGACATATCTGGCAGACCTGAATGAACAGGCACAGAATCGGTTAGACACCATCATGGAACAGATGAAAGCTGCCGAAGGTATCACTGAGGAATTGAAAGCCCATGAACAGATAGCATGGGTCAGAGCTGTCAATAACATTCGTAACCGGGCAGAGGAAATTATCCTCTCGGAATTGGTGTACGGAAAGGAGCCGCTATGAGATACCGCATTGAACGAATAGAAGGTCAACATTGTCATTTTGTTAATGGGCGGAAAGAACTTCTTGCCTATTTGAAACACACACAGGCGGGAACCATCACAGACATCCGTAAGATTTATCAGAGCGGCGTTACCGATTCTGTCATGGAACTGTATCTGCCGTATATGAAAAAATAGAATGTTTGTTATACCAAAACAGAGTATTTTTTGAACCACTCACTGAATTTTCCAGCGGGTGGTTCTTTTATTACCGCTTTTTCTTCTTGGGAACAAAGTAAGGCTGCGGCTTCGCCTTTCCCCTCTTGCTGTTGGGATTTTTCAACAGCTTTGACAGGCTTAGTATCCGTAGGAACGCAGAGAAGTCCTCGGAGGAGATTTTTTCAAACGGTATCATCATCTGGTCGCAGAACTCATGAATCATCCGTTCTTCATTACTCCCCAGCTGCATCGTGCGTTGGAACTTTTCCTGCACTTGCGTAAGCGTTGGCTGCGGATCGGCGGTTGTCGGGTCGGTGACATGGGCTTTGCGTATATCACGGACAATGCTGTCTAAATCATCATGTATCGTATGATGGAAGAAGTCACTTTCCTGAACCTGCCCTACTTCCAGTGTACGGACATAAAGGTCATCTTCTCCCGGAGCATGGCTGTTTAGGATTTCCTGCCGGGCAGCTTCCAGTACCATGTTCATCTGCTCGACACGCATATCCGCAATTCGGTCAACAAAAATTTCTATATCTGCCATCAGCCGCCGGAAGTTTGGGTGTGTGGCAATCTCGCACAAAAGCCGGTTGTTGATGGTGCCGCTGCTTAAAAGTTCTACCATATCATCGCTCAGATGCAGAGCCTGTAGCTCTGTGTTTGGGTGATTTTTATTTTCCGTCAGCCCCATCAGGTAGTCGGTGGACACGCCGTAAAATTTTGCCAGTGTTGCAATGGCAAAGGGGCTGATGTCCTTATAATCATCGTTTTCATATTTCCCCAGAGCCGATTTGGATAATCCCGTCTGCTCTGCCAGTTTTTCCAGTGTCAGGTCTTTATTTACTACCCGAAGGTCTTTTAACCGTTCTTGAATGGAAAGTTTTACGTGCATCGAAATGCCCCCTTTTTATCAGGAAAATCCTGTTGCTATTTACCATTATAGCACGTTTCCATAAGCGTGGAAATATGGCGTTTTTGTGGATTTTTCCATCGTTTTGGATATAAGGGAGAAGCCCTGTTTTTTCGGTAGAATGATTCTTGTCAACAGACAGGAACCTTGAAAATCGAATGACCGGCTGCATGATGTATGACCTTTGGGGAAGTGACGCCATGACAGGAGCGCACCAAAAAGGACAATACGCCGGTGGGGAGCGTACCCGCTTGCAGGAGCAGATTGCAGATAGGAAACGGCAAAGAAGATTGTAACTTATGCGGGGTTTGCCCCGCTGTAAATAGAAGCTGCGTAAGCGGCTTCTCCATGAAATGACAGGAGGTTGATTTTTATGAAGTTAAGTATCAGGGAAAAGAAAGTGCTGTATACGTTTGGCTGTCCCAACTATCAAAACACAGTCACAAGGATGAAATGGCTCACGGCGCTTACCGTTGATCCGGAAGCAAAGCGCCGGATGCTGGAACTTGCCCGGAAGTTGGAAATGGAAACCGATGAAAGCTGGTACAACTGCTTTTATCATCATCTGCGGGCTGAGATGGATGAGTATTACCGGGCAAAACGCTGTCTGTGTGTAGTCAGGAAAAGCACCGATTATGAGGAGGATTTTTATGATTATGAGGAGAATTTTTATGAGGAAGCCGTCTAAATATGAAAAAGAAACCATTATCAACTTCAACGAAGCGGAGGACACCGCCAATATTTATACGTTCAACGCTGACTTGAAGCGTCGTCTGGCTGAGTTCAGCCGGAAATACCCTTTGCTGTGCCGGTTGGAACACAGTACCGCTGAGGGGAGCGTGACTTACGTGATGGACAAATCCCGCTTATCTATCCGGCTGGTGCCGCCGTATAGTGAGGAGCGCAGAGTCGCCGCCAGAGAATACGCTAAACAACACGGCTTTCAGGTTCTGCGGACAGAGAAGGAAAGTGCCGGATATGGGTGCGTTTTACGGTAAAACAACGGGTCTGCACCCAGCATTTTTATCGTGAAGATGCTAAGGGGTACTCTGTACCGTCTCCTATGTAAAACCGGCACATGAAGCGTTACAGAGCCGGAAGAGCTGACAAAAGCCTCCGCAGAGGGGGAGGTCAGCTTTTCCGGGCTGGGTACAGGGGTGCAGCACCCTGTTGGGGTCAAGGGGCAACGCCCATTGGCTGGGTTGAGGGACGGCAGTTCCCATCGGGTCAAGGGTGAAACGCCTTGGCAGGTCAAGGGCGGCAGCCTTGCCCAGTGAATTGGCGTTGCGCCGATTCGTACTGGGTATTACTTGTCGCAAAACTGCTCAAGGAATCGGCTGCGCCGCCACTCCCCGGTCGGGGAAAGAAAAAAGATTGGAGGGAAAAACAGAATGAAACTGACACGGCACAACGGCAGGTCTGGGAAACATGGCACTTACAACCCAAAGCACAATGACCGCAGCTTTGATTTGGAAAACAGTGAGCATATCAACGCAGAGCTTGCTGAGAAAAATGTGTATTGGGATTGTTACAACGGTTTCCGTAACCTTGCTAAAGAGGAACTTCTGGCAGATACATTTGAAGAAGTTGAGGAAATGTTCTATTCCTCTCAATACCGAAAATATGTGGAATCGCAGAATCAAAGAAATGAGAAAAACAGACACCCGGAACGCAACCGCACGACTTCAGATTTGCTGAAAAATAAAAAGACAGCGCCGGAAGAAACCATCTTCCAGATTGGAACCATAGACAACCATGCCCCGCCGGAAGTCCTGCTTCTGGTTGTAACAGATTTTCTGGCTGAGATGGAAAAGCGGCTTGGTAAACATGTCCATATCCTTGACTGGGCGCTGCACATGGATGAGGGTACGCCCCATATCCATGAACGGCACGTTTTTGATTGTGAGAACCAGTATGGGGAGCTTGCCCCGCAACAGGAAAAGGCGTTAGAAGAATTGGGATTTGAACTTCCTGACCCTGCACAGAAAGCCGGGAAAACCAATAACAGAAAGAAAACCTTTGATGCCGTCTGCCGCACATTGCTTTTTGATATGGCAAAAAAACATGGTCTGCACCTGGAGGAAGAACCCGAATACGGCGGTCGTGCGTATCTTGAAAAACAGGACTATATCCTGATGAAGCAGAAACAGCAGATGGAGCAACAGGAGAAAAAGCTGGAGGAGCTGACCGTTAAGATTGAGGATATTGAAACGCTGGTAGATGAAGTTGCCGATGTTGCCTACGATAAGGCAGTTGAGGTTGTGAGCGATACCGTCCGCATGGAAACTCATAAAGAAGATATTCGTCTGATTGAGGAAACACAAAATTGGCTGCGCTCGCCGGAGCGTAAAGCACCAAAGAAAGAGCGTGACTATGCCATTGACCGATTAGACGGTGTGGTTAAAAAAATCAGAAACTCCATGCAGAGCGCGTTGAATAAAGTTCAAACCGTTTTGATGAAGCCGTCTGTTAAAATAGCCGGAAAGGAAAAAATCAAGGAGAAAGCAAAGGAATCCATTTATTCCAAACTTGCAAGGGCAAAGATTTCGGCAGATGCAGATAACAAGGCTCGCTGGGAACAGCAAAAACGGCAGCCTGGGGAAAAAAGGGACATGGAGATTTGACAGGCGCTTATTGTTTTCTTTTTCTGAAACGGTCAGTGCCTTTTCTATTTTGGGAGGTGATTCAGAGATGAATGTATTTAAAGCTGTGAAGCAGTCTGTCACCGCAAGACAGGCTGCGGAAATGTATGGAATCAAAGTCAGGCGCAATAGCATGGCGTGCTGTCCATTCCATAATGATAAAAATCCCAGCATGAAGCTGGATAAGCGTTACCATTGTTTCGGATGTCAGGCAGATGGGGATGCGATTGATTTTACTGCCTGTCTGTTCGGTCTGAACAGTAAGGAAGCCGCCCTAAAGCTGGCGGCAGATTTTTCCATTGTATTTGATGCCAAAGGGCATGACCCGCCGGGGAGAAAGAAGGTCAAGCCGAAGATACGGGAAGAACTGCGATACCGTCAGGCAGAACAGAAATGTTTCCGGGTACTATCCGATTATTACCATTTACTGTACCGGTGGGAACAGGATTATGCCCCAAAGACCCCAGAGGAAGAATGGAATCCGTTTTTTGTAGAAGCCCTGCAACAGAAGTCTTATATCGAGTATCTGCTGGACAGTTTACTGTCTGACAGTATCGAAGAACGGGCGGCTGTGGTGGCAGGGTATGGAAAAGAGGTGAGGAAGATTGAGCAGCGAATATCAGAGTTTACCGCCAGCCACCCGTCAGGCTGTGATGAGCGCCGCCGATGCCATGCTGCCGCCCCGGAGCGTTGAGGAGATTCGGGAAAGCCTTACGGTGACGGAGAAAGGGCAGACGGCAAATACCATCGGGAACTGTCAGACTGTATTCTGTCAAGACCCGCTTCTGAAAGGAGCGATCTGTCTGAACCTTCTGACTGAACGTGTGGACATTGTGCTGGATCTGGGCTGGCGCAGAAGCACCAGCGCCCTGACGGACACCGATGTGAAATATCTTCTCCTTTACTTTGAGCAGAACTATGGGCTGACCAGCGAAAAGAAGCTGACGGCGGCGCTTTCCATTGTAGCAAATGAAAACTGCTACCACCCCATACAGGATGCGTTAAATGCTCTTGTCTGGGACGGACAGCCCCGGATTCGTTCCTGCCTACATCATTTTCTGGGGGCAGAGGTGAGCGATTATGTGGAGGAAATGTTCCGACACTTTCTTCTGGGCGCTGTCCGCAGGGTATTCCACCCCGGCTCTAAATATGAGGAAATGCTCTGTCTGGTGGGCGGTCAGGGGGCGGGAAAATCTACCTTTTTCCGTCTGCTGGCAATAAAAGACGAATGGTTCAGTGATGATTTGAAGCGTCTGGACGATGACAAAGTATATGCAAAGCTGCAAGGTCACTGGATTATTGAGATGTCGGAAATGCTTGCCACCAGCACTGCAAAAAGCATTGAAGAGATACGCTCGTTTATCAGCCGTCAAAAGGAAACCTATCGAATCCCCTATGAAACCCAGCCAAAAGACAGGCTGCGGCAGTGTGTGTTCGGCGGTACTTCTAATACTCTGGATTTTCTGCCGCTGGACAGAGCCGGGAACCGCCGGTTCCTGCCTATCATGGTGTACCCGGAGGATGCGGAGGTTCACATTTTAGAGGACGAAGCCGCTTCCAGAGCCTACCTGTTGCAGGTCTGGGCAGAAGCCATGAGCATTTATAAAAGCGGCAGGTATTCCATGAAATTCAGAAAGGAGATTCAGAAGCAGCTGGTGGAGGTGCAGAAAGATTTCATGCCGGAGGATACGGAAGCCGGACAGATTCAGGGCTTTCTGGAACACTATTCCGGCAGCATGGTCTGTTCCAAACAGCTTTTTAAGGAAGCGCTTGGACGGACGTTTGAAGAACCGAAACGCTGGCAACTTCATAACATCAACGAGATTATGAACACAGTGGTGTCAGGCTGGAAACCATTTTCCAACCCTCGAATGTTTGCCGGTTATGGTCGGCAGAGGGGCTTGGAGCGTGAGCCTTCCGGCAACGAACTGCCCGGCAACGAGAATGGATTTGTAGAATTGAGTGAGGAAGAATGCCGCCAGCTGGAACTTCCAAAGGAGTGGATTGCTTGATTTGTGGCGTTGGTTGCAGGGTTCATTGTCAGTTGGTTGCCGACTTCGTTGCCAGGGATTTTCTGGTTTTAATGCGGAAAAAAGCCTGTAAATAAGGCATTATTTCATGATTATCCATATCTTTGGCAACGAAAGCAACGAGATTTGATAATAAAATAAGAAAAGTAAGAATGGAAAGCCAGGGAATAGAGAATAGGTTTTTTGAGGTTTGTTGCCGGACTTCGTTGTCATTCCCCGTTGTCTGGCTCAATTTATCTATGGAGGTAACCTATGGAGAAAAATAGAAAACAGAATAAAAAGGTACAGTTTATCGTGGTGCGGGAGTTTTCCGGGGGAAAGCCCATGCGGGAAGCCTTTGAGGAGCTGATCGAGCGCCAGACCTGCGGACAGTTTGAAAAATGGCGGCAGCATCGGGAAAAGGCAGAAAAAGCTGCGTAAAACGGTTGAATCAGGGACAGGGACATGGTACTATAATGGTATCGTGTCCCTGTTCATAGAAGGAGAACACTATGAGCAGGAAAAAAGAAATAAACCAGAAAATCACGGCTCTCTACTGCCGCATTTCCCTTGAGGACGGCGGTGATAATGAGAGCATGAGCATCAGTAATCAAAAACTGATGTTGAAAGACTACGCTGAAAAAATCGGACTGTTTCAGCATGAATATTATGTAGATGACGGGTACACAGGAAGGAATTTCAATCGTCCTTCGTTTCAGCGCATGATTGCGGACATTGAAGCTGGGAAGATTGGCTGCGTGATTACCAAAGACCTTTCAAGGCTGGGGCGTAACTATATCGAAGCCGGAAGCTATATTGAAATCTTTTTCCCGAAGCACCGTGTCCGCTATATTGCCATTACGGACGGTGTGGACAGCCTGACCCGTCAGGAAATGGACATCACGCCATTTAAGAACATCCTGAATGACATGTACAGCCGTGACATCTCAAAAAAGGTGCTTGCAGGGCGTATGACCCGTTCCAGACAGGGAAAGTTTTGTGGCGGGCAGCCGCCCCTCGGTCTGATGCGTGACCCGGAGGATAACGGACATTTAATCCTTGACCCGGAAACAGCGCCGATAATCCGAAAAATTTATGATATGGCATTGGATGGCTTGGGTTGTATGCGGATTGCAAAGCAGTTGATGGAGGATAAAGTCCCTATCACAAGGGTAAAGGGAGATACCGCCTGTGATGTGAACTATTATTCATGGGGGGCTTCCAGAATCAGCCATATCCTGCGGAATCCATTTTATAAGGGTGCACATCTGGTATGCCGGACACACCAGAAAGGGATTCGTTCCAACACCTATGACATTATCCCCCGTGAAGATTGGGAAGTCATTGAGGACTGCCATGAAGCCATCGTATCCCCGGAGGAATGGGAACAGGTGCAGACCATCATTGACCGCAGACCGCCCATTATGAAAGGAAATGCCTGTCCTTTTTATAACATTTTTCATGGTATCATTTACTGTGCCACTTGTAGAAAGTCCATGCAGGTGCGGTATGAAAAGGTGGGAAGAACCGGCAAGAATCGCTTTACTGGCGAAGAACGGGAACCAATTGATAAGGCATACTATATCTGCCAGACCTATAACCGGCTGGGCAAAAATGCCTGTAGCAGCCACAAGTTAGAAGCAAGGGATTTATATAATCTTGTTTTAGCAGATATTCAGGAGCTGGCAAAGACAGCACTTAAAGATGCCGATGCCTTTTACCACCGGCTGAGCAGCCGGATGGAACGCCGGTATATGGCAGATGCCTCTGAGATACAGAAAGAATGTGACCGGCTCACTGCACGAAATCAGGAAATTGACACTATGTTTTTAAGCCTCTATACCGACAAGGCAAAGGGTGTCCTGACCGAACAGCGGTTTCTGAAACTGACTTCTGCCATGGAGCAGGAACAGGAAGCTAATCAAAAGCGTCTGGGTGACCTGATGGAAATGATGCGCCGCTCTGACGAACAGGAAAGTGATGTTAAGACATTTGTCAGGGAAATCCGGCAATATGCAACCATTGAGAAACTGGACGATGTGGTGCTGCACCGGCTTATCAATAAGATTTTGGTGGGTGAGGTCAAAAAGATTGATGGTCAGAAATTGCAGGAAGTTAAGATAGTTTATAACTTTGTTGGGGAAGTAGCGATAGCCTTGGAATGACTTTGAACAAAATTCAAGTAAAATGAGCATGTAATTAAAGATAAAACTCCAGATTGACGTCGTGATTTATGACTTCAATCTGGAGTTTCTTGATTTTTCACATACTAATCATAATTATGGGGAATATTTCCATTTTAAATTTAGGAATCTATTTTGTTACCGCAATATGGACAATTTACCATACCAATCATTCCGTGAAATGGTAAATGCTTTCGACAAAATGGACATCGCCAAAAAATTAAAAAATATATAAACCCGATGCAAGTTATAATAACTCCTGCTATCGACAATAGTGGAACGACAATATCTGTTAAAAGTGTAGTTGCCAAAAGCAATAGCCCAACTCCTATCAATGTATTACCTATAATTTTTCTCTTTTTCATATTTCTCAATCATCCTTTAATAAATATGTGCCGGAAATTCAGGACAAACCGGATAAATTGAAGAAACAGATTTACTTTCAAGTCCAGTAATTTTTACACTTCCCACATATGATCTTCGTGCAGCATATGGGTCAGAGTATGCTTTTACAGCATTAACATTACTGTTATACCCACTAGGAGTAGAGGTTATTGTACGATTACCTTGAATAACATTAGGTTTTACAGAACCACCAGAATATGTAAAGGTAGGATACTGATAGCCAACAGCAGTCGTACCTTTAGTAGAAATATAAGTTAAATTTTGATAGTTATCTGACTGGCCCTTGATTTTTACATATTTAAAGGATGCCGTAGTTGTATGTGCATATGAATACACAATTTCGGCCGAAGATATTTCAGTTGTCTTAGAAATTCCACTTACAAAGCCGCTTATGGTATCATATACCGACAAAGCCAAAGATGCACCTGGAATTTCTCCTGCAAGAGAGGAGCCTACAACCGAAAGAGCATTCATGGAACCGATTTTCCATTTATAGCTTGATGCAATGGAACGGCTACCACTATTTTTTAAGTTAGAATTATTCTGGTTCGGCTGAGCTGTTAGTGTTTGAATTTCATATGTAACACCGTTATATGTATAATTGGTTCGGCTTGATAGCCAAGTTACATTTGTGGAAGCTGGCGTTGATACATATGGTGTGGCACCATTTATACTGCCAAAGCGTTCATCTACCTCTGCGGCAGTAAGTTTTTCAACACCTAAACTTTCTAACTGCTGGTCAAGAGAATCTACTTCGTTCCATTTTTCCAAACAGATAAGTGCTGCACGTTCTTCTAATAACGAGTCTATTAGAGCACTGTTATCAGAAGATTCTTGGGCAAATACCGGAACAGCAAAAGACAATGCTAACAATATAGTTGCCATTAAAGTGCTTATCATTCTTTTCATAAAGTTGTGACCTACTTCTCATTTTTTAGAAAAAATCCCCATAATTAATTGTTGTTAAAATAATACCATATTTGTGCTACTTAGTCAATTATGACCATCGAAAATGCTTATATATTTGAGCTAAACGGCTGTAATTTTGTTAATTATACATGACATGTTCAGCCTATACATAACATATTTCTGGAGAGTGATTATTAAAAACACATTATTTCTATAAATTCATCACTTGACTTTGTGGCAAAGATTTAATGTCTTTTGGAATGTTCATTTTAGCATTACTGACATTCGTTTTTACGTTCTGTCGATAATGATTTAAAGCATAGAAAAACCACCCTCATAAACTTTGACCGGTTTAGGGTGGCATTTTCTATGTACACTTTTAAATAGGTCAACCCCTTGTGGGCGGTTGTTCCTTTTCTTTACTATAGCATATTCTATTATTTTTATCAACAAGAAACTTTTTTCGTTTCTTATTATTCAGTGTAAACAAGGCTCAAACCTTTGATTTTACTGGATTTCTTTTAATTACGCCTTACTCATCCCAGTTGTGCCATACATCTGTGACATCGTCATCCTCATCAAGGAGATCCAGAGTTTTCTGAAGGTCTTTGATTGCTTTTTCGTCTGTAAGTTCTACGTATGTCTGCGGAATCATAGCTACCTGAGCTTCGAGAAGAGGTACTCCTGCTGCTTCAAGAGCTTCGCGTACAGCGCTGAAATCATCAGGAGCTGTAATAACTTCGAAGCTGTCTTCCTCTTCGCTGAAATCTTCTGCGCCTGCATCGAGAGCTACCATCATCAGCTCGTCAGCATCCATCTCGCATTCTTCTTTGTCGATAATGATCTGACCCTTCTGGTCGAACATGAAGGAAACGCAGCCCTGTGTTCCAATGCTTCCGTTACCTTTTGTAAAGGCATTACGAACATTTCCGGCTGTACGGTTTTTGTTGTCTGTCAGAGTTTCTACAATGATAGCTACTCCGTTCGGACCATAGCCTTCATAAACAGCTTTTTCGTAATTGTCTGCAGAATCGGCGCCAGCCGCTTTTTTGATACCACGGTCAATGGTATCGTTTGGCATATTGTTTGCCTTTGCTTTTGCGATAACATCACGAAGCTTGCTGTTATTGTTCGGGTCCGGACCGCCGGCTTTGACAGCCATAACGATCTCACGGCCGATTACGGTAAAAATTTTACCTTTTTTTGCATCGTTCTTTTCTTTCTTATGTTTAATGTTTGCAAATTTTGAATGTCCTGACATCTTTTTTCTCCTTTTGTAATTACTTTGTATTTTTATTATTTTACTTTACTTGCACGAACTTTACCAATCGTTTTATTTCCTAGGGAAAGAATTTCGAAACGGTATCCGTTTGTCACAATCTCCGTATCCATATCTTTCTTTGTGGGAATGTGTCCGAGCAGGTTGGTAAGATACCCGTTCAGTGTTTCGAATTCAGAATCTCCGAAATCTATATCCAGCTCTTCCGCTACGTCCTCCAGATAAGCAAGACCGTCAATGATCAAAGAATTATCGGTCTGTGTCCGGATCGTAACTTCGTCCTCATCGTATTCATCAAGAATATCGCCGACAATCTCCTCAAGGATATCCTCCATAGTCACAATGCCGGCTGTCTGCCCATATTCGTCCACGACAATTGCCATATGAAGCTTTTTCGACTGCATGGTGCGGAACAGATCGCCGATTCCTCGTGTCTCAGGAATAAAAGCAGCCTGACGTATAAGTCCGGGAAGCTCCTTAAGCGGTTTGAATTTCGCCCAGGAATTTTTGGTCATAAATTTCAGCGCATCTTTATAATGGACAATTCCTTTGATGTTATCCATGTTTTCTGCGTAAACAGGATATCTGGAATTGGCTTCAACAAGAATCGTATCAATCAGTTCCTGAAGAAGGATTTCTTCATCAAAAGCGATCACATTCTTTCGATGGGTCATAATATCCTTCGCTTCTGTCTCATTAAAGGAAATAATGTTCTGAATCATTTCCGCCTCGTTCTCTTCAATGACACCCTGCTCATGGGCTTCATCTACAATGGAAATGATCTCCTCCTCTGTCACCGCCTCTTCCGTACGGTTATATTCAACTCCAAATGGAATAGACGCAAGTCGCGCAATCCAGGTGACAAACATGGTCAGAGGATACAACAGCTTTACAAAAAGGTTTACCACCTTTAAGTAACGATAGGCATATTTTTCAGGATGGTAGGTACCAATCCGGCGGAAGGTAAGGATTCCCAGTCCTGCCAGCAGAATTACGCACAACGCTGTTATAAGGAGCAAAGCGGGGATGTGCTCTATGTACGGATGAGATGCGCGTACTGCCCAGGGCACAAGAAATGCGCCGAAGCAGATACCGGAAGCCATAACAATCAGAGGAATCGCATTTACGAACTGACCCGGATTATCGATCATGGATTTCAAAAGAATCGCATTTTTATCCCCGTCAAGAGCCCGTTTTTCTGTTTCGCTCTCACTTAAGTTTCTGACTGCCGCTGCAAACCCGTAAAAAATCCCGTTCAGCCACAACAGCAAAAATAATACAATTACGCCCCAAAGGGGCAGACTACTGCCATCTTCCATTCTTTATAAATAACTCCTTTGTAATTAAAACTTTATATGATTTTACCGCATAGTTACTGGTAAAATATATCACTTTCCATAGGATTCGTCAAGGTTTAACCCTTTTTAAAACGTAAGTTCCAGGCTGATCTCAAGCGCATGGTTTACTTTTCCGAGCATTCCCTCATCCAGATGGCAGACCTTATCTTTCAGTCTGCGTTTGTCTATGGTGCGAAGCTGTTCCAGCAGAATCACGGAATCTTTCTCTATTCCGTAGGAGCCTGCGTCAATCTCAATATGTGTCGGCAGCTTCGCCTTATTCATTTTGGAAGTGATCGCTGCGCAGATTACTGTGGGACTATGTTTATTTCCCACATTATTCTGAATAATCAGCACAGGTCTTATCCCGCCCTGTTCACTTCCCACAACAGGACGCAGATCAGCATAAAAAATATCCCCTCTTTTAATTACCACACAATTCACACTCCGATTCTGTCTGGCTTACGGCGTATGATGCCTGCCTTTTTTATAAGAAAGTAGTTCGTAACTGTTCAGTTACAGTATTGCCCTTTTTTTCTTGTGTATACATGCGTGGTGTATAAATCATAATCTTTATTCTGTTATTTTCCCGTCTTTTATATAAACACGCGGAACCCGTTTACTGATACAGCAGATAAATTCGTAGGAAAAACGGCCGGATAATTCGCCCAATTCCTCTGCTGTAATAACTTCATTTCCATCTCTTCCGATAAGTGTGACCTCATCTCCGGAGCTGGTGTTTGGAATATCTGTCACATCCACCATGAACTGATCCATGCAGACTCTGCCCAGAATAGGGGCTTTCTGTCCGTGGATGAGAACCCATCCTTTTCCGGAAAGCTGTCTTGGATAGCCGTCTGCATAGCCTACGGGAATAGTTGCCACTTTCATTGGCTTTGTTGCCACAAAGGTTCCTCCATAGCTGATGGCAGTACCCGGAGATACGTCTTTCAAATATGAAATATGGCTCTTGATTTCCATAGCTGTCTCAAGTTTTATTTTATCCCGCTCTACTTCGCCGGAGGGATAAATGCCGTAAATGGTGATTCCGGCGCGTACCATGCTCAGATTTGCCTCAGGAATACGGATGATTCCTGCGCTGTTTGAACAGTGTAAAAGAGGAATTTTTATTCCTGCATCTTCGAGAAGCTTCAGGAAATCCAGATAGCGTTCCAGTTGAACCAGCGCAGGGCTTCTGTCATATTCGTCCGCTCTTGCAAAATGAGTAAATATTCCTTCTATTTCAAGATTCGGAAGCATCTGTATCTGTTTTATTGTTTCTACGCTCTTTGGTACGTCGGCGAAGCCGATCCGGGTCATTCCCGTATCAAGCGCCAGGTGGATATGTACGGTTTTTCCCTGACGAAGCGCTTCTTTTGAAAGCTTTTCTGCGCTGTCGGCTTCACAGACAGCCGGACGGATGTCGTAGCGGATAAGTTCCGGATAGTATTCTTCGAAAACAATTCCAAGAACAAGGATTGGCTTTTCGATTCCTGCCCTGCGAAGCTCGATTGCCTCTTCCTCTGTCGCTGTGGCAAATCCCCAGATATAATCGTATTCTTCAACTAAACGGGCGATTTGTACAGCGCCATGTCCATATGCATCCGCCTTGACAACAGCAATCACCTTGGTATCTTCTGCTATATTTTTCCGCATTTCACGGAAATTATGGGCAACTGCATCAAGAGACACAATTGCCTTTACTCGGCTGAATTTTTTCATATTAGAATATCCTCTTATTTTTTCAGTATTTCCGGCAGAAACCGGATAATATCTCTGGCAGTCATTCCTCTCCTGCCGAGGGTTTGGGCGGCAAGATCGCCGGCAAGACCATGTATATAAACTCCGAGCGCTGCTTTCATTCCCTCGTTTTCAGTGTGCTTTGCAAAATGATACATACACTGGATTCCTGCAAGTACACCGGAAAGCACATCTCCGCTTCCTGCCGTTGCCATTCCCGCATTTCCGGAAAGATTCAGGAAAGTTTTGCCCTCAGGAGATGCAACTGTCGTACATGCGTCCTTAAGAACACAGACACAGCCTGTACTTTGGCTGTAATCCAGAGCCGTTTCCACTAAGGAGTTCTGAATTTCTCCGATGCTTTTGCCGCAAAGACGGCTCATCTCTCCGATATGGGGAGTCACAATTGTGTTTGAACCAAGATATTTCTGCCAGTCCGGATGAACAGACAAAAGATTGAGTCCATCGGCATCCAGAATAATCGGAATCCCCTTTTGAGCCCCATGGGAAAGAAACCACTGCGCGCGCTCCCGGCTGGTTCCGGTCAGGCCAAGCCCCGGACCGATTACAAGAACGTCGCACCAGTCCAGATTTTTTTGATTCTCCTCTTCTGTGAACGTACAGGTGAGCATAGCTTCAGGGAGAAGTGTCTGGAGAGGGATTCTGTTCTCCTCAACTGTCTGGATTTTTACCATACCTGCTCCGCATTTAAAGGCTGCGGAAGCGGCAAGAAACGCGGCTCCGCACATTCCCGGATTGCCTGATACAAAGAGAACTTTACCAAAGGTTCCTTTATTCCCGTAAGGCAGCATATCCGGAAGCAGGGACAGATCAGACTTCTCCAGATGATACATGGAGACATCTGAGTCCTCTTTCGTGTAAATGCCGATATCAGCAACTGTTATTTCGCCGCCGTACATTCTTCCCGGATAAAAGCATAACCCTCTTTTTCGAAAAGCGAAGGTCACGGTAAGGTCTGCCCGAAATGCAGTTCCCATTTCAAAGCCTGTATCACCGTTGATTCCCGACGGGATGTCTACGGCAACCTTAAAAGCTGTGACTGCATTCAGTTCCCGTATGATCTGGGCATAGCGGCCTTCGACGGGACGTTTCAGCCCAACGCCAAAGATGGCATCTACTATAGTAGTATATTCACACAAATCCAGGTTATTCTTTTCAGGGACCTGATAATTGCGGACAATCTTAAGCTGAAGCGCTGTCTCCGGAGTCATTTTTTCTTCTTTTCCCAGAAGAAAAAGGCAGACCTTCCACCCATCCAGATGAAGAAGCCTTGCAATGGCAATGCCGTCCCCGCCGTTGTTTCCGCTTCCGCAGACAACAAGGATTTTTTCGGTTTCCTTTCCTGCCTTCATGCGTTTCTTCATTTCTTCTACTGTACAAAGAGCTGCCCGTTCCATAAGAACGCAGGATGGGATTCCCATTTTTTCGATTGTATATTCATCCAGATTTTTCATCTGGGTGCAGGTTACAAGTTCTTTCATTTTCACCACCTGATTTATAAGAAAAGCTGCGCCTGTGTTCCCTGCGGAATCCAGGCAGCAGCCTCATTTCATCAATTTTCGTTATGCTCCTGTTTATACTGGTTCAGATTATAGGAAAGGGTCATTAAACTCTCTGAGAGATGTACGTTTTCTACAATCACATCTTCCGGCGCATCTAAATCTATATGGGCAAAATTCCAGATTGCCCTGATTCCGTTTTCAATCAGAATATTTGCCATTTCCTTTGCCTTATTTTTCGGCAGGGTGAGAATTGCGATATCCACCTGATTTTCCTTCAAAAACAGCGGAAGTTCGTTCAGCATCTGTATTTCGATTCCGCGCACGGCAATCCCCTCCAGAACAGGATTGATATCAAAAATTCCGACAAGGCGAAAGCCCCTCTTCTCAAAATCCACATAGTTAGCAAGGGCCTGTCCAAGATTACCTGCACCGAGGATAATCATGGGATGTGTTGTATCCAGTCCCAGAATTTTACCAATCTCTGTATATAAATATCTTACATTATAGCCATAGCCCTGCTGTCCGAAACCGCCGAAGTTATTCAAATCCTGACGAATCTGGGACGCAGTGACATGCATTTTTTTACTCAGGTCATTGGAAGATATCCGCTCAACATTCTCTTCCATCAGTTCACCTAAATAACGATAATAACGTGGCAGACGTTTGATTACCGCTTTAGATATTTCTTTATCCTCCACAAATAGTCCCTCCTTAACATACTACAGCAATTATACCGAAATGTTATTTTATTGTCAATTAAACTTGTACGCATCCGCCAAAAATTTACAGGTTTTTTTCATCTTTTTGTAATTTCTCTTTCAAAAATCCGATTCTTCCGTTATAATAGATAAGATAACGAATGATTTTTGGAGGAATTCCTATGATTTTATCATGCCAGAATATATGTAAATCTTTTGGAGAAAAGGTGATTCTCCAGGATGCAAGCTTTCATATAGAAGAAAGAGAAAAGGCAGCTCTGATCGGAAATAACGGAGCGGGCAAAACAACGCTCCTTCGTATTATCATGCAGGAACTGAGCGCGGATTCCGGCTCCGTAGTTTTGGCTAAAGATGCCAACATCGGCTATCTTGCACAGTATCAGGATATTCACGGACACCATACGATTTACGAAGAGCTGATTTCCACGAAGCAGCATATTATTGATATGGAAAGCCGTATCCGTGCGCTGGAAATGGAAATGAAACATGCTCAGGGCGAAGCTCTGGATTCTCTTATGAATACTTACACAAGACTGAACCACCAGTTTGAATTGGAGAACGGATATGCGTATCAAAGTGAGGTTACCGGAGTTTTAAAAGGTCTTGGTTTTACAGAAGAAGATTTTCCCCGTCAGATTGAGACTCTTTCCGGAGGACAGAAGACACGTGTAGCTCTTGGTAAGCTTCTTCTTTCAAAACCGGATATTCTTCTTCTCGATGAGCCGACCAACCATCTGGATATGGAAAGTATCTCATGGCTGGAGACTTATCTTCTCAATTATCCGGGAGCAGTTTTTATTGTTTCTCACGACAGATACTTTCTTGACAAGGTTGTGACAAAGGTTGTGGAAATTGAACTTGGTCAGATGAGGATGTACAGCGGCAATTACTCTGCCTATGGTCTGAAAAAAGCCCAGCTTCGCGATGCGCAGTATAAAGCGTATCTGAATCAGCAAAGAGAAATCAAACATCAGGAAGCAGTTATTGCGAAACTGAAATCCTTTAACCGTGAAAAATCTATCCGCCGTGCAGAAAGCCGTGAGAAAATGCTGGATAAAATACAGCGTCTCGAAAAGCCTGCAGAAATACAGGATCAGATGCGTATTTCTCTGGAACCCAGATTTGTAAGCGGCAATGATGTCCTTTCTGTAGAAGGGCTTGCCAAGGCTTTTCCCGGACAGAAGCTTTTCTCTGATATTTCCTTTGAGATCAAGCGCGGAGAACGTGTGGCTCTTATCGGAAACAACGGTACAGGAAAGACCACTATGCTGAAAATATTAAATGGGATTGTGGATGCAGACGCAGGTAAGTTTACATTGGGGTCTAAGGTTCAGATTGGCTACTACGATCAGGAACACCATGTCCTGCATATGGATAAGACAATTTTTCAGGAGATTTCCGACACCTACCCTACTCTTACAGAAACAGAAATCCGAAATATGCTTGCAGCCTTTCTCTTTACGGGAGACGATGTATTCAAAGAAATTTCGGCTCTTTCCGGCGGGGAACGCGGTCGTGTCTCTCTGGCAAAGCTGATGCTTTCTGAAGCGAATTTCCTGATTCTCGATGAGCCGACCAACCATCTTGACATTGCGTCCAAGGAAATTCTGGAAGAGGCTCTGAACAGTTACACCGGAACAGTGCTGTATGTTTCCCATGACCGATACTTTATTAACCAGACTGCTACAAGAATTCTGGATCTTACGAATCAGGCAATTGTAAACTATATTGGGGATTACGATTATTACCTTGAGAAAAAAGAAGAATTGACACAGAAATACGCTCCTGCCGCTGCAGCAGAAACAGAGGCAAAAGCAGTATCGGATAATAAGCTTTCCTGGCAGCAGCAAAAAGAGGAACAGGCTCGTCAGCGTAAGCGTGAAAATGAATTAAAGAAAGTGGAAGCCCGTATCGAGGAGTTGGAAAAACGGGACAAAGAAATCAATGAAACGATGGTTCTGCCGGATGTGTGTACGAATGTGGCTGAATGTACGAAACTCAGCCGGGAACAGACTGCCATTGCAGAAGAACTGGAAGAATTATACGAAAAATGGGAGGAGCTTGCGTAAACGCAAGCTCCTTTTCATGCAATCATGTCTTTCTAGATGTAAACTTAATAAAAGTTTACAGGATATTTTCTTTTAATTATAAGGTTTCCATGAATCTTTTCAGGTTAAATTTTCCCCAGCCCTGGATGTTTCTGTTATACCCCAGATCGTCAGCGCCGAGAAGAAGACGCCGCTTTATTTCTACATTTGAAAGTGTCGGCTCCTTTTCCAGCATTAATGAACAGGCGCCTGAAATGACAGGGGTTGACATTGAAGTTCCGCTCTTTATCCCATAAGCTGCAGGAGATTCTGTTCCGCAGGAAACAATTTTATTTCCGGGAACAACGATATCCGGTTTACATACACAATCGGAGGTAGGCCCTCTTCCTGAGACGGCTTTTTTTCCTGTAAGCATATCGCTGGAGCCGACAGTAATTACCTTTCTGCTGCTTCCGGGCGCAGTAATACTTCCGGGACGGGGACCCTGATTTCCTGCTGCTGCGACGACAACAAGATTTTCGTCCCACAGACGCTCTACACCGTCAATTAGGAGACTGTTATCACAGGCAGTCCGGCAGGTTGTTCCTACAGAAATGTTAACCACCCGAATGTTATACAATTTTCTGTTTGCCAGAATCCAGTCGAATGCCTGCAACAGCACTTCTTTTCTGCCGTTTCCGAATCGGTCAAGAACTTTCAGGGCGATAAAATGGCATCCCGGCGCAATGCCGGTAAATCTGCCGCCGGAGGCAGCGCCGTCTCCTCCTATAATTCCGGCAACATGGGTTCCGTGACCATTATCGTCGTAGGGGTCTTTGTGAAAAGAAACAAAATCCCGAAAAACAGCAATCCTGCTGCACAAATCCAGATGTCCGGCATATATGCCCGTATCAAGAACAGCCACCCCCACGCCAAAACCGCTGTAATTGCATTTATAATCAACCATACAGGGAAAACTCCTAAAATAAAAAGAGTCTTTATTATAGGATATGACAGAGGGTGTGTTAACGATTTACCAGCAGATAACTTCGCATCCGTCCTCTGTTACAAGGACAGTTACCTCCCACTGGGCAGAAGGTTTGCCGTCGGCTGTGGTTACAGTCCAGCCGTCGGTTTCATCGGTGACAGTTTCGGCTGTGCCCATGTTGACCATTGGTTCAATTGTAAACATCATTCCGGGTACCATGAGAACCCCTGATCCTTCCTCAGAGACATAGCTTACCCAGGGGTCTTCGTGAAATTCAAGACCAATTCCATGACCGCCGATGTGGCTGACTACATTGTAGCCATGTTCCAGTGCATGTTTATGTACAGCCTGTCCCATGTTTCCGATAGGGGTCCAGGGTTTCACCTGGGAGATTCCGATTTCCACGCATTCTTTGACTGTTTTAACCAGTTCTTCTTTTTCGGAGCTGACTTTTCCGATACAGAACATACGGGAAGAATCAGAATAATATCCGTTGTAAATAGTGGAAACATCTACATTTATAATATCTCCTTCTTTCAGTATCTGCTCTTCGGAAGGAATTCCATGACATACAACTTCATTTACAGAGGTACATACACTGTTGGGAAAACCTTCATAATCAAGAGGAGCCGGAATTGCTCCGCGGCTTACCGTCTGTTCATGTACCCATCGGTCGATTTCCGCAGTGGATACGCCTTCTTTTATATGTGCTTCTACGTAGTCGAGAACGGCAATGTTAATGGCACAGCTTTCTTTGATTTTTTCTATTTGGTCTGGTGTTTTGATCAGGTCGTGGTCAACAACAGCATAACCTTCTCTGCGGTACTTTTCCAGTTTATCGTCAAATGCTTCGTGACATTTTTTGTATTTTTTCCCGCTTCCGCACCAGCAGGGATCGTTTCTTCCTATTTTTAATGACATTTTTTTGCTCCTTGTCTTATGATGTTCTTATTGTAGCCCTCTTTTGGAAAAAAAGCAACAAATTATGTTAAAGTAAATGCCCGAACAGTTTTGGGCTGTTCAGGCATTTCAGAAAATTGCTTATTTTACTTTTACTCTTTTGACGGAAGTAAAGTTTCCGTATATCCGTTTTCCGCTGGAATTTACGGAGAAGGCTCTTACCTTGTAATAATAGGTTCTTCTGCTGCTTACTGTTTTGTCAGTATATTTTATCGCTGAATTACCCATAGTTGTTTTGATCCGCTTATATGTTCCTTTTGAAGAAGTGCTGCGGTAAATCTGATAACCTGTCGCACCTTTTACTTTTTTCCAGGAGACTGCCGCTTCTTTCGTTCTGGATGATTTTACAGTAAGGGAAGAAGGTCTTGCCGGAGCAGTTGTGGCTTTTACCACCGGCCCAAAGGAACCATAGGTTCTCTTTCCGTCTTCATTCACCTGGAATGCGCGAATCTTAAAGGAATAAGTAGTTCCATGGCTCAAAGCCTTACTGGTGTAAGAAGTGACTTTTGGATCCAGAACGGTTTTCATTCGTTCGTATTTCTTTGTTTTGCTGTTATACTGGTAAATCTGATAACCGTCCGCTCCTTTTGCCTGTTTCCATTTAAAAGAAATACGGTTAGAACCGGTCTTTACACTTGCGCTCAGTTTATATTTGGCAGAAGGATTAAATTCCGGTTTTGGTGTTGGCTCCGGTGTCTGAGTTGGTTCCGGTGTCACAGTTGGTGTTGGAGGAGCCGGAGTAGCTGTCGGGATTATCACCGGAGGTTCCGGAGGAATCGGAGTAGCTGTCGGGATTATCACCGGAGGCTCCGGAGGAATCGGAGTTGCTGTCGGAGTCGGTTCCGGAGGGATTGGGGTCGCTGTTGGTGTCGGCTCCGGAGTCGGTTCCGGTTCAGTGTTTTCAACTTTTACAGTAACCGGTGTTACATTCATATCTGTAATCTTCTCATAGGTTCCAAAGCTGTTTACATATTCCAGAGAGTTTTCTGAAATTCCAATTTCAGCGCTCCAGCTTTTGGCGCTGTCAGATGTCAGAGAAAGGGTTCCAAGAGAAAGAGTCCCGTTTTCGCTGATTAAATCCTGTTTACCGGACAGGATTACATCCATAATGTAAATAGAATTCTGCTTGCTCCATGCAGCGTCCTGTACAGTTGTCTGAATATTGTTGTCAAAAGCAAAGGTTCCTGTAATCTCTTCGGAGGCAGTAACTGACAGTCGGATACGCAGAGAATGAATCGCATCCGTTTTACCGGCAGGAATCTCAAGAGAGATTCCTACCCGGTTTTCATCTACAGTAAGAGTAGCTCTGTTTTTTTCTTCTGCCTTTACTGAGACAGGAAAGAAAAGAGTCAAAAGCAGCATACACAATAAAATGTGTGTAAGTCGTTTTTTCATGTCTGTGTTTCTCCTTTATTACGGCTGGGCAGCATTGCCGCCGGAAGTCAGGTCAATAGTTGGAAGGTTTTCCGGATTTACAGTGATTGGAAGCGTATCGCTGACTACTCGCTCACCTTCATTCGTCAGGGCATTATCCACACGATAAAGTTCACCACGGATGGATTTCTTCAACTGCGCCATTGTTTCAGTACTGATTTTTCCGTTGCTGTCCGGTTTGATATAGTAAATCCAGGTACCGTCTGAAGTCTCGCCAAGAGCTCCGTTTTTAGGAATTTCCGCCAGAATAACCTGTTCTGCTTCTACAGTGTCAGCGCCATCTGCTCCTTTTTGGATTCCGATAACATTTCCGTCTGCATCGTAAAGCATAACTACGTTATAAGCTGGATTTCCTTTATAAGTTCCGGTAAAGATCAGAGAACCTGCCGGAATCACATCTGTATCATTTTTTCCAAACTGATATGCGTTTTTCAGAATACCGACTGTCGGTGTCTGGCTGTCTGACTGGTAGAATTCCAGATTGTCTCCGGAAGGACCGCAGATATCAATCTCACTGATAGAAACAGCCTCGGATTTATGGAACAGTAATCGGATATAGCGCGCATCGTAGGTGCCGATCCAATCATCTTTTGCTTCCGGATCAACAGAATCAAACCATACAGTATGGCGGTTGTCAGATGCAGGAAGTGCTGCGTGTGCTTTTACGCTCTTCCAGGAAGCTCCGTCAGGGCTAACCTCAATTGTCATATCGGAAAGCGCGCCTCCTCTGTACTGAAGAGAAGTAACTTCCTGTACTCTTCCCATATCAATGGTGATGAAACCGCCAGCGCCGGAGTTTCCGGTATATGCAGTTTCTGCTTTGTTGTCAATCACATAATCAATGGCATACTGAACCTTCTGACCGGAATCGCCAAATCCATTGTCCGGATCCTCTTCTGTCGGAGGAAGGATGGTATCGTTGGAAGCGCTCATATTTGAGGTGGATACTTTCCAATCTTCTTTTTCAAGTCTTCCATCTGTCTGAATTTTTGAAGAGCCGGCCACTATAGAATTTCCGTAATTCAGGAATTTGTCCACAGGGCGTACTTCATAAGTCATAACACGGTTATTTACAGAAGATACAGTATCTATGTAAGTGGCAGAACCGTCCGGTTTGCTTTCTGTAAAGCCTACGACCTCTTTTTGGACCTCTCCGTTAGAAGTCATGCTGCGAAGGATTTCATAACCAAGAACAGCGTCTGCACTTGCAGAGGTACTGATATTTACAGTAACCTGATTCTGCTCTGTTTTGATGGAAGCAGAAGCTACGTCTTTTCCGGCAATGCTTAAAGAGCTTTCCTCGTTCAGGTGCGCTGCGCGGTAATCTCTTGCAGATGGATTTACGTAATAAATCGCTTTTGTCTCCGGATTGCCGTATTTTGCCGCATAGTTTCTTGTTGTCTCATCCGGTATCATTCCCCAGCGTTCAAAGAACGGAAGAATATTTTTATTTGCTGCAGCACAG
Source organism: uncultured Blautia sp. (assembly GCA_958367245.1). GTDB lineage: Bacteria > Bacillota > Clostridia > Lachnospirales > Lachnospiraceae > Blautia_A. Next base: position 142,621 of record CATXEA010000001.1, read on the forward strand.
GCAAGACGCATCAGATTCTGATCCTTATCGTTTCCAATAGTAAGACCGCTCTGAGGCGCACGGTCCGGTTTTCTGGAATAGCTGTCTACTCTTGCAAAGAACAGGTTGTCAAACTGCTGCTGATACTGGGAATAAACTGCATCATCCGCTCCATTATCAAAGGCAAGATGAAGCTGCCAGTACAGGGCAAGCTGTGTTGCAAGATTAGAAGATCTTCCGACAGTTCCGGAGGTTACTTTTTCGTAAACATTCGGCATCTGGAAACGGAGTCCGTTTTTCCTGATAGTGAAAAGCTGTGCAAAATAATTATTGGTAATCTCGGCTACAGTATAGGATGGCTCATTGATATTATGTCCGATTTCATGGGCGATTCCCCATCCCAGATCTGCAATTGTTTTTACGTTGCTTAAAATACTTGTCTGATCATATTCAATTCCAATATGGTTTCCGGCTGCGTACATAAATGCACCGGCAAACATACGCATGTAGCGGATGTTTAAATGCTGTGAAGGAAGGCGGTCCTGAGCAGGTGTTCCTTCCGCATTGCTGAGTCCCTTATGCTGATAAGCAAGGAGCATTGCTTCCTCCGCTGCTTTCAGCGCTGTTTTCAGGCTTGCTGCTTTTTCAGAAGCACTGGAGCCTGAAAGTCCTTTCCAAATCTGAGTTGCCGGAACAGAATACATCATCTGGTCAATGAGGATGTCAGTTGCATTTAAAATACAGTTTCTTTCGTCATAAGGAAGCTTGATGTTTTTATTATTAACGCTTTCATGAACATTTGTGTGTGTTTCGGAAATGTGTTCTACATGTTCCTGAAGCTCGCTGACATAAGTGTCGATAGCAGCATTGCGTTCGTCTTCATTTAATCCGATCAGATTTAAGGAAGGAATTTCCTGTCCTCCGACAACACGGATTCCATACTGGTCAGATGCATTATTTCCTGTGTAGATAACATAAAGCTGTCCGCCTTTTTCCACGCCGGAAATACTCTGCAGATTTGGAACTGTCAGCTCATTTCGGCCTACATTTAAGTTCCATTCTCTGTAGAAACCGCTGCTTTCTGCATGATTCTGGGCAAAGACCAGTTTAATATCCGCACTCTGTCCGGATTTTCTGGAATTGTGTCCTACAAATAAAATCAGACGCTCTCCGCTGTAGGTTGTTTTGCCAAGAGGCTGCCATGCATTTAAGCCGGAGAATTTCAGATGTCTGTCTTTTTGCGCTGTGATGGAAACATTTACAGGATATACCTTTTCCTGTCTGTTAGCCAGAATACCTTTTGCAACATCCAGTTCTTTTAACAGTTCTTCTCTCACAGGGTGATATTCCTGGCTGACTTCATCTTTCGTATTAACGCGCTCTTCCAGAGCCTGAATAGTCTCTTCTGTAACCTCGTCTTTTAAGATGGTGTGCATTTCGTCTGCATATAAAGCCATGATATCATCTTCCAGAGAATCATACTGATGGAGATGAATTTCCGAAATCTTCATCATACGTTTGTTGTTTGATGTATTCAGGCAGAATTGAAGCTTGTTTGTCTCTATCGTCTTATTAAATTTAAGCAGATAGTAAGTATTGTTGTTTTCATCGCTTTTCTGGAGCAGTCTGCTGCCCACTTCAATTCGTTTGCCTTCTTTGTCCCAGTACCATACGGCTGCATTCTGGAAGGAATACTGATAATCTGTTGTGCCAAATGTAAGATAATTCATCTTATAATTGCCATCCAGTGTGATGGTAATTCCTTTTTCATCTCCCGATGGTTTATAGTTGACTCCGTCGTCCAGATCCTCTTTCATCCAGTAGGAAGCAAAACTGTCGTCAGCTACACCCAGACCGCTTCTTGCTTCTGTATCCAGAGGGCTGTCTACCATATGGGCGCCGCCGTGATTTCCGATTTTTATCTGCTGGATATGTGCGGTCAGTTTGCCTTCGCCATTGGAAGTATTCAAAAGGTTATATTTCGGGATTTTCGGAAAATCCGGTATAATAGTAGTTGCTTCAGAGGTAATGGAGGCAGGTCCCTCTCCCTTTTCATTGACACCTGTTACATAAATCTGGTAAGTTGCATTATCTTCCAGTTCAGTAAGAGTGTAGCTGGTTGCTGTGAGCGCTTCCTTTACTTTGACAAAGCTTTCGTCCTTCGGACCTTTGCAGTAAAGGTTATAGCTGTCTGTGTCGTCCATATCTTTCCATTTAATCTGTATGGAGCGGTAGCCTCCGACTGCAGACAGATTATCCGGAGCAGGGGGAACATTTTCTGCTTTTGGAGTTACGGTGAAAGTATCTGACCATTCACTCTTCCAGTCTCCGTTTACAGAACGTACCTTTACAGTATAAGGCTCATTATTGATCAGGTTCTGGTCATTGATTGCAGTAAAGGTATGGCTGGTAACGGCAGTTCCGACAATCTGAGTCTGTAAAGAGGAATTTCCTCTTTTTCCCGCTTTACCTGAGATATAAAGTTCATAGCCGGTTACATTAGATTCAGGTTTCCAGGAAAGGTCAATCTGTTTGCTTCTGGTTGACGCCTGTACCTGAGAAGGAATTCCCAACTGCGGCGCAGGAATTCTGCTTTCCATGTCGTTGACAAATTCTACTTTGGAAATATTGACCAGAGCATCATTTTTTCTTGTTCCGGTAATTTTAATGGTTACTTTTTTTACGGCAATTTTCTGTCCGAAATTCAGGGTAAGGGAGCCGTCTGCCCCTACAGTTACTGTTCCGCTGCTTCTGAATAAAGCGGCGGAAGCTGCTGCATTGGCCAGAGAAAATTCCATGATTTCCTCCTCGTGGGTTTCCGGGTTCACAACTGTGACCTCTGCAACACCATTTGCAATGGCGCTGGTAAGAGAATCATTTGATTCGGTTTCCACAGGAGCCTGGATGGTGAAGCCTTCCATTTCAATGCCCGCTTCCCCTGCTGTGCCGGAAAAATCAAAGGTAGCAGCTACGGGATGTGCCTCACTGATGGTGTTTCCTTCTGCAGGAGATAATGTAACAGAACCCTGATTTGATAAAAGTTCATCGAGATTTCCCTGAACAATCGTACCCTCTTCTGCGGTACTGTCTACAGCCTTTGTATAAACAAGGCTCTCTACAGAAGAGAGAACAGGCTTGTCTGTCAGGCTGTGCGCCAGATATTGGAGGTCTGCCAGATTAACAAAAGAGTCTCCGTTCAAATCATAAGCGGAATCTGCAGAAGAATTGTGAAGGGCAGTCAGCATAGCTGTTTTATCACTGTTATCTACTGCGTGGTCTCCTGTCACATCTCCAATAATCAGAAATCCCGGGTGATTTCCCTGATCATATCCTTCAATTTTTGAGGAATGAATCTGAACTTTGGAGGTATATCCTTTTCTTACAGAAATGGACTGGGAATAGGCGGCAAACCGTCTGGTACGAATGGTAAGCTGATAATCGCCTTCAGGAAGATTTTCAAAAAATGCGTCAGCACGGAACGCTGCCTGCTCTCCCTGTAAAGTTACAGTTTTTGATTGTGAGCCAGCAGGGCTTTCGATGCTGACTTCTGCGGAAGCATTGCTGGAAAAAGGCAGTGTGGAGGTAATCGCCACATTGATTCCTCCTGCATTTGTGACGGAAGCAGGAATCATCTCTGTAGTTCCATCTCCAAATACAGGTTCTTCTTCTGCGGAAGAGGAAAAATCCATAAACTCTTCCGGATTATCTGTCAGTGTTTCCTCCCCTGCTTGTGTATCAGAAGAAGGAGGGGTTTCGTTCGGATGAAATGTTTCCGTATCTTCGGCATCCGGTAGAGAATCCGGAAGGATTTCTTCTGCAGGAGGCTGTTCTGGAAGCTGAGTTTCGATAGAAGGGCCGGAAGAAAAATCGGCAGCACTTACAGAAACGACAGAGCCCGCCATCATTTGGAAGGTGAAGCATCCGGTCAGTAATATTGCGGTAAGTTTCTTCATTCTAATTTTCCTTTCTGGTCAAATTTTGTCAAATTTATCATAACACAGAATGTTCACATTCTCAATATATTTTGTTCAAATTATTTTCATTATCTTTATTCTATGTTATACTTTTCAATATCTGAAGAAAAAGCAGGTTAATTTGAAATAATAAGAGAAAAGAGGGATTTGTATGAATCAGACACGTGAAGAGAAGCTAGGCACGATGCCCATTCCGAAGCTGATGCTCAGTCTTGCCATTCCTTCTGTTGTCGCACAGTTGATTAATGTACTGTACAACATTGTTGACAGAATGTATATCGGACATATTAAAGATGTGGGTTCTGTTGCCCTGACCGGTGTAGGGCTTACTTTTCCGATTATTATGCTTATTTCCGCATTCAGTGCTTTTGTCGGTGCAGGCGGCGCTCCTTTGGCTGCCATTGCTCTCGGAAAAGGCGACAGGGAGAGAGCGGAAAAAATTATCGGAAACGGAGTAACGGTGCTTATTAGTTTCTCCGTGATTTTGACTGTAGTATTTATGATTTTTAAAGAACCGCTGCTGTTTATGTTTGGCGCCAGTGAACAGACAATTGCTTACGCAAACAGTTACATTACGATTTATCTGATTGGAACTGTTTTTGTGCAGGCAGCCCTTGGGCTTAATCCTTTTATTTCCTCTCAGGGACAGGCGAAGGTTGCCATGCTTTCTATTTTAATCGGCGCAGTGATCAATATTATTCTTGACCCGATTTTTATTTTTGGTTTACATATGGGAGTTCGCGGAGCTGCCCTTGCAACGGTTGTTTCACAGGCATGCAGCGCCGTCTGGGTAGTGAGGTTTCTTACATCAAAGAAATCTGCTGTTCGGATTCGGATTCCTATGCTCCGTCCGGATATGCATATTATTGCAGGAGTTATGGCTCTGGGTATTTCTCCTTTTATTATGCAGGCTACGGAAAGCGCTATCAACATTGTTCTGAACCGCGGGCTTCAGACATACGGCGGTGATTTATATGTCGGCTCCATGACGATTCTTCAGAGTGTGATGCAGCTTTTTGTCATTCCGCTTCAGGGATTTACCCAGGGGGTACAGCCGATTATCAGCTTTAATTTCGGAGCCCGTAAATTTGACCGTGTGAAGAAAACATATACGCTTGCCATTATATATTCGATTGTTTTTGCAACTTTATTCTGTATTCTTGCTGTAACCTGTCCGACAATTCTTGCGGGAATCTTTACTTCGGACAGAGAACTGATTGCGCTTGTAGGAAAGGTTATGCCGATTTTTATGTCCGGTATCTGGATTTTTGGTATTCAGATGGGATGTCAGACGACTTTTATGGGACTTGGGCAGGCAAAGATTTCTTTATTCCTTGCTCTTCTGCGTAAGGTAATCCTGCTGATTCCTCTGGCAATTATCCTGCCGAAATTCTTTGGAGTGATTGGTATTTATTATGCAGAACCGATTTCCGACATAACGTCAGCGCTCACTGCCGGAACTATTTTCCTTTTGGTACGCAATAAAATTGTATCGGAAGATGCGCTGAAGAAATTGAATTGAAATAAAAAGAAAGCCTCCATTAGCCGAGGCGCGGTAACGAAGCATTTATGTAGAGTGGCGGTGCAGCCTTATGGCTGTGCCGCCGCTTTGCGCTGTCAGGCAGTTTTCTTTTTGCGGTTTTGCATACCAAGCCTGCCGTCAAGCGCAATACAATCTTCGTCGGCAATTTCAATAATGCCGACAGCCTTGTAGTAAATTTCAATCTTTTGTTTTCTGTGACCGCTACTCTTGTCAGGAGCATGGATCACGATTTTATCAACCAAATCATTCAAGATTTTCGCCGTTAGTTTTTCGGGATCGGTGTACTTGCGGACATTTTTCAGAAATTGCTGTAAGTCGTGCTGTTCCTGCTATCCACTGTCAATGAGTTTTTGCAGCTGAACAATCTTTATCTTAACTTCCTTTTGCTCTGCTTCATACTCGGTAGACAGCTTGTCAAAGTGTTCCGCCGACAACCTTCCAGCTACCATATCCTCATAAATGCATTTCTTTCTCCCGTTGGGGAAGATATGTTGATGTTGGCGGTCTTTGTTACGCACCTTTTTCAAAGTGCGTAACCCACTATGACACTTTCAGCCTTGCGGCTGCAAAGTGCCAGTGGGCTCTGCGAGGCTGGGGCTTTGCCCCGACAATCGAGGCTGTCTCCCCAGCAGGGCAGTTCTTTGAAAAGGACTCCCTGCACCCCTTCTAAACTTCGAGCACGCTGTACTCATAAGACTGATGTAACGCATAAGACGGTCGGAATTGGGATTGCCGTATCAAACCATTCAAAACGAGATATGCAAGCCAGAATAGCATTGCAGCAAGCGGATTTCAACCCGTAAAAGCGTTACATACAAGGTGCACCGTTCTACCCGAATGTCGTTCCTACCTCTGTTTTTCAGCGGCGTTGTCTTGCTCATATCATCGCAAAATCATATTCCATTCAGCCGATCATTCTGTTGTAAACGGCTTTGAAACTCAAAACCATACTGTTTTCATGCCCCTCCGCCGCTGACAGTACAAAACAGCTTTTGACGGCGGGCAGCGATATTTTCTCTTGGCATATCGCAGGATAGGCGCTTGTCAATGCTTTTTTCGGGCTTTTTGAATATTTGTTGGAGAAAGCGGGAATACTATTTGGTTTGAGATAGAGAAAAAGCCAATGTAATGCGAGTTTTCTCACAACTTCATTGGCTCTGCGGTTCGATTGCATATGATTTTTTCTTTGTTCGATAAACCGGAATTTATCCATTTGTAAACTCTCTGTCAAAAGCCCTCACTGTCTCACGGTTCCGTTCATCGTCATAAATATCCGATTCAAAATATTTTCCGCCGTAAACCTCCTTCAAATATCCTTCTTTCAGTTCCATGGCCATAAACGAGGGATAATTGTATCCCTCTGCATCTGCTATTCCATAAACATCCGCTTCTTTAAACCCAAACTGGGGATAGTACTCCGGCCTTCCAAAAAACAGAATCGCACCATAATCAAGCCGTTTCGCCCGTTCTATCATAGCCTGAATCAGTGCCCTTCCAACGCCCATCCGCTGATATTCGGGTAACACGCTCAGCGGCCCGAAGTTCAGGACGGGAAGCACCCGGTTTTCCTTTTTCACAACCGCATTACTGCAAATAATATGCCCGACAATCGTACCATCTTCCAATTCCGCAACCAAACTGAGCGCCATAATTCCATCTCGGTGCCGCAATTCATGGACCATCCAATGTTCATAGGGGCAGCTAATCTGCCCACGCTTGATTCTGTCAGGATACCCGAAGGCAGCTCTCGTTATTTCTTCTACTCTCCGATAATCTTTTTCTTCTTCTAGTCTAACATTTATCTTCATGCAATCCCCCAAATTCTTGTTTGTCTCTCAGACATGAAATGATTATACCACAGATTTGTAAAAAATCTACTGCACAGGTAGGAAAAAGAAGCGGCATGAGTATCCCATACCGCTTCTAAAGTGTGACTATGCGTAAATTAAGTCTGCATTAACAATTTCTCTTGCTCTTGCCTGTATGTTATTCATTGCTCCAATCCAAGCCATTTGGTCGGTGTTTTTGAGTTCTTCCGTTATGCCTTCTTTTTCGGCAAGTTGTTTTACCAGCCGAAAGAACACTTCCTCTACCTGCTCGTTTATGTCAGCAAGATAGCCGCTTAATTTGCCGCTTGTCAGTAGATTGGCATAGAACAACCGCTTATGCTCCTTGATATACCGTAAATGCTGCTGTCCCCATATCCCAATGGGCTTTTCTTCTTCGGGTGGTAGGGTAAGGTCAGGAATAAGATACCCGTTTTCTTCGTGATAAGTTCCACCTATTTGTTCAAATAATGATTTCATTGCAGTTTCCTCCAAATTATAAAATCAGGTTTTCTGCAATATACTGTACCGATTGCCTTTACCACTTGTTTTCAAAACCTTCGGTACGGCACCTCATCATTAATTGGAAGCTTTCTTTTTATTTTTTTTGGTTGTGCTGTTGCTTTCTTTTGCAGTTTCACTGTTTTTATCATCTTCAGTCATAATTTTATTAAGCTCATCTATCATCTCGTCGTCTTTCAGACGGAATTTGATTTCAACTCGTCTTGATGCATCCTTGTCTATGTTTCCTTTTTCGTCAAGGATTGGATTTGCCTTGGAATGACCGTTTACAGTGAGATACTGTTCCAGTGAAGCAATTTCATCTTCTGAAAGAAACTCATACTGGATATCTGTAAGATATTCTGCAACTGCAAGGGAACGCTTCTGGGATAATTCCAGATTATAATAGTAATCGCCGTCGGTGTCTGTATATCCGTCAATGATAATCTCTGCAAGATAGGGCTTATGTGATTTCTGGAGAAGAACCTTACAATAGATGGGAAGAATATTTTTTAATGCTTTTTTACCCTCGTCTGTAAGTTCTGCCGCATCGTAGTCAAAAAGGACGCTTGCCTCCAGAGTCAGCGCTCCGGTCTTTGCATCAATATCTACGTTCACATTATTTTTTGCAAATTCCTGTCGGAGAGATTCGACAACCTCTGCCTTTACACCGATGATTTTATCAATTTTCTGCTGCTGGTCTGCAAGAAGCGCTGTCTTTTCATCCAGTGCTGTCTGCTGCACCCCAAGCTGTTTTTCCTGTTCTTTAAGCTGTGCTGCAAGTTCTGCAAGAAGAAGTTTCTGTTCTTCCAGCTTTTCATCCTGCGTTTTCAACTGGCTGTTTTTTTCATCCAGAGAAGTCTGCTGTGCCAGGATTTCGGCTGTATATGCCTCCTGCAAGGCAATCTTTTCATCCCGCTCTTTAATACTTTCATCGTAACTTTTCTGAGCCTGAAAAAGAGTTACGCACATAATCAGTACGAAAAGAAGCAGCACGCCTGCCATCATATCAGAGTAGGAACGCCAGACGTTAAATCCGCCGTCCTCCGATTTTTTCTTTCTGCGCATGTTTTTCTCCTTTTATCTGAAAAAACTGAATTTACCTTTCTGTGCTGCTTTGGAAAGCTCCCTGATGTTTCGGGACATTTCTTCAAGAAGGGCTTCCTGACGGGCGCTCTGTTCTTCCAGAGCTTTTTCGAGAGAATCTGTTCCCTTCTCTTTTGCTGTTGTATTTGTAAAGTGAATATCGCTATTGTCTTTGGCTGCACTGATGTCTGTGAGAAGTCTGCGGACCTGATCCATTGTTTTATAGGACAGGCGCTGATATTCTACGAATTCCTGCATTTTGATATTGAATTCTTCTACGACACGCTTGTTGGCTTTTAAAAGATCTCCGCTGACCTGACTGGTAGCAGATGCCTTTTCCATGCTGGCTGCTGCTGTTTCCACGTATTTCTGCATGGTCTGGTTACATGCAACCCAGAACTTCGCGGAAGATTTCTCCGCTTCTTTCAGATATTCAGATATTCTCTGGTAATCCTGCTGCTGCATTTTCTGGATTTCCTGATTTTCCTGAGTGATTTTTGTGACAGCGGACATATAACGGCTCTGGTTTGTTCCCAGTTCGGCAACCAAATCCTTCATTGCCTTGTCCTGCTTCATGTAGGATTCTCCAAGCTGCTGACTCATTGTTTTATAGAGTGCAGTTGTGTAATCCGTGTTTTCCTGCTGTGCCTTTTTGAGCTGCTCCAGCGCTTCGTTAAAGTTGCGGAACTCCATACTGAAGGACTGATTCATCTGTTCAAGGAAAGTGTCAACGATATCCTGAATCGCATCTTTCTGGCAGCGGGTTACGGAACCTACCAGAACATCCAGGGAATCGTTCATTTTTTTGAAAGTTGGTGTAATTACTTTCTCGAAGCTGTCTGCCATCTGAACAGAAAACTGCTCTGCCATCTGTTTCATTGCTTTCGTCTGAAGCTTCTGACTGCTTAAAAGAAGATTTCTTGATTCATTTTCTGCAGTAGGAAGAACAAATGCGTGGAATTTCTCCAAAAAAGCCTGAAGTCCTTCTGTCATTCCGGAATACTCGCTCTTCATGCCGATGGTGTAGACAATGGAAAGGGAAATTCCGTAAATAGAGGTGAGGAAAGCAACCTTGATACCTTCTACCAGAGAAGCTACGGAAGAAGTCATCAGCTCATAATTGGAAGGCTCGAAATTTTTAAGACCCCAGACAAGACCTACGAAGGTTCCCAGAATACCAAGGCTTGTAAGAATGTCCGGAACCATTTCCAGAAGTCTTTTGTGAATGTGAAGATCAATCTCATCTTCGCTTATGTACTCTTCAATATCTCCGATTCCTTCTTTGCTGTTTCCGATTGCAGTTACAAAGTTTTCCATTTTGCCATCAAGATATTTGTGGCTGAAAATTCCTTCCAGATAGGAAAGATTACCGGATTTCGTTCTTCCGGGAGTCTTGAAGATACCTGTCAGTTCTTCGGTTCCCTGCTGCAATGCCTGTCCGAGGCTGTTAAGCTTGAACATACCGAAAATCATGCCGGCAAGGTAAATTGCAGCCATAACGCTCAGGAAAGCGAAGTTATAAATCAACATTCCTTTTGCGCCTTTTCCAACATAAACAGTCATGGCTGCTCCTGCTCCGACTACAGCCAGAAACAGGGCTACGTTTGCAATTCGTTTACTCATAGTGTATACTCCTCCTAATCATTTTTCGCATTCGTAATTTGTATGCTTTTTATAGTTTCTGAATAGTCTAATAATTTTGTCTTTTTCATAATAATATCACAATACTACTTAGAGAACAAGCACTAATCCATATTTGAAAGCAAAAAAGTCTGCGGTTTTTTACCGCAGACTCATTCTAGCATATTCGGATGTTCTATCTGTAAACTTTATCTTCCTCCAGAAAATGTGGCTGTCCATTTTTTACCTCTACCAGATTAATGCTGCAGTTGGGAGGAACAGACCCATGCCAGAAATGCTTCGGGTCACGGTATACATTCTGGAGCAGTGCGCGTACTGCGCAGCCATGAGAGGAAATAAGAATAGTTTTGTCTTCAAGGGACGGAGTTGTTGTTATTTCTTCCCAGAAATCACGTGTACGTTTCAGGATATCCTGAATATTTTCTCCGCGTTCGGGGCGCACAAATCTGGTTGGATAGTTAAAGAAGATATTCATTTCCTCGCTAATGATGTTTCCGTCGTCATCTTTGAATCTGGTTCCCTCCAGAACACCAAAATCAATTTCCTGGATTCGTTTATCCTCGATTATCGGGATATTCCGGTCTCCCAGAACGCAGGCGGCTGTCTGCTTTGCCCTTGTAAGAGGACTTGTATAGCACAGGTCAAAGGGGACGTCTTTTAAGGCTTCCCCTGTAGCCCGGGCAAGGTCGATTCCTTCCTGGGCAAGGGGGATGTCCACAGCACCCTGTACCTTTTTCAGTCGATTCCACTGGGTAACACCGTGACGTAATACGTAGAGCAGCATCAGCTTCTAAGCTCAATTCCAAGGTCTGTCAGACCATTGAGGATTTTTTTCATTGCAGCGGAAATTTCACTTTCTTCCAGTGTCTTATCGTGATGACGGAACACTACAGAATAAGCCATTGATTTGAAGCCTTCTTTAATCTGGCTTCCCTCGTAAATGTCGAAGAGCTGATAACTTTCAAGGATTTTTCCGCCTCTCTGTGTAAGTACATGCTCAATCTGTCCTGCAAGTACTTCTTTCGGAACTACAAGGCTTAAATCACGGGTAACAGCCGGATATTTGGCGATTCCTGTGAATTTGTGGTTGAAGCTTGCAAATTCCAGAACTGTGAGGATGTCAATGACTGCAATATACGCTTTGTCTCCGATTCCGTAAGTATCTGCTACAAGCGGATGTACCTCGCCGAGATAGCCGACAACCTTTCCGTTATAAATCATGTTGGCCTGTCTGCCCGGATGGAGATATTCCTTACCGCTGGCAGGGTCGTAATCAACTCTTTCTCTCATTCCGACTTTCTCGAAAAATTCTTCGCAGACACCCTTCATGTCAAAGAAGTCTCCGTTTCCGTACATTCCAAGGGTGAAATGCATACGTTCTTCAGGAAGCTCTTTCAGAGGAAGCTCGTGAGGAAGGTAAACATTTCCTAATTCGTAGAGACGAACGTCTTTATTTCTTCTGTTATAGTTTGTTGCAAGAGAAGTGAGCATACCGTTTAAGGTAGTTGTTCTCATAATGCTGTAATCTTCTCCGAGAGGATTGCTGATAGTGATAGCCTGACGAAGAGGGCTGTCCTGTGCAAGTCTTAATTTATCAAATACCTTAGGGCTTTCGAAAGAGTATGTCATTCCCTCGGAAAATCCGCAGTATTCCGCAATGTCACGGGCTACCTGTTCAATACGCAGTTTAAATGGAAGCTTACCTGTGGTTGCTTCGCCGGTAGGCAGAGTTGTAGGAATTTTGTCGTATCCGAAGAATCTTGCAACTTCCTCAGCCACATCGGCAACACAGTTGATATCCTGACGGAAAGTCGGAGCCACGATTTCATTTGTTTCCGGATCTAAGGTAAGCTCTACTCTGTCAAGATATTCCAGCATCTGGGCGCTGGTAAGGTCTGTTCCGAGAAGAGCGTTGATTTTCTCAGGCATAAATGGTACGCGGGATGGCTGTCTTGTTTCACTGCAAACATCAACCATTCCTCCGACAACTTCACCTGCGCCAAGTTCTTCCATTAACTGGCAGGCTCTGTCGATAGCTGCCTGCGCGTTATTTGGATCAAGACCTTTTTCGAATTTACCGGAAGCGTCTGTACGAAGACCGATTCTTTTAGAAGAAAGACGGATATTTGTTCCGTTGAAGCAGGCTGCCTCAAAAAGAACTGTTTTTACTTCGTCAGTGATCATGGAGTTTTCACCGCCCATGATTCCTGCGATGCCTACTGCCTTTTCACCGTCGCAGATCATAAGGACATCTTTATCCATAACACGTTCCTGACCGTCGAGAGTCACGAATTTTTCACCGTCTGCTGCGCGGCGTACAACGATTTCCCCACCGGCAATTTTATCCAGGTCAAAAGCATGCATCGGCTGTCCGAATTCTTCCATAACATAGTTTGTAATATCAACCAGATTGTTGATCGGGCGGATTCCGTTAGCTGCCAGACATCTCTGCATCCATTTCGGGGATGGACCGATTTTGACATTTTTTACAACTCTTGCGCAGTAACGTGGGCAGAGTTCAGGGTCTTCCACTCTTACTTTAATATAATCTTCCACATTTTCGTCGTTGCCTTTACATTCTACAACCGGAGGGCAAAACTGTTTGTTGAATGTAGCTGCCGCTTCTCTTGCAATGCCGAGTACGCCGTAGCAGTCTACACGATTGGAAGTAATTTCATATTCAAAAACTACGTCGTCAAGACCTAAAGCTTTAATCGCGCTTTCGCCTACAACAGCATCTTCCGGAAAAATATAGATTCCGTATTCCGGCGCTTCCGGATACATCTCTCTTGTGCTTCCCAGTTCTTCGATAGAGCACATCATTCCGTAGGAATCGATACCGCGGAGTTTGCCTTTTTTGATCTTGATTCCGCCAGGCGTCATTTTTCCGTCGTGGCCGCCTGCCACACGTCCGCCGTCAAGAACCACCGGAACCTTATCGCCTTCTTTTACGTTTGGAGCGCCTGTTACAATCTGTACAGATTCGTTTCCTACATTTACCTGACAGATGATAAGTTTATCTGCGTCAGGGTGTCTTTCGATTTTTGTGATCTGACCGATCACAATATTTTCCAGATCGGCATCCAGCTTCTCGAAGCCTTCTACCTTTGTTCCGGACAATGTCATTGCGTCTGTATATTCCTGTGCTGTCACATCAAGATCCGGCACATACATTTTAATCCAAGATAATGAAGTATTCATTTTCTGTTGTCCCTTCTACTAATAATTTATGATTACTGAATACGTAAGGTGCTTCCCGGGCACGAGACCGGGGGAGCCGTACAATCTCTCATCACATGATTTGGATTGTATTAGAATTGTTTCAGGAAACGGGTATCGTTTTCGTAGAGCAGTCTCATATCATCAATTTCATATTTCAGAAGCGCGATACGCTCAAGACCTACACCGAAAGCAAAACCTGTGTATTCTTCAGGGTCAATGCCGCACATTCTGAGAACATTAGGATGAACCATGCCGCAGCCGAGAATCTCGATCCAGCCTGAGCCTTTACAGAAACGACAGCCTTTTCCGCCGCATTTGAAGCAGGAAACGTCAACCTCTGCGCTTGGTTCTGTGAACGGGAAATGATGCGGTCTGAACTTCGTTTTGGTTTCAGGTCCGAAGAGTTCCTGAGCAAATTCCTGAAGGGTTCCTTTCAGGTCTGCGAATGTAATATTTTTGTCAATAACAAGTCCCTCGATCTGGTGGAAGGAAGGAGAATGTGTTGCGTCAACCTCGTCAGAACGGAATACTCTTCCGGGAGCAATCATACGAATCGGCAGCTTGCCCTGCTCCATAGTACGCGCCTGAACAGGGGATGTCTGGGAGCGCAGAAGGATAGAATCGTTAATGAAGAACGTATCCTGCTCGTCACGCGCCGGGTGATCTTCCGGAATATTGAGCTTGGTGAAGTTATAGTCTGCATACTCTACTTCAGGTCCTTCTACAACCTCATACCCCATACCGATGAAAATACGCTCAACTTCTTCCAGAGCGATGGTATTCGGGTGACGATGGCCGATTCTGGATTTTTTTGCAGGAAGGGTTACATCGATAACCTCTGCTTTCATTTTTGCTTCGCGGGCAGCTTCTTCCAGTTTTGTTTTGGATTCATCCAGAAGAGCTTCGATTTTTTCTCTTGTTTCATTTACAAGCTGTCCGACTTTCGGACGGTCTTCAGGAGCTACGTCCTTCATACCTTTCAGAATAGCGGTCAGTTCACCTTTTTTTCCAAGATAAGCGATGCGCACATCGTTGAGCACATCCAGACTGTCGGATTCATCAATCCGCTTCCTGGCAGCCTGAGCCAGTTCCTGAAGTTTTTCTTTCATATCCATGGTTTCTTTGTCTCCTTTATGTTTATTAGATTTCTGCGAAGCGGAGCGTTTTTAGTTTACTAGGAAAGTCAGTACAGAATGTACTGCTTTCCTAGTAAACTAAAAAAAGCTCCGTCCCCATAAAAGGGACGAAGCATATATCCGCGGTACCACCCTGATTCCTGTATTACAGGCTCTCAATCTGCTTAACGCGCAGTGACGTCATTTCCTACTGTCTGGTTCAGAAATGCAGCTCCGGTGGGAAATTCAGGAATTATCTGAACTCAAGGAAGCTTTCAGCCGGTGACTCCCTCTCTCTGATAGAAAATAATTCCCTAAAAACACCTTCTGTGCTTTTAATTATGAATCTTTAGTTATCATGCCACAAAAAAGGGCGTCTGTCAAGCTGAAAATTCAGGTCTTTTTATTTCCGGATTCTTCTGTAACTGTTTCCGAAACTTCTTTTTCTTTTGTTTCTTTGTCCTTTGTTTCTTTGTCCCGTGACATCATTTCACGAACGGATGCCTGTGCCATACGGAACTGCTTTTCAAAATAGGCGTTTGTCTCTGCCCCGTACAAAACAAGGTTCATGCACACATAAAGCCAGAGCATGACCATGATAATGGCGGTCAGATTTCCGTACATATTGCTGAAATTCGGCACCAGCTCGAAATAAATGGAAAAACCGTAGGAAAAAACAGACCAGGCAACTGCTGTGATAAGGGCTCCCGGAATCTGGCTTTTAAATGTGGCTTTTCTGTTTGGAAGTACCTTGTAAAGAAATAAAAACACAAGAAACAGGACAGCAAAAACAAGGAGTGTACGCGCTCCTATGATTCGTCCCAGGATATCGCCGATAATCGGGAAATGCTTTGCAATTGCTGCCTGGATTCTTGTTCCAAGAACAAGAAGGGTCAGACTGACGATCAGAGATATCACAAAGAGCATTGTGTAGACAACGGAATAAATTCGTGTCATCAGCCAGTTTCGAGTTTCCTTTACATGATAGATTGTGTTCAGCCCGTTGGTGATAGACTGCATACCTCTGCCGGCAGACCACAGCGCGATAATCGCAGTGATAGGCGCAATGGCAGAGCTTCGCATATAGACATCACCGAGAATCCCAAGCAGAAAGCTCTGAAGGTTATTCGGCACGAAGCCTATGATCGCATCGCGGACGAGATTATAGGTCAGGGGCGTATATCGGATAAAGGTTGTCAAAAACAGCACAAAAGGGATGAAGGACAGGATCAGGAAATAGGCTGCCTGCGCTGCATAGGCGCTTACGTGGTCGCTGCTGATACGATCCATAAATCCCGAAAGAAGCTGGATTACAGACTGTTTTTCTTTTTTTCTTTTCATATCTTCTCCGTTCTGTCCGGTTTATGCCGGAGCTGTATTTATCATACCATGAAATGGAATTTCTGACAAGGACAGCTCTTATATGCAGCTTTCAATTGATACATCACGGAAAAAATAATCCAGAATTTCATGGAAGGTATATCCTTCTTTTGCCATTTCATTGGCAGCATTCTGGCTCATTCCGACTCCGTGTCCATAACCGCCGCCATTCAGAAGGACTTTTTCCCCGGGAAGTATTTCCATGGAAAAGTATGAGCTGGGAAGAAGTGCTCCTCCGGCGGTTACCGTACCGTCCTTTCCGGTAACAGAACATCCCTTTGGGGATAAAAATTCACGGATTGCATACTCTCCTTCCACATTAAATGAAATTGTATCCATCATTACCTGAAGTTCCAATGAAGCCCCGCTCTGCGCTTTGCGTATAATTTCCAGAGAACAAAGAGTTTCTTTTTTTCCTGTTTTTTCCTGTGCTCTTTTCTGAATGGTTTCCCACGGAATCTCAGTTTCCCACTTGCTCCATGAGAGATTGCTGTCAAAAGGACAATCCACGCTTTTGAGATAGGGGGAGGCTGTCTTGGCACCCCAGATTTCATCTGTACTGGTTGCTCCTGAAGATGTGGAAAAATAGTAAGCTTCTACAGGTTCGCCCTCATGGCAGAGTATCTGTCCTTTTGTTTCTCTGACAGCAAGACTGGAGGTTTCCTGAACCTCAATGTTTCCATATACCTGATAATTTACACTGTCATCCACATCTGCGCCGCAGATTCCAATTCCCTTTCCTGACATGTGTTTCCAGGCGTAAGTTCTTGCACAGACTGCCTGTGCCTTGAGCGCTTCTTTTTCATACGACGGAGGCATTTCGCTGGGAACAACCGATTCCAGATAAATTTCCAGAGGAACTTCGTTGACCACATAAAGACCGTCGTCTTTTTTATGAATCTCCAGAGTTCCCGGATACACGGGAGTTCCGCATTGCCGCTCTATGGATGTGACCGTGGTTTTGATGCCCTCTCCCCCAATCCGGATAATATTGCTTTCTTTGAAATCAGGGCTGTCTGCAGTATAAGAAAATTCTTTCTGTCCGCAGATACCGGAAACTTTTTGGTGAGCATATGATTCATACCCTGTTGTCATAAGCAGAACGCGAATCCCGGGCTGTGTCTCTTTGTTCAGGGAAACAGCAACGGGAGATGGTTTTGGGGAAGCTGCCTCTTCCTGTTGTCTCATTATTTGAATCTGCATGGACTTGTCCAAGAGCAGCCCCCATACCAAAATCCATAAGAGCAGCATATTTTTTCCATTAAAAAAACTGACTTTTCTCATATTAGAAATTATATGAGAAAAGTCAGAGTAAAATGTCACATCAAAACAGAAAAATATCCTGAGTATTCGTCAGTCTTTTATGTAAAAACGATATGCTGTTACAGAATCATACTGTTCTCCCTCTTCCAGAACAGGTGAATGGAAATTCTCCACATTTACGGCATTTGGTTCAACCTGAGTTTCGAGGCAGAATCCGTCGCGCTTGTCGTATACATGACCGTTTTTGCCTTTTTCCTGCTCAACGAAGTTTCCTGCATAGAGCTGTACACATGGACAGTCAGATGAAACGTCCATTGCGATGCCTGTCTCTTCGCAGTAAGCAGAAGCAATCAGTCGTCTGTTTCCTTTGGCATAATTGTCGGTTACATAATTGTGGTCATATCCTCCTGTGAAAGCAAGCTGCTGGAAGTCTGCGTTGATTTCTGCGCCAATTTTTTTCGGTTTATTGAAATCCATAGGAGTATCTGCAACAGGGGCATACTCGCCTGTAGGAATGGAGTGGCTGTCTGTTACAGGAGTATAATATTCTGCATTGATTGTCAGATACTGATCAAGGATTGTTCCGCTTCCTTCTCCTGCCAGATTAAAGTAGGAATGATTTGTCATATTTGCTACAGTAGGTTCGTCACAAATACCCTGATAGTGGATAATCAGTTCGTTTTCTTCAGTAAATTCATATTTTACGGAAACATCAAATTCTCCCGGAAATCCATTTTCGCCGTCAGGACTGATTCTTGTGAAAACAATGCGGTTTTTATCTTCTTTGATTTCTGCCACATCCCAAATTTTCTTTTCGAAGCCGTCAGGCCCGCTGTGAAGGTTATTATCATTCTCATTCTGCGCAAGCTGAACCTCTTTTCCATAGACAGAGAATTTCGCGCCTTCGATACGATTTCCGTTTCTTCCGATCACTGCGCCGAAAAAGCAGCCGTTTACCTCGTAGGATGCGAGATCATCGTAGCCAAGGACTACATCTGTCAGTTTGCCGTCTTTATCCGGAACGCATAATTTTACAAGGATTGCTCCGTATTCCAGAACCTCCGCATAGGCGCCGGACTTATTTTCCAGATGAAAGATTCTTACATTTTCTCCTGTTGATAAAACACCAAATTTTCTTTCTGTAACACTCATGATAAAACCCTCCGTAAAATTCTTATGTTTGTTCAGAAAAAGAAAAGAGCCTTTAAACAAAGGCCCTGTATTTCTATTGTTGTCCCGAAATGCCGTTCCCTTCCCATTGACGCCTAGCCGCAGCTAGGTGGGTGTCCTCAACAGATTTTCTGTCTTCCACTGCAAAAGGAGGCCTGACATCCGATCTGCGATTTTGGATTCCCGTTGAAGTCGATGTAGGTTCAAAAAAAGAAGGGGCCTCGTACATTTCAGGATATCTCTCTTAAGTTGTTTTTATTATACTCTAGTATATGTTGTTTTTCAACATAAAATGTGATTTTTAATTAAAAATTTTATGTGAAATTTTTTACGCATGGATACCTAAGAGCTCTTTTACAGTTTCCGGCATCTCCGGAGCGTTCACAACACGGTCGTGAAGAACGGGCGCTGTGCGGATTTCTTCTACTGCTTTCGGGATTTTTACCCCGGAAAGGTTTGCCAGCGCATCTGCAAGAGCAAAATCATCAAGAGCTGATTTTTCACCTGTCAGGGCTTCCATAACACATCTTGTAAATTTATATGGGCTTGCGGTGGAGGCGATGACAGCCGGAGTCCTGTCATTTGTATCCTTTATATATTTTTTATATACGCCTGCTGCAACGGCTGTATGTGAGTCGATGACATAACTGCTGTCCTTAAAAACAGAACTGATAGTCTGAGCCGTTTCCTCTTCGCTGCAGTAATTGCCGTAGAAGTCTTTAAGCTGCGCTTTCATTTCATCTGTAATAGTATATTCTCCGCCTGTGCTCAAGGACTGCATAAATTCAGCGCATTTGGCAGCATTTTCTCCGGCAATGCGGTAAATCAGACGCTCGAGATTGCTGGATATCAGGATATCCATAGACGGGGAAGTGGTAAGAATAAACTCACGTTTCCTGTCATAAGTGCCTGTACGGAAGAAATCATAGAGAACACGATTCTCATTAGAGGCACAGATCAGTTTCTTATATGGAATACCCATCTGTTTCGCGTAATAGCAGGCGAGGATATTTCCGAAGTTCCCTGTAGGGACAACTGCATTAATCTCATCTCCCGCCTGAATTGCCCCTTGGCGTACCAGGGCAGCGTAAGCATATACATAATATACAATCTGCGGTACAAGACGTCCGATATTGATAGAATTGGCAGAAGAAAACTGATATCCTGCGCGGTCAAGCTCTTCTGCAAGCTGCTTATCATTAAACATTTTTTTCACTGCAGTCTGGGCGTCGTCAAAATTTCCTGTGATTCCCACAACATAGGTATTGTTACCCTTTTGTGTGACCATCTGTTTTTCCTGAATGGGGCTTACTCCGTGTTTAGGGTAAAATACGATGATTTTTGTTCCGGGTACGTCAGCAAATCCTGCAAGTGCGGCTTTACCTGTATCACCGGAAGTTGCAGTGAGGATTACAATCTCATTTTTTACCTGATTCTTCTTTGCCGCTGTTGTCATCAGATGAGGAAGAATAGATAACGCCATATCCTTAAACGCAATGGTTGCTCCATGATAGAGCTCCAGGAAATATGCGCCGTCTGCCTGATGAAGAGGCGCAATTTCTTTTGTGTCAAATTTATCATCATAGGCATTGTTTATGCAGCTTTTCAGCTCGTCTTCCGTAAAATCTGTAAGGAAGCGCTTCATAACTTCATAAGCGGTTTCCTGGTAATTCATTTTTGCCAGCTCTTCTACAGATACATCCAGCTTCGGAATACTGGTAGGCACAAATAAACCGCCGTCTTCGGAAAGCCCTTTCAAAATAGCCATGGAAGCGGTTACGGTCTCTTTTTTTCCTCTGGTGCTTTTGTATAATACCTGCATTGTAATTCCTGCCTTTCTGTTTTGGTGATTTGTAGT
The DNA here is from genome assembly GCA_958367245.1 of uncultured Blautia sp. Taxonomy (GTDB): domain Bacteria; phylum Bacillota; class Clostridia; order Lachnospirales; family Lachnospiraceae; genus Blautia_A. The sequence goes on from CATXEA010000001.1 coordinate 163,179, forward strand.
AATTATAAAATATCGTGACTGTAAAGATGCAGAACAGTTGCGATACGTGAATTGTACGTATTATAGCATATACTTTAACAAAATACCATCCTAAATTGTATTTAAATAATTCTCAAAAAAAGAAGAGTATGCAGTCATTTTGCCACATACTCTTTCGCCGTTTTTCAGTTTATGTCATTTTTTACCATTTGGACTACGTTTTCTTCTCTGGCTGCTGCCTCTTTCTTTTCACTCTTTTCTTTTATATCATCCTCATCAGGATAAGTATAAAATTCATGTACCCCATGCTTAAACAATTTCTTTAAATCTTTTTCAAACCAGCTTACATTGTGCTCTTCTGCTGCTGATTTCTGGATGAAGAATAAAGCGCCCTGAGAATAGTCGGTTCCCTCCAGAGCCAGCTTTACGGCTTCTTTCGTCTTATCGCTTACAGTTACCTCACTGATCGTCCCGTCATAGGTAGGGGAAAACTGAGGAACTCCATTGGAATAATCCCAGACAACTTCTGTTACTGTATCGGGGAATTCTTCGTTTTTGATACGGTTCATGATTACGTTGGCAATGAGCACTCTTCCTTTTACATCTTCTGTTCCTGCTTCTGCCTCCACAATACGCAAAAGTGTATCATAATCTGCATCTGACATAATCGTTGGTGTGGCAAGCGCAACGCTTTTTTCGTCAAATTCATTGACCCTGCTTTCCATAGAGGAGCTTATGTCAAAGTCTGTTACGCTGTCATCCACTTTTCGGACTCTCTGCCCAACCATGACTTCTTCGCAGGAGGTTCCGATACGGTTTATGGATTTTTCGGTGGATGCAGTATCCCGTACCCCGGTTACAACACCTGCAATTCCTGTAGGAAGTGAGTCCTGCTCCTTATCTGATATGGATTCGGCAGCATAGACTTTACCATTCTCGCTGTTGTCCAATACCTTGGAACCTATTGCAATAATTACTGCTGCAAATGCACATACGGTAATCAGCATGAAGCTTCGAACGGCATCTCCCTGATGTGTTATTCTGTTTTTCCGGGAATCCTGTAATCCTTTTTCTACTTTCATACTTTCTCATTCCTTGCGTTTCTATTATGCTTTTCTTTCATACGCTACATATCTGTAACATTTTCGTAATGTATAAGCAAATTATATTTAATACAGCGCCGTATGTCAAGCCCTTTTTTATGACGAACTGTAGTGTTCTACCATTTTGCATAGAAATTACCCTTTATTTTTATGAAATTTTTAATACTTTGGGGCTGGTTTAATTAAAAAGTGGGGTTTATGCCCATATTCGGGTAAAAAAACGGACACGGCAGATATTTCATTTTTTCGGAATATAATTAATATTTTATTAATTATTCCGGAATGATATCTTTCGTGTCCGTTTTATGTTCTCATGTCATATAAAAGTCTTGGATTTACAGCTTTGATTATAATTCTGTCTCTGCCGGCAGTCAAGAAAATTCATGTCTCAGGATTCGACAATAACGGTTTATCAGCGGTTATTGATTGCAGCAATCAGAGCATCAATGGAAGCTGTGCTGATGTCGTGGTGTATTCCGGCGCCCCAGGACAGGGTTCCATCAGGTTTACGGATGCTTACATAGGCAATCGCTCTGGAACTTGAACTTCTCTCCAGTGCATGTTCCTGATAGGTTTCAACTTCAAACTGCAGACCGTAGGTTTTCCGGAGCGCATTGCTGACTGCGTCCAGACCACCGTTTCCGACAGCTTCGATTTCTGTCGTTTTTCCGAGGAAGGAAGCTGATATATTTGCAAGGACTCCGTCGGCTGTTTTGCGGAAATGCACATCTTTTACGCTGTAAGGCTGCGTATTGTTTTCGAATGTCTTTTTAAACAGTTCGAAGATTTCATCCGGACGAAGCTCTTTGTGGCTGTGGTCGGATACGGCTTTGGCAGCATATCCCATTGCCTCGCGCATTTTTGCAGGAAGGTTGAGACCGAAATTGGTTTCCAGAATGTATCCCACTCCTCCTTTTCCAGACTGACTGTTAATGCGGATGACGTCTGCATCGTAATTTCTGCCCACATCTGTAGGGTCGATAGGAAGGTATGGAACATTCCAGTGCTCCGGATCTTTTTCGTCTCTCCAGTGCATACCTTTGGCAATGGCATCCTGATGGGAACCGGAAAATGCTGCAAAAACAAGGGCTCCGCTATAAGGGCTTCTGTCATCCACTTTCATTCCCGTGCATTTTTCGTATATCTCACAGATATGGGGCATGTTTGTAAAATCAAGTTTTGGGTCTACGCCCTGTGAATACATATTCATACCAAGAGTAACGATATCTACGTTACCGGTACGCTCACCGTTTCCGAATAAAGTTCCCTCAATGCGGTCTGCACCGGCAAGAAGTCCCATTTCGGAATCGGCAACTCCGCAGCCTCTGTCATTGTGGGGATGAAGGGAAACGATGACGTTTTCACGGTATTTCATATTTTCACACATGTATTCAATCTGACTTGCGTATACATGCGGCATGGAATGCTGAACAGTAACCGGAAGATTGATGATACATTTATTGTCCGGCGTCGGCTGCCATACGTCAAGGACTGCATTACATACTTCAAGCGCATATTCAGGTTCTGTTCCGGTAAAGCTTTCCGGACTGTATTCAAACTGAAAGTTTCCTTCAGTTTCTTTTGCAAGCTGTTTTAAAAGAGCGGCGCCTTCTACTGCAATTTTCAGGATTTCTTCTTTCGATTTACGGAATACCTGTTCTCTCTGTGCAACAGATGTGGAATTATATACGTGTACGATGGCTTTTGGAGCGCCTTTGACTGCTTCGAAGGTCTTTCGGATAATATGTTCTCTTGCCTGTGTCAGTACCTGAATGGTTACGTCTTCAGGAATCAGATTCTGTTCAATTAATGTACGCAGGAATACATATTCTGTCTCAGAAGCAGCAGGAAAACCGACTTCGATTTCCTTAAAACCGATTTCTACCAGAAGCTTGAAAAATTCTACTTTCTGTTCAAGACTCATGGGAATAACAAGCGCCTGATTGCCGTCGCGAAGGTCTACGGAACACCATATCGGAGCTTTGTCTACATAATCTTTTTCTGCCCATTTCATGCATTTTACGGGCGGCATATAGTATTGTTTCTGATATTTGGCTGCATTCATCATTATATTGTTTCCTCCTGTTTTCAAAATAAGAACTAATCGAAGCGTTCTTGCTATATAGCAAACAAAGTTTCCTATATAAAAAAATCTTCCGCTCTGCAATTATATGCAAGAGACGAAAGACTATTATGCCCTACGCGGTACCACTCTTTTTTATGAATCTGTAATTCATACACTTATGGGATACGGTTATATCCCTTCCGGGTAACGGCGGACTCCGTCTGCGCCTACTCTCTTATGGATTTCAGGCAGATGCTCCAAGGTGAGTTCGACAGGTACTTTCCGCTGCTTCTCACCAACCAGCAGTTCTCTGTGGGATTGTTTCCTGTGTACTATTCCTTATCATGGCATTTCTCTTATATTTTTGTACTTTAACAGATTAACACGTTATTGCCTGTTTGTCAATTGATTTGTGAAATTGTAAGAAAAAAAGGTTACAAATAATAAAGAGAGAGTCCTTAGACTCTCTCTGAAAATTCTTTTGTGTCTTATAAATCTTTTGTACTGTGTTGAGATTCCCTTTTGAATAAACAGTGGTTTGATATTACAAACAGAGGATTCTTTTGTAGAATTCTTTTGTAAGAATCTTTTGTATCTGAACATATCTGCTGGTGTGTTTCGTATTCTTTTGTACTTTTCCTCTGTGGTTTTATGTTAGCATATTGTGTTCCCTGTGGCAACCATTTTCTTTGATTTTTTGACATTTTCTATCGACTTTTTTCGACAATAATGACAATCGAGCAGGAGGGGAATCAACTAAACTTCCAGACCTCTCCGCTATCATTCTCATCTATTCTTAAGGTGCTATCTCTTTTTTCGTAAAACTGTCGTAAGTGCCATGTAAGATATCCATGACTTTTTTAGAATATCAATATACTTTTTTATACTTCTTGGAACTTTTATTGACGCAATAAAAATGAAATGTTATATTATGAGTCATAACAGGAAAAAAGTATTTATCTTTCTTCTGGTGTAAGGGAGTATTTTGGATTGTGGATCCGACTAAAAACATAACTTCTGAATTAATATAAACAAGTAATAAAAAACCGATTCTGCGCCAACAGGAGTCTCATCTTGATAATATAATATACTTACCCGGGGAGCTGGGGGACGTGCTCTCACCCATTCCGAGACCTTACGGAAGGCGGTGATTATTATGAGTACATATGAAGAATTAAGCTTAATCGTAAGCGTTGCTTTATTGATCGTAGCCATTCTGAATCTTACACATAAGAAATAGCCGTCCTGCTCTCTGGTAAAGGTTAGGACGACCATTTCTTATGGTTGAAAATTAGCTTTCGCCGGGACGGGTGAAGTGCAGTCACCTTCCGGCTCCCTTGTTAAGTATATTATATGTCAAGTATAACTGTTTGTCAAACTGAAAAGCCGTTCCCTGCAGGGCAAGTATCGTTTTCATCAGCTTGTCGGAGAATGTTTTTGTTCCATTTGGATTGAAAAACAGTTCCGCAACAATGGGTTGCCTGTTCCTCTGTGTCGTAAAAAAGGGACTTCCCGTAGTTCGGAAAATCCCTCTCTGATGTTGCTATTCTGTTTTATTGTGTGGATAGCGCAGTTCTGTTCCTTTTTTGCTTCTTCGATTTACTCCCGCATTTGCTGGAAGAAACTAGGAAAGCTATATAAAAAGTACTCAGAAGTACTCAAAAAAATAAGAGCTTCCATTTAAGGAAACCCTTGATTTTACTGGATTTAATCGGGGCAACAGGATTTGAACCTGCGACCTCACGGCCCCCAGCCGTGCGCGCTACCAAGCTACGCCATGCCCCGTGACAAAAACTATTATAACAAGAATTGTATTAAAATTCAACTATTATTTTACAATTTATGAAAAATATTGTTCAGGGGTTTTAATACAGTCTTTTTACAGAAAAGATGCGGGATGGATGGGCATAATAAGCCGCTCCATTCCCGCATCCTTATTATTCGTTGCACTAGCTTAATTTGTGGATAAACAATCCGCTTCGAAGCTTTGGTTCAAACCAGGTAGACTTCGGGGGCATGAGTTTATTTTCATCTGCAATTGCCATTAAATCTTCCATAGAGGTAGGATACATAACAAAGGCAGCTCCTCCGGTTTCATCAGCCATTCTGGCAAGCTCAGAGGATTTATGGTTTCCGCCGACAAACAGAATGCGCTCATCTGTGCGCGGGTCTGTGATTTTCAGAATCGGGGCAAGTACCTTATCCTGAAGAATAGAGACATCAAGCTGTCCGACCCTGTCTTTTTTTTCATATATATCCGGCCACGCTTTCAGGTGGTACCAGTCTCCTTCCACATAAAGCCCCATACAGTGCTTTTCTACAGGCTTACAGGGGAATCCGGGCATCAGCATTAACTCGTAGTTAAATTTGAGCGCGCCGAGAAAAGCTTTTACAGTCATTCCGTTAAGGTCTTTTACGACACGGTTATATGGAAGAATCACAAGTTCTTCATACGGGAATACAACAGAAAGGAAGAAGTTAAACTCCTCTTTTCCGGTATAATCAGGATTTTCTTTTCTGCGCTGCAGTCCGACCTTTACAGCGGAAGCTGCGCGGTGGTGGCCGTCTGCAATGTATATGGAAGATATTGTCTCAAATTCTTTATGAATCCTGTCGTTTATCTCTTCGTCGTCAATTACCCAGACTCTGTGTCGAATATCGTCTTCTGCCGTAAAATCATAAACAGGAAGATGCTCTTCTTTCCAGTTGTTCATAAGTAAGGTAAGAGTATCCGTATATCTGCATGCAAGGAAAATAGGACCTGTATTTGCGTTACATGCGTCCACATGGCGGATTCTGTCCAACTCCTTGTCTTCTCTTGTAAGTTCATGCTTTTTTACAACACCATTCAGATAGTCGTCAATAGAATTGCAGCCAACAATCCCTGTCTGGGTTTTGTCTCTTCGAGTAAGTTCATAAATGTAAAAACAGGGCGTTTCGTCCTGGACGAGAATACCGTCTTCTTCCATTTTTATGAGGTTTTCTTTCGCTTTCCGGTATACTCTTTCGTCATATAAATCAATTTCTTTTTCCAAATCCATCTCTGCCCGGTCTATGTGCAGAAAAGACTTCGGGTTCTGTTCCCCAATGTGCCGTGCTTCTTCTCTGTTCACTACGTCATAAGGAAGCGCTGCAACTGCAGCAGCTTCTTCCGCAGTCGGACGAAGCGCCCGAAATGCCTGAAAAATAGCCATGGATTTTCCTCCTTTACGTCATTACAATGTTACTATTTTACCACACTTTTTAATGGTTTTCAACGCTACTAAATATTTTTTGAAAAACCTAAAAGTTTTTGTATTTTTCTATTGCAAAATAATAAATTTGTGGTATTATAAAATTAGAAACAAAAAAGATAAATGAATCAAAAATATTTTTTTAGGGAGGGTTTTTACATGACAGAAGGATTAAAATGGGAAGTGAATCAGGTCCCGAAATCCGATGACAAATATCTGGACCTTATGTCCGAAGAGAACGTGAAAAAAGCGAATGAATTTCATAAGAGTTTCCCGCAGTACAATGTAACTCCTCTCCAGAAACTGTCCGCTCTGGCTAAATATCTGGGAGTTAAAAATATCTACTGTAAGGATGAATCTTACCGATTCGGCTTAAATGCCTTTAAGGTTCTGGGCGGTTCTTATGCAATGGGCAGATATATCGCACAGGAACTGGGACGCGATATCAGTGAACTGCCATACAATGTGCTCTCCTCCGATAAATTAAGGGAAGAATTTGGTCAGGCTACTTTCTTTACAGCAACAGACGGAAACCATGGACGCGGCGTTGCGTGGGCAGCTAACCGTCTCGGTCAGAAAGCAGTTGTAAGAATGCCGAAGGGAACGACAAAAACCCGTTTCGATAACATTGCCAAAGAAGGCGCAACTGTTACGATTGAAGAATGCAACTATGACGACTGCGTAAGAATGGCTGCTGCAGAAGCGGCAAAAACAGAACATGGCATCATCGTTCAGGATACTGCATGGGATGGCTACGAGGAAATTCCGGCATGGATCATGCAGGGTTACGGCACACTGGTACGTGAAGCAGACGAGCAGTTAAAGGCTGACGGTATTGAACGTCCCACACATGTATTTGTTCAGGCAGGCGTTGGTTCTCTTGCAGGCGCTGTTGTAGGATACTTTGCTCATAAATACAAAGACAATCCGCCGGTTATGGCAGTATGTGAAGCAAGCGCAGCTGACTGTCTCTACCGCTCCGCTGTAGAAAAAACAGGAAATCTTGTAAATGTAACAGGTGACCTTGAGACTATTATGGCTGGTCTTGCCTGCGGCGAGGGAAATACAATCGGATGGGATATTCTCAAAAATCATGTTACAGTCTTTGCCTCCTGTCCTGACTGGATGAGCGCCAAGGCTACAAGAATTTATGCGAACCCGCTGGAAAACGACCCTCATATCGTTTCAGGAGAATCCGGTTCCGTACCTCTTGGCTTCGCTTTCACTGCTCTCCACGATGCAGATGCAAAAGACTTAAAGGAAGCGCTGAAGCTGGATGAAAATTCTACAATCCTTGTGATCTCCACAGAGGGAGACACCGATCCGGTGCGCTATCGCGAAATCGTATGGGACGGTCTGTATGGCACGGACGAATCTTTAAGTAAATAACACAATCAACTATATAAAACATTATTTTGGAGGGAAATACAATGGATTATAACAAAATTAATGAAGCGGCAAAAGCATACGAAGCAGACATGACTAAATTTTTACGTGATCTGGTACACTATCCTGGCGAGAGCTGCGGTGAAAAAGATCATATCATGCGCATCAAAGAAGAGATGGAAAAAGTAGGCTTTGATAAAGTTGAAATTGACCCTATGGGAAATGTTCTCGGATACATGGGTACCGGAAAAACTCTGATTGGTTTCGACGCGCACATTGATACAGTTGGTATCGGAAATATCAATAACTGGGAGTTTGACCCATATGAAGGATTTGAAACTGACGAAGAAATCGGCGGCCGCGGAACTTCTGACCAGATGGGCGGTATCGTATCTTCCGTATACGGTGCAAAAATTATGAAAGATCTCGGACTCCTTTCAGACAAATATCAGGTTCTTGTTGTAGGTACTGTTCAGGAAGAAGACTGTGACGGTCTGTGCTGGCAGTATATCATCAACGAAGACAAGGTTCGCCCGGAATTCGTAGTTTCCACAGAGCCTACAGACGGCGGTATTTACAGAGGACAGCGCGGACGTATGGAAATCCGTGTGGATGTAAAAGGCGTTTCCTGCCACGGTTCTGCTCCGGAACGCGGTGACAACGCAATTTACAAAATGGCAGACATCCTTCAGGACATTCGTGCATTAAATGAGAATGATGCGGCAGACGACAAAGAAGTTAAAGGTCTTGTGAAAATGCTGGATGAGAAATATAACCCACAGTGGGAAGAAGCACGTTTCCTTGGACGAGGTACAGTTACCACTTCCGAAATCTTCTACACTTCTCCAAGCCGCTGTGCAGTTGCCGACTCATGCTCTGTTTCTCTTGACCGTCGTATGACAGCAGGTGAAACATGGGAAAGCTGTCTGGATGAAATCCGCGCTCTTCCATCTGTACAGAAATACGGAGACGACGTAAAGGTTTCCATGTATGAATACAGCCGTCCTTCCTATACAGGACTTGTTTATCCAATCGAATGCTACTTCCCGACATGGGTAATTCCGAAAGACCACAAGGTTACACAGGCTCTCGAGGAAGCTTATAAGGGACTTTACGGAGAAGAACGTGTAGGTAATGCAGAGACAGAAGCTATGAGAAAAGCCCGTCCTCTTACAGATAAATGGACCTTCTCTACAAACGGCGTTTCCATCATGGGACGTAACGGAATCCCATGTATCGGCTTTGGACCTGGCGCAGAAGCACAGGCACATGCACCGAACGAAAAAACATGGAAAATCGACCTTGTAAGATGCGCTGCTGTTTACGCTGCTCTTCCAACTGTATACTGCAAATAATGAGTTTTAATGCTTAATGATAAATGGCTGCTGTCCGTCAATAAGGGCAGCAGCTCCTCCCCCAAAAATAAAAACATAAATAAGGAGAATATATTTTATGAAAACATTACAGGATTACATTGATAAACTGAACAGCTTAAACTTTAAAGAAATGTACAACAACGATTTCTTCTGGACATGGGATAAAACAGACGATGAACTGGAAGCTGTTTTCACAGTTGCAGACGCTCTTCGTTTTATGAGAGAAAACAATATTTCCACAAAAGTATTTGAAAGTGGTCTTGGCATCTCTATTTTCCGTGATAACTCCACACGTACACGCTTCTCTTTCGCTTCTGCATGTAACCTTCTCGGTCTTGAGGTGCAGGATCTGGATGAGAAAAAATCTCAGATCGCTCATGGAGAGACTGTTCGTGAAACAGCAAATATGGTTTCCTTTATGGCTGATGTAATCGGTATCCGTGATGACATGTATATCGGAAAAGGTCATGCATACCAGAAAGAGTTTATGGATGCTGTAACAGAAGGAAACAAGGATGGAATTCTTGAACAGAGACCGACTCTTGTAAATCTTCAGTGCGACGTTGACCATCCGACACAGTGTATGGCTGATATGCTTCATATTATCCATGAATTCGGCGGTGTTGAAAATCTGAAAGGCAAAAAACTTGCCATGACATGGGCTTACTCTCCTTCTTACGGCAAACCGCTTTCTGTTCCGCAGGGCGTTATCGGTCTTATGACACGTTTCGGTATGGATGTTGTTCTGGCTCATCCGGAAGGATATGACGTAATGCCTGAAATTGAAGAAATAGCAAAGAAAAATGCTGCTGCTACAGGCGGTTCTTTCACTAAGACTAACAGCATGGAAGAAGCTTTCAAGGATGCAGATATTGTATATCCAAAGAGCTGGGCTCCATTTGCAGCTATGGAAAAACGTACAAACCTTTATGGCGAAGGCGATTTCGAAGGCATTGACAAGCTGGAAAAAGAGCTTCTTGCACAGAACGCAGAGCATAAAGACTGGGCTTGTACAGAAGAACTTATGAAAACAACAAAAGACGGAAAAGCCCTCTATCTCCACTGTCTGCCTGCAGATATCACAGGTGTAAGCTGTGAGACAGGCGAGGTTGACGCTTCCGTATTTGACCGTTACAGAATCCCGTTATACAAAGAAGCAAGCTTCAAACCTTATGTAATTGCAGCTATGATTCTGCTTTCCAAATTTGAAAAACCACAGGAAATCCTGAAAAAACTGGAAGTAAAAGCTGCACCGAGAATTCTCGCATAACACAGGCAATACCTCTTTTTGCGGAGCTGCTGTACTGTTGCAACAGCTCCGCACTTCCTTTTTAAACAATAATGACTGGGAGGTTTTTACAGATGTATAAAAGAAAAAGAATTGTCATCGCTCTTGGAGGAAATGCATTGGGGAATACGCTCCCTGAGCAGATGAAGGCAGTAAAAACAACCGCAAAAGCTTTATGCGATCTGATTGAAGAAGGACATCAGGTTGTTGTTGTCCATGGAAACGGCCCTCAGGTAGGGATGATCAACAATGCCATGTCTGCTCTTTCCCGTGAGGATGAAAACCAGCCGAACACTCCTCTCTCCGTCTGTGTAGCCATGAGTCAGGCATATATCGGCTATGATCTGCAGAATGCGCTTCGTGAAGAACTTCGCAAGCGTGGATTTGTCCGCACTCCTGTTGTAACAGTTGTAACTCAGGTTCGTGTAGATCCCGATGATCCTGCTTTTCAGAATCCGTCCAAGCCAATCGGAAAATTCCTCACAAAGGAAGAAGCGGATTATCAGGCAAAAGCTTACGGACACATTATGAAAGAAGATGCAGGCAGAGGCTACCGTCGTGTTGTGGCATCTCCAAAGCCTGTTGAAATTGTGGAACACGATGCCATCAACAGCCTTGTTGATGCAAATAAAATTGTCATTTGCTGCGGAGGCGGCGGAATTCCGGTTGTATTAAACGGAGATCACTTAAAAGGCGCTTCTGCTGTAATAGATAAAGATTTTGCCAGCGCCCTTCTGGCAAAAGAACTTGATGCAGATATGCTTATTATTCTTACTGCTGTAGAAAAAGTAGCCATTAATTTCGGTAAGGAAAATGAGCAGTGGCTGGATACACTTTCTGTAGAAGATGCAAAAAAATACATCGACGAAGGACAGTTTGCTCCAGGTTCTATGCTTCCAAAGGTTCAGGCTGCCATTGATTTCGCAAGTTCCGGACCGGGAAGATCAGCTATGATTACCCTTCTTGAAAAAGCAAAGGACGGTATTCAGGGAAAAACAGGAACACTGATTCAGTATTCCTGAAAAAATGATAAATTGTAGTTAATTCTTGTTATAAACTCCAAAAAAGCACCTTTCGCAATTGCCCGGCGAAAGGTGCCTTTTCTTTATAGACGTTATTTATTATTTTTTCTTTTGAGGTTTTTGATTTAATTCGGGCATTACAGTTAATATCATAGTGAAAAAGCAGGCGCAGCCTCCTACAAAGTTGGAAATTGGTTCTGCCCAGAATACTCCGTCCACACCAAGCCCGGCAACAGACGGAAGAAGCAGGGTAAGCGGTGTTACGATTATAACTTTTCTGAACAGAGAAAAAAAGGTTGCCTTTTTTGCTTTGCCAAGAGCTGTAAATACATTCTGACCGGAAAACTGCAGAGCCATGAAGCAGAAACCAAAAAAGTAAATATGAAGCGCAGGAATTCCTTTTTCAATCAACAGGGGATCATTATTAAATATTCTGATAAAAAATCCCGGGGCAAGCTTGAGAAGTCCCCATATCACGACTGTATAGCAAACGCCTATAATTGAGATAAACCGGATTGCTTTTTTTACCCTGTCGTATGCTTTTTCTCCATAATTAAAGCTCATAACAGGAGCCGCTCCGTTAGCAAGCCCCATTACGGGCATGGTACAGATTTCCCGCACAGAATTAAGCACCGTCATGATTCCCACATAGAGGTCGCCGCCATATCGCTGAAGCGTTGCGTTGCAGGCAATCTGTACGATACTGTTTGTAAATGCCATGATAAAGCCGGAAATACCAAGAGCTGTAATTTTTTTAATCCGTTTCCATTTCACAGCCATTGCTTCTTTTGTCAGCCGTATGGGCGCTTTTTTTGCGAGAAAATAAAGAACCCATGCAGATGATAAAAACTGTGAAAGAATGGTGGCAAGCGCTGCTCCTCTGACTCCCATATGAAAAACAAAAATAAAAATCGGGTCAAGAATAATATTGCACACAGCTCCGATGAGTACCGTAAACATTCCGATATTTCCAAAACCCTGACTGTTGATAAAAGGATTCATTCCCAGAGAAATCATTACCGACAGAGTTCCAAAAAGATAGATTGTAATATAAGCTTTTGCATAAGGAAACGTAATATCACTGGCTCCGAATACATAAAGAATCGGTTTATAAAAAAGAAAACCGATTGTCATTAGAATGCATCCTGTGCAAACCAGCATGGTAAAAGTATTTCCCATGATTCGCTGTGCTTCTCTCTCATTTTTGTTGCCTCTTGCCATAGCAAAGAGAGGTCCGGCTCCGTTTCCAAAGAGCATGGTAAAAGCATTGATGAGTGTAATGAGCGGAAAACAAAGTCCGACTCCGGTAAGAGCAAGAGTACCTGCATGAGGAATCCTGCCGATGTATATTCTGTCTACAATGTTATACAAAAGATTCAAAAGCTGGGCAATTGTAAGCGGAACTGCAACTTCAAGAATGTTTTTGTACACACTGCCTTTTGAAAAATCTGTCTGATGAACTTTCATAGGATTTTATTAACTCCAATTTTATATTTTCAGAATCCGTGCTTCTTCCCAGTGTATGCCCGCTGCGCTCAGGCTTTTGGGGAGTTGTTCCATTTCCTGAGGCGCAGCTTTCCATGCAAGCCCGCAGCCTGCGGTAATCTCTCTCGGAACAGGAATCAATCTTCCGGAAAAACCGTTTTTTTCACAATATTTTTCTGTTTTCATTGCCTCTGCAGTCGTAGAAAAGGTAATGATGAGTGCATCTTTTTTTTCACGCATAACAATTACTCCTCTGCAATTTCCCGAAGAGCACGGATAGCAAGATCTGTTTCTTCTTTTGTATTATAGTGGGAAAAACTGAAACGAACAGCGCCCTGCTCTTTTGTCCCCAGCGCATTGTGCATCAAAGGCGCGCAGTGGGCGCCGGAACGAACAGCAATTTCATACTCTTCCCACAGCCAGTCTGCAACTTCTCCGGAATCATAATTGCGTATATTAAGAGCTGCCGTTGCCATACGGTGTTCCAGATTTGGATTTCCGTACAAGGTAATCCCTTTAATTTCACGAACACCTTCCAGAAAATGTTTCAAAAGATACATTTCTTTTTTTCGTATATTTTCGATTCCTGTTTCTTTCAGATATTCCAGAGCACCATGTAGCCCTGCTATTCCATGAGCGTTTAAAGTACCGGCTTCGAGAGCAGCAGGCATCTGGGAGGGATGGTTTTTGTCATAGCTGTGTACTCCGCTTCCTCCAACCTTTAACGGCTGGATTTCAACGCCCTCGCGTACATAAATACCGCCTGTGCCCTGAGGTCCCAGAAGTCCCTTATGACCGGTAAAACACAAAACGTCGATACCCAGTTTTTCAACATCCAAAGGAAGAACGCCGGCGCTCTGGGACGCGTCTGCAACCAGTAAAAGACCGTGTTTTTTAGCAAAACTGCTCACGGTTTTTAAATCCGTAATATTACCGGTAAGATTGGAGGCATGGGTTATGACGATGGCTTTTGTGTTAGGCTTCACGGCGTTTTCAAGGGAAGCATAATCCAGAATTCCCTGTTTTCTTTTTTCATTCTTTAAGGTCGGAAGAATGGTAAGCTCTACTCCCTCTTTTTCTTTTCTGTAAAGAGGGCGGAGAACAGAATTATGTTCGCACTCTGTTGTAATGACGTGATCTCCCTTTTGAAACATGCCTGAAATGGCTGTATTCAGGGCTTCTGTAGCATTTGAGGTAAAGGCAATGCGTTCAGGCGCTGAAATACCGAAAAGCTCTCCAAGAAGAACTCTTGTGTCATAGATAATTCTTGAAGCGCCCAGAGTAGCGCCGTGAGCGCCTCTGCCTGAGTTTCCCATATTTCCAAGGGCATTTAATACCGCCTCAGATACCTGGGGCGGTTTTTTCATAGTTGTAGCTGCGTTGTCAAAGTAAATCATGGTTTCACGAGCTTTCCGGCGCCTGTCATTTTTTCTGCGATCGTGTACATATTTGTAACTTCTCCGACTCTTAACTTATCGGACATTTCATAGTAATTCAGGCAGGTTCCGCAGGTGAGAATCTCCACGCCCTGCGCCTCCAGTGATTTCAGGTCTTCCAGTGAAGCAGAGCCCTCACAGGTGAGAGTTGCTCCTCCATTGTAAAACAGAATGGTCTTCGGAAGTTCATCAAGCTGTGTCAGCGCATAAAGAAAGCCCTTCATAAGAACAGTTCCAAGCTCATCGTTTCCCTCACCCATTCTCGGTGAAGAAATAACTACAACTGTATTGTTTCTGGAATCAGGAATACAGGTGAGAACTTCTTCTGTTTTTTCCTCTTTAGAATCCTCTGTTTCAATAGTCACTTCCATCTGTACCTTATATTCTTTTTCTCCAAGCTTTTCAGAGGTGACCGGATAGCCCATAGATTTGCCCAGCTTCGTTAAATTCTGAACTGCAATTTCATTATCCACCAATGTCGCCAGTATGTCGGACGTTTTCATCGCACTGATGGCTTTTTTTGTTTTTACAACCGGAATCGGGCAGGCATCTCCCATTGCGTTTACCTGTATCATTTGTTTTTCCTCCTTTTACTGTCCAAAATATCTGTATTTATTATAGCTCTGTTTTCTGATTGAGAAAAATCATATATTTTTATATAAATTGCTTATTTATCAGGATTTTTAATAACTGCTTTTGTATCAACGTCTGTAAGCTCCTGTTTTTCCTCCAGAAAAAGAAGGGCTGTATCTTCCATGTGCCTTTTTATTACCCGCTTGCCTCCTGTATCACCTGTAAGCCTGAAAAGCTCAGGAAAATATGTGCTGGAAAAGAGGCAGGGATTTCCAATACAGATTTCGTCCTCCTCCATAACAGCCGGACAGGCAATTTTTTGCCCTGTGCTCAGATATTTCTCTGTAAGCCTGACAATTGTAAGGCTTTTCAGCCAGGGTTGGTCTGATACAGTAAAAAGCGCTGCATCAGCGTTCCTGTTTGCCAGAAGACCGATTTTCAGAGACGAGGCAATTCCATCCTCCGGATGAGGGTTTATCAGAACTTCCATTCCCTGTTCTGCTGCGTAATTCCTGATTTCCTCATATTGAGTGACAATCGTAATAGTACATGTGACTTTTGGAATATGTATTTCCAGAACTTCTTTTGCCTCTTGTAATTCTTTTAAAATTCTCCGGTACATGGGGACTTTGTCAATTTCGTATAAAAGTTTATTTTCACCAAAACGGCGGCTGTTTCCAGCCGCCAGCATAATAATTGCAAGTTTCACTGTTCATTCTCCTTCAGATTCTCACAGGGATTCGGATTCTCAGAGAAATCCGGACTTTTTCAGGAAATCAGACTTCCATAAGAAGACTGAACTCCAGCTTCGTTAAGCTTCTTTACAAGTTCTTCTGCCCGGGCAATTTCGCCAAGAACATCCGCTTTATTAAAGTATACACGAAATTCTCTTTTTTGTACATCTTTTCGGAGACCGCTTTCTGAAACTGCGATTTTAAAAAGGTCTGTGGAAGTTATAGAATCAAGCTCTGTCTTATCAAGAAAGAATGCAAGATTTTCTGCACTGTACGCAGTTTTTAAAATCGGTTTGTCAAGGCAGTCAAGTCCGATCACTCCAATCACAAGTTGTACAAAATCCGGAATCACCGGTTCCCAGTCTTTCGGTATTTTTACAGGCATTCTTCTGGCTCCGTCTGCTTCTATCAAAAGAACGGCGCCATATCCGGTCAGTTCTTTTAGCTTTTGAGAAGAAAGAGAACTTATTTTACCTGTGGAGGAATCATATTCCGCTGCAATAACCATTCCCTGAGAAGAGAGCGCTTCACGAACAGCAGAAGCGTCTCCGTGCAGGGCGAAAGGCTTCGAAGGCTCGTATGCCATGTGAGTAGTTGTGGTGATAATCACCTTTTGCCCCTGTATCAGTAATTCCTCTGCAAGACGAAAAATCAGACTGGTTTTTCCTCCGCCTCCCACTACTGCAATGCTTTTGTGTTTTTGGGGGTCTATGTTCAGGAGCTTCAGAAAATTCTGCATGCGGTTATCTGCCATCTGGCAGCACTCCCTGAGATAAAAGAATCTCCAGAACACTTCCGGCAATACAACGTGCCTTGTCAGAGATAAAATAACAGTTTTTCTTTTCTTCCTTACGGGGATCTATGTCAGCGATTTTCATTCCCTTTGTCACCTGATAGCCGTCGCGGATAATTCCTCTGAGTACGCCTGTGATAGAAGCTTTTACCGGGCAGTCGCCTACATAGGCAAGTATCTGTCCCTCTTCGACAATATCTGCTATTTTTGATTCGCAGCGGATAGTTCCGGCTGCGGGAGAATGAATCACTCTCTCTTTTCCGATACCGCCAACCAGTCCCGGAATTCCGGTATTTGGAGCTGCCCAGCCTTCTTCTATGATTCGTCCCAGTTCATGTCCGCGCATAGTCTCCACTACGAAATCCACATCTTCACCGGCTTCAAATCCAGGCCCTAAAGCAATGGTAAGGGGGGCGAGGCTGCGGTTCATGCCCAGATTTTTTTTGGCAATCACAGCGTCAATGACAGCCCGGGGACGGCATTTTTCAAGGACAGTACAATCTGGGTCTACCATAAGGGGAATTTCCCCTGCGTTCCATATCGCTTCACATTCCCCCAGAGATTCTGCGCGATGGCTTAAAACACCTTCTACAAAAGCTTCCCCGTCATAAACAGCTTCACAGAAAGATACCATCCTGCGGATTGCACTGGGTTTTTCACTTTCCAGAATCAGCAGACGGTAGCCGCATCTGTACAGGCGGTGAATCACACCGCTTGCCAGATCGCCGCCGCCTCTTACAACAATCAGGTTCCCATCATTCATAATGTTATTTCGCTTCCTCGTTTTCCTTCATTACTTTTTCCACTGCATTTACAATGTTATGATATCCTGTGCAGCGGCATAAATTTCCTGCCATATGCTTACGGATTGCTTCTCTGGAAAGAGTCTCTCCTCTCTCAAGGAGAACTGTGGCAGACATTACGAAGCCCGGAGTGCAGAAGCCGCACTGTATAGCGCCTTCCTCAATAAATGCTTCCTGAATTCTGGTAAGCTCTCCGTTTTTTTCAAGTCCTTCCAGAGTACGGATATTTTTGCCTTCTGCCCAGACTGCCATATAAATACAGGAATCAACTGTCTCTCCGTCAATGATAACGGTACAGGCGCCGCACTCTCCCACTTCACAGCCCTTCTTTACAGAAGTAAGGCCAAGTCGGTTGCGGAGCATATCAAGAAGAGATTCTCTCACATCCACATATTCTGCAACTTCTTTTCCATTTACCGTACATCTTACAAGCTGCATCTGTTTTTCCATTATCTGTCACCTCCCGCAAGCTCTATCGTGCGTTTCAGGGCGCGTTTCACAATCTCGCCGCCAATCTGCAGACGAAATGCCTTGGATGCTCTCCAGGAATCTCTCGGATTGATTTCTTCACGCACAAGTTCTGCTGCTTTTTCATATAACATATCATTAATTTCCATACCTTTCAATGCAAGCTCTGCTTTTTCGCAGCGGTATGGCACAGGCGCGGCTACTCCGAAGGTAATCCGCACATCTTCCAGAATATTTGCATCCAGATTTGCTTTGCTGACTACGCTGCAGCTAATGGTTGCGATATCCATAGCATTACGCATGGAATATTTTACATAATGACCTTTATAACCGTCATATTCCGCTTTCGGAATGATCACATGGGTCAGGATTTCATCTTTTTTCAGAGCTACCCTGCCCGGTCCAAGGTAAAAATCGTGAACCGGTACTTCACGCTCTCCCTCGCTGCTCACAAGATGAAGGCGGGCATTCAGGGAAAAGACAGTAGGCGCGCTGTCCGCGCTTACTGCGCCGTTACAGATATTTCCGCCGATAGTACCGATATTGCGTACCTGCGGACCTCCTACCTGATCAACGGCTTCGCCCAGAACTGCGATGTGTTCCTGAATAATCGGGTCATTGGTAATATGGGAAAAGGTTGTCCCTGCTCCAATATAAATATCTCCGTTTTCAGCAAGTCTTACACCTTTGAGTTCTTCTATATCACGAATGCAGACAAGAGAAGTTCCTGCCAGCTTGCCTTCACGGATTTTGATAAGGACGTCGCTTCCGCCGGAAATAATCCTCGCATCCGGATGCGCCCCGAGAAGTTCCACGGCTTCTTTTACCGTAGACGCATTATAATATTTCTCAATATCGTACATAAACTGACCTCCACTCTTTAGATTAATCCTGCTTTTTGGAATCCGTCAATCAGCTTCTGCGGCGTCAGCGGATTTTCATTGAAGGCAACGCCTGTTGCATGAAGAACCGCATTTCGGATTGCCGGAGCGCCGGGAATTGCAGGCGGCTCGCCAAGAGCCTTGTTTCCGTAAGGACCCATAGGGTCGTCAAGCTCTACAAAATCCGCTTCCAGATCCGGAGTATCCATAGTTGTCATCAGCTTATAATCCAGCAGGGTTCCGTTTAAAACGCGTCCTGTTTTTTCGTCGAGAATCAACTGTTCGGAAAGCCCATATCCCATGCCCATAGACATACCGCCGTGTACCTGCATAGTAGCAAGCTGCGGGTTAAGAAGTTTGCCGCTGTCGTGGACATTTACAATATTCAGGATTTTAATTTTGCCTAATTTAAGGTCTACTTCTACTTCTGCAAAGCAGCAGCCGGAGGCAAGGGTATTTTTCTTTACCTGAGTTGATACCTCGGCTGTAATAGCGGAAGAATTACTCAGACTGTAATAACTTTCCATTGCAAGAGCTTCCAGAGAAATAGCGTGTTCGTCTCCTGCGTAAATCCAGCCATGGTCAAGACTCAGTTCTCTTGTCTCTTCCGGAAGAAGTGTTTTGGCATAATCCAGAATTTTTGTTCTCATAAGCTCTGCACACTGGCGTACTGCAGTTCCTGTGACAAAGGACTGTCTGGATGCATATGCGCCTGTATCAAACGGTGTTACATCTGTATCCTGTACAGTTTCAATGTGAACGTCCTCCACATCCATATGTAAGGTTTCGGCAGCCATCTGGGAGAATACGGTATCTGCACCCTGACCGATTTCTGTTGCTCCGATCTGGAGCTGAATGCTTCCGTCCTGATTAAGAACCATTCTTGCGCCTGAAATTTCAAGGGAAATTGGCCATACGCCGGTTTTGTAGGAGAATACAGACATTCCGACGCCACGGCGGATATCTCCTGTCTGGTTTGCGTATTCTTTGCGTTTTTCTTCCCAGCCAATTGCTTTAGCGCCTTTTTCCAGACATTCGAAAATGCCGTTTGTGTTGGCTGCAATCGGTTTGAGGTATGCATCCTCATAATAACCCTGAATCAGATTTTTACGTCGGAACTCCAGCGGATCCATGTCAATTTTTCTTGCGATATCGTCCATGAAACACTCAATGGCAAAAGCTGCCTGAGGAATTCCATAGGCGCGCATGGCTCCGGCTACAGGGGCATTCGTATACACTGTATACGCTTCTCCCTTTGTATTTGGGCAGGCGTACTGCAGTCTCCAAGCAGTCAGTCCGTTGGCTGCGATTGCATGTCCATGAGAAGCGTAAGCGCCCTGGTTTGAAATAGCAAGCATATCCTTTGCAAGCAGTTTTCCTTCTTTGTCTACGCCTGCTTTCAGATCATATTCAATGGAATGACGGGTTCTTGTATTACAGAAAGTTTCCTCTCTTGTAATATCCAGCTTAACAGGTCTTCCGCCTACCTGAGTGGTAAGAAAAGCGTTTAAAGGCTCATAAAGCACATCCTGCTTATTTCCGAAGCCGCCGCCGATATAAGGCTTGATAACTCTGACTTTTCCCCACGGAATACCGAGCGCCTGACCGACAACGCGCTTTACAATGTGGGGAATCTGAGTAGAGGTAACGACTACGATTCTGCCCTTGTCCATATATGCGTAGGAAATCGGATTCTCAATATGACAGTGCTGTACAATTGGGGTTTTATAATGTCCTTCAATGACAGTTTCAGATTCTTTCAGTCCTTCTTCTACATTACCGATAAAAAAGTTGGTGCGATTGAGGACATTATCCTTTTTATCCAGATGAATAGGAGGTTTGCTTCCCCACATGGATTTTCTGGCGTTTGTCTCTACAGGATATTCTTCATATTCTACTTTGATCAGTCTCAGCGCGCGCTGTGCTGTAATCTCGTCTTCTGCGACAACAGCCGCAATGTCATCTCCATAATAACGGATTCTGCCTGTAAGGATGTTGCGGTCAGCAATATCCTGATGAGCAGGCTCCACGGACCAGGGATGTCCCGGTGTGGGATAACAATGATTCGGTACGTCCTTAAAAGTTACGACTTTTACTACGCCGTCCAGAGCCTCTGCTGCGCTGGTGTCAATGGATTTTACCTTTCCATTTCCGATTGTTGCGTGATACACTTTCGCGATCAGGCAGTTTGCCGGTGCGTAATCGTCTGTAAATTTTGCGCGTCCGGTTACTTTTTCATAAGCGTCTACTCTTGGAACACTCTTTCCAATCATATGTTTCACCTTCTTCTTATTATTTTTGTTTTTGGGGACAGCATGGTTATATGATACTGAAAAGAGCCGGACTAAGTCCGAGGTGTGTTCCCCTCAGGACTCCTGTCCGGCTCCGAACCATGCTTTTCACTGACATTTCTGCTCTGTTTCAAAGGGAAACGGCAGTCCTGCCTGAATTGTCATTTTTTCTGGTATGGAGTATTAGTTACGGGGAGGGTGGTTCTGAATTCTCCGTCCATCTTATAGTAAGCTCCGGCGATGGCTGGCGCTGTAGGAATAGATGTAATCTCACCGATTCCGATTGCGCCGCAGGCTACATTAAGTCCCGGCTTCTCTACAATAATACTCTCTACCTCTGGTACTTTGTTTGCTTTTGGTAATCCTAGTGTACCATATTTTGCGGTAGGTTTGCAATCCTTAATTGGATATTTTTCTGTTGTTGCAAATCCAAATCCCATAACTACGCCGCCTTCAATCTGACCTTCTGTAGAAAGAGGATTAATGGCTCTTCCCACGTCATGGGCAGCGACCATTTTCTGTACAGTTCCGTCCTCATTCAGGATGCAGACCTGAGTGGCATAGCCGTATGCTACATGGGAAACAGGATTTTTTACATTGGAGCCCATAGCGTCTGTTTTTGCAAGATATTCACCCAGATATTCTTTTCCTTCCAGTTCTTCCAGCGTATGCTCTGCAAGCTCGGCCTTTAAAGGCTCACAGGCTCTTCGAAGAGCTTCGCCTGTTACCAGTGTCTGTCTGGAACCGGAGGTTGTTCCCGAATCCGGAGCATTGTAGGTATTTGAGGCGTCATAATAAATCTGCTCTCTGGAAAGTTCCAGCATTTCTCCGGCAATCTGTACAAGAACGGTTCCAAGTCCCTGACCGATACAGGACGCTCCGGAGTGAATTTCCACTTTTCCATCGTGAACATAAAGGCGTACCCTGCCCCAGTCAGGAAGTCCGACGCCTACGCCGGCATTTTTCATAGCGCAGGCAATTCCTGCATAAGGACTGCTTTCATAAATATCTTTTACTGCTTCCAGAGTTTCTGCCAGTCCTGTAGAATTATCTACAATCTGACCGTTAGGAAGCTCCTGACCCGGACGAATGGCATTGCGATAGCGGATTTCCCATGGAGAAATTCCTACAATTCCTGCCATCTTGGTAAGAAGCATTTCAATGGCAAAGCAGGTCTGAGTTACGCCGAAGCCTCTGTAAGCTCCTGCAGGAGGATTGTTCGTATAATAAGCTTTTCCATCAATATCGAAATTCTGATAATTATAAGGACCTGACGCGTGTGTACAGGCTCTCTGGAGCACCGGACCGCCAAGAGAGGCATACGCGCCCGTATCCGCAATAACTGTCGCTTTTACACCCTGAATGATTCCATTTTCATCACAGCCAAGGGTGAACTCCATATCCATAGGATGGCGCTTCGGATGAATCAGAATACTTTCTGCACGGGTCAGTTTCACCTTTGCCGGACGCTTGGACAGATATGCAATCAGCGCTGCGAGATGCTGGACAGTAACATCCTCTTTTCCGCCGAAGCCGCCGCCTACCAGTTTATTTCTGACCTTTACTTTTTCTGCAGGGAGTCCCAGCATTGCCATACATTCGTGCTGGGTATCGTATACGCCCTGGTCTGTGGAATAAATCAGCACACCGTCTCCATCCGGCACGGCAACTGCACATTCCGGTTCCAGAAAAGCATGTTCTGTCCAAGGTGTCTGGAATTTATCACTAATCACATATTTAGAGTTTGCAATAGCGGCATCCGCGTCTCCTCTGTGAACGTGCCAGTGGGAAAGAAGGTTGTTTTCTTCTGATTCATGGACCTTTGGAGCGCCGTCTGCCATTGCTTCATAGGGGTTACGAATCATATCGAGAACTTCATATTCTACTTCGATGAGTTTTTTTGCTTCCTCAACGATTTCCGGAGATTCTGCAGCGACAAGAGCAATGGCATCGCCCAGATAATGTGTCAGATGTCCGATCGGAACCATTGTATCCCAGTCCTGCTTTAAGTGTCCGACTTTTACGCTTCCCGGAATATCTTCTGCTGTATATACGCCTATTACACCGGGAAGGGCTTTTGCTTTTTCTGTATGAATGGCGAGAACTCTCGCTCGTGGGTATTCGCTTCGAAGAGCGCTTCCGTAAATCATCCCCTCAACTTCTACGTCGTCGGGATATTCTCCGCATCCCAGAACCTTTTCTCTGACATCAACTCTTGGAATGCGTTCTCCAACCTTCCATGTGTATTCTTTTTTCTCAGGAAGCCCTTCTCTTTTATATTTGGCTGCAAGTAAAATACCGTCTATAATCTTTTTATAGCCTGTACAGCGGCAGATATTATTCTTGATGGCATCTGCAGCCTCCGCTCTGGTTGGATTTGGATTTTTGTCGATCAATCCCTTGGCGCTGATTACCATTCCCGGAATACAGAAGCCACACTGCACTGCTCCGGCTTCACCAAAGGCGCGGACAAAAATTTCTTTTTCTTCTTCCTCAAATCCTTCTATTGTCAGTATGTGTTTGCCTTCCAGTTTGGAAAGCTTCGGTACGCAGGCTTTTGTTGCTTTTCCGTCTATAAGGACATGACAGGTACCGCAGGCTCCTTCGCTGCATCCATCTTTTACGGATTTCAGCTTACACACATTTCTGAGGAAAGGAAGAAGTTTCATATCATTTTCTTCATGGTATTCTTTACCGTTTACAAAAAAATTAAACATAGACATTCTCCTTTACAATGAGGGCGCAACTGTCCCTGAAACAGTTGCGCCCTTTCATATGTCTGTTATTACATGAGCAGATAAGAATAGTCGTCAATGACTGCGTTAATCAGTCTGCGTAATCCCTCATATAAAGCATCGTTCGGGTCGTCTGCTTTGCAGTCTGTAATCTTTCCAAGGAAACGAACCTTACATTCTTTTGTTTCCCTGTTCACTACAGCAAAACCATCATTTGTACTGTCAGCCATGTCTGCCTCTTTGGCAAACAGAGTGAATTTATCTTTATATGGAGCGCTTGCGTATGGACAGAATGTCTTACAGTTGCCGCATTCATTACACATATAGTCTACATGGATAATCTGGTTCATTTCCATTCCCGGAACTTTGATGGAAATGTTTGCGCGGTTCGGACATACATCTACACAGTTTTCACATACTTTGTTACAGGTAAGGCAGCGCTCATTCTCATTTGCTGCATCTTTGCTTTCTTTGAGAATTGCTTTTTTCGCGAAGCAGTCTTCTTCTGTACCCGATACAGGAGCATTTTTTACAAGCTCTTTTTCAAGGATTGCTTTTACTGCAAGCTGTGCGTCGCGGATTGCCTCTACGATTGTAGCTGCCCCTTTCGCGCCGTCGCCTGCGAGATATACGTTCTCCACACTTGTTTCCAGAGTCTTGTCGTTAACTTTTGCTTTGCCGCGTTCGTTTACATTAATTCCGTTTGCTTCATAGAATTCTGTCGGTACTTTTTCACCAACAGCTACGATAACAGAATCTGCAGGTACTTTTTCAAAAATATCTGTTTCTGTGACACTGGCGCGTCCTGATGCGTCCAGAGCGCCAAGTTCCATCTTTTTGCAGAGAAGTTTGCCATTTTCCAGAGAAACAGGCGCAAGGAGTTCTTTAAATTCAACGCCATCCTCAAGAACTTCCAGCAGTTCGTCTTCTGCTGCCGGCATATAGTATTTCGTTCTTCTGTATACAAGGTAAACGTGCTCAACGCCTTTTGTGCGTTTTGCTGCTCTTGCTGTATCCATAGCTGTGTTTCCGCCGCCGATTACGACTACGTTTTTGCCAAGGTCTACATTTCCGTCGTTCTCTTTAAAGTTTCTCAGGAATTCAAGAGCATTGATTGTTTCACCTTTTTCCAGCTTCAGAGTACCCGGTTTATTTGCGCCGACAGCTACGATCACAGCGTCATAGCCCTCTGCTTTTAATTCCTGTACAGAAGTGATTTCTGTACCTGTTTTAATCTCCACTCCCATCTTTTCTATGAAAGAAATGTCTTTATCAATGGCGTCGTCGCTGATTCTGAATCCCGGAATCACATAGCGGATCACTCCGCCGAGTTTCTCTTCTTTTTCAAAAACAGTAACTTTTGCGCCTGCTCTTGCGAGGAAGTAAGCAGATGCAATACCTGCAGGACCGCCTCCGACTACTGCGACTTTTTTGCCGTCAGCGCTGCCTGCTTTGATTTCATCGATTACGGTATCGTATCCATTCTGAGCTGCAAGCAGTTTGGTTCCACGGATATTTACGGGTTCTTCGTAGAAGTTACGGGTACATTTATACATACAGTTGTGGGCGCAGAGCGTACCTGTAATAAACGGAAGGGCATTTTTTTCGAGAATTACGCGGAGCGCTCTGGCATAGTCGCCCTCTCCTGCTAATTTTACATAATTCGGAATATCCTGGTGAATCGGACATCCTTCCTCACAAGGAGCGAAGAAACAGTCAAGAAGCGGAACTTCTGTATCTGTCTTTCTCTTCGGAAGAGGTTTGATGCTTTTTTTATGGTGTGGATCTGTTTTTGCAGATTCAGCAAGCTGTTCCAGAGCTTCCACATCAATTCTTTCCCATGGCTTCACACCCTCTGCCATGACTTTTTCTGCCATCTGAGTGAAACGCTGATATCCGCCCGGTTTCAGAAGGGTTGTGGCAACTGTTACCGGCCATACGCCGCAGCCGACGATTTTTTCAATGTTAAAGTAATCCGCACCTCCTGAGTAAGCGATTCGGAGTTTTCCGTCGAATTCTCTTGAGAGTTTGGCTGCCAGTGAACTAGACAGTGGAAACAGCGCTTTTCCTGACATATACATTTCTTCACTTGGAAGTTCCTTTCTGGTCACATCCACAGGGAAGGTATTGGTTATTTTTACGCCAAATGCAAGATTTAATTCATCTGCAAGAGCCTGAAGACGTTTGAACATCGGGATTGCGTCCTCATACTGCAGGTCGTCTTTGAAATGGAAATCGCCGAATACCATGTAATCATATCCCATATCATCCATTGTTTTTCTTGCAAATTCATAACCAAGAAGAGTCGGATTACATTTGATAAAGGTATTCAGATGTTTTTCTTTGAACAGATGGTTTGCAATGCTTTCAATTTCATTCGGAGGGCATCCGTGTAAAGTTGAAATTGTTGCTGAATTACAGATATTGGACGGAATGGCTTCAATGTCCTCTTTTGTGAATTTCTCGAATTTATCCACATGGTCAAGGAGCCACTGTTTACATTCCTTAAAAATCTCTGTATCCTTTGCTTCCATCATACTGTTGATAAAAGTGTCAACCTTCGGTTCTTTGATTCCCGCAAGGTCATAGCCTACGGAAATATTAAACTGGAAACCATCCTGTGCGCCAAGATCGAATTCCTTTGCAATTACATGGAGAATAAACCATGCTTTAATATATTCACCCATAGCTTCCGGCACATAAAGCTCTGTAGACCATTCACAGTTGTATCCTTCATCTTCTGCAAGAATACATGGGCGGTTAATAAATGCGGCAAGCTCTGCTCCGTCCATTTTCTGAACTGTTTTCAGTTCAAAGAAACGCGCGCCTGCATAATAAGATGCAACAATGTTCTGTGTCAACTGTGTATGAGGACCCGCTGCAGGTCCGATGGGAGTTTCCAGATTTCTTCCGAAAATCTCCATGTTTTTATCTGCAACATAGGCTCTGTGCTGTCCGAATACAGTGCCTTTTGTTCTTTTTTCTTCTAATACCCAGTTCATTAACTGTCCAAAGGACATACAGGTCATGACTTCACTCATAATCATTCCCTCCTTCTATTTATCCGTTAATTTCATTATCCGTTAATATCATCGGCAAGTTCTTTTGCTGCCTGACGGCAGTCAGCCATTACTTTGGCTTCGTCACATACAAGAACTTCACGGTCTTTCATCAGGACTTTTCCATTACATACGGTTGTCTGAACCATGCTTCCGTTTACACCGAATACAAGATGTCCATTTACATTATTCTCGTTCATAGGAGTCAGCGGATTGTAATCTACTACGATTACGTCTGCTGCCGCGCCTTTTTTGAGAACGCCAAGCTCTTTTTTGAAATAGCGGTTGGCAATCTTTGCATTTCCTTCAAAGAGCATCTGTGGTACTTCTCCCCAGGCTGCATTCGGGTCGCAGAGATGGTGTTTGTGGAGAACATTTGCCACTTTCCAGGATTCCATCATATCATGGGTATATCCGTCTGTTCCAAGTCCTGTAAGGATTCCTTTGTGTACAAGCGCCATAGTCGGAGGACATCCGCAGGCATTGCCCATGTTGGATTCCGGATTATGTACGACCATAGTATCGGTTTCCTTAATTAAGTCCATCTCATGTTCATTGATATAGATGCAGTGACCAAGAAGCGTCTTCGGTCCCAGAATGTTCCAGTCATAAAGACGGTCTACAATTCGTTTACTGTGCTCCTTTAAGCACTGATGGAGATCGTAAATGCCTTCTGCAACGTGAATATGGTATCCTACGCCTTCAGGTTTCAGTTCGTTGCACAGAGCCATTGTCTCGTCGGAAATTGTGAAAGATGCATGCATACCCATCATTCCGGCAATCATATCGCTGTCATCTGCAAGCGCATGTTTGATAAAGTTTACATTCTCCATAACGGATTCTCTGGATTTATCCATACCGTCACGGTCAGAGATTTCGTAACAGAGACAGGTTCTTACGCCCAGATCTTTCGCAGCTTCTTCAATAGCATTTAAGGAACCTGTGATATGGCCGAAGCTTGCATGATGGTCAAAAACAGTTGTCACACCATTTTTGATGGAATCAATATAGGTTGCATATGCAGAAAGCTTCGTCTGTTCCAGTGTCAGATGGCGGTCAATTGTCCACCACATTCCGTCTAAGATATCAAGAAATCCCTTGGGATTGTATCCGTTGATGCTGAGTCCTCTTGCAAAAGAACTGTAGATATGCTCATGGGCATTGATAAATGCGGGCATGATAACCCCACCCCTGGCATCCACGAATTCGGCATCAGGATAAGCCTTCCTAACATCATTTGTTACCCCCACCATAACTATGGTGTTACCATCCATTGCAACAGCGCCATTCTCTAAGAATGCATTGGATGCGTCCCGTGTGATCATTCTACCATTACCAATAATAAGCATATGATATCCTCCTTTTGCCATATATTTAAGTTGTACGATAGATGTTAGCAATTTTTACCAATAGATACGATATTTACGCTGTATCTTTCGGAATTTTATACTAATACTCTACCATATTTTTTTTTAGATTTCAATAGATTTTTGCAAAATTATTTTTCTGTTCTAAATATTTTTGGATGTGTTATGCGTGGGCGCTTTTTGACAGGGGGCTGTGTGAATGGTTATATAGAATCAGCCCTGTAACAGGTTTACAGGGCTGGTTTACAGTTATTTCTATTAAAATAGTGTGTTAGATTTCAGGATATGCGGTCATTGGGGATTTCTTCACCTGCAAGTACAGCAAATAATTCTGTGTCTGTAGCACGTATATAAGGTTCTACAAAGAAAATGCCCGCAATGCCAAAGGTAAGTGAGCTCAGGAAAAGCCACGGTATAAAAGAAAAATCAAGAACAAATGCATTCATTTTTTCGCCGTTCATCATCTCTCTGCTTAAAGCGATAACTTCTCTGCTCTCCATCTCAGGGTGCTCTGCAAGAATATAAGGTACCATACGGTATTCGTATGTTTTTATGATTCCCGGAACGATCAGGAGCAGCGTCCAGAGTACAATATAGATTTCTGTCAGCAGCATGGTTTTTACGATATTCCAGTAATGGCCGCATCGAAATCCGTAAAACAGACGGGAGGCTTTCGGATTACCGGTTCTGTTTTCGATAAAAAACTTCGTTCCGCCTACCATAAGAACATTTCCGATAAGAACTCCGAACAGAAGCATGAATATAATAAGAATAAACAACGCCACCTGTCCCAATGCAATCCATATAACATTAAAAACATTGTAGTCAGTTACTTTTTTTATGCCGGATACTGCTTTATCAACAGGTGTTTCTTCGGGCTGCTCATTCAATGTTCCGTCTTCCTCAGCAGTATAATTGGTCTGAGCAGACTGCTGCGCTGTATTTTTTGCTGCATCATCTGCATTAGATGAAGCTGAAATAAGAACCATGATAAAAGCGACGATTACTGCTGCCCAATAGTTTTTTTGGATTGCCGCTTTTGCACGGTATTTTAAATCACTGCGGTTCCACATATAATTTCCTCCATTTATTGTTATACTCAAGAACGCTCATGCGTTATTCAGCCTTCCAGAACAGATGAAAGAAGAATTACCTCTCTCTTATCCCGTTTCCACAAATCCGTATCGATTTCGACTTCGTAGCCGCCTCCGTTTTTGACATGCCATTCGTAGAAGGGGCGCTCTCTGTCTGCATAGGCTTCCATAATGTTCATGATAGTTCCGCCGTGGATGACAAGAGCAGCTTCTGTTACATTATTCCGGATACAGCCGGATACAGCTTTCTGGAATCCGGTAAGACTCCTGCGTTTAAATTCTTCTCTGCTTTCCCCGTTGGGAATGGGAAGTTCACAGCCGCTGTCTACCCATGTCTGATAATCCGGATTACCAGACAGTTCTTTGTAATTTTTGTTTTCAAAGTCGCCGAAATTACATTCTGACAGTTCGTCGATTATCAGGAAGCTTTTTCCCGGAAAAAGAATCTGGGCAGTTTCCAGACAGCGCTTCATAGGGCTGACATAAATATTTCCGGTCACAGGATAGTTCATTTTTTTCAAAAATTCTTTGCCCTCTTCGCAAAGGGGTTCGTCTGTGACGCCTATGTATCTGCCAAGCTTGTTTCCTTCCGTCTTTCCGTGACGGATCAGCCATAATTTAAGCATCTTTAATCACCATCCCTGTTCCGCAGATTACTCGTGTGACTCTGCTGCTGTATGCTGCCAGTTCTGTGCAGATGCGGCCTACCGCTTCTCTGTATGCACGTTCAAAGGCATCGACAGGAACCACGCCGTATCCCACCTCATCTGAGATAAGAACGACCTGTGGATTGCGTTCTATGATTTTCTTTGCCAGAGCGCTTACATCATGTTCCTGTTTCATTTCATTTTTAATATATTCATGAAAATGAAGAATTCCCTGCGCATTAAGAAGCTGTTCTTCGTCAATGTCGTTTCCGTTTACCCAGTTGATTTGGGGAAAATGCTTCTTTGCATATTCACTTTTTCCCTGAAATGCGCCGCCAATGATTAATTCCATTTGTTTTTCCTCTCATATCTGCCCGTTTTTACTGTCTTTTTTATCTTAATCCTGAATATTCAGTCTTTATAAGTACGACTCTATTATAGTTTATTTTTACAGAAAATGCAATCTGATTTGGAGAAGGATGGTAGATTTTGGAAAATCGGAAAAATCCCGCAGGAAGTTCATCCTGCGGGATTTTCCATTGTGCTTTTCTAAAGCATTCTTTGTGAAATACACTTTTCAGTTTACGAAAGACTATTTAATTTTCACAGTTTTTCTGTTGGACCATGGACTGAATACCTTGGTTTTATTTTTACTTGTTCTGTTAAAAGCATGCATTCCTACATAATAAGTTCCTGGTTTTACATTCTTGAATGTGACGCTTTCAACATTTTTGCTCACATTTTTAATTACGTATTTTCCATATGCTACAGGGCGGTATTCTCCATTTATCTTTTTTACCTGTGTTCCGAGTACCAGATCATAGCCTGATGCATTCTTAGACTTTTTGTAAGTAACCGTGACATTTCTGCCTTTTACTTTAACCTTTATAATTCTCGGTTTCTCCGGTGTTGTGGAAGTTATCTTAAATTCACAGGGCTTAGACCACGCGCTGAAAATCTTTTTGCCATTTTTATCACGAATCCACGAATGGCAATATGCATAGTAAGTACCTTTTTGCAGATAACCAAACTGCGCCTTCACAGCAAGCTGATTCTTCCGTATCTGCAGATAATCCTTTGTCTTAATACAATCAATATCCGTTCCAATTACGTAATCGTATCCTTCTGCGCCGTAAACCTGACCTTCCAGTACAACAGTCGGTGTATTTCCCTCAGCATTCACATTTACGCAAACAGGAATTGCAGGTTTAAGTACCTCTCCTTTATAGGAGGTTTGACCTCCGTCTGTACGGTGGGTAACACCGTCTGAAGTGATTTTTGTACCATCCGGCATAAGAATGGTTCCCTCTCGGTTTACGACAGAGCCTGCCTCCGGCTTCTGAACCATTTCATTTGGGTGAGTTACTGTATTGCCTTCTTGAATTATTACAGTTTCGTCTTTTGGATTATAGGATGGATTTTCTGTTCCATTTCCTTTAGAGACAATTGTATCGTCCGCGTTGTCTTCTGAATCCTTACCCGGTAGAATTATACTTCCATCCGGTTTTATCCGTGTTCCGTTTGGAGTAACAATTGTATCGCCATCCCATTTGGAGCCATCCGGAACATAATCAGGGAGAGGTTTTGGTGTAGGGTCAACAATTACCGGCGGGCGTGGTGTCGGCGTTGGGTCAGGTGTTATAACCGGCTTCTTTTCCAGTTTGGCAATCGCATTCACCAGTGTGTCAAAAGCTGTATCAATTTCTGCCTGCATATATCTGCCCGACAAAATTACAGCAACCTCTTCCATTGCAGAGATAAAGGAATTCCATTCTTCATCCGTGCAGTTATACTCCTCACGTTTTATCTCCACAGCTTCTGTATGGAGTTTTTTCAGCTTCGCCTGATCTATTTTCTTTATTCTGATCGAAGCAACCGCTTTTTCATAATCCGAGAAAACATATGTACCCTGGTTCAAATACAGAGTATCTGTCTCCTTATTCAGATATAGCGTTTTTCCCATACTGTTCATATAGGAAAGAGTATGCTTTGCCCCCTCCTTCCACTGAATGGAATATTCATAGAGTGTATCTTCCGCCACAGTAAATATCGCCTTCTCATTCTTAAAGCTGTAAGCAGTATTTTCGTTAATGGAAGGCAAACCGTATTCCCCGGCTGATGCTACCGTTACCTCTACAGGCTCCGACTTAATTTCCGGACGCATTTCTAAATAAAACGCCACCTTATAGATTCCCGGTGTCTGTGTTAAATCGCCGGAAAAATTCCATTTTGGCAAAATTTTTCCGTATTTTGTAATATCATTAGCTGTATAGCTCTGTCCATCAAGCTTAAATGTCCAGTCATCAAAGTTATACGAATCATCTCCTGCCAGAAATCTTACATTACCCGGAATGATTTCAAGACTCTGAATTTCCGTTGTATCTTCTACAATCTGCACCGCATCGCAGGTTCCATAATAGGAAACAAGCATTGTCTGTGCCCGTTTCAGAGGAACACTGATTTCGCCATCCGGAATAGACGGAAAATCGTATACATCAGATAATCCATTCTCATCAGTTACTACAATTTTAACCTGTTCTGTTATTGTTTCTTTGTCTTTTGTTCCAGCCGTATTTTTCGCTGCAGGAACTTCCTCTGAAAATTTAATTGTATAAATTGCATCTTCTTCTGCCTCGTACTGGAAACAGCTTGCAAGCCCTGCTTCCGGCGCCTCCTCAAGCGGGATTATAGCGTCTTTTTCACTGGAAGTTATTCCCAGATGAGCCGCTTTTTTGATAGTTAACCCCTCCAGCGGAGCGCAGACAGAACGTGCGCCTTCGATGTAAAAATTGGCTGTCAGATTATCTCCTGTCTGAATATAATCCATATCATATTTGCTTTCCGGCCATGAGATATCGATTCTTCCATATCCGGGAACTTTATTGCCAAATTTCACCCGTTTTGTTGTGCCATCATCAAAAGTGACGTTAAACCAGCAATGTCCGAAATAAATATTTCCAATTTCCGAATACAGTTGTTCAAGCAATTCTACCACATATGTTTTTG
Source organism: uncultured Blautia sp. (assembly GCA_958367245.1). Classification (GTDB taxonomy): domain Bacteria; phylum Bacillota; class Clostridia; order Lachnospirales; family Lachnospiraceae; genus Blautia_A. Next base: position 196,003 of record CATXEA010000001.1, read on the forward strand.
ATATTGTTTCACCCGATGTATCAAGTTCAAGCTTCTGAATCCCTCTTACTTTTTCGACGCTGACAGAAATTTCATCGTCAAGATATTCATCAGCGACATACAAGGTCTCTCCTGCTTTAAACGAGATTGGATATTGTGAGTCATAAAAGTTGAATGCCCTCGTTTTATCACTTTCCCGGTGAACCATATGTCTGATATTTTTAGTAATATCTTTTCCCTTATGCTTTGCTGTAATCTTGTAAAAACCGGCATCTTTCATGGTTATAGCATATATATTTAAATGATTATATTTTGCAGGAACCGTATATTCTGTTTCGGTTTCTGTGATTTCCGGAATCTGTCCGCTTTCAAAAGCATCTTTCACAGAAATTTTCTCTACCGGGTATGAAGCGGAAACAGTACGGTCATTTTCCATGTAATATGTGATTCCCTGCTTTGTACTGTAGTCATCCCAATTAACCTCTCCTAAATAACTGCTCTGTTCATCTTCACAGCGAAAGATTTCCTGTGTTCCATTTTTATAGTTTAGATGAACTGTTACATTTTCATAGGCTTCATATGAAAATTCATCTATAATGACGGGAGAAAGACCTTCTACAGACATCTCTACGCCATCATGCTTCTGAATATCTATCCAGTGCGGCTTCATCTCCATGGAAATTCCGATACAGATTTCCTCTCCCGCCTTTAAATTGTAAGTCCATCCTTTTTGAGCGTCAGAAAAATAATCTATGTAACCGGTTTCTTCCCCCTGCGGCAGGCTTCTGTAATTTCTCGGATAGATACAGACATCGTCAAATCCCATCCAGTTATTAACATTTTTGTCGATTACAAAACTGTATTTTCCGCTCTCCGGCGCTTTAAATGTAAAAACCTGTCTGTGCCCGAAAGTCCCAATGTTATCCTTTATTTTGTGTCTTCCTTCTGTACTTATAACAGGGATGTTTTCTGTTGTTTCGTTTAAAACCCGGAACGTATAGGGTCTGCTTTTGCCCACTGAAGTGCCATGATCGCTAAGAACAAATTCTACACTGGCTTCTCCATATATGGATTCCGGCCATGTTATACTAACATCGGCTTGGTAATATCTGCTTCGTTCCTCCGGTTCAAAAGCATCAACTATAATTTCTTCCTGCTCTCCATTTTTATATGTTACAGTCAGAACCTCTCCTGAGAATGCATCGTTCATACCGGCTGGACTGTTATAGTACAAGATCCCTGAAAGAAACTGATTACAGCTTAACGTGCCTTTTTTCAATTCGATGGATGCAACCTCCGGTTTCTGACTGTCCGTTGTTTCCGCAACTTTCATCCGCATGATATTTCCGGAAACTTCACCGCATCCGTAAATTGTCTGTCCTTCTTCCAGTGTAAGAATATAATTTCCCTCATATTCCGGATAATATTCTGGATAATAGGAATCCGTTTTATCGCAAATTTTTGTGACAGAGGAATATTTCTGGAAAAATTTATAATTTCCGGTTTTCGGCGCTGTAAACTTAAAATATCCCTTATTTGTATTCAGATTTGTCCACACATCCTGATATTCTGTCGCTCCCAGATATTCTGTAATATCTGTTAGTTTTGTCGCGCATTTTCCTTCCTCCACATCTGAAAGAGATACAAGATTACTCTTTATTGTTACCGTCTGATCTGGAAACTCAGCAAAGCCGACCAGAAACTCTCCACTTTCCCTGTCACTCTTCTGTATGCCCAAACGTGCATCAAGAGAATGGGAATAGCTATTTAATGTGCAATTAAGAATTTCTGTTTTTCCATCGCTGGTTTTAATCTCAAAGTCGTATTTTTCGACGATATCATGCGGATCCCAGAATTCCCTGACGTATTCTTCATTGTCTGTTTCGCTTATACAGGTAATTGACAACAAATCAACTGTATTCTTTGACTTTAACAGACAACGGATCTCGTCCGGGCAGGCATAATCCCGACAGTAAATCCACAAATAATAAATCTCGTTTGCCGGCACAGTGATTATTCCATCAGAAAAGCTAACTCTTTCCAGTATGCCGGTTTCCGGATTGACTTTACAAATCTGATCAAACAGATCTACTCCATTCATATTATAGCCAAGTTTATATGTTTCCTCTGTTTCACGTACCGGCATCTTTGCCAGAAAGCTTCTGTTTCCCAAAGGGCTTTTTCTTATTTTAGATTCTGTATTTATGTTTAGTCCTGAAAGCTCCATATTTTCAATGGAAATATATTCAATCTCCGGTCCATTTGCGCAGATTTCCTCATTTTCCCTGATATAAAATTGTGTTTGATATGTTTTTTCCTTTATATCACGCAGGAAAACTTCGTTTCCCTTTTCATCCAGCAAACGAAAATCGATGTTTCCGTAATCTTCCAGTCTTATAGGATATGAATTATATGTTGTCTCTAAAACACTTCCATCATTAAAAGTCAGTTTGACAGGAATATTTAAATCATCAAATTCCCGTAGCAGCCATTCATCGGATAGAATACACTGCCTTTTCACAGAATCGTTTACTTCCATGGAAAGCAGAGTGGGGGCTTCCTCAATGGTAATACTGGCAGTTGTATCGGGCGATTCGGATGTGTCTTTCACACGTATGCTATATCTTTGTCCCTTATTCATTTTATAGGCAAAAGACTCACCTCTTACCTCAGTACCCAAAAGATCCTGATAAACATTTTCAGATGTACTGCTGAACCGATAGGTTTTAGATTCCGGCGCTGTAAAATAATATTGAGCTGAACCATTTGTCAAAGGTATTTTATATGTTCCCTCCTGATTATATTCAGGGATGATTTCTGACTCAGCAAAAACAGAGAATTCATTTGGATATTCCATATCAGGCAGCGGCACCGCAACCACGTATCGAATCTCATTCTTCGGCACAGTATATCGTATTTTTTTACCATTATGACTTTCCCAATTACCGGACTGATCATAAATTCTTGTCCTCATTTCAGGAATATTGTCCGGATATACAATCTGATAGGATGTATCGGAAGTTCCTGCCGCCAGTTCAAATGCATAACAGGATGCATAGTTTTTCGTCAGTAAAACATTATTTTCTGTGGTTTCTGTGATTTGCGGCCACTGCCGATCAATCGAATCAATATCCTTTAACTGATATATGAATATTTCTGATTTACATCCGGCAATCTCGAATACAAATTCATGTTCTCCTTCACACAAATTCCACAAATCCCCTTTTATGTCTTGTAGAGGACGAATCTGAAACTGTCCATATTTTTTTAATTCTTCTGTGTACTTTACTACTTGTTCCGTTCCATCCGCGAATGTTACACTGATTTCAGGATTCAGAAGGATCATAAAAGAATATAAATCTTTTCCGCCAGTCTGTGTATATCCTGTCAGTTTTTCCGGCATAGATATGGGACGAATGCTTTTAATATCCTGTACTTTTTCTACAAAAAGCGTTAATTGTTTGGACTCGGGAGAACCTTCTATACTAGACATTCGAATTGGTCCTGCCGGATATCCCTTAAAAGTAAAATCCGTGCTTTCTCCTGTGTCCCATTTTTGCACAAAGTGGTAAGTCCCTTCTTCTTCAGGCGTAAATTCAAAAAATACGCTTTCACCATTTGAAGTGTCTATTACAATTTCCTTGCCCAACGTAAGACTCACCGGATCATCAAAACTATTTGCTGCCGTAGCAGCATTTTCATCCAAAATAGCCGGCGCTTCTGCGCCATCACTAAAAGCCGGTATTTCCGGCTCATCAAGAAAGACCGGCGCTTCTTCTTCCATTCCCCATATGCTTATGGGACTTAGCGCCATGGATATGGCAAGAAACCATGCTATCAACTTTTTCTTCATTCTACAAATTCCTCCTTCATATAGAATACTTTTATTATATCTGTATATATGTGATTCAGACAAGATGTGGCAAAAAATGTGGCAAATTAATTGCACAAAAAAACCATAATCAGGACATTCTACCCTGATTATGGTTTCGAAATTCAATATGACTATAATTGTTGTAAGCTTTGAATTGCTCTCTCAATAACCTCCACGGTTTCTTCTGGCGACATATAATACGATTCATCGAAATTATTAAGATAGTCTTCGAAGGCTTCCAGAAGTCCGTGTTCCCGTATGATGAGTTCCACGTTCTGACCGGAAATATTAGTAAATAAGAGATAACCGAAATTTCCGTTTACGCAAAGATGAAAATTCAAGGGCAGTTCCAGACCTGTAGAGGTTTCTTCTTTTAGAATACGGTAGTTGCCTCTTTTACAGTAAGGAATCATAGATTCCAGCATTTTTATCCTATCCGGAATTGGGAATGGTGAATAAAAAATATCCGGAATTTCTTTCAGGCGTCCCTCTTTTACGAAATGCTCAAGTCCGGCTGTTGTAAAATAAGAAAAGTAATGATGAGCGTCAACTACTTTTCTGGTATTTCCAAACATCTGAAGCACAAGCGGAATAAATTCTTCATAATTTGGAAGATTCGGATTCAATACATTTCTTAAAATTTCTTCTGTAATAAAAACAGTGAGACAGGATTCCGGCTGCAGCATGTAACAAATAGAATCTTTTGAGATTACACACCGAAAAACGGATTCGTTCTCAGGCAGGAATTTCTCCACACGAAACAACTCCGAGCATTTCTTTTTGTAGGATTCAAATAAATTCCAGAGCATAGAAACTACATCGGGATTTCCATACAGCACACCCATCTGATAATCAGAAGTACAGGTAATTGCATACTCTGACGTCAGAATCAGACAACACAGACCGTTCAGATTTTCGAAATGAGAATGAACATCATCGTAAAAATAATATGGATGAAAATCCAAATCTGCTACATATAAAGGAAATAGCTTTTTCAAATATTCCAGACTGCGCAATTCCTTTTTATCGTTCATCTGCCCTGTACTGTTAATACAGAGAATCTGTTCAATCCGCAGATTATGAACAGGCTTCAGGCTGGATAAAAGCTCAAACAGAAAATGATTGTCAGGCTGCAGGAATAAACTGATTCTGCCATTTTCTTTCAGGGATTCTTCCAGAAAAATTCTGTAAAGATAATGATTCAGATCAATCTGAGAGGTAAAAGATACACAGGACAGTTCTCCATGATTCAGCTTTGGGTACATCTCCAATGGATTTGGTCTTTTCTGCTTTATCAGCGTTGGCAGAGGATCCGGAAAATTGCGGATAAAATTTTCAACGCTCTGTCTTCTGTAGTAAATTTCATCTCCTACTTTTGAAATCAGATACGCTTCTTTCAGTTTCTCATATTCTACCGGCGTAAGATGAAAAAATTCTGCGATTCTGTTAACCAGATCAATCGAAGCAGGAACTTTTCTCTTTCCTGAAATATATTGATACATAGTAGAACGGTCTACCTCGCAAAACTTATAAAGTGCAGCAACCTTCGCCTTCTTTTCGGTAATCAGCCAGGAAAGATGCTCTGAAAATGCCGACATAAAAATTTCCCCCTTCAAACTTGATATTCAAAAACACTCCGGTATTTCTATCATTTTCACTTCTTCAGCAAAAATTCGACACAATTGCCAGAATCAACGCCATCCCCACTTCGCATAAGCAGAGAAAACATCCGGATAAATCTCCGGTTGTACCGCCGAAATATTTCAATGCCATATTGCGGTAATAGAAAAAAATCAGCGCTGCCCCAAGAAAAGCAGCTACTCCATATACAGGATGAATCAGCGCCATCAGGACAAACAGAATCATCAGGTAAACGATAAGAACATTTCGTGTCACTTTATCCGCGGAATTTCTGGAAAACTCTGCCACAGTTCCGTCTGCTTTGGCTTTCGGAAGCATAATCACACCGATTCCGGAAAAGCATCTGGATACCATAAAGCCAAGACTCAGCACAAACAGCGCCTCCACGCTTCCCCTGCTGGTAATCTGGCTGTATGCACCAAACCAGCAGAGAAAATAAACGCAGGCTGTGATAACAGCAAAGGCTCCCGCATTGGAATCCTTAAGGATTTCCAGTCTTCGGCTCCTCTCCTGCCAGGAACTCATAGCGTCGGAAGTATCAAGAAGCCCGTCCACGTGAATCCCTCCTGTTACGATAACCGGAATTAAAGTGAGAACCACTGCGCCGAAATCCACATCGAATCCGTATCGTTCAAGAACATATGCAGCCAAAAGTGTAAGTCCCCCAATCACAGTTCCGATAAAAGGAAAAAAGCAAAACATATATTTCATATTTTCTTTTTTCCAGTCTGCCTGAGGCATTGGAATTTTTGAAAACATGGCAAAAGCCACCTTAAAATTATTCCATAATGATTTCACAGTGCTGTTACTCCCTTCTGTAAGTCGTTAGCATTTGAAAAATCCCTTTTCATATATACAGGGATTCCATATACAACCTCCACTGCTTCGTCCGCATCCTGGGCAAGTTTTTGGTTAATCCTGCCAAGAGCATCAAGATAAGCCTTCATTTCCCCCTCATAAGAGGCAGAAGCAGAAAAAATTTCGTTTGTTACAATAACGAGATGCCTGACCTTTTCCCTGAGGTTTTTGACTCCTTCCAGAATCTCCTCCGCAGTATTTTCATGCGCGCCCTCAGGTGCAAACATTTCATTTGCAGCAAGGTTGGACATACATTCCAGAAGAACCACACTGTCTTTTGGAATACGCAGATTCTTTAAATCCGTATACCGTTCTACTGTCTCAAAGCTCTTACCTGCGCGCATTTGACGGTGACGGGCAACTCTTTTTTCCCCCTCTTCGTCAAATGGCTGCATTGTGGCTATATAAATACGCTTTGCCTCCCCGAAGGAAAGTACCCTGTCTTCTGCGAAAGCAGACTTTCCGCTTCCGCTCCCTCCTGTTACCAAAACCATCATTTCAGGAAATCCCCTTTATTTTAATTCTTCATAGCTGTCAATCTCAATATCTCCAAAAGTGCTCATAGAGGAGTACACCTTCACTGCCATATCAAGAAGAGGAAGAAGCGCGACTGCACCTGTGCCCTCTCCAAGACACATATCTCCGTGAATCACAGCATCTTTTCCCAGATGTTCCAATACCAGACGGGCGGCAGGTTCTTTAGATACATGTGATGCCAGAATATAATCTGTCGCTTTGGGACAAAGCTTCACCGCAATGATGGCTGCGACACAGGAGATAAAGCCGTCCATAAGAACAGGCATTCCCAATGCAGCTCCTCCGAGGAAAATTCCTACCATTCCCGCAATATCCAGTCCTCCGACCTTTGCAAGAACATCAACAGGATCTTCCGGATTCGGTTTGTTAAGTTCGATTGCTTTTTTTATAGCATTTATTTTTCGCTCAAGCCCTTCACTGGAAAGACCGGCTCCCCTGCCAGTCATTTTTTCCACAGGCTGTCCGAGAAGAACAGATGCAACAGCGCTGCTGGTAGTCGTGTTTCCGATTCCCATTTCTCCGGTTGCAAAAATGTTATAACCTTTTTCTCTTAATTCACATACAATCTGAATTCCTGATTCAATTCCGCGAATTGCTTCCTCACGGGTCATGGCAGGTCCTTTTGTCATATTCTTTGTACCGCAGGCAACCTTTAAATCTGTGCGTACCTGCGTATTCACGGCAATTCCCACATCCACAGGAATTACATCCACATTGCACTGCCGTGCCATTACACAGGCTGTTGTAATCCCTTTGAGAAAGTTATCCGCAACAATGGCTGTAACTTCCTGACCTGTCTGAGTCACGCCTTCCTCCACAACGCCATTGTCCGCGCACATTGGAATCAGAGCCCGCCTGCTGATATCAACCTCTGATGTTCCCGTTATTCCGGCAATCTGAATTACCAGAGTTTCCAGTTTCCCAAGGGAATGCAGAGGTTTCGCAATGCTGTCCCAGCGTTTCCGGGCAACAGCCATTGCCTGTTCATCTAAAGGTTTCACTCTGGAAATCGCTTCTTCTAACTTCATCCGTCTCTTATCCTCCATGTCAATCACATTGTTGTAAACATATCTTGTTTCTGTCTGCATCAGTTCTTTCCTGTTGTAAAAACAAAAAATTTACTGAATATGTAATTAAGTATAAGCACAATAAACTGTGTCAGGAATTTCCCGATCATATCTCCCATGCCCATAACCGAAACAAGCAGCCATACGCCTCCCACTTCGATTGCCATAGTGACAAGCCGTGCGCCGATAAATTTACAAAAAGGCTGTATGTGAGCTTTTAAGGATTCACATTTATCCTGAAACACATATTTGGAGTTTACTACATAGGCAAACAGGATTGCCAGAATAATAGAAATAATATTTGCAGTGTTCAGTTCAACCCTGAACTTTCGCAATATGTAAAAGCTGACCAGATTAACCATTGTAGTACAACCGCCAAAAAATATATAGCGCACTACAGAACTTCCATACAGCTTTTCAATAAGTTTCTTCATCTGTTACCTTCTTTCCCGCCGGTCAGCGTAAGTCCTTCTTGATCTGTTCACTGGCATTTTTTGTACCTCTTACGATTTCAGAAATAATATACCGTGGACGGCGTTTTACTTCTTCGTAAATTTTGGCGATATAATAGCCGATTACGCCGAGACTGAGCATAATCGCGCTGCCAATCATAAGAAGTACGATCAGAATTGTCGTATATCCTTCTACTGCATGTCCGGAGAAATACTGTATCAGAGAATAAACAATCAGCGCAAGAGAGCCGATGAAGCTAATTCCTCCGGCAAAGGTCACAAACTGAAGGGGAAATGTTGTAAACGCAACAATATTTGTAAACGCATACTTAATCAAAGACCAGGCAGACCACTTGGATTCTCCTGCTTCTCTTTCCTGTACCTCAAACTTCACATGAGTGGTCTTAAAACCTACCCAGGAGGAAGTTGCCCGAAAGAACATATTTCGTTCCGGCAGAGATAAAATACTGGCAACTGCTCTTCTGTCCATCATTTTAAAATCTGAAGCATTCTTCATGTCAACCTTTGTCGCTTTAGACATGATTCCATAGAAAAAGCCCGCACACTTCTTATGGAGGATTCCTTCTTTCCCGCGGCTCTTCTTCACGCCCTCGATAACTTCATAGCCATCTTCCCACAGATGATACATCTCTACCAGCGTCTGGGGCGGATGCTGTAAATCGCAGTCCATAACTGCCACAACATCTCCTGTTGTCTGGGCAAGCCCGGCAAATACAGCCGATTCCTTGCCGAAGTTTCTGGAAAAATTCACTCCAAGAATATTGGAATCTTTTTTTCCCGCTTTTAATATCTCTTCCCAGGTGTTATCCCTGGAACCATCGTTTACTACAACCAGCTCATAAGAAATGTCTGCTTCTGTCAGAACTTCCCTGAGTACACGGCAGGTTTTACCCACCATCAGCTCTTCATTATAAGCCGGAAGCACTACTGATAATTTACTCATGCTGTCATCCTTTCGTGATTAACTCTCTTCCATTATACTCCAATTATTTGAAAAGTCTATTTAATTCTGAATTCTTAAGAATATTTAATGAATCCCTGTTTGCACGGCAGTTTGACAGCAAAAAACCGCGGTACATAAGTACCGCGGTCATTTGTATTACACCGTTTGGACACAATTTATTTTATTTAAGATTAACCTGAAATTATTCAGCGCTGTGAAGAGCGATAAGTTTGCTCAGGTATTCGAATCTTGCTTTAGCTTCAGCCTCATTCTTAGCGAAGAGTCTTGCAGCTTTTTCAGGATTCTGACGTTTCAGAGAGTTGTAACGAACCTCTCCGTCAAGGAATGCCTGATAATCTTCCATGTTAGGCTCTTTAGAATCAAGAGTAAACTTGTTGCCTTCTGCTGCAGGGTTGAATCTGAAGTTGTGCCAGTATCCGCACTTAACTGCCAGTTCTTCCTCTGTCTGAGCTTTGGACATACCTTTCTTGATACCGTGGTTGATACATGGAGCGTAAGCGATGATCAGAGATGGTCCCGGATATGCCTCAGCCTCTGCAATTGCTTTTACAGTCTGGTTGAAGTCAGCACCCATGGAAATCTGAGCAACGTATACATAACCATAGCTCATTGCGATGGAAGCCATATCTTTCTTCTTAGTCTCTTTACCGCCGGCAGCGAACTGAGCGATAGCGCCTGTTGGTGTAGACTTGGAAGACTGTCCGCCTGTGTTGGAGTAAACCTCTGTATCGAATACCATAACGTTGATGTCACGTCCGCTTGCGAGAACATGGTCAACACCACCGAATCCGATATCGTAAGCCCATCCGTCACCACCGAAGATCCACTGGGATTTCTTAGCAAGGAAGTCTTTCTGAGCGAGGATTTCTTTTGCTTTATCACAGCCGCATGCTTCAAGAGCTGCAACTAATTTATCTGTAGCAACACCGTTAGTTGCACCAACTGCGAATGTGTCTAACCATTCCTGACCTGCTGCCTTAACGTCTTCGTTATCTCCGTTAGCAACAACGTCTTCAACTTTTGCTTTTAAGCCGTCACGGATAGCTTTCTGAGCGAGAAGCATACCATAACCAAACTCAGCGTTATCTTCGAATAAGGAGTTGCCCCATGCAGGACCCTGTCCCTTAGCGTTTACTGTGTATGGTGTGGACGGTGAGGAGTTACCCCAGATAGAGGAACATCCAGTAGCGTTAGCGATGTACATTCTGTCACCGAAAAGCTGAGTGATCAGTTTCGCATATGGTGTTTCACCACAACCTGCACAAGCTCCGGAGAACTCAAGGAGAGGCTGTTTGAACTGGCTGCCTTTAACAGTTGTTTCTTTATATTTTGCGATAACATCTTCTTTAACAGGAAGTTTTACTGCATAATCGAAGTATTTCTGCTCGCCAAGGCTTGCTTCCAGATTTTCCATAGCAAGGGCTTTCGCACCTTTCTTTCCTGGACATACGTTCGCACAGGAACCGCAGCCTGTACAGTCAAGAGCGGAAACAGCCATTGTGAATTTGTATTCTTTCATTCCTGTAAGGTCTAAAGTCTTCATTCCTTCAGGAGCGTTAGCTGCTTCTTCTTCTGTAAGAGCGAATGGACGGATAACAGCGTGAGGACATACATAAGCACATCTGTTACACTGGATACAGTTTTCCGGATTCCATACAGGAACATTTACTGCAATACCACGTTTCTCGTATGCGGAGGAACCGGATGGTGTAGTACCGTCAACATAATCCTTGAATGCAGATACAGGTAAGGAGTTACCTTCCTGAGCATTTACTTTAGACTGGATGTTGTTTACGAAGTCAACAACTTCCTGACGTCCTTCGGATGCGTGAGACATGAACAGACCTTCGTCTTCTGCGTCTTTCCAGCTTTCCGGAACTTCAATCTCAACTACCTGTTTTGCACCTGCGTCGATAGCTGCCCAGTTCTTCTGAACAACGTCGTCACCTTTACGTCCGTAAGTAGCTTTTGCAGCAGCTTTCATAAGCTCGATTGCCTGCTCTTCCGGAATGATGCCTGTCAGTTTGAAGAATGCGGACTGAAGGATTGTGTTGATACGTGTTGGTCCCATGCCAGTTTCAATACCGATCTTAACACCGTCGATTGTGTAGAATTTGATATTGTGGTTAGCGATGAATGCTTTAACCTGTCCTGGTAAATGTTTCTCAAGACCTTCCATATCCCATGGGCAGTTGAGGAGGAATGTACCGCCGTCAACAAGCTCCTGAACCATGTTGTACTTGTTTACGTAGGATGGGTTGTGGCATGCTACGAAGTTAGCTGTACGGATCAGGTATGTGGATTTGATCGGTTTCTTACCGAAACGTAAGTGAGACATTGTAACACCGCCGGACTTCTTGGAGTCATAGTCAAAGTAAGCCTGAGCATACATGTCTGTATTGTCACCGATAATCTTGATGGAGTTCTTGTTAGCACCTACTGTACCGTCTGCGCCTAAGCCCCAGAATTTACAGTTAGTTGTTCCTTCCGGAGTTGTAACGATCGGAGCGCCAACTTCCAGAGAAAGGTTTGTAACGTCATCAACGATACCGAGTGTGAATTTCTGTTTTGTTGTGTTCTCAAATACTGCAGCGATCTGAGCCGGTGTAGTATCTTTGGAACCTAAGCCGTAACGGCCTGTGAATACTTTAGCGTCAGCAAATTTGCCTTCTTCTTTTAATGCTGCAACAACATCCAGGTACAGTGGCTCGCCAAGTGCGCCCGGTTCTTTTGTTCTGTCAAGAACAGTAATCTGTTTAACAGACTCCGGAATAGCTTCAACAAGTGCTTTGGAGCAGAATGGTCTGTAAAGACGAACTTTAACAACACCGACTTTTTTGCCTGCTGCCATTAAGTAGTCGATAGTTTCCTCGATTGTATCGTTTACGGAACCCATAGCTACGATAACGTGTTCAGCATCTTCTGCACCGTAGTAGTTGAATAATTTATAATCTGTGCCGATTTTAGCGTTTACTTTGTCCATGTATTCCTGAACTAATGCCGGAAGAGCATCGTAGAACGGGTTACATGCTTCTCTTGCCTGGAAGAAGATATCCGGGTTCTGAGCAGAACCTCTCTGGCATGGATGGTTCGGGTTGAGCGCGTTGTTACGGAACTCAGCGATTGCATCCATATCAGCCATATCTTTCAGATCTTCGTAATCCCATGTTTCAATCTTCTGGATTTCGTGAGATGTACGGAATCCGTCGAAGAAGTTGATGAATGGAACTTTACCTTTGATTGCTGCAAGGTGAGCAACCGGAGTTAAGTCCATAACTTCCTGTACGGAAGATTCACACAGCATAGCGCATCCTGTCTGACGGCATGCCATAACGTCGGAGTGATCGCCGAAAATAGAGAGTGCGTGGGAAGCAAGCGCACGAGCGGATACGTTGATAACGCCCGGTAACTGCTCACCGGCAATTTTATAAAGGTTCGGGATCATAAGTAACAGACCCTGGGAAGCTGTATATGTTGTAGTAAGAGCGCCTGCTGCCAGAGAACCGTGTACTGCACCGGCAGCACCTGCCTCAGACTGCATTTCAGTTACCTGAACTTCCTGTCCGAAAATGTTCTTTCTTCCCTGGGTAGCCCACTCATCTGTAGCTTCCGCCATAACAGATGAAGGGGTAATCGGGTAAATTGCAGCTACATCTGAATAAGCGTATGATGCATGAGCGGCTGCATGGTTACCATCCATGGTTTTCATCTTTCTTGCCATAGTTTGTTTTTCCTCCTTAAAGGTATGATGAAAATATTTCAAGACACATTTTTATGTGCAAAAAAACACAGGAGTGTCTCAAATTCCTAATCAATTATAGCATAATCTTTTAGTTATGTCCAACTTGTTTAAAATTTTTTTGTATATAATGGAGTACAAGGAGACGTATTTGTATAAAGATTATGTAATCATTCTCCATCCATAATCTGCTGAAGCGTTTTTCTCTTCAAAAGATTCCAGAATTCCATCTGAATAGCTTCCAGTTCTCTGTGAACAAGACACGGCAGCCCATTCTCGCCGTCGCGCAGGCATTTACGGCTGGGATCCATACATTCAATAATGAACAGATCCGGATCAATGGCGCTGTACACATCAAAAAGAGTCATCTCATCAGGCTGCCTGTTCAGGGAATATCCTCCATGTACGCCTCTGAATCCACGGACAATCCCGGATTTCTGTAATTTCTTTAAAATCTTATACGCAAAAGGCGCTGTGACCGATTCCCTTTCGCAAATTTCTGATACGCTCAGTCTCTGCTCTCCTGCTAGAGCACGAATCACCCTTACTGCATAATCGCTTTCTCTGGTAATAAACATTTCTCGTAACCTTTCTGTCGTTATATTTTTAAAAAATACCCTGCATTTCTGTCCGGCTCATTTGCCGGTGTTTTTCCTGTTTTCTCTTTCCTCTGTTCTGTCAAGGATTTCCCGACAAATCTGCGCTGTGCTTTTTCCGTCGGTTATAACTGTAAAATCAGCGGCAGCCTCATATTTCGGTCTGCGCTGTTCCATCAGCCCGCGTATGTAATCTACATTCATATTGCCTTCCAGAAGAGGACGGTTGTGATTATGTTTCACTCTGTCGTAGACAGTTTCAGGACATGCTTCCAGGAGAATGATTATTCCGTTCTTTTTCATTTCGGATACATTCTCATCTTTCATGGCTGTTCCCCCGCCACAGGATACGACCAATCTTTCACTGCTGCGAAGCTTCTTTAACAGACCTGTTTCAACTTCACGGAAATATGCTTCTCCGCTGGATGCAAAGATTTCTTTAATGCTGCGTCCTTCCTGTCTCTCAATCTCTTCATCCATTTCCAGTCGCTTAAATCCGTATCGTTTGCAAAGATAACGGGAAACCGTTGATTTGCCGCATCCCATAAAGCCTATTAAATAAATATTCCCCATTTCTTTCTCCTTAAACCCTTTTATATACGGATTATACCAGACAGTTTTTTCTTTGTAAAGAAAGCATGTGTAAGGTTTTGACGAATATTGGGGGGATTTCAGGATTAATCCGGGAAAAATTGAAAATAGGTGTTGATTTTTTCTTATTTTACGGTACAATGATTACGGTTAAACTATTATAATAAGAAATAAAACTATTTACGAAAAACGAGGTATGATATGATTTCAGCAAATAACATCACTTTACGTGTAGGAAAAAAAGCCCTCTTCGAAGATGTAAACATCAAATTCACAGAAGGCAACTGTTACGGTCTGATCGGCGCCAACGGCGCAGGTAAATCTACTTTCCTGAAGATTCTTGACGGCCGCCTTGAGCCAACCAGTGGTGATGTCGTTATCACACCGGGACAGCGTCTTTCCTTCTTACAGCAGGATCACTTCAAATATGACGCATATCCTGTACTTGACACTGTCATCATGGGAAATAAAAGACTGTATGAAATAATGAAAGAAAAAGAAGCCATCTATGCGAAAGAAGACTTTACAGACGCAGACGGTATCCGCGCAAGTGAACTGGAAGGCGAATTTGCAGAGATGAACGGTTGGGAAGCAGAATCCGACGCTGCTACTCTCCTCAACGGTCTTGGCATTGAAACAGAATTCCACTATACACAGATGGCAGACCTTACAGGAAGCCAGAAGGTGAAGGTTCTTCTTGCTCAGGCTCTGTTCGGCAACCCGGACATTCTTCTTCTTGACGAGCCTACCAACCACCTTGACCTCCCGGCTATCGAATGGCTTGAGGAATTCCTCATCAACTTCGAAAATACGGTAATCGTGGTATCCCATGACCGTTACTTCTTAAACAAAGTATGTACCCATACTGCGGACATCGACTACGGCAAGATTCAGCTTTACGCAGGTAACTACGATTTCTGGTTTGAATCCAGTCAGCTTCTCATCAAGCAGATGAAAGAAGCCAATAAGAAAAAAGAAGAAAAGATCAAAGAGCTGCAGGAGTTTATCTCCCGATTCAGCGCCAACGCTTCCAAGTCCAAACAGGCGACTTCCCGTAAGCGCGCCCTCGAAAAAATCCAGCTTGACGATATGCGTCCGTCCAGCCGTAAGTACCCATACATTGATTTCCGTCCAAACCGCGAAATCGGAAATGAAGTCCTTATGGTTGAAAATCTCTCCAAGACAATTGACGGCGTAAAGGTACTCGATAACATCTCCTTCACACTGGGACATGACGATAAGGTTGCTTTTGTCGGCGCAAACGAGCAGGCAATCACAACATTCTTCAAAATTCTCATGGGCGAAATGGAGCCGGATGAAGGAAATTACAAATGGGGCGTTACTACTACACAGGCTTATTTCCCGAAAGACAGCACACAGGAATTCGACAATGACCTGACGATCACAGACTGGCTGACACAGTATTCTGAGATTAAGGATGCTACTTATGTGCGCGGTTTCCTTGGACGTATGCTCTTCCCTGGCGAAGACGGTGTGAAACGTGTCCGTGTTCTTTCCGGTGGTGAGAAGGTTCGTTGTCTTCTTTCCAAGATGATGATTTCCGGTGCGAACATCCTGCTTCTGGATGAGCCGACCAACCATCTGGATATGGAATCTATCACAGCGCTGAACAACGGACTGATCAAGTTCCCGGGAGTTATTCTTTTCACCTCCCATGACCACCAGTTCGTACAGACAACTGCCAACCGTATTATGGAAATTCTTCCAAACGGTACGCTCATCGACAAGATCACAACTTACGATGAATATCTGGCAAGCGATGAAATGGCTAAGAAACGCCATGTATATGAAGTTAATGAAGAGGATGCAGCAGACAACTAAAAAATCTGCCTCTCCCAAAGCAGCCTGAACATAAAAAGAGGTTTCCCGGTAAACAAAAATATTTGCCGGAAAACCTCTTTTTTATTTAGCCGTAATATCCTCAAGCTTGCCGCCTGTCACCTTCAAAAGCTCTTTCACAGGAACCTTCAGTGTCAGTCCGATTCTGCCGCCGCTGACATAAATTTCATCGAAATTACCTGCCGAAGCGTCGAATACAGTAGGAAAAGGTTTCTTCATCCCAATAGGACTGCAGCCGCCTCTCACATAACCTGTAATCTTTGTAATATCTTTTACATGAATCATGTCTACAGCTTTTTCGCCCACAGCCTTTGCAGCCGCTTTACGGTCCACTTCTTTTTCGATGGGAACTACAAATACATAAAAGCTTCCGCTTTTCCCTTCCATTACAAGGGTCTTAAAAGACTGCTCATAGGGAGCTCCTGTAAGATCTGCGCTGTGCATTCCATCCACAAACTCGTCGCAGTCATAAGTCAGTGTTTCGTATTTTACTTTCTGCCGTTCCAGCATACGCATCGCATTTGTTTTTGCCTCTTTTGCCATTTTAACGCTTCCTTTCTATCTGATGCCTTACCGTCTTCTGCGGCGTTGTGTCACAGGCTCATGTTCTTCAATCAGAGGTTCTAAATCCCCGTCGTCGTCCGGCTCATACACATCCCCGTATTCGTCATATTCCTCGTCGTCATCCTCGTCCTCCTCATCATCCTCCTCTTTTTTATTGATTGCAAACTGAATCAGAATACCAAGAAGAGAAAAACCAAGACTCATACCAACTCCAAACGGAAATTCCGCAAGACTGCCCAGCTTTGCAAGAGACATTCCTGCCATTACTCCGCCGATGATACTGGTAGCAACAATCAGAACCTCACGGCAATATTTTACTGCCAGAGAGCCAACTCCAACTCCGCATAAAATGCAGACAAAAAATACGGAGGACTTCGTCGGATGGAGGATATAAATACTCAGCGCCCAGCCAATACCGGCGCCCAAAAGAAATATACCCGCTTTATAAATCAGAAATGCGATTACTGCAAACAGGATACCGCCAAAAAGCATTGCAGCCGCATAAATTATTTTGTCCGGACTGCCCAAGGTGTATGCCGCAAAAAATCCAAATGCGCCGCCGACTCCGAATCCGCCCAGCATCATCCAGAAACGCAGCAGACGGTAACCCAAAATACAGTTCAGGATTCCAAAAACCAAAATAATCCCTAATCCTGTCATTGCTACAAAAGACAATTGCTCCATATTACTCACCCTGTCAGCAATATTCATTATTCTTGAAAAAATTTCCATGAATTCTGTCATATCATCACCTCATTTAAAACATAAAATACATGGTTTTCAGATTTTCCAGGATTCCGTAATGATAGGAAACCTGACCAAGTCCGTAAATATCCATATAATATCTGGCAACTTCTTCAATTCTGTCATTCTCTATCAGATCCTCACAGGCTGCCTGAAACGCATCCTGATTTGCAAATTTAAACCGTACCACTGCAGCGCCGTTGTCAAGGCGCAGACGACATAGCTCATAGACCTGTTCTCTGTCATAAGTATCGAAGCATGCGCCATTCATCACATAGAAGTTTTTGGCTCTCGCCGTACATTCAGGTACAGAAAACTCAGGAGAAGGCGTGTAATTCACTTCATATTCCTCCGGAAACGGACAAAGATAATCGTAAATCGTCGTCTTATGTTCTGCAATCAGCACAGCGTCTCCTTCAAGGAAATCCGGCTGGTCTCCATTTGTAGCGTCCACATAATAATACTCCCCGTCAAGGAGAACCAGATTCCACGCATGTCCTTCCTCACTTTCCGAGGAACTTCCCTCTACATAAATACAGGGCACACCAAGCCTCTCCAGAAGATACTGTACAGCCCCTGCATATCCTGCGCAGACCGCGCCCTTTTTCCAGAACACACCTGCAATACTCTGGTCGTCTTCAGAAGAAACGTATTCGGTATGGTCAATGATATATGTATAGACCGTCTGTACTTTTTCATAATCTCCCGCTCCCTCCGGAATCAGAGCAAGCACATCCTGATAAGCCTGCTCCATAGAGGTGCAGATTAAAGCTGTCTCTTCTTCATTGTAGCTGTATTCAGGGGAAAACTGGCAGTAATTCCCGCCTGCATAAACGGTTTTGTAAACCTGCTTCCTGTTATGTATCCAGAAAATCTCAGGATGGTCTTTCAGAACCGCATGATAAACACGGTCCACCTGACTGTCTCCGGAAATAGTCAGGTAAAACTTCTCTTTCCTGTTCCTGACGCCGTCAAGAAGCTCTCTGTATCCCCGCTTCTCCTCCTCTGTCAAAAGATTGAAATAGTATTCCAGATATCCTTCTTCCTTCTGGACAATTTCTTCTTTTCGCATTCTGCGCACCTCGGAAGGTCCCCGGACAAGAGTAAACAACCGGATACCTGTCGCAAGCAGTCCGCTGACTGCAAGAATAAGAAAAAGATATCGGAAAAACTTTTTGATTCTCATAAATACTCCTTTATCTCAAGTTTCTTTTTTATTATAGCGACTGTCGGTACGGTTGTAAACATTTACTTGGCTGCTCCTTTGTAAATTGTTCCAAAACAGTTGCCTTTTTCCCTGTAAAGGGGTAAACTATGATAAATTAATGTTTTACAATTTTTCTGTGGAGGAATATTGAGATGAGCATAAAAATTCCCATCGAGACTTCAGCAAGACACATTCATTTATCCAGAACGGATTTTGAGAAATTATTTGGTCCTGACGCAGAGCTTCATTATATAAAAGAATTAAGCCAGCCCGGACAGTATCTCTGCGAAGAACGGGTTACAGTCAAGGGACCGAAAGGCGTATTCGAAAATATGGCGCTCTTAGGTCCCTTCCGTAAAGAAAGTCAGGTGGAGCTTTCTCTTACGGACACCAGAAAGCTGGGAATTCCCGGTGTGATCCGCCAGTCCGGAGACATTAACGGAACACCGGGCTGTACTCTGGTCGGTCCTTTTGGGGAAACCGAAATAGAAAAAGGCGTGATTGTTGCCAAACGTCATATCCACATGACGCCCGAAGATGCCCTTACGCTCCGGGTCCATGACAATGACGAGGTATTCGTTCTGACGAAAAGCTACGGTCGCGCCCTTATCTATGCAGATGTTGTTGTCCGTGTACATTGGGATTACCGGCTTGCCATGCACGTGGATACAGATGAAGCAAACGCTTTTTCCAGTGATGCGGAGCCTTACGGCGTAATTATCAGGCTCTTTGACAGCAATTTCAATACAGATAAATGGATTGAAGACGTACTGTCCGGAATTAACCGCTGAACCTTCACCAGTGAAGAAGAGTTCCGCCCCAGGTAAGACCTGCTCCGAAACCTGACATAAGAAGTAAATCTCCCCGCTCCAGCTTTCCGTTTCTGTTTAATTCATCCAGAAGAAGCGGAATACTGGCAGCGGAGGTATTTCCGTATTTTTCGACATTGACAGGGAATTTCTCTTCTTCTGTCTGAAGACGTTTGGCTACAGAACTGATAATCCGTTTATTAGCCTGATGAAGAATTACATATTTCACATCTTCTAATTCTTTTTTCCCTTTTTCAAGAAGCTCGCAGACACATTCCGGAACTGTTTTTA
This sequence comes from uncultured Blautia sp., assembly GCA_958367245.1. Lineage (GTDB taxonomy): Bacteria > Bacillota > Clostridia > Lachnospirales > Lachnospiraceae > Blautia_A. The sequence continues at coordinate 215,797 of CATXEA010000001.1, forward strand.
CAGCAAATTTAAACACTTCGCTGCCGTCCATGTACAGCAGCCTTTCCGGCTGCGCTTCTGCTGCAGGAGTATGGGCTCTGGATGATTCGCTTATAAGAACACTGCCCTTTTCTCCGTTGCTGTGCTGGCTGATTTCCAGAATTCCGTCCTCTGCCTCTCCCACAACGCAGGCGCCTGCACCGTCGCCAAAAAGAACACAGGTGCTTCTATCCGTCCAGTCTGTGATTCTTGAGATTGTATCAACACCGATAATCAGCGCTTTCCTGTAAATTCCTGCCCGGATATACGCATGCGCAGTATTAAGAGCATAAATGAAACCGGAACATGCCGCGCTGATATCCATTGACACAGCGCCCTGAATTCCCAGAAGACCGCTTACCTGACATGCAACTGTGGGAAAATTACAGCCAGACGAAGACGTTGCCACAAGAACCAGCTCAATCTCCTCCAAAGGGGTTCCCGCATTTTGAAGCGCATTCTTTCCTGCTTCATATGCAAGAGTTACCGCATTCTCTTTATCATTTACAATGAAACGGCTTCCGATTCCTGTTCTGCTTCGAATCCACTCATCACTTGTATCTACATATTTTGACAATTCCTCATTTGTAATCCTGTATACAGGAAGCGCGCTCCCTGTTCCTTCTATCCGTGTTGTTTTCATAGTTAACCATCCATTTATATTTTGATTATCAAACTTTATTACTACCAAAGTATATGAGGTTTTCAGCAGTTTGTCAACTGTTTTTTCAGAACCGAAAAAAAAACAGAACCGCACATAAGTGAACGGTTCTGTAAGAATAGTTTATTCTGCTTTAAATATCTGGATTTCGTCCTGAGAAAGAACAATTTTGTCATCAAGGAGGCTGAGAGTCGGTCCAACGAAATCATTATCCGGTTTCATATAATCTCCCGGAAGAACAGGTCCGATGAAATCAGACTGTGTATTCTGGTTGTTTAAAAGAGCCTGAAGAGGATCTGATACCTGCACATCTGAGAAACCTGCCGCTTCAGTGTTCGCTGCGCCTGCTTCCGGAGCCTGCTGTGTCTGATTGGAATCCGGGTAGAAAGACGCCTGACGGATGTAGCGGAAGCTTGCGCTGTAAGCTTCTCCTACTGTCACTCCATTCTGACCGGAGGAACAATGTACTGCAATCCAGTCTCCTGCATCTGTTTTGCCGCAGAGAATTCCCACATGATTATCACTGCCTGCCTCAGGTCCCCTCTGGAAAACAAGATCGCCCGGCTGTGCCTCTGCTTCGCTGATTACATTTGCCTTATACCATTGGTCAGAAGTACCGTCGCCAATCAGCGCCTGCATAGTCGTATTCTGGTAGCCATTGATTACTGCCCATGTTACAAAACCGCTGCAGTCCAGTCCATAAGCGCGCAAAGTCCCCGTGCTGTTGCTTCCGGGAGCGCTCACCTTGTAGACACTGCCCCAGGATGGATTTTCACCCAGACTGTTATACTTGCCGCCCCAGAAATATCCGACCTTGCCAACAAGGGAATAGGCTGCTGTAAGCACGTTCACACGTTCTTCTGAAACATCGTCGCCGACACTCTGGCGCACGAACCCCTTGGCTGCAGTTACTGTAGCGCTTAAGAGCTTACAGTCTGTTTCCACATATTTCTTAAGAACTTTACGGTCTTTGCGGGCAATCTTATTCTTCTTAATGTAATAATTGATATGGCGGTTGCCATATGTAACCTTCGTAATATTCTTTTTATCCCTTACTACAGGATTCATCATAGCAAAAATCTTAGCCAGCTCATCCTTGCAGGAAGCGTCAAGTTTATATTCTTTTACACCTTTTTGATTCTGTTCGTAAATATAAATGGCAATAATATCCTGCCAGTTTCTCACAAGAAGAGTATCCTCAGAGCTGGTCATCCCGCCGTTTCTGTCGCAGGCGTCCTGCAGTTTGTTCTTCTCTTTATATTCTTTTTCGATTGCTTCCATTACATCCGCAAAATCATCGGAAAAACTAAGCTGATAATTCTTTTTAAGACTGTTCAGATAGAATTCCTTACCCGCGTGAAGATTGGAAACCATGTTTGTATAATATACAGGCTGTCCAATAAGAGGGGGATTGACGTTTGTGCTGTCTGAAATAAACGGATCCGGACTGTCATCAAATGGAAGTTCGTGTTCTGTTTCGTCAAGCTTCTCAAGTTCAGCCAGTTTCTTTTCTATTTCCTGAAAAAGAGGATAGTTCGTTACAAGAAGCTTCTCCTCTTCTGTAAGCAGATCGTATTCTTTGCGGATTTTTTCTATTGTCTCTTTATGATCAAGTGTGATTGTTTCAAGCGCCAGCTTGTTAATCTTCTCCATAAGCAGTCGGATTTTATCCTGCACTTCAGGTGTAGGAGTTACGCTCGGTTCTCCCGGTGTAGGAGTTATACTTGGTTCTCCCGGCGTAGGAGTTACGCTTGGCTCTCCCGGTGTAGGAGTTATACTTGGCTCTCCCGGCGTAGGGGTCACATCCGGCTCCCCCGGCGTAGGAGTTGGAGGCAGCGGTGTAGGAGTCGGTTCTTCCGGTGTGAGTTCAGGATCTCCGGGTACGGAAATAAAATCATCCTCCGGATGATCGGAAAAATCACCTTCCGAACTTAATTCTGCTGTTTCTGCCGCCAGAACTGCTGTTGGCGCTGTAGTAAATATCATTCCGGACACTAATGTGATGCATAAGCATCTTGTCAGGTATCTGTTTTTCATATTAGAAAGATGCTCCCTTCTTTCATCGAACATCCTTTACGTTTGTAAAGTACGCGCATTTGCTTTTCTCCAGTTAAAATATCAACGCACATATTTTAGCACATTTTTTGGAGGAACGCAAGAAAATGAACAAATTAAGCATATAATTCATGTTTTTTTCATATTTTTATACTTTTTTAATAAACCCGTTACAACTTTTATGAGGATAAAGAAAAAAGAATCCTGCGTACAGGATTCTTTTAGATATTTCGGATGTATTTTATGTATCAGAGATTTCTCACGCCTGTACTGCTGCCGGTGAAAACTGGATTCCTGTGCAAAGACAAATGATTCCCTGAATTACCTGAAAACATACATTCAGGATGTAACGGATGTCGTCTTCTACATTGCGCAGCTTGCGAAGGTAAAACTCATGTCTCTCCTCGATATAAGAGGTAAGCTGTGCAAGGCTGCCAAAATGAATTGCTTCTTCAAGATTCTTGCAGGCTTCACCGCTCTTGATACATGTCTTTAAATCATTCTTAAGGATTTTCTCATAGTGATTATGCTCTACGAGGTTTCCTGTGTAGGTTTTATTATGAGGAAAAGTAAAGTAGTCCGCCATGTAATGAATCACTTCTCCGAATCTTCTCCAGTATACTCTGGCATTGCACTCTTCCGGATTGGAATTTACAAGGGCTTCAATCTTCTCCTGAATCTCATCAAAGGTACCGAAAAATTCATGTTTCTTAGTTACGAAAGAAGGTCTGATATCCGGCAGGATACTTCCCAGGCAGAACGCCTTTCTGTGAGACTGTAAACTCTCATCAACAACCATCTGATCAGCCAGGTATCTTGCCAGTAAAATATGTGATTTCTTACGCAATTTTTTTCCCCTTTTCCTTTATATATAAATTATAACTTGTTATCCCTGTTGTTGCTCACCAAAGGATACTATAACAGATATATGCAAATAAGGCAAATAAAATTTATCTAAAAAAATCAACAATTTTTTGTGGTTGTATTCGGCTATTTTTACTACATATAGTATATTTCAGGTTATATTTCTGGTTGCGATCACATCTACGCCTGTGGATGCCACATTTTTCAGAATGGTATCTCCGATTCGTATCGGCGGAACAGCCTCCAGGTTTTTCAGGGCAAGAAGGACCGGACGGATTTGTTCTTTCGGAATGTCAGTACGGGTTTTTACGGAGAGCATACGGGACTTCTGTCCTGCGACGCGAACCGTGGTGGTAAGGACACGGGTCGGAGCCGTCATTTCTTTTGCAGCGTATTTTGCGCCATGACTGCAGGTATTTCCGGTAATGCTTACGACTTCTTTTCCGCACATGACAACTGTAATCGGACAGCCCATGGGACAGCCGATACAGATTAATTTCTTTTCTTCTGTTTTATCTCCCATTTTCCTGCGCCTCCTCTATTTTCAGTGTGATTGTTTTTAAATCCGGGTATTCCATAAGTGTTTCTCTGGTCAGTTTAAGCTCTTCCATTTCTCCCGGCGCAACTGCCGGACGTTTTCTTCGAATTACTTTTTTATCGTCAAAGTATGCGCAGATACAGCAGTTTTTATATACGCCGCCAACCCGAAACCTGAGCGTAAGCTTTTCGTCCATTCTGTTTACGTCGATGACACCGGGAACTGTATAGCGGATGCCGTCCGCGGGCTTTATTTCTATTATATGGCGTTTTCCCATTCCCGTATCTCCGCGGACAAAAGCTGCCGCATGTCTTCCTGCTGATGCAGCCTCCTCGGAAACAAAGTCTACCAAATCGTGAACGTGCAGTACATTTCCGCAGGCAAAAATTCCCGGTACGCTTGTCTCAAGGCTTTCATTTACTTCAGGGCCGGAGGTAACAGGGTTTATTTTTATTCCGCATTCACGGGACAATTCATTTTCAGGAATAAGTCCCACCGAAAGGAGGAGGGTGTCGCAGGAGTACTCTTCCTCAGTGCCGGGAATGGGCTTTCCTGAGGAATCCACCTTCGCAAGTGTGACTCCCTCAAGACGCTTTTTCCCCCTGATATCTACAACTGTATGGCTTAATTTCAGAGGAATACCGAAATCGTCAAGGCACTGGACAATGTTTCGCTTCAGTCCTCCTGAATACGGCATCAGCTCTGCCACTGCTTTTACCTTCGCGCCTTCCAGTGTCATGCGTCTTGCCATAATAAGACCGATATCGCCGGAGCCGAGAATCACGACCTCCCGTCCGGGAAGATACCCTTCCACATTTACCAGTCTCTGCGCTGTTCCGGCAGAATAAATTCCTGCCGGACGATATCCGGGTATATTGAGCGCGCCTCTGGAACGCTCTCTGCATCCCATGGCAAGAATGACAGCTCCTGCCTGAATGGTGAAAAGACCGTCCTCACGGTTCATTGCCGTAACACTTCTGTCCTGCTGGATGTCCATGACCATTGTATTTAATTTATATTCTATTCCAAGCTCTGTCACTTTTTTGATAAAACGGTCCGCGTATTCCGGCCCTGTCAGTTCTTCTTTAAAGGTATGAAGGCCGAAGCCGTTGTGGATGCACTGATTGAGAATTCCTCCAAGCTCCTGACCTCTTTCCAGAATCAGAATTTCCCGGATTCCTGCCTCTCTTGCGGAAATAGCTGCTGCAAGCCCCGCAGGTCCGCCTCCGATGATTACGATTTCATAATTTTTCATCTTCATCTACTGCCCCCTTCTCACAGCCTGTCCTTGTTTGTTCCGCATATCAGGTTTGAGCCTTCTCCTGCCTTGGTGATTTCTGCAAGGTCCACGCCAAGCTCCTGCGCCAGTATCTCCATTACCTTCGGTGAACAAAAGCCGGACTGACAGCGTCCCATTCCCGCTCTTGTACGGCGTTTCACACCGTCCAGAGATTTCGCACCCAGCGGACGGCGGATGGCTTCCCTGATTTCTCCTTCTGTCACCATTTCACAGCGGCAGATAATATTTCCATAAGCCGGATTTTCTCTGATTAATGCATTTCTTTCTTCAAAGGAAAGAGATGCAGGGCGGAGAATGCCTTTTCTTTTACTGATGAAGTTTTCTTTCTCGTCAAGCCCAAGTTTTTCTCTTAAAATTTCCGCAACTCTTTCTCCTATGGCAGGAGCGCTTGTAAGACCCGGAGACTCGATGCCGGCGCAGTCAATGAAGCCCGGTGCGTCCGCAGCCTCTTCGATGATAAATTCCTGACGGTCTTCATGGGCGCGAAGTCCGGCGAAGGAGGTAATCACCTGACGAAGAGGAAGATTCTTTACGTTTCTGCCGGCTTTTTTTATTACCTGAGCAAGACCGTTTCCTGTTGTATTTGTCCCTTCTTTTTCTTCAATATCTGTGGCTGTGGGACCAATAAGGAGATTTCCGTGAACAGTGGGCGTTACAAGAACACCCTTGCCCTCTTTGCCGGGAAGAGCAAAAACAGTTCTGCTCACATGAGCGCCTGCGCTTTTGTCGAGCAGACAATACTCTCCTTTCCTCGGAGTAATGTGAATCTTTTTTTCGCTTACCATATTGTGAAATTTATCTGCGTAAACTCCCGCTGCGTTTACAATACATTTTGTCTCAAATTCCCCTTTATTTGTGAAAATCAGGTAGCCCTCTTCTATTTTTGCAAGCCTTATGACCTCTGTATCAAAATGAAACTCCACCCCGTTTTCATATGCGTTTTCCCCGAAAGCAAGGTTCATCTCAAAGGGGCAGACGATTCCCGCTGTTGGCGCGTAAAGAGCCGCATATACCTCGTCGGAGATATTTGGCTCCATTTCAAGAACTTCCTCTCTGCTCAGAATCCGGAGATTTTTCACTCCATTTGCAATTCCTCTGTCATAAAGAATCTGCAGGGAGGGCATATCTTCCGGAGAAAAACACAGAACAAGGGAGTCTGTTCTCTTAAATGGAAAATCCAGTTCTCTGGAAAGGTCTTCCATTTTTTCATTTCCCAGCACATTCAGTTTTGCCATGAGAGAACCTTTTGGAGCGTCGTAGCCTGCATGAACAATACCGCTGTTGGCTTTCGAAGTTCCGCAGCACAGATCTTCTTCTTTTTCCAAAAGGCAGAACTTTCCTTTATAGCGGGAAAGTTCTCTTGCAGAGGCAGTTCCTGAGACGCCTCCTCCGATAATGATTATGTCATACATATTTATATCCCCCGTTTGCCATCAGTCTTCTCTTGCCCATCCATACGCATATTTCACAGCTTTGTTCCAGCCTTTCACCCGTTTCAGCCGTTCTTCCTCTTCCAGAGACGGATAGAACGTAGAATCAATTGCCCAGTTTTTTATAACGTCTTCTTTATCCCTCCAGTAGCCTGTCGCAAGCCCTGCCAGATATGCTGCTCCCATAGCGGTTGTCTCCACGCAGCGAGGACGGTTTACAGGCGCTTTTATAATGTCTGCCTGGGTCTGCATCAGGAAATCGTTCGCGCTTGCCCCGCCGTCTACTTTAAGGGCTGCCAGATTGATGCCGGAATCTGCTTTCATGGCTTCCAGAACATCGTTTACCTGATAAGCCAGAGATTCCAGTGTCGCACGGATGATATGATATTTATTTACGCCTCTGGTAATTCCCACGATTGTTCCCCGCGCATACTGATCCCAGTGAGGCGCTCCAAGTCCTGTAAAAGCGGGAACTACATAGCAGCCGTTGGTATCTTTTACCTTTTTTGCCATATATTCGGAGTCTGCTGCCGAATCAATAATTCTCAGTTCGTCGCGGAGCCACTGGATGGCTGCTCCCGCAACAAAAATAGAGCCTTCCAGCGCATAGTTCACTTTTCCGTCCAGCCCCCATGCGATTGTTGTTACCAGTCCGTTTTTGGAGAATACAGGTTTTTCTCCTGTATTCATCAGAAGGAAGCAGCCTGTGCCATATGTATTTTTCGCTTCTCCCGGTTCGAAACAGGTCTGTCCGAAAAGCGCTGCCTGCTGGTCTCCTGCCGCTCCTGCAATGGGAATAGGCCCTCCCAGAAACTGAGGGTCTGCCGTGCCGTAAACACAGCTTGAAGGCTTTACTTCAGGAAGCATGGATTTGGGAATGCCAAGCTCTTTTAAGATTTCCTCATCCCACTGAAGGGTGTTGATATTAAACAGCATGGTTCTTGATGCATTGGAGTAATCGGTAACGTGGACTGCACCCTTTGTCAGCTTCCAGATAAGCCATGTCTCCACTGTTCCGAATAAAAGCTCTCCTTTTTCAGCCCTCTCTCCTGCTCCGGGAACATTTTCCAGTATCCATTTTACTTTTGTTCCGGAAAAATAAGCGTCAATGACGAGTCCTGTTTTTTCTCTGAATTTGTCTGTAAGCCCTTTTTCTTTGAGAGAATCACAGTATTCAGAGGTTCTTCGGCACTGCCAGACAATAGCGCGGTACACAGGTTCTCCTGTTTTTTTGTCCCAGACAATGGCAGTCTCTCTCTGGTTGGTGATTCCGATTGCCGCAATGTCTGAGGCAGTGGCGCCGATCTTATTCATAGCTTCCACTGCCACGCCGAGCATACTTGCCCAGATTTCATCTGCATCATGCTCTACCCAGCCCGGTTTCGGGAAATACTGTGTAAATTCTCTCTGCGCGACACTGCATATTTCACCCTTCTCATTAAAAAGAATACTCCGGTTGCTTGTGGTCCCTGCATCCAGAGCCATTACATATTTCGCCATACTCTTTTCTCCTTTTCCTGCTTTCTATATTTTTCATCTATTTTCTTCTGTTTTTATAGATATTATGTCTGTTTTTTATGTATTCGTCAATTTATTTTTGGCTATTTTTTGCTATATTCCAAAACTTCTTATTTTATTGACATTTTATCCCATTTATCCTATACTTTTTTTATCATAATTTAATTTAGTGGAGTAAAAAACATGAAATCTTCAAAACATCCTTTTCTGAAATACCTGCTCGCCTACACCCTTGTATCGGGCGTGTTTTTTTCTGTCATTGCCGCAGGATTTTATCTCAATGGGAAGTCCTTTATCTATGAAGCGCGCATGGGCGACGGGCTGAAACAGCATTATGTTTCTCTGGCATATCTGGGGCACTATCTCCGTGATGTTATCAAGACCCTCTTCACAGAGCATACACTGCGGTTCCCCATGTGGGATTTCCATATCGGATACGGCTCCGATATCCTTACCACCTTACATTACTATGCCATCGGCGATCCCCTGAATCTGCTTTCTGTGGCTGTCCCGTATAAATATACGGAGTATCTTTATAACGCACTGCTGCTCCTGCGTATTTATCTGGCAGGCGTTACTTTTTCCATATACAGCAGATATCACAAAAACGGTTATTTCCCCACTCTCCTCGGCGCAGTTCTCTATGCGTTCTGCCAGTGGAGTTTCGTTGCAGGATTTAAACATCCGTTTTTCCTGAATCCGGGAATTTATTTCCCTTTACTGCTGGTTGGCGTTGATAAGATTTACAAAAAAGAACGTCCTTACCTTTATATTCTTACCCTTGCGGTAAGCGCAATGTCGAATTTCTATTTCTTTTATATGCTGGGAATTTTCACAGTGATTTATGCGGTTTACCGGTATTTTATGATTTTCGGCAAAATCCGCATAAAAGAGCTTTGCGCTTATCTCGGAAGATTCGCCCTTTTCAGCACAGTCGGCGTATTAATCGCCTCTGTCATTTTCTTTCCTACGCTTGGGGCAGTTCTCGGCACAGACCGCATCGGCGCTGTGAATTATATCATGGGTTCCTACAGGACGGTATATTATCGCAGACTGATTCCTGCTCTCATCGGAAAATTTGAGGGACACTACACGATTATCGGAATATCTGCCGTGGGAATTCTGGGCGTACTCCTCCTGTTTACCATGAGGAAAAAATTTTCGGCAATGAAACTTGGCTTCCTTATGTGTATGTTTTTCCTGTGCGTTCCTTATATCGCACACGTTTTTAACGGTTTTTCCTATGCGACAAACCGCTGGTGCTGGGCGCTTACCATGCTGATGTCCTATATTTTTGTAAAAATATATCCGGAGTTTTTCCATCTTACAAAGAAACAGCTTTTCTGTATTCTGGGGATTCTTCTTCTTTGGGGAGCCTATGTTTTTACAGATGTGTACGCCCGCAATAACTGGAATATCTCCTCTCTTTTGCTTGTACTGGGATTCTGGGCTGTTTTTTCTCTGGGATATTCTTACTTCTGCAAAAAGAAAGCGCTCATCCGGTTTCTGCTCTTTGCGGGAATTTCGGCAGGTACTGTACTGAACATTTACCAGTGCTTTTTCTGTCCGGAAAATGACGATGTACATACCTCCCAGTTTGCAGATATCGGAAGCGCTTACAATAAAAATGTCACGAAGGTACAGAACGTACTTTCACGGATGGACGATATGAAGGATTACCGCTTCGATCAGGTTTCTTCAGGAATTCTTCAGAACGGTCAGATGATGAGCGCCTTAAACGGCGGACAGTTTTTCTTTTCCCTTGCAAACGGGGATGTAAGCAGGTTTCAGAATGAATTGTATCCATGTAAACCTATGGGACAGAATTTTTACAATCTGAACAGCCGCGCTTTCCTGATGAAGCTCTTTTCCATGAAGTATCAGGTCGGCGGCAGACAGTTCATGCCTCACGGATACGAGGGTGTCAAGCGCATTAAGATGCCGGATCTTATGAAAGACGGAGCTATTCGAAATGTATTTATCTACGAAGACCCGGATGCGCTTCCCTTTGCCTATACCTACGATTCCTGCATTTCCCGCGAAGATTTCGAGGCTATGAATGTGATGCAGCGTCAGCAGGCGCTTCTTCAGGGAGTAGTTCTTGAAGACAGCAAGCTTGAGCCATGTAAGCCGGAAGATACCTCGAGCGAGCGTAAATATGAAATCCGGGCTGTTTCGGGCTGTGAAGTTTCCGGGAATCAGATTGTTGCGACCCAGAATGACGCTGTATGTGTTCTGGAGTTTTCCGGTATTCCCGAAAGCGAGCTGTATGTTGTTTTTGACCAGCTTCATTACCAGCCTGTTACACGGCGCTCTGAATATACGGATGAGGAATGGAATTCTCTTACGAAAGAAGAGCGAAGAGAAATAGAAATCAAAGATGAAAAGGTGACAAATGACTTTTTCTTCACAGTGGAGGCTGAAATCGACGGACGAATGATTGATAAAAAAATCCATGTAGTCACAGACCGGAATAATTTCTATAACGGCCGCCACAATTTCGCCAATAATCTTGGCTATTCCAGCGCCCCTGTGAATAAAGTTTATCTCACTATCCAGAGAAAGGGCAGCTACTCTTTCGATGACCTGAGTATATACTGCCAGCCTCTGAAACAGCTTCCTGTCTATACTGCTCAGCGAAAGGAAGACAAAATCGAGAATCTTACAACCGATTACGGTGATGTAAGCTGTCAGGTAGATTTAAAGGAAAGAAAGGCGCTTGTTTTCTCCATTCCCTACAGCAAGGGCTGGAATGCCATTGTAGACGGAGAGGAAATGGAGATTAAGAAAGCAAACACCATGTTTATGGCTCTGGAGCTTGAACCCGGAAAACACGAGATTTCCCTTCATTACAAAACTCCTTACATTGGGGGGGTGCTTCTCCTGAGCATACTCGGCGTAATTTTATTTGCCGCCGTTATCTTTTACACCGAAAAGAAACTGAGAAAAGAAAAATAACGGGAATTCATCTTCTTGCAAGCTCTTTTGTGATGTCTTCCCAGCTTACCTCTTTTTCTGCCATAAGAACCATCATATGATAGAGGAAATCAGAAATTTCGTACTTGATTTCCTCTTTATCCGGATTTTTTGCGGCAATGACGATTTCCGTACACTCTTCACCGACTTTTTTGAGGATTTTATCAATACCTTTGTCAAAAAGGTAATTGGTATAGGAGCCTTCTTTCGGATTTTGTTTCCGGTCGAGGATAACGTCGTAGACATCCTGAAATACTTTCAGAGGATTGGTATCGTCGTACTCTTTTTTCATAAGGGTTTTGAAGAAACAGCTTCTGTTTCCTGTGTGGCAGGCAGCGCCTACCTGAGCAACCTTTGCAAGAATCGTATCATTGTCGCAATCCAGAGTAAGGGATTTTACATACTGGACATTGCCGGAGGTCATCCCCTTTGTCCAGAGTTCATTCCTGCTTCTGCTCCAATAAGTCATTTTGCCGCTTTTCAAAGTCATGTTAAAGGCTTTTTCGTTCATATAGGCGAGCATCAGCACCTCATCTGTCTTGTAATCCTGCACAATAACCGGAACCATACCGTCGCTGTTGAGTTTAAATTCAGACCATGAAATCTCACTTTCAAAAGTCTGCACAGGGATTCCTTCGGCTTTGCAGCGCGCTTTAAACTCTGTAACAGACGTCTCTTTGCTGCTTACGAAATCTCCGCTTAAGCCTCCGACTGCCTTTGTTCCAAGAAGCTGAACAAGAGAGTCCTCCTTCCCTTCATCGGTGTGGAGGATTACTTTAACAGAAGAAATTTCCGCAATAAAATCCTGCACTGCATCCAGAGCAAGAACTGCATCCGCATAGGTTTCTATTAATTCTTTATTGGCTGCAAATTCCTCCTCTGAAGAAATACTCACCAGCATTTTTTCTTTGCCGAAGCGTCTGGAAACTTCTTCAAGAAGGTCGATGTTGCTCTGCTTGGAAAAATTAAGCACCACCTTTGCGCAGCCTGCGTAAATCAGTTTTTTGACGTCTTCCACACGCTTGATATTTCCGGCGGCAATTACCGGAATCTCGGATGCAAGACAGATGTCTCTGATTTTTCCGATGGCTCTTTCATGCTCCTCGTCTGCGGAGGAAAAGTCAAAGACAAGAAGCTCGTCTGCTCCATTATCACTGTAAAAAGATGCCAGCGCCTCCACATCTCCGTCTCCAAACAGGTTTCTCTGTCCAAATCCTGTCACTGCCTTTTCGTACTGCAGATACAGGCAGGGTATCACTAACTTTTTCATTTTCAATCTTCTCCTTATGAAAGGCTTCCCTTTGTGGAAAGCACATCTGTAATCCGCGGGTCAAGGGAAACTGCCTCATCCAGAGCTTTTGCAAAGCTTTTAAACATCGCTTCTGCCATGTGATGATTATTTCCCGGTGTGAGTACCTTAATATGAAGATTCATGCCGCAGGTATAGGAAACTGCGTAAAAAAATTCCTTCACCATCTCTGACGACATGTCTCCGATTTTTTCTGCAGTAAAATCTGCCTCCCATGAAAAATACGGTCTTCCGGAAAGATCAACCGCGCAAAGCACCAGCGATTCATCCATAGGAAGAATACAGCTTCCGAAACGCCGGATTCCTTTTTTATCTCCAACCGCCTCTTTCAGAGCTGTTCCCAGAACAATGCCTGTGTCCTCTATTGTATGGTGGTCGTCTACTTTCAAATCTCCGTGTACTCTCACACAGAGGTCGAAAAGCCCATGTCTGGCAAAGCCGTCCAGCATATGGTCAAAAAAGCCCACACCTGTCTCAATATCCGAATATCCGGTTCCGTCGAGACAGAGTTTTAATTTAATTTCTGTTTCTTTTGTATTGCGTTCCACAGATGCTTCTCTTGCCATTTCTTCACTCCTCTTCTTTTTCAAAACGCACTGCAATGGAATTTGCATGTGCAGTAAGCTGTTCAGAAGAAGCGAACTGTATGATATCCTTATGGATTTCCTTCAGCGCTTCCCTTGAATAGTATACAATACTTGATTTCTTTACAAAGTCGTCTACAGAAAGAGGGGAAAAGAATTTCGCCGTTCCATTTGTTGGAAGCACATGATTCGGGCCTGCAAAATAATCTCCAAGAGGCTCGGAGCTGTACTCGCCGATAAAAATCGCTCCTGCGTTTCTCACCTTCATCATTACCTCAAAGGGATTTGCCGTCACGATTTCCATATGCTCTGATGCGATGGCATTAGCTGCCTCAATCGCCTCTTCCATATTTTCGGCAATCAGAATATAACCGAAATTTTCAAGAGATTTACTGATAATCTCTTTTCTGGACAGCACCTTTAAAAATCCATTCACTTCTTCCTCAACCTTATCGGCGAGCTCTCTGCTTGTTGTGATCAAAATAGCCGAAGCAAGCTCGTCATGCTCTGCCTGAGAAAGAAGGTCGGCAGCAACAAAGCGCGGATTGGCTGTCTCGTCTGCAAGGACAAGAATCTCGCTGGGCCCTGCAACAGAGTCAATACTCACATAACCGTAGACTGCCTTTTTTGCCAGCGCTACAAAAATATTTCCCGGCCCTACGATTTTATCCACTTTGGGAATACTTTCTGTACCATAGGCAAGCGCTCCTATCGCCTGCGCGCCGCCTGCCTTATAGATTTCATCTGCTCCTGCCTCATTCGCAGCTACAAGAGTGGAAGGATTTACTTTTCCATCTTTTCCCGGAGGCGTAGTCATAATGATTCTGGAAACGCCCGCCACCTTCGCAGGAACAATATTCATAAGCACAGAGGAAGGATAGACGGCTTTTCCTCCCGGTACATAAACGCCCACACGGTTCAGCGCAGTAATTTTCTGTCCGAGCATGGTTCCGTCTTCTTTGCTTGTAAACCAACTGTTCTGAAGCTGTTTTTCGTGGTATTTGCGGATGTTTACCAGAGCCTTGCGGATAACCTCGACAAGAGCAGGCTCCACCTTCTCATACGCCTCTTTGATTTCTTCTTCTGTCACGCGGATATTTCCGGCATTTATTTCTGTTTTATCAAATTCCTTTGTATAAGCGAAAAGAGCTTCATCTCCTTTTTCCTTTATATTGGAAAGGATTTCGGAAACAGCCGCTTCGAATTTGCCGTAATTGTTGGGGCTTCTTTTCAGCAGAGTATCCAGAATATCCTTTGTTGTTTCTTTTGTCAGTACAACTTTACGCATTTTATGCCTCCTGCAAAACTTCCCGCAGCTCGTAAATCAGCCTGCGGATTCTTTCATTTTCCATTTTCATGCTTACCTGGTTTACTACCATCCGTGCGGAAAGAGGACAAACCTCCTCGAGAACCTTAAGACCGTTTTCCCTCAGTGTGCTTCCTGTTTCCACAATATCTACGATTACCTCGGAAAGCCCCACAATAGGAGCAAGTTCAATAGAACCGTTAAGTTTGATGATTTCCACTGTCTGATGTTTTTTGTTGTAGAAATAGTCTTTGGCAATATTTGGATATTTGGTCGCCACACGGATAAGCTGATTATTGTTCAAAACCTCACGGGCGCTCTCAGGACCGCAGACGCACATCCTGCACTTGCCGAAGCCCAGATCCATAACTTCATAAAGCTTCCGTCCTTCTTCCAGAATCGTATCTTTTCCCACAACTCCGATATCTGCTGCGCCGTATTCGACATAAGTCGGTACGTCCGGCCCCTTTGCAAGGAAAAATTTCAGCTTCAGCTCTTCATTGACAAAGATAAGCTTACGGGAATTCTTATCTTTCATTTCCTCACAGGTCACACCAATCTTTTCCAACATGGCAAGGGTCTTGTCCGCAAGGCGGCCCTTGGTCAAAGCAATTGTAAGATATCTCATAAGTTAAGCGCCTCCTTTTTTCAAGCGTAAAGCTACGGATTTCCCCTGCGAACGAAGGCTCTGGGCTTTTTTTACAGCTTCTGTCCGCTGCTCAGGTGTATAATACAAAATCTCACAGGCTTCGCTCTCATCCAGAACAATCTTCTGTCTGGAAAGCGCAAGGAGAAGGCTGTCAACCACAATGGCAAAGCCGATAGACGGGGCATCTTTTCCGAAATGTTTGAGAAGCTTGTCGTAGCGGCCTCCTTTTACAAGGGGCTCTCCTGTCCCGTAGGTATATGCCTGAAAAATAATTCCTGTATAGTATTCATATTTACTCAGCATACTGAAGTCAAAGGTCACATACTTCTCGTAACCATACAGCTTCAGTATCTCATAAATCTCTTCCAGTCTGGAAACTGCCTCCAATGCGCTGGGGTTATCCGTAAGAGTTCTGGCTTTTTTCAGTATCTCCACAGAGCCGAACATCTGAGGAATCTCAATGAATGCTCCTGCAATTTCCGGTGAAAGCTTCTGCTCTTCTACAAATTCTTCTACGCCGAAGGGATTCCTCTGGGAAATCAGAGTGCGAAGACGTTCCTGCGCCTCCTCGTCAAGTCCCGCTTCTTTCAGCAGTGAATTAAAATAATCCACCTGCCCGATACTAATCTGAAATTCTGTCAGCCCTGCAGCAATCAGACATTCTGCTGTCATTGCAAGAAGCTCTGCATCCGCATCTGCAGAACCGTCTCCGATACGTTCCACGCCCATCTGCGTATTCTCTTTAAGCTGGCCTCTGTAACCTGAAGTATTGATAAAGGTGTTTCCTGTATAACAAAGGCTCAAAGGCTCTTTATCCGGAGAAAAATAAGTAGCGCAGGCTCTTGAGACAGAAGGAGTAATATCAGGTCTTAATACCAGAGTGTTTCCTTCTCTGTCAAAAAATTTATATAAATCTCTGGAAGGAATCGTTCCTACTTCTCTGCTGAATATTTCAAAATATTCAAAAGTCGGAGTGATAATATCTTCATAACCGTATTTGCGAAACACCCTGTGAAGCTTTTCCTGAAGCTTCAGCTTCTGTCTGCATTCGTCATCGTATATATCCCGAACACCCTCCGGTGTATGAAATCTTTTCTGCATCTGACCGTCCTCCTTATTTCTCTGCAGCGGGTTGAAATTACAGCTTTGTCTTCTATAATTTTGCTTTAATACAACGCCGTGCTAATACGCTAATATAAAAGTTAACAGGATTATACTTGATAATCCTGTACTTGTCAATCCCTGTCACATAAATCCTTCTGAATCCCGTCAAGATAAGGAACCAGAAATCCATTTTTTTTGTCAAGATAATAATCCGGGTTTAGTTCTTCCCTGCGAAAACTCTTCCGTCCGCCCTCTTCCATTCTCTGCCAGAATTTCATAAGGCTCCGGAGGGGAAGATAATAGAATTGATTGCTGCTGCTGTAGAAAATCAGAAAAAATGCAACGCCGCCCTGTTTTTCGAAGTCCTTCATAAACTGAACCTGATGAGGATGGACATTCGCCAGAGGAAAGGTGTCTGCACAACATTCTTTTGCATCGAAGCAGACAGGAATTCCCTGTACTGCTCCGATATAGTCAACTGTACTTCTCTGTTCGAAGTATGCAAGGGTGATATGGCGGTGTTCCTTGTCCATCCGCACCGGTGTAATGGGAGTGGGGATTTTCTGAATCAGAGCCAGCCCTTTTTCGTGATACTGTTCATTTGTTCTGTTTATCAGTTCTTCAAGAGTAGAACCGCGAAGCCCTCTGCTGTTCCAGGTTGCCATGAGCTTACTCCGCCGGCTCGTACTGGTTCAGAAGCTTGATAGATGGAAAATATCTTACAATTGCTTTTCCCACAATCTGCTCAAACTGCACAAAGGTATTTTCCCAACGGCGGGAGTCCCATGAGTGATTCCGGTTGTCACCCATCATAAAATAACAGTCCTCCGGCACTACGTAAGGCCCCAAATCTTCCGGACGCGGCATTTCCGGAGTGAAGCTGTCATCCAGCGGCGTCTCGGCGCCGTCGATATAAACTTTTCCTCCTTTGATTTCCACGGTTTCCCCCGGAAGGCCAATCAGACGTTTGATATAAAGCTGGCTTTCGTCGTCCGGGTATTTAAAGATTACAATATCAAAGCGTTCCGGGTCTTTAAACTTTTTGGATACAATCTGTTTGCCGAACAAATCAAGATTGATTCCATATGCAAGGCGGTAGCCAAACAGTCTGTCTCCTGTCATAACTGTTTTTTCCATAGATTCAGATGGAATTTTTGCATTGATAAGCACCACATTGTTGACTACTGCAACAATGAGAACTACAACGATAATCATTTTTATGTAGTCCCAGATTTCATGCCAGATTTTCATAATAACTCTCCTCTAACTGTTCTTCTCTTATGATTTTGTGAAAAAGCTCCGGCACAGGCGCTGTGAACGTCCTGTCTGATAATCTCTCAAATTTCCCTTCCAGCTTCGGCAGAGTCACTTTATATGCGTGGAGAAGCTGATAGCTGAGTTTATATCTGTCCCGATACTTTTTATTTAAGGCTTCATTTCCATATTTGCCGTCTCCGAGAAGCGGATGCCCGATACTGGAAAGATGGGCGCGAATCTGGTGGGTACGGCCTGTGATCAGATGTACCTCCAGAAGCGTCAGTTCCCCGTTGTCTCCCAGGGGTCTGTAAGCGGTTTCAATGGGAAGGGAGTCTTCTTTTTTTTCTTTGTATACTGTTACTTTATTTGTTTTTTTATCTTTATGTAAATAGCCTTTGATATAGTTTTCTTCTCTGATTACGCCTCTGACAAGACAGAGATAATATTTATGCAACGTCCTGTCATGGAAGAGTTCTGACAGCATCTGAAGTCCGGCAAGGGTTTTGCCCCCTGCAATAAGTCCGCTTGTATTGCGGTCCAGACGGTTACAGACAGAAGGCTTAAAGGTTTTTAGCTGTTCTTCCTCTATCTCTTTTTTCTCAAGAAGATAACCGATAAGGTACTCCACCATAGAAGGCTCTTTCTCATCTGCCGGCTGAGAAAGGACTCCTGCAGGTTTATTGATAAAAATCACATCTTCATCCTCATAGACAACTTCAAGGTCGCATACGGCACGGGCAACTTTTCTGTCCCCTGCAAATTTATCAAACGTCTCATCGCTGAGAAACAGCTTTACTGCATCGCCTTTTTTCAGCATTTCATTTCCGGATGCTTTTTTCCCATTCAGGGTGATGTTCTTTTTCCGCATCATTTTATAAAAAAAGCTTTTGGGCGCTTCTTTCAGAAGTTTGCCCAGATATTTGTCAAAGCGCTGCCCTGCTTCATTTTCGTCAATAATAAACTGTTTCATATTCTCTCCTATAAACAGAGGGCAAGTATGGTATGCCTGATCATTTCATTTCTGGAAAACTCAGGATATCTTTCATCCGGAGTAAATTTAATGTCTGCTTCCAGAGATTCCCTGTGTTCATTCATGGAATCCAGACGCTCCAGGAATGGTTTCAGGTCTGTAAAAATTTTAAGGGTTACTTTATACCCGTTTTTCCGAACGATCTGCTGCGCCTGTTCCCCCATAAAGGCTGCGTCAATCTTCGGGTCGCTGCTGTAGCAGGCAACTGTATTTCCGCAGACAGCAACTGCATCGACATAACCGCTTTTTTCATAGAAGGTCATATACATCTCATATGCCATTACAAGACTGCCCTGATGCTCCCTGATTTTTCGATAAAGGGTTTCGTCCATCGGTCTGCACCGGAGAATCATAATCAGATTTACAAGCGCTTTACACGCAGGCAGGCAGCCCACGACACTGATAACTGTCCATATGGTAAGCCTTGACTTGTGATACGCCCACGCGCTGAAAAAAATACCCAGCGGCACTGCAAATAGAACGAAGGTAATGAAAAGCTGTTTCTTTTTTTCTGCCTTGAAATAGCCGTAGTCGCCTTTTTTTATCTTCTGTTTTTTCTTAGGATCACTCATTTACGCAAGAACTCCTTTTTATTTACGTTTATGTACGTTTCGTATGGTTTTCTTTTTCCTATCGCGGACAGGGCGTATCAGACATTTTTTATCGAAGCCCACTAAATCCATACGGCCTGCAAGCTTCAGCCCTTCCAGAACCAGTTCCCGGTTCGCCGGATTTTTGTACTGCATAAGCGCCCGCTGAATTGCTTTTTCACGGGGATTTCTGGGCACATAAACCTTTTCCCCTGTAAGCGGGTGTATTCCTGTGTAATACATACAGGTAGAAAGCGTAGACGGAGTCGGATAAAAATCCTGTACCTGTTCCGGTGTGAAACCAAGGTCACGGACATATTCCGCAAGGCGTACCGCTTCTTTCATGGTACAGCCCGG
The DNA here is from genome assembly GCA_958367245.1 of uncultured Blautia sp. Classification (GTDB taxonomy): domain Bacteria; phylum Bacillota; class Clostridia; order Lachnospirales; family Lachnospiraceae; genus Blautia_A. The sequence continues at coordinate 235,343 of CATXEA010000001.1, forward strand.
ATGGGAGGACATGAAATACGGCACTGCAAACTGCTGCTTTCCTGTCTTTTTGTTCGCATCTTCATATTCCCTGAGGAATTGCTGATATACGCTGTGGGAAGGTTTTCCCATATATTTCAGCACCTGATCGGATACGTGCTCCGGAGCTACCCGAAGCTGACCGCTTACGTGGTGCTCTACCAGTTCCCGGAGGAAAGTTTTATCTTTATCAGCAACCACGTAATCAAACCGTACGCCGGAGCGGATAAAGACTTTTTTCACCTTCGGAATCTGACGCAGCTTACGCAGAAGAGATACATAGTCTCTGTGGTCTACATCCAGATTTTTGCACGGAGTCGGAAAAAGGCACTGGCGGTTCATGCAGACGCCTTTTGTAAGCTGCTTTTTGCAGGACGGCTGGCGAAAATCTGCTGTAGGGCCGCCCACATCGTGAATATAGCCTTTGAAATCCCTGTCCTGTGTCATAAGCTTTGCCTCTTCAATCAGGGATTCATGGCTTCTCGTCTGCAGAATACGCCCCTGATGGAAGGTGAGAGCGCAGAAACTGCAGCTTCCAAAACACCCTCTGTTGCTTGTCAGACTGAATTTTATTTCTTCAAGAGCCGGAATTCCGCCTTTTTCTTCGTACATGGGGTGGCTTCTTCTTGTATAGGGAAGGGCATAGACATCATCCATCTCTTCCTGACTCAGCGGCATAGCCGGAGGATTCTGGACGATATAACCTTTTGTTCCATAAGATTCCGCCATTGGTTTCGCAGTAAAAGGGTCTGTATTTTTATACTGGACAGCGAAACTTTCTGCGTACAGCTTCTTATCCTCTGAAATCTCCTCAAAGGAAGGCAGAAGAATCGGCTCATATACACGACTTAATTCTTTACACTTAAAGACAGTACCTGCAATATAAGTAATCTCTTCTACCGGAATCCCGCTTTCCAGAGCTTCCGCAATTTCCAGAATAGAGTGTTCTCCCATTCCATAAGAGATAATGTCTGCGCCTGAATCCATAAGAACGCTGCGGCGCACACGGTTGTCCCAGTAATCGTAATGGGCAAGCCGGCGAAGACTGGCTTCTATTCCCCCCAATATGATAGGTGTCTTTTTATAGGTCTGACGAATGAGATTGCTGTAAACTGTCACAGCCCGATCCGGTCTGTGTCCCATTTCACCGCCCGGAGAATAGGCATCCTTCTGTCGGTGTTTTCTGGAAACCGTATAATGGTTTACCATAGAATCCATATTTCCGGCTGACACCAGAAAGCCCAGACGGGGTTCTCCAAACACCTGAACGCTCTCTTTTTGTTTCCAGTCAGGCTGGCATATCATTCCTACTCTGTAGCCTCTGCTTTCCAGAAGGCGGCTTATGATTGCAGACCCAAAGGAAGGATGGTCCACGTAGGCATCCCCTGTCACATAGACAAAATCTACCCGGTCCCATCCTCTTTCTTCCATCTCTTTTTTATTTACCGGTAAAAAATCCTGCATTTATAATTCCTCGTATGTATCTGTAATTACCTGTTCGTAGGTAGTAATGTAATAGTCCGCTGCCTGCCGTTTTTCTTCTTTTTGAAACATACTGTAGCCATCCTCTACTGCGCAGACACTCATGCCCGCATTTTTGCCCGCCATGATTCCTGCTACAATGTCTTCAAATACCAGACATTCCTCCGGCTTTACTCCCAGCTCCTGAGCTGCTTTCAGATATACGTCAGGAGCAGGTTTGCCGCGGTTTACTTCACAGGCTGTTACAATATGGCTGAAAAAGCTGCGGATTCCATGACTTTCAAGGACTGCTTCTATGAGCGTCCTGTCATTGCTGGATGCCACTGCCATAAGGATTCCCCTCTCTTTCAAATAGGGAAGAAATTCCCGGACACCGGCTTTTAGCTGTACACTGCAGCGGTATTTTTCCATTGCCATCTGTTTCCATGTCTCTTTGATTTCGTCAAGAGATTCTTCTATCGGAAAATGTTCCTTAAAATAAGCTGCTGTCTCTGTAAAAGATAAGCCCTCAATTTCATGCTGCAGACCATTTGGTACTTCCAGGCCGTAAGAACCCAGATATTCAATATCAATTTCTCCCCAGATTCCAAGGGAATCCACAAGAGTTCCGTCCAAGTCAAATATTACTGCCTTTTTATTTGTAAGCATCTTTTCCCTCTTCTATATACTATGATAAACTGCCTGCGCGCGATAGCCTTCCGAGATAATATCCAACTGTCGGTGGAAACGCTCAAGCTGCTGAAGATCCTTTGTTTTAAACACCCGGAGGAATTCGTCCTGAATCTTCATTACCTCGCGCTGATTGGCAAGCTTATACAGATTTTCAATATTAATCAGAATATCCTTCACCAGATTAGACTGCATCTGAGAAGAATTCTGCGCATCCATGATTTCGTTCCGCACAGACGCCATTTCGTGATCCAGAGAAATAATCGCATCTGCCGCCTTACTCAGACGTTCTGCAACGTGAGCAGGCATAGCTCCCTTGTACTTATACTGAAGAGAATGTTCGATGGTAGCCCAGAAATTCATTGCCATTGTACGAATCTGAATTTCCGCCTGCAAACGCTTCGGTCCATGAATCGTTTCTACTGTATAATAGATAATCAGATGATAACTGCGGTATCCGCTCTGCTTCATATGCTTGAGATAGTTTTTCTCACTCTTTATTTCCATATCGCTGCGGTTCTGGATCAGGCGAGCAACCGTTTCAATATCTTCCTCGAACTGGCAGATGATACGCACGCCTGCAATATCCTCTATTTCTGTCTCCATACGTTCCATGGGAATGTGCTTGCGCTGCATTTTTTCAAGAATGCTGCTGACGCTTTTTACACGGCCTTCTACCTGTTCGATCGGAGAATACAGGTCATTCTCCTTATGTTCATCAATGATATGTCTGAATTTCACAACCAGCTCTCTTACTGCCAGTTCATATGGGCATAAAATGCTTCTCCATAACTGTATTTCCATTTCACTCGCTCCTTGCATTTCCATATGTCATTTTATTATAGCATAATTCCCGGAAAATTTCTCGTTAATATGAATAGTTTCTAAAATTTTTAGAATTGGCACAAAGCACATAATAAGGATTTACGCTGAGTTCTTCGTGGTGCGGAGTTTTTATATAAATCCCAAGATGAAGATGTACCGGAAATTTCCCTCTGGTTCCCACAGGACCATATCCGGTATCTCCCATATATCCAAGGATTTCCCCTGCTTCTACGGCTTCTCCTTCCTGAAAATCCCGCTCATATCCGGAAAGATGAGCATAATAAAAATATCCTCCTCCGGGCGCGCGGATTCCAATTCTGTATCCTCCGAGAGGCAGCCATCCAATACATTCTACCACTCCGTCTGTCATACTTATGACAGGATAATATCCGGCTTTGGCTGTTTTTCCAAAAAGGTCTGTTCCCTCATGTCTGCGCTCTCCCCCGTATTCTCTGGGGTCTCCAAAAGTATTTTCAAACGAGATGTTCCGGTCCGGTATGGGAAAGTAAATCACATCTGCCCAGACAGCGCGATACGCCTCTTTTAAACGCTGAAATTCCCGTGGCTTATACTTTACAAAGGGTGTTTTGTCCAAAGAAACCTCCTTTGGTGAAAAATTTCCCCTGAGCATCGTAACTGTAAGAACTTCTGAAAAGTCAGCGCCTTTTTCACTCTGCCTGCGAATTTCTTCATAAACTTCCGGTTTCAATATCTGTTCACGGAATGCTTCTGTTTCACAGGCAAATTCCTTCAGCGCAGAAGCCGTACTCCTCTCCTCAATAAGGAGCAGCATTGCCGCAGTTGCCAAAAGCGCTGTAAGCAGCCTCAGACTGTATGGTTTCCACTGAAACTTCATAGCTTACCTCCCATATCCTATACAGCATATGAAAGAAGCATTTATCTTAGAACTGTTTTTTCTTTTTTTTACATGTGCAAAACCCCATCCGGTCTTTTCAGGTTCCGGACGGGGTCTGTTTTCTGACTGTAAGGGAAGCTGGAACTGTATTTTATCAGTCTTTCAGCGCTTCCAGAGTCTTCAGAAGATATTTCCACACGCGCTCTGTAGAAGCAATGGAGAGAAGCTCCTCAGAAGTGTGTACGTTCTTCATATCAGGGCCGAAGGAAATGGAATCAAGCCCTTCCATTTTCTGGAAGAAAAGTCCGCACTCAAGACCTGCATGAATTGCGATAACCTGAGGCTCTTCTCCGTACATTTCTTTGTATACTTCAATCATTTTTTCGCGAAGAGGAGAATCTTTGCGGTACTCCCATGCAGGATATGCTCCCTTCACTTCGTATTCTCCGCCAAGGAATTCGGTCAGATATGCAAGCTTATCGGAAAGCATATCTCTGCCGGTTCCAACAGAGCTTCTTACGCTGGATGCAGTCGTAAATTCATCCTCTGTAAGCTTCATAACACCCATATTCGTAGATGTCTGCACCAGATTGTCAATCGTTCCGCTCATTTTTACAACGCCGGAAATCACATTCATCAGATAGAAAATAACCTTTTCACAGCTTGTCGGATGCAGAACCCTCTCACTGGCTGTTCCCAGTTCTTCCACAACTACGGTAATTCCCTCATCTGTGCCTGCATACTCTGCGCGGAATGCATCTTCCAGAGAAGCTGCAATACGCTTCACTGTATCAACATCTTCTTTTGTAACAAGGATTTCCGCAAAAGCTTCTCTTGGGATGGCATTATCTTTCTGGCCGCCTTCAAGATGAATAAGACCGAAAGAACTTTCTTCTTTCAGCTTATAAAGAAAGCGTCCCAGAAGAATACTTGCGCTTGCGCGTCCTTTGTCAATCTCAATACCGGAATGTCCGCCCAGAAGACCGCATACCTTTACTTTCAGCTTCTCTCCTTCTGCCTCTGCTCTGCATACCGGAATATGGCTGATGCTTGTCTGACCGCCTGCGCAGCTTACAAGGAGGAAGCCCTCTTCCTCAGAATCAAGGTTCAGAAGTCTTCTGCCTTTAAGAACGCTGCAGTCCATTGCTTCTGCACCGAGAAGACCGATTTCTTCGTCTACTGTAATAACAACTTCAAGAGCCGGATGTGCAATTTCACTGCTCTCAAGAATCGCAAGGCCGTAAGCGACTGCGATTCCGTTATCTCCGCCAAGAGTTGTGCCGTTGGCAGTCACATAGCCGTCCTCTACGGAAATGTTTAAGCCGTCTTTTGTGAAGTCATGGTCTACATCAGGACGTTTCTCACATACCATATCCATGTGTCCCTGAAGAATCACTCCCGGAGCGTTCTCATAGCCCGGTGTTGCCGGTTTACGGATAATTACATTACCAAGCTCATCCTGAATATACGCAAGCTCATGTTCCTTTGCAAACTGTACAAGGTAATTGCTGATCTGCTCTGTGTTTCCTGAGCCGCGGGGAATTTTGCTGATTTCTTCAAAATAATGAAATACTCTTTTTGGTTCACAATTTTCTAATGCCATAGTTGATTAACCTCCAAATTTTTATTTAATTCTTATCAAAATTCATATATATTCATAAAGCGCCATATGCTTTTATAAAAAACTTCCGGCGCGTATGAACTTTATAAAATTCGTAGTAAAAAAATTAATCCATGCTGCAGTTCCCTGCCTGCTTCTTTTTCTTTTTCTCCATCCTGCTGAAGCGCTTGCCGCTTCCAAAGAAGGATTAAACCTCTGGCTTGGTACCCTGCTTCCCACTCTCCTGCCCTTTATCATTCTCACAGGAGTTCTTTTACATACACAGGGAACAGAAGTCCTGCTTTATCCTCTGCGTCCTCTATGGGCAAAGCTTTTCGGTCTGTCTCCCTGGGGCGCATACGCTTTCCTGCTTGGACTTCTCTGCGGATATCCAATGGGAGCCAAGCTTACCTGCGACCTTTTTCATGCAGGGAAAATATGCAAAAGGGAGGCTCATTACCTTCTGAGCTTCTGTAACAATCCAAGTCCCGGATTCCTGATCGCCTATCTTTACGGCACATGCCTTGGCAAAGGAACTCCTCTTGGAAAAATTTTCACAATTCTTCTTCTGGCAAATGGATTCTGCATGGTATTTTTCCGCTTCATCGTCTATAAAAATAACACAATTTCACCAATTATGCAAACGAAAAAAGAGACATCGACCACCCCTTTTGGCGAAATCATCGATGTCTCTATTATGAACGGATTCGAAACAATTACCCGGCTGGGCGGATATATCCTGCTGTTTTCCATTCTGTCAGCCTGTATCAGTTACTACTGGCCATTTTCGCCAATGAAAAAAATGATACTGCTGGGAATCTGCGAGGTTACAACCGGATTATGCGGGCTTGCCTCCTCAAATCTTGCCTATTCTGTACGACTCCTCATCTCCATGACAATCACTGCCTTCGGAGGTCTGTGCATACTTGCCCAGACAAAAAGCGTACTGAAAAAAGATTTAAGCATCTTCCCTTATCTTATGGCAAAATTATTAAATGCCGCTGTTACTGCTATCCTGACATTAGTTATTGCCAAGGTCATCTAACAGTGCATCCTCTTCTTCCTCTGCATGATAGGAGCCTGTAATTGCCGCTGCCTGTGCAGTCTGCGGTGCAAGTTCCTGACGGTTGTGATTTACTACTTCAAGACAACTCTGAAGCGCTTCGATAAACGCTTTATATTTACCGCCTGCATCCTCCAGTGTCATATTGAGTACATTGCCGATATTTGCCATCATATCATCTGTATATGTGATGGCGCTGAGACGGATACTGTTAGCATCCTGTGTTGCAGAGTCCAGAATTTCCTGCGCCTGCTTATTTGCTGCGTTAATCGTGTCATTTGCCTGAGCATAAGCCTTCTGCATGATCTCATGCTGTGTAACAAGCTCCTGCGCTTTCGCCTGAGCATCTGCAATCAGGGTGTCTGCCTTGGACTGTGCGTCTTCCAGAATGGCATCCTTATTGCTGATAATCTTCTGGTAGCGTTTAATCTCGTCCGGTGTTTTCAGACGGAGTTCACGTAATAATTCAAGAATCTCTTCTTTATTTACAACAATCTTGGTTGTAGAAAGCGGCTGGTATTTACAACTGTCTACATACTCATCAATCTCATCGATAATCTGTTCAATTCTGCTGCTCATGGTACTCTCTCTCCTTATTATCTCTATTTCTCCTGGTGGTCAAACCACCTAGCCATTTATCTCTGCGGATGAAGCTTCTCCAATACGGCAGATGTAATCTCCTTTGGCGCAAATTTGCTCAAATCACCGCCAAAGCGGGCTACTTCTTTCATAATGGTCGAACTCAGATACGCGTATTCCAGACTTGTGGTAAGGAACACTGTATCAACATCCGGTGCAAGTACGCGATTAGTCTGGGCCATCTGAAGTTCGTATTCAAAATCTGTGACCGCACGCAGTCCCCTGACAATTACCTGGGCATGGTTCTCCCTGGCAAAATTTACAGATAATCCTTCAAATGCTTTTACTTCTACATTAGGAAGGTCTTTGGTGGCCGTCTCTAATATTTTAACACGTTCTTCTACAGAAAACAACGGACTTTTTGAAGAATTATGCAAAACGCCGACAATAACTTTGTCGAAAGACTGGCTTGCGCGCTGAATTACATCAAGATGCCCGTATGTAGCCGGGTCGAAGCTTCCTGGATAAACTGCTGTTTTCATGTATTCTTTCTCACTTTCTCCTGCATAAAAAAACATGCTTGTTTGTTTTATATTCTTTGGAGCGAAGCTGCCTGTATCCCAAATCCTCCAGATAACCGAAATCAGTATGAATATCAGCTTCCACCACGATCAGCGTATTTTCGTCAATTACAGTACTGTCCTTTAAATAGGTAAGCACCTGACGTTCCAGTTCCTGATCATAGGGAGGATCCATGAAGACACAATCAAAGACTCCCTTGTTCTCAAGGGAGCGCAGTGCCTGCAGTACGTCCATGTTTAGCAGTTTACCACCTTCTGCTAATTTTGTAAATGCAAGATTTTCTTTTATACATGTACAAGCCTTGGGATTTTTTTCTACAAAAACAGCATATTCCGCTCCGCGGCTCAATGCTTCAATACCAATAGCGCCGCTGCCGCTGAACAGATCAAGAAAGCGGCAGTTCAGAAGCTCCGGCTGAAGGATGTTAAAAAGAGTCTCTTTTACTCTGTCAGTTGTGGGTCTCGTATCTAATCCGGGAACTGTTTTCAGATTCAGTCTTCTTGCTTTTCCTGCGATTACTCTCATTTCAGATTCAGTCTCCAATCCAGATCGCCTCGTGCGAGTCCGAGAATCAGAAGCTCTGCTGTGGCGATATTTGTTGCGACAGGGATGTTATACTGGTCACATCTCCTGACAATACTCATAATATCCGGCTCTTTCGGGTCAATCATAACCGGATTATAAAATAAGATAACCATGTCCAGATCCTGGCGTTCTACCATTTCCATGAACTGTTTATCTCCGCCTATGCTTCCGGCAAGGAATTTGTGTACGTGAAGGCTTGTTGCCTCCTCGATTCGTCTTCCAGTAGTTCCGGTAGCGTAAACCTCATGTTTCGCAAGAATGTTTTTGTAAGCGATACAGAAATCCTCTATCAGTACCTTCTTGCTGTTGTGTGCAATAATGCCTAAATTCATCGTTCACCTCTCCGTTTCCAATATATATTTCTATTTTCACACTTTTCAGAGCGGAAATATCCCACTCTGTCTCTTTTGCCTTTATTCTATTCTACATTATAACAAATAGCCAAATAAAGTGCAATTAAATCTTGAAAAATATACAATATTCATAGTTTATTAATATTTTCCAGCGCTTCCCATTTGATACAGAAACTTCTAGTGTATTATTTTTTTTGAGACACATACTAGCATTGTAACATCAAACACAACAACAAGCAAGGAGGAAACGAAAAATGACAAACAACAGTTCTTCTAACAAAGCAGTAGTACCGGAAGCAAAAGGTGCATTAGACCGTTTCAAATTCGAAGTTGCCAATGAATTAGGTGTTCCGCTTACTGACGGATACAACGGAAACCTTACTTCCAAACAGAACGGAAGTGTCGGCGGCTATATGGTGAAGAAAATGATCGAAGCTCAGGAACGCCAGATGTCTTCAGGAAGCTCCGCATCTATGGGCGGACAGACTAATATGTAATCCAAACACTGGCGCAAATTTAAAAAGTGTCCTGAACACTTCAACTCCCCTGTCCCTCATTCTGAGGAGACAGGGGTTTCTTTATTTTCCGGAAATTCAACTCATCATTTTTAATTGTTCCAACGGAACTAATTATACTGTTCTCTCTTCCGAATGTTATTCAATATTCAATTCAATGCTTCCTGTGAAATCATTACATCTAACACCAATATAATTTCCGCCCTCCGGAAGTGTAATTGTATCGCTATAAGTTCCAGTTGTTTCAATCAAAGTGACTGCTTCATCAGACCCAGAAATCCAAAATACTTTTACAGTACCCTCTGAAACCTCCAGAGTACAGTTAATAGATAGCTCCTTACCAGCTTCACGCTTTATGGAAGTTCCCCCGAACAAATACTCTGTATCTGAAAAATCCTCATAGTCAGCTGTATAGCTTCCGGTATAATCGTCAATTCCTTTTTCTTTCGTGCCTTGTAAGGATGAATTTCCGGTAAGCGCTATAGAACCGGCAGACTGCACAATATTGTTATATTGCTTGAGAACTTCGTCTTTCGTACAACCGGAAAGCACAGAAGCACCCAATATTATCAGACATAATGATAAAATTATTTTCTTCACAGGTATCACCTTCCTTTCCTGCGTACAGCACGCTTTCCTCTTCCCTTGCCCTTTGCCTGTTTACGGGGTTTCATTTCTTTCTTATTGCTGGACATCAGTAACAGCAGCATTGCCCACAGAACCATGATACCAACTCCAATGCCCGCCAGCAAAGGATTTGGGGCTGTGGTTGTTCCTGCATATTCACTCATGTCGAAGCCCACTAAAATCAGAGCAGCAGAAAACGGATAGATACTGGCAAGAATACCACCTTTGAAGAACATCATGCTGTATCCAAGGAAGAACGCCAGAATAGAACCTCCCAGATACGCCCCTCGAATCTGCCCAAAAATCAAGATCAGCGGCATACAGACCAAATAGGTCGTCAGAGCTGCCAACACGATCTGCGTACCTCCATGAAAAAACACTTCCGCTGTCAGTCCCGATAATCCAACCGTCAATCCAGTAATCAAGGTAACGCCAACGCTGTATATTCCCAGCAGGACTGCAAGCATACCCACTAAAAGCAACTTAGCTCCCAACATTTTCGGCATAGAAACAGGAATTGCCATGATGTTTTTTAATGTATCATGGATTGATTCTCTGTCAATCAGCCAGCTGCCAATCATTACCAGTGAAATAGGAAAAAACATCTGGGTATTGCCCCATACAACATTCTCAAAAAGCATAGGAAAATCATAGTTTGGATTTCGGTACTCCGGCTCGACAATCAACTGGCTTCCATATTGCACCAACGGACAGAGCGCAAGCGCCACCAGTCCCACCCAAAGAATCTGACACCGGCGCAGTTTCAGCAATTCCGCTTTTAATAAATTCCACATAATCACACCCCCTTAAATCTCACGGCGCCGGTAAACAAACGCAATCAGCGCGAGAAATATTATGGCTTCTACAATAATCACGCCAAACACTTGAATATTATTCAAATAATACGGACTGATCCGTTCCAACAGTTCTGCCAGCTCTTCGCTGATACTGCTGTATTCATAAAACTGGAATGTCCAACGGAAAGCCAACGGTCCCGGAAGCAAGGTTCCTGCATTCAATCCAAACGGCTGTGTCAGAAAAGCTTCGTTATTTGTAAAAATATAATTTACAATGGTATAGAAAAAGGTAATCACAACGGATACAATATAGTTTTTATTGAGAAGAACGACGATCAAAATACAGGGAAGTGCGCCAACCCACATGATCACTCCCTCTCCCATTCCTACCTGAAACAACTTCCAGAACCCTACTGGATTCCATCCCTGAAGCAGCAAAACAGCAAGATTTACCAACGCTCCAACCGCCATAAAACCAATGGCAAATATCAGTAAAACCAGCATCTTGGAAAATACCAGTTTCGTTCTGTTTACCGGTATGGTAACAAGATTTTTCAAAGTGTCATTGTCCAGCTCCTCAAATAACAGATTGGAAGCCAGTATCACAAGAAGCGGCATCAAAAGAAGATAGGCGCTGAGCTGAAACAGACCGGACATCATATTGTTCGTAGCATCCACATCCGTGTTCGCATCTGCCAGAAAAATAGCATAAGCCAATGGAAGCAAGGTAGAAAGAAACACGGAAATAAATACCAGCGGCTTGCGTTTCAATTTCAAAAATTCACATTTTATCAGTTTAAGCAATTCCTTCTCCTCCTGTCACACGCTTGAAGTAATCTTCAAGGCTTTCTTCACAAGTGTGCGCCTCTGATACCTCCAGTCCGTTTTCTACAAAAGCAGTTATAATTTTCCCCACAGGCAGCTCAAGGTTGTGCAGGCGCAGATTGTAATCGTCCTGTATGGAAAAATGGTTTTCATGGAAATTACGTTCCAAAATTCTTGCCGCCTGTGCAGTATCAGAAAGCGTAAACCGGATATGTTTACTGCTTTTTTGCTCCAACTCGGCAAAACTTTCTTCTTCCAGTAATGCGCCGTGGTCGATAATTCCAATATCGTCAGCCAACAGGGAAATCTCCGAAAGAATGTGACTGGAGATCAAAATGGTTTTTCCTCTTGCGTCGCAAAGCTCACGAATAAAGGAGCGTACTTCCGCAATACCGATGGGATCGAGACCGTTGATCGGCTCATCCAAAATCAAAAGTTCCGGATCGTGCATAACGGCAAGGGCGATGGCAAGCCGTTGCTTCATGCCAAGGGAATACTGCGAAAAGAGCTTTTTATCTTTGTAAGGCAGTCCTACCAGATCCAGCGCGTCTTTGATGGCATGATTGTTTGGTACGCCCCGCAGGGTAGCAAAGATACGCAGGTTCTCTGTGCCGGTCAGATTGGGATAAAAGCCGGGGG
>CATXEA010000002.1 GCA_958367245.1 uncultured Blautia sp.
AGCAGCGGATTCACAATGTCTTCTGCATTTTTGCAGTTAAAATCATGCATCAGGCGGAGTTCTTTTATCATCTGTAAATCGTTTTCATTCCTTACAGTCTGTTCTGTTTCCTGCACATTAACACCTCGCTTTTTTGAAATTGAAAGCTTATCGTAATCGTAACTGATTACGCGGCATCTTATGTACTTTGAACCACTTCTTCTATTTGTATTTTCTTCCGCAGTGTTTTAGCATATACGGAAGTTTTGCTTCTGTGGAAATGAATTTTCTTTTCAGAATCACCTTCCCTTATCTCTTACCTTTGTACAATGTTTCTATATGTTCATATATAAAAGACATTCCCTTGAAAAATCAACCCTGATTTGTAAATAGCCGCCTATCTGCAAAGACAGGCGGCCGAGGAGGCTACATATATCAAAAGAGCTGTTAAAGAAACGGACGGATATCCGCTGTCAGTTTTTCTTCCAGATTGATCAGGCGTTTTGTAATGTTTTTCGCCTGTTCAGATGCAGCCTTGTACTGATTCAGATATTTATACAGAGATTTCACTCCCATATTGCAGCCGTCTGTCATCAGATCGGCAACTGTTTCATCTCTGTGATCCATGGCGAGTTTCATATTGGTTTTCATCCATGACATGCCTTTTGCCATTGTTCCGGGCTCTTTTCCCTCATCCTGATACTGATTCAGAAGCTGCTGTATTTCAGATTTCAGCTTCTCATGCTCTTCCCTGCAATCCGAAAGACATTTCCGAAACGTCTCATTTTTTACATCATCCAGAACCTCCTCAATCGAGTCGATTCCCATTCTGATTCCTGCGTCACACTCCCGCAAAAGCTTTATTGTATCCGGTTCAATCATTCTGCCACACTCCTCTTTCATCTGATTAAGAGAAGTATCTCCCGACCGGACGCTTTTTATTCTATCTGCCTTCCTTTGTCTGTCGGATGATATCTTCCATAATGTCATAACTTAGCTGACCGGGTACATAACCGAATACATTCCCTTCTTTGTCAATCATAAAGGTTGTAGGGAAAGAAGAGATTCCATATCCCTGAAACAAAGTCCAGTCTGTATCCATGAGAACCGGATAGGTGAGTTCATTTTCTTCCAGAAATTCAATAATTTCTTCTTCTGTTTTCTCATTTCCCATTTTCGGACCTGCCACACCGAGGACAACTACCTCTTCCTCTGTCTCTTCGGAATACTTCTCATATAATTTCTGGATATCCGGAAGCTCTGCCTTGCAAGGTCCGCACCAGGTTGCCCAGAAATTGAGGAATATTGTCTTGCCTTTATAATCTGCCAGTGTATGTGTGTTTCCGAACTGGTCCTTTAGGGTAAAATCAAGAGCAGGAATCACCTTACTGTCCTCTGTTTCAGAGGTTTCTTCCGGAGAACCGGTCTCTTCCTCTGTACCGGAAACATTTTCCGTATTCTCCTGACTTGAGGATATATTGGACAGATAGCTCGTCACTGCATTCATCTTTCCGGTAAACATCAGGATTCCCATGATAATCATAAGAATTCCACCGATTTTAACCGTATACTGTACCACCTTCATATGCTTTCTGAAAAGTCCCAGAAGACTTGTGGCAAAAATTCCCACTGCAAGGAATGGCAGTACAAAACCAAGAGTATAAACACCGATAAGTCCCATTCCCGCAGCCCTTGTTCCTGTGGACGCAGCCATAAGAAGTACACTTGTCAGCGCAGGTCCCACACAGGGCGTCCATGCAAAGCTGAACGTAAATCCCATAAGAAGGGCTGCAAAAGGTGACATTGCCAGCTTGTCAAGACGGAACGGAAGCCTTCTCTCTTTTCCCAGAAAATCCGAGCTTCCGAAAATCCCAAGCTGATAAAGACCAAATAATACAACCAGTACGCCGCCGATTTTTGCAAACAGCTCCTGATTTGAATTCAGAAAGCTTCCCACTGCGGAAACTCCCAGACCGAGAAGCACGAATGCAAAGCTGATTCCAATTACAAAAAACAGGGTATTGATCATAACCTTGCTTTTTTTATAATAAAACTTTCCGTCCTCCCATTTTCCGGTACCGCCGGAAAGATAGCCGATATACAGCGGCAGAAGGGGAAGAACGCAGGGCGAGAAAAAGCTTATCAGTCCCTGCAGAAATACCGTAAGTACCGGTACGCTTACATCTAACGAAAATCCCATCCTGTAATCTCCTTCTATTTATTTTTTATTCAGAATCCGGAAGAACACTTTCCATTACAACTGCCGCAGTCTCCGCAGCATCCGTGTTCTCCTCTCTTAATCTTTCTGACCTGATTTACAATAACTGCAATTGCAGCGGCTGCAATCAGCATTACAATGATAATTGTAGCTAACACTTTACCACCTCGTCTCTTTTGGTGTTTTCTTTTACATCAGATTAGCTTATGCTAACTTGTTTGAATTATAACCAAAATAGTCTTATTTGTCAAGGCTCTTTCTGTACCGGTAAACGGTTTCACCCTCTTTTATGGTTTCCATTACTTTAATGTCCTGCACTTCTTCAAGCGGAACTTTCAGAGGATTTTTCTCCAGGATTACAAGGTCTGCAAGTTTGCCTTCCTCAATCGTTCCTTTTGTCTTTTCTTCTCCATACTGATAAGCTGCATTGACTGTTACCGCTTTCAGCCCATCATAAACGGAAATACATTCCTGCGGATCAAGCGCTGCTCCTGTCTTTGTCACACGTTTCGCCGCGCACCAGATTGTTTTAAGCACATCCGGCATCAGCACAGGGCTGTCCTGATGGAAGGTAAACGGAAGTCCAAGGCGCTGTGCGCTTCCTGCAGGAGAAATTTTACCGGCTCTCTTCATTCCAAAATTCTGAATATGAATATCTCCCCAGTAATATGTGTGGGCGACAAAAAAGCTCGGCATCATGGAAATTGCTTTCATCCGCTCCAGTTGTTCTTTCTGTACAAGCTGGGCATGAATCATCACCGGACGGCAGGTATCAAGCTCCGGATGGTCTTTTTTTACCTTTTCGAACTGTGTAATATACTGTTCTGCTGCCGCATCCCCATTACAGTGGGCAAGGAGCTGCTGATGCTTCTCAAGAGCCTTCAGAATCAGGCTGTAAAGCTGTTCGTCTGTCTTAATCGGATACCCGCGATAACCGTCCTCCGCTCCTTCATAAGGCTCCTTCATCCACGCAGTTCTTCCCTGAGGGGAACCATCGAGAAAAATTTTGAATCCGCCGATTTTCAGATGGTCTTTATACTGATTCAGGTATTCTTCCTGCTCCTCTGAAATCTCGCCGCAGTTTTCCAGATCAAGATACGCTGCCAAATCAAGATATAAAACATGATTCTTCTGCGCATACTGCAAAAGCCCCATAAGAGGAGCCGTCACCATTCCTTCCTGAACTGTCGTGATTCCATAGCCTGCATAAATCTCCTGCGCCCGCTTAAAGAGTTTCATCAAGTTCTCAATATCCGGCATCGGCATTGCATTTCTAAACTGCACAAAGGCGTTTTCTTCCATATATCCGTTGAGTTCCCCTGTCTCTGTTCTGCCATAGCGTCCGCCCTCAGGGTCCTTCGTCTCTTTTGTAAGGTTCTGCACATCAAGAGCCGCTGAATTTGCCACTCCCATGTGGGAAGAAGCATGGATTACCACAATTGGATGCTCCGTGGAGATTTCATCCAGCACCTTTTTATCCGGATGTTCTTTTTCGGCAAGAAAATTATGGTCGTAATTCGTGCCCGATACCCAGGCTCCTTTCGGTATCTCATTTTCTTTGATAAACGTCTGCATCAGACGTACAATATCTCCGAAATCTTTTGCTCCCGACAAATCGCACTGGGACAGGGAATTTGCCAGTCCTGCGAAATGGCTGTGTCCGTCAATAAATCCGGGAAGCATGGTTTTTCCACCCAAATCGTGCAAAACAGTTCCTTCTTCTTTCAGGGCAAATATTTCCTCCTTTGTCCCGCGCTTTACGATTTCTCCGTTTTTCACAAATAAAGCCTCTGCCTGAGGATATGTTTCATCCATTGTAAGAATGGTTCCGTTATAATAAATCACTGACATGTTAAATTTCTCCTCTCATCAGAAAAGGAATCTTGCCCAGTTCAGCAGTCTTCCAATCAAAAAGATTCTTCTTTTCATTGTTTTTCCCATGGGAACAGGCTCAACATTGTGAGGATTGTTATATTCTCCGTTTGTTAATGCCTGTCTGGAATCCTTTTCGTATTCTTCCAGATTTGTCTCTAACTGACGGTTTATTTCTTTGCTGCGTATAACAAGCATCAGCTCTGTGTCGAGATACGCGCTTCGCATATCCATATTAAAAGAACCGACCATGGAAATATCGTCGTCTACCAGAACACTTTTGCCGTGGTAGGAAATACCGCCTTCATATTCCCAGATGTCAATTCCTGTATCCAGAATTTCTTTTTTATGTTTCTCGTAATCAGAAGCGCCGAAAGCATTTCCGTTATTTGTTACAGAGTTGGTCATAACAGCGAAATCCGGCACTGCCTCTGCGATTTCCTTCCAGGTATTGTACATCGCATCGTTGCAGATTATGTAAGGCGTATGGATTTTTACCCTTTCGGAGGCTCTTTTCATTACTTCTCCCATTTCATACCAGGCAGTCGGTTCTTTCGCACCTGTATGGATTGGATTGGAAATCAGGGCAATTTTCTCCGTTTCAAAGGTATTCTTTGTATAATCCCGGTCACAGATTCCCGCCTCATTTTCTGCGAAATAAGCCTTATAGCATTTATCTGCCTCCTGTGCTGCTTCCTGAACCGATTTTTTCTCTGCCAGCTTCTCCTTCTCATGGAAGTCACTGCATATATCAAGCTCCCATACGCTTTCGAAATAGCGTAACAGCTCTTCTACCGAGCTTTCGGATGTCGGATTTTCACAATGGACAAACACATCTCTGTCGTAATTCTTATGTCCCGGAAAATCTCCCAGAAAATAATCATAGGTGTTTCTGCCCCCAAGCATGTAAGTCTTCCTGTCTGCAACAAGATATTTGTCATGCATACGCCCCATCAGCGTCCAGGGCTTCAGCGGATTGGCGCGGTTATAGAGCTTCACCTCTATATTTTTGTGAGAGGACAGCGCATGAAAATAAGGATTAAATTCCATAGCAACCCAGCTTTCGAATCCATCTGTCAATACCTTCACCTTTACGCCTCTGTCTGCTGCTTCCCTCAGAGCGCCTATCACAATTTTTCCACTGTTATCGGAATGGAAGGCAAAGGTAGACAAAACAATCTCTTTTTCTGCATTTTTAATCAGACGGATTCGCTGTAAAAGAGCGTCCCCGTTTTTCTCAACCACAACAGCTCTCTCAGGGCTTTTTGCCGGCTCATAAAACCGGTCGATATCTGTGTTCTGTTTCGTTTCTTCTGTTATCTTTGGGTGGCGCGCATAGGAGGCAAATACCCCTATCAGCATGTAAACCAAAAACAGAGCAAGCACCAGCAGCACCTTCTTTATTATTTTACCAAATTTCATTCTTTCTGCTCACCTCATCCTTTGTCATTTCTCAGTCATTCTCTATAGAAATTTGTTTCAGTCGTTTCCTGCATTGGAGATAATCCGGAAAATAGGTTTCTACTTCTTTCCAGAATTCCGCAGAATGATTCATATACCGCCTGTGGGCAAGTTCATGTACTACCACATAATCAAGCAGTTCTTCCGGCAGATAGTACAACTGATAATTGAAATTCAGATTTCCTTTGGAAGAACAGCTTCCCCAGCGTGTTTTTTGATTCCGAATCGTAATTTTCCCGAAGGTAACTCCCATTCTTTCGCTGTATAGAAGCACTTTCCGGAAAAATTTTTCTTTTATTTTCTCTATTTCTTCAGGCGTAAGAGTATTCACCGGAGCAATGTGCGCTGCCTCCCTTTTTTCTTTTCTCTCCTGAACCTGAAAAACCTTCCGCGCAATCCAGTCACTGTGTTTCTCCAGAAATTCTATGATTTCTCCGTCTGTAAGCTTTAGGGGAACACGGGCAAGAACGGTTCCGTCGGACTTCACCTCAAGCCCCAGTGTTTTCCTTCCGGAGCGTTTGATTTCAACCGGAAATTCTGCTTTTCCATTTGAGATTTGATGTGTTAAGAGTTTTCGCTGAACTGTCATATCATCCTCACCTGCTTTTCTTATGGGACAATTTTATCACTCCCCCCTGTAGATAGCAAGTTTTCCAATTATGAAAAAAGCATAAAAATCAGATAAGATTTGCCACTTTATTTGTAAAATTCACAAAAGGCTTTCGCGAAAGTACCCAGACAAGGGCAATGCAAAACGCAATCAGGGCAAGACTCTCCCCGTTAGTCTCCACGGAATAAAGCACTGTAGAACCATATTTAAAACAGCTATACACAAGTCCGTGAAAAATATAAATTGCCATCGTTCTCTGTCCCAGATAGGAATACGGGCGTTTCTGTGTCGGAAGTACAAGCATGAATGCATATACCAGAAGGAACGAAATTCCGTAACAAAGAAGACGAATCACTGCACCTTCCAGATTCCCCTGTTCCATATCCGAATAAGAATAACGTCCATAGAAAATATACCAGCTTAAAGTCCTGTGTATCTTATCTGCAAAGAGAAAAAGCGTCAATCCGCCAAGAAGGGCAAGAGCGCCAAGATGACCTGCTCTGGTTCTGTATTTTTCCAGTTTTCTGCTGTCGAAATCGAGCCCTGCAAGGAAAAACGGGAAGAAAAATACAATACGCGGGATAGAAAGAAAGTTACCAAACTGTGTATATCCAATCAGAAGCCCGGCAGCAATGGACCATGCCAGATGATGGGGAATCTTCTGAACCAGAGGCGCCGCAATACGCCATACAAAAAGCGCCATCAGATACCACAGGGTAAATTTCGGTCTTGCAAAATAAAGGCCTGTGCTTTTATCAAGAACCAGTGTATACAGAAAATAGTATATGAGTTCATAGGTAAAATACGGGATAACCAGACTTTTCACCAGCTTCTTTATGGATGGAATCTGCTTGGAAAAATATCCCGATATAAAGATAAACGCCGGCATATGAAATGCCGAGATTGCCCATTTCAACTCATATAAATAGGGATTCTGCTCGCAGCAGGGATCAATGAAATGTCCAATCACTACCAATAAAATCAATAATACTTTGTAGTTGTCAAAAAGATATTCTCTACTGTCTTTGTTCAATAAATTATGCCTCATCTTTCTGCCGGATTAATTATGATTTCTGTTTTCTTTTTACATAACAACAGACCCGGTCAGTGCTATTTTACGTTCCGGGTCTGAAAAATTCAAGAAAAATATTTTAAAGTTTCACATTAATATCCTGAGCCATCGTCCGTATTCTTAATGATTTTAACTATACGGCTGGTTCCCAGACGGTCAGCGCCAAGACGGATAAATTCTTCCGCGTCCTCAAGGGAGGAGATTCCGCCTGCTGCTTTTACTTTAACTTCAGTGCCTACATGCTTACGCATAAGCTCTACATCTGCGAAGGTCGCGCCTGCTTTGGAGAAGCCTGTGGAAGTTTTAATATACTCTGCTCCGGCTTTTGTTACGATTTCGCACATTTTAATCTTTTCTTCCTCTGTAAGAAGACAGGTTTCAATGATAACCTTAAGGATTTTTCCGTTACATGCTTCATGGATGCTGCGGATTTCTTCTTCCAGTTCATCATATTTTTTGTCTTTTAACAGACCGATATTGATTACCATATCAATTTCTTCTGCTCCGTTTGCAATGGCGTCTTTCGTCTCAAAAACCTTTGTAGCTGTTGTACTGTAGCCATTAGGGAAACCGATTACTGTACAAATCGGAAGTTTACCGTCTACATATTCCACGCACTGTTTCACATAGGAAGCCGGAATGCAGGCAGATGCTGTCCCGTATTTCATACCGTCGTCCAGAATCTGACGAATCTCTTCCCAGGTTGCTGTCTGTGTTAATAAAGTGTGGTCTACTTTACTTAAAATCTCTTTTTTATCCATAGTTATCCTCTCTTATCTCGCATATATTACAAAGTTTCGTTTCTTATATCAGTTTATCCAGAACAGAATATCCGATTGTTCCCTCCGGCATTTTCACACCAAAGTTGTCTGCAATTGTTGCTCCGATTACGGCAAAAGTATCTGTATTTTCCAGCTTTCCGCACCCTGTCATAGACGGAGAATAGGCTATGAAAGGAACCTTTTCTCTGGTGTGGTCCGTACCTGTATGCGTCGGATCGTTTCCGTGGTCTGCGGTAATAATCAGCAGGTCGTCTTCCCGAAGTTCTTTCAGAAGTTCTCCGAGATTTTTGTCAAACTTTTCAAGCTCCTGCGCATATCCTTCTACATTACGGCGATGTCCCCACAGTGCGTCGAAATCCACGAGATTTGTGAAGCACAGACCTTCGAAATCTCTCTTTGCAATCTCTATTGTCTGCTCCATTCCATGTACGGAACTCTTTGACTTATTGGATTCTGTCAGTCCCTCCCCGTCAAAAATATCAAAGATTTTTCCAACGGAAATCACATCAAAGCCAGCTTCCTTCAGTGCATCCAAAGCTGTTTTTCCATATGGTTTCAGAGCATAGTCATGGCGGTTGGAAGTTCGCTTAAATTCGCCTTTCTTTTTGCCCACATAAGGTCTGGCAATGACTCTTCCAACCTTCCACTCATCCTTCATCGTCAGTTCTCTTGCAATTTCACAGCAGCGGTAAAGCTCATCCAGCCCAAAGGTTTCCTCATTTCCGCAAATCTGGAGAACGGAATCTGCTGAAGTATAGACAATCATATGACCGGTTGCAATTTCTTCCTCTGCCAGTTCATCCAGAATTTCCGTACCGCTGGCGCTTTTGTTTCCAATAATCACACGGCCTGTCCTTGCAGATAACTCGTCAAGAAGCTCTTTGGGAAAACCGGTTTCTGTGAAGGTCTTAAATGGTGTGGTGATATGAAGCCCCATCATTTCCCAGTGTCCTGTCATCGTATCTTTTCCCACGCTCGCCTCAGACATTTCCATATAATATCCCAAAGGCGCTTCCGCAGGAGAAACCCCTTCCAGAGGATGAAGATTCGCGATTCCCAGCTTTCTGAAATTCGGAATCCGGAAATTCTCTGTCCTCTGCGCAATATGTCCAAGAGTATCGGTTCCTGCGTCTCCGTAATCTGCAGCGTCGGGAAGCGCTCCGATTCCCATGGAATCTACTACAATCGTAAAAATACGTTTAAACTTTTTCAACGGAATACTCCCTTTCTTAGTTAAATCTCTTATTTCTCTTTATCTGCTTTGATAAGCTTGCGGATTGCCTCAACCGCAACCTTGATTGCAGATTCTGTATCGTGAACAATCGGGTTGTCAAGCCCTGCTGCATTTCTTTCCTGATTTCCCACTACAAGGAAATCAGAACCGCAGCGCACTCTTAAATGGCTTGCCACAACAAACAGAGCTGCGGATTCCATCTCGGAAGCCTTGCATCCGAGGCGTTTCCATGCTTCCCATTTGTTTAAAAGTTCATAGCTAACAGGCATTCTCTCCGGCTCATGCTGTCCGTAGAAAGCATCCTTACACTGCACAATACCTGTGTGATAAGTATAGCCGCACTCTTTCGCTGCCGCTACAAGGGCATTTGTAACCTCCAGGTCCGCCACTGCCGGAAATTCAATCGGAGCATACTCCTTACTGGTTCCCTCCATGCGGATAGCGCCTGTGGCAACTACAATATCTCCGCCCTTTACATCCATTTCCATACCGCCGCAGGTTCCTACACGGATAAAGGTATCTGCTCCGCAAAGCGTCAGCTCTTCCATGGCAATAGACGCGGATGGTCCGCCGATTCCGGTGGATGTTACGCTTACCTTCTCTCCGTCAAGATAGCCTGTATAGGTTACATATTCTCTGCTGTCAGCTACCAGAACCGGATCGTCAAAAAATTTTGCGATTTTCGCACAGCGTTTCGGGTCTCCCGGCAAAATCACATAACGGCCTACGTCGCCTTTACGAATCTGTAAATGATACTGTAATCCAACTTCTCCTGAATAATTCTGCATCTGCTTTTCCTCCTTTTAGCGGGCCAGATTCTCCGGTCCAAATCCCAGCGGCAGTAATTCTGCCAGCTTAAAGTTCAAAACTCCGCCCTTTCCGTCTTCCAGAAGAATCCGAAATTCCTGCGGGTCGCAAAATTCCCGCATTACCTGACGGCACACGCCGCAGGGCGCGCAGGTTTCTTTTGCCTCCGTATCTTTAGCTCCGCCTACAATGGCAATTGCCGCAAATTCTCTCTCCCCTTCTGAAACAGCCTTAAAAAACGCTGTCCGCTCTGCGCAGTTCGTCGGGGTATATGAGGCGTTTTCAATGTTGCATCCAAGATATACCTTTCCCTTCTTTGTCAGAAGGGCTGCTCCCACCTGAAATCCGGAATAAGGAGTATAGGCACGTTTTCTGGCTTCATGGGCAAGCTCGATCAGCTTTTTTTCTTCCAGTGTGTTTTCACCGAAAATTGTCTCATCCATTTTCTTTTTCTCCAATAAGACGGATTGTTTCCGTAACCAGCATTCTGAATTCTTTTGCAACACGGTCTGCAGTTTCCTGAACCTCTTTGTGATTAAGAGGCTGCGCAGACATTCCTGCCGCAAGATTTGTGATACAGGAAATTCCGCACACCTTCATTCCCATATGGTTAGCTGCCATAGCTTCACAGGCTGTACTCATTCCCGCTGCATCTGCCCCCAGAGTCCTGCACATTCTGATTTCCGCAGGCGTTTCATAATTCGGTCCTGTAAACTGCATATAAACGCCCTGCTGAATCGTCACCTGAATATTTCTTGCAGCCTGCCTGATAATCTGGCGAAGTTCTTTTTTATATACCTCGCTCATATCCGGAAATCTCGGTCCCAGCTCGTCAAGGTTCGGTCCGATGAGAGGACTTGGAACTGCAGTTGTAATATGGTCGGTAATCATCATCAGATCTCCCGGCTGGAAGTTATAATTCACTCCTCCTGCCGCATTTGTCAGAATAATCGTCTTTGCTCCCAGAAGTCCCATCAGTCTTGTTGGAAGCACCACATCCGACATATCATAGCCTTCGTAATAATGTACGCGGCCCTGCATGGCTACAACAGGGACTCCTTTTACATATCCGAAAAGAAAACGTCCCTGATGACCTGCTACTGTTGAGACAGGGAAGCCTTCAATATCAGAATACTCCAGAGTCTCCACAATATCCATCTCCTGCGCATACTCGCCCAGTCCTGAACCGAGAATCAGCGCAACCTCAGGTTTAAAAGTTATTTTGCTCTTTACTGCATTTGTACATGTAATCAGTTTTTCATAAATTTTATTTCCCATATCATCACCTCTCTATTAATGCTGATACTGTTTCATTCATCTTCATATATTGTTCTCTGTTTATGCTGAATTTGTTTCCTTCTTTTGTGATCCAGCCGTTTTCATAGAATTTTTTTACCGCACGGTTTACTGTACGGACGCAAAGTCCGGTCATCTCTGAAATCTCCGCTCTGGAAGATGTTACAAAGAATACGCCGTTTTTTTCGTTTTTCTTATAATTGTCCACCAGGTAAAGCGCCAGTCTGTCGGCGCCCTGCAAAAACAAATAGGCTCTGCTTTTTCTGTCTGTCTCGAGCAAATAGCGTCCCACTGTCTTTGCTTCTCTTTTCAATGCATTGATGTCTGTGTTTAACCATTTTTCGTAGCTGCGCTTGGGAATCTTTATGGCGATACAGGGCGTCACCGTTTCTATTGTCGCCGTATATGCCGGAAGGTCGAGTACAAGCTCCATCCCTCCCATTGCTTCCAGCGCGTCTACTCTCATAAAATCATATACAATTCCGTAAATTCTGTAATCTGCTGCCCGGACAATCCCTTTGATAATGAGATAAATGTACGTAACAGGTTCATTTTCTCTGATAAAGGTACAGTCCTTTTCCATCTTAATAATCTGAAAAGAATCAATGAGCCACTTTGGCGCGCCGGCAAAATACGCCTTTAATTCTTCATACTTCTCTTTATCCACTTCTCCAAGAACAGATATTGCATCATATAAATATTCGCTCATGGTTCTTCACCTCGTTTAGGAAAACGGCTGCCACACTCATCTGTGCGGCAGCCCTTTTTTAATGTCAGACGGATGTTTCCAAACCGTCCAAGTGTATTTGATCAGTTAATAAGTTCTACTTTTACAATTTCTGTAGGAACGCCTGTTGCATCTGCTGCAACTGTGTCGTTTTCTACTTTGATTGTTCCGTCAACCAGACCCTGGAAAAGCTCATCGTATTTAGCCTGATCGAATTTTTCAAATTTAGATGTATCCATTGGTAATAAAATACCGTTGTCTGCTGCTGTAAGAGTTACGGATTTTCCGCCTTCGAATGTACCGTCATAGTAAGATTTTACAGTATTGTATACGGAATCGCCAAGATTCTTCATAGCAGAGGTAATAACTGTGTCAGACTCTACAGACTGGTCAACGTCTACGCCGATTACTTTACCGCCGGATGTCTCTGCTGCTTTCATAACAGAGTTTCCAACTGCGCCGCCGCATGCGAAGATTACTTCTGTTCCTTCATTGTACCATGCTGCTGCTTTTGCATTGTTCTCCGGAGTTGCGTCAAAGTTTCCTACATAAGTATATTTAACGGAAACGTCTTCCACGCCAAGGTCTTTTGCTGCCGCATCAGCGCCCTGAATGAAGCCGTATCCATAGCGAACTACTGCCGGTACCGCAATACCGCCCATGAAACCAAGCTTTGTATAGCCTTCCGCTACTGCTGCATAACCTGCAAGATAACCTGCCTGCTCTTCTGCATAGAAGATAGATGCAACATTTTTCTCAATTCTCGGTCCGTTTGTCGGATCTGTCGGAGCTGCGTCAATGATAATGAATGTTACATCCGGATATTTATCCTGTGCTTCCAGAACCGGATACTCAAACAGGAATCCAGGGGTAACGATAACTTTTGCGCCGCCTTTTACAGCAAGGTCAATAGAAGTCAGACATGCTGCGTCTGATTTCTCAGCCGGTTTATAATACTTACAGGTAATGTCATTGTCTTTTGCGTATGCCTCCAGACCTTCCCATGAACCCTGATTAAAGGATTTGTCGTCGATGGTTCCTACGTCTGTGATGAGGGCGAGTTCATACCCTTCTGCAGCCTGAACAGTTGCTGCTGCGCCAAGCGCCATAACGCCGGCAAGTAATAAGCTTAATAATTTTTTTCTCATGTTTGTTTCCTCCTTTGGATTATTTATGAAAAATTAATAAGTTACCCGGTAAGTTATTATCTGCTTCCCTTATCGTAAGGAATTCCCTCTGCTCTCGGAGCCTGAGATTTCCTGGATGAGAAAATCAGAACGACCAGTGTGGCAACATAAGGAATCGTCTTGTAAATCTCATTTGGAATCGGCAGGGATTTCAGCACCGGAATGGCTGAATACGCGCTTGCCAGAGTCTTCATAATTCCGAAGAAAAATGCTGCCATGAAAATTTTGTTGCTTCGCCACTGACCGAAAATCAGCACGGCGATGGCAAGGAAACCATATCCGGCTACTGTTGCATTGAAGTTTGTGGAGGTAGGCACTACGAATACCAGACCGCCGATTCCGGCAAGTACGCCGGAAATGATAACGCCTGCATAACGGATTCTTCCTACGTTTACGCCAACGGAATCCGCTGCGCCCGGATGCTCGCCACAGGCGCGGAGACGAAGACCGAATCTTGTCTTTTTGATAACAAATGCTGCCACAAGGAAAATTCCAATACCGATAAAGGTTGTGATATAGCAGTTCTGGAAAAACATCGGTCCAATAACAGGGATGCTTCCGAGAACCGGAACTTTCGCAATATAAAAGGTATCTGTAAACGGTATCTGCTGAGAACCCTGAATCATACGCGCTGCATAAATCGCAAATGCCGGTGCAAACATATTCAGCGCAGTACCGCTGATCGTCTGGTCAGCCTTCATATTTATGGATGCAAAGGCATGAAGCAGGGAAAAGATTCCACCGACAGCCCCTGCAATAAGGACTGCCAGTATCAGCAGCATCTGTCCGCTGATTCGTTCCTGAAAAATATTGATAAAGAAAATTCCCACAAAGGCGCCCATAACCATGATACCTTCCAGAGCAATGTTGATAACACCGCTTCGCTCAGAATACATTGCGCCAATCGCTACAATCAAAAGCGGAATCGCGAAGTACATTGTCTGCTGAATAATAAAGTACAATACGTTCATGCTTATGCCTCCTTTCCTTTATCTTCTCTGCGTCCTGCCTTCTTCGCCTGTTTCATCTGGATTCTGTGAATCATATTCTTGAAAAGAAGGGATAAAGCGCCGCAGTAAACAATCGCTGCAATAATAATATCAATTGCTTCTGATACGAAATCAAAAAGCTGCATATTGTATCCGCCCACGGTAATGTGTCCGATGAAAAGACCGGAAAACAGAATACCGATTGGATTGGACAATCCGAGAAGGGCTACGGAAATTCCGGAAAAGCCTTCCGGTGCAATAATATCGAGAACCTGAAGGTATTTGCCTGAACCTGCAAGGTACAGCAGCGCGCCGCCCAGACCTGCAAGTGCGCCGGAAATTACCATGGAAAGAACGATATTTCTCTTTTCGTTGATTCCGGCATATTTACTTGCGGACGGATTAAGACCGCAGGCTTTCAGCTCGTATCCAAAGGTTGTTTTGTTTAAAATAATATAAATCAGAATCACACAGACAATTGCGATAAGGATACCGATATTCAGGCTTGCTCCTGTAAAAATCTTATCCATTCCCGCTTTCGGCAGAATCGCGCTTTTTGCCACTGCCACAGACTGATTTTTCAGCGGGTCGTAAATATAATTTCTTACCAGAAGATTCACTACATACATACCGATATAGTTCATCATAATTGCTGAAATAACTTCATTTACATTGAAGAAGGCTTTCAGGATTCCCGGAATGCTTCCCACCAGAGCGCCTACAAGGATTGCCGCCAGAAGCGCCACAAGCCAGTGGATAGCAGGAGGAAGAAACGTCCATTTCACTCCCACATATACAGCAGCAAACGCTCCTGCTGTAAACTGTCCGGATGCACCGATATTGAAAAGTCCTGTTTTAAATGCAAAGCCTACGGAAAGACCTGTCATAATAATCGGCGTCGCGTAATAGAGAACGTCTCCCACACCCTTCATTCCGTCTGTGAAGCCGCCCTTTATGATCATCATAAATCCGTTTACCGCCTGCTGGGGATTACTCGCAAGGAGAATAAGGAATCCAAACAGAAGGCCACAGATAATCGCCAGAATGGAAGAGCTGAAATTCACAAAGCCTTCCCCTTTAAATATTGATTTTCGTTTACTGTTCATTCTTCACACTCCTTTTCGCTCCTGCCATGTAAAGACCAAGTTCCTCTGTCGTAATGTCCTTCGGGTTGAGGTCTGCAACAAGCTCTCCTTCATACATAACCACAATACGGTCGCTTAAATTCATAACCTCATCAAGCTCAAGGGATACCAGAAGGACTGCCTTTCCTGCATCTCTCTGCGCTACAAGCTGTTTGTGGATATATTCGATAGCGCCTACGTCAAGACCACGTACAGGCTGAACCGCAATGACAATCTCAGGATTACGGTCAAGCTCTCTGGCAATGATGGCTTTCTGCTGATTACCGCCAGACATGCCTCGTGCGCTGCTTGTTTCACCGTGACTGGAACGAATGTCAAATCTCTGAATCAGCTCCTTCGCATAATCGCGAATTGCATCAAATTTCAGAAAGCCGTGTTTCTGGAAACGGTCTGTGTAATAGCTCTGAAGCACCAGATTCTCCTGAAGCGTATAGTCAAGAACAAGCCCGTCCTTGTGACGGTCCTCCGGAATATGAGCCATTCCGTCGATGCACTTCTGACGGATGCTCTCTTTCGTAATGTCTTTTCCGTTTAAAAGAATCTGTCCTCCGTCCAGAGGCATCAGACCTGTAATTCCGTAGACAAGCTCAGACTGTCCGTTTCCGTCAATACCTGCCACACAGAGGATTTCTCCCTTTCGCACCTTGAAGGAAACATTTTTTACGGCTTCTTTTCCGGATGTTTTGCTCTTGATGGTAAGATTTTTTACCTCAAGAACTGCATCGCCAGGTTTCATTTCATCTTTTTCAACATTTAAGTTTACTTTTCTGCCTACCATCATCTCAGACATCTGCTCTTTGGTCGTCTCCGCCACATCAATGGTTCCGATATATTTTCCCTTGCGGAGAACGCTGCAGCGGTCTGCAACCTCTTTAATCTCATTTAATTTATGAGTGATAAAGATAATGGATTTGCCCTCTTCTACAAGCTGTTTCATTACCTTCATAAGCTCATGTATCTCCTGAGGAGTCAGAACTGCCGTAGGTTCGTCAAAAATCAGAATATCATTGTCGCAATACAGCATCTTAAGAATCTCAACCCTCTGCTGCATTCCTACGGTAATGTCAGAAATATAAGCATCCGGATCAATTTTGAATTTATACTTTTCGCTGAGTTCCATTACCTTTTTTCTGGCGTCGTCCATTTTCAGGACGCCCATTTTTACGGTTTCTCTGCCAAGTACAATACTTTCCAGAACTGTAAAATTATGTACCAGCTTGAAATGCTGGTGAACCATACCGATACCCAAATCATTTGCATCGTTTGGATTATTTATTTTTACAGTTTTTCCATTGATTTTTATTTCGCCTTCCTCCGGCTGATACAGACCGAAAAGAACACTCATCAAGGTGGATTTGCCCGCTCCGTTTTCGCCTAACAGAGCATGAACTTCTCCTTTTCTTACCTGGAGAGTAATGTCATCGTTCGCTTTAAAATCCCCAAATTGCTTCGTAATATGGTTCATTTCGATTACATATTCCACTCTTGTACCTCCTTTGCATTTTTCCCTTTGTGCAAATCGTCTCTACGTTGCGACTATTATACCTCATATTTGTGCAACAAAAAAGGACTCATGTCCTTTTTTATATTTATCAGTTGTATTTTTGGCAAATTATCACTATTCACCCATGCTTTTTTGTGCATTTTTCTTCCAAAAATCAAAATCTGGCTTTTTCCGCATTTTCTTTTAAAGTTTCGACTTCTTTTTCCGTAAGACCAAGCTTATTGACTGCCAGATTAAATTCTTTTTCCAGAGAAGTGCCGGAAACTGTCGTGTTATCCGTGTTCAGAGTAACGCAAAGCCCCTTTTCCAGCATTTTCTTTAAAGGATATTCTCCCTTTACTGCCTTTGTCTGGAAATTGCTGGTCGGGCAAACTTCCAGCGGAATCCTGTGTTCCCTCAGATACTCCACCAGTTTTTCGTCCTCCAGACAGCGCACTCCGTGACCGATGCGTCTTGCTCCGAATTTCAGAGCCGTCCATATACTCTCCGGCCCGTCCGCCTCACCTGCGTGAATGGTAAAAGGTACGCCTGACTCTTTCGCTTTTCGAAATACAGCTTCAAAGGATACTGTTGGATAAAGAGCCTCCGCTCCTGCCAGATCTGCCGCAGCCACTCCTTTTCCCAGATATTCCCTTGCCATCCGGATTGTTTCCATATTTTCTTTTTCGTTATCTTCCATACGCATACAGCACAAAATAAGCTTCGCTTCAAGCGCACCTCCATCCGGCAGCCCTTTAATCGCCGCCTCTGTCACCTGCCTCTGTGTCAGCCCCTTTTTCGTATGGAGCTGCGGCGCAAAGCGGATTTCCACATATTTAAGGCCCTGTTCCTCCATCTGCCCGCATATGTCGCGAACCGCATCTGTAATGGCATCCTCTGTCTGCATAACAGAGCAGGGCAGATCAAATTTTTCCAGATATTCATTTAAGTCTTTGCAGTCAACAGGCGCTGTCATATATTTTACCAGCTCCCTCTCATCCCACACCGGCAGTTCCATTCCCTGTTTCTTTGCCTGACGGATCACATATGCAGGTGTCAGGGAACCGTCAAGGTGTAAATGCAGATCAATTCCGTTCTTCATGTCAAAACCTCCCGTTTTTCAGATTTCCCTCATTATATAATACAACGGGGAAAAAATATACGTTTTATTTATCCGAAGTTTCCCCTGAATAAAATTCAATAAGAAACTCCATAAACTGCGCCACATAGTTTTTCAGCACATAATCTTTCCTGTATGCCAGATAAAGACTTCTCACTGCCGGTTTCCCGGGCAGAGAAAAGACCAGAACCTTTTTTGCCCGGGCGTCCTCTTCCACAGCTTTTCTTGAAATAAAAGAAATCCCCATGCCTCCTGCCACAAGCTTTTTCATGGATTCCTGTTCATTTAATTTCGCCACCACCTGAAGATCCTTTTCCCGGATGTTCATGCTTTCAAAATAAGCTTCCATACATTTCTTGCTTCCACTGCCCTGTTCCCTCATAATGACAGGTTCATGGAGAATCACGTCAAAAAGCTCCTCCTCCCTTCCCTGCAGCCTTTTAAATCTCTCCTCCACAGGAGTGATCATTACCATCTCATCTCTGTAAAAAGGCAGAAAGTCAATCTCCTGCGCCTGTGTTTTCATTCCTACCATTCCGAGAGAATACCTGCCGTTTATAATTCCTTCCAGAATTTTTCTGCTGTCGCTCTGGGAAATATGAAACTGTACATCCGGCGCTTTTTCACGAAATAAAGGCAGGATTTCCGGCAAAATATAGTCCGCAGGAATGGTGGAAGCTCCAAGGCGAATCACTTTCTGGTTCTCCTGTGACCACCTCTGCATCAGCTCATCCTTCAGCGCAAGCATTTTGCAGGCACATTCATATAATTCTATCCCCTTGGGCGTTACCTGAATGCTTTTTGTATTGCGGATAATAAGACGATATTCCAGCTCTTCCTCCAGCATACGGATATGAGTGCTGATGGTTGGCTGAGATATATACAGCATTTCCGCAGCTTTGGTGAAGCTTCGGTATTTCACAACTGCCACAAGGGACTGAAGCTGTCTTAATTCCATCTCACCCTTCCTTCGCGATTTCCCACAATGCTTCAACCGCCCTTTCTGTTTCTTCTTTTGTGTTCCACCATCCAAAGGAGAAACGGATGGTTCCTGTCGGGAAGGTTCCCAGTGTCTTATGCGCAGAAGGCGCGCAGTGAAGTCCTACTCTCGTCATAATTCCATAGGTATCATCCAGCTCAAAGGCAGCCTGTGCCAGCTCTTTTTTAAGTGTCTGGACTGAAACCACTCCTGTTCTGCCGGAAATATCTTTTTTCCCCACAGCCTTTATATACTTTTCCTGAGGATCTCTGCTTTTTATTCCTTCCAGAAAAAGCTTCGTCAGGGCAAGCTCATGTTCCCTGATTTCTCCCTGCCCGATTGTCTTATGCCACTTCAAGGCGGCTCCAAGCCCCAGAATTCCGGGAAGATTCATGGTTCCAGCCTCGAAACGGTCAGGCATAAGCTCCGGCACAAGTTCCGTATGGCTGAAGCTTCCTGTTCCTCCGGAAAGAAGAGGCTCCAGCTCTTTTACCATTTCATTTCTTAAAATAAAGCCGCCTATTCCCTGCGGCCCCAGAAGCCCTTTATGTCCGGTGAAGCAGAGCACATCTATCTTCATCTTTTCCATATCAATCGGCCATACTCCGGCAGTCTGAGCGCAGTCTGCAATAAATTTCACCTTATGCTCTGCGCACAGTCTTCCCACCTCTTCTATAGGAAGCAAAGTTCCGCAGACATTGCTGGCATGTGTCATAACAACTGCTTTCGTATTTTTCTGAAAAGCTTCCGACAATTTTTCCAGAGGAAGGGTTCCATCTTCTCTGCAGGGAATTCTGGTAAAGGATACGCCCTGCTTTTCCAACTGGACAAGGGGACGCATCACTGCATTATGTTCCATGGAAGAAACGATCACATGGTCTCCTCTGTGCAGAAATCCTTTCAGCACAATATTGAGACTCTCCGTAATATTTTTTGTAAATACTACATTGCGCCCATCCGGCCCGTGAAAAAAATCGCACAGCAGCTCTCTTGTCTCGTAAACCTTCTCCTCTACGCTGTAGGCATTGCTGTAACAGCCTCTGCCGATATTACTTCCCATTTCCGTCATGTAACGGTACATTGCCTCCGGCACTTCCCTCGGCTTGGGGAAGGTTGTGCTTGCATTATCGAGATAAATTCTGTTCATCTTTCATCCCCCATACTCTTTTGTTTTTACTATATCACATTTCCTGTCCATTTCCTATCATTTATTTGTTTTTTTAATAATATATGTAAAAACATTAATAAATGCAATTATACTTTACTTTATGAAAATGTTATACTAATTTTAGATTTTATTTAGAGTATTCATAAAAAATACTCTGGGAAAGGAGAAATTGTTTTGACTAAAAACAAAGAAAAACTCACAATCATCATTGCCGGATGTATCATCGGTGTCATTTCTTCACTTCTGGTATTCTTCGGCAACCCTGCAAACATGGGCTTTTGTATTGCCTGCTTCCTTCGCGATATTGCAGGCGGCGTAGGCCTTCACCGCGCAGCAGCCGTCCAGTATATCCGTCCTGAAATCATAGGTCTTGTACTGGGAAGTTTCGCTGTCGCTCTGGCAAAAAAAGAATTCTCTGCCAAAGGCGGAAGTTCTCCGATCACCCGTTTCATGCTGGGCTTCTTTGTCATGATCGGATGTCTGATGTTCCTTGGCTGCCCATTCCGTATGATTCTTCGTATGGCCGGCGGTGACTTAAACGCTTTATTCGGTCTTGTCGGCTTCGTAGCAGGTATTCTGGCAGGCGTATTCTTCCTTAATAAGGGTTACAGCCTGAAACGTACTTACAAGCTTCCGTCATCTGACGGTGTAATGCTTCCTGTTATTA
Organism: uncultured Blautia sp.; assembly: GCA_958367245.1. Lineage (GTDB taxonomy): Bacteria > Bacillota > Clostridia > Lachnospirales > Lachnospiraceae > Blautia_A. Next base: position 20,797 of record CATXEA010000002.1, read on the forward strand.
TGGGTGTACTTATGGTTCTTCTTGTGGCTGCTCCTGCCTTTATCTTCTTTACAGAAGCAGACGGCGGCCCTGGCGCAAAACATGCGGCAATCGCTCTCAGCCTTGCAGCAGGACTTATTGTAGGCGCCATTGCACAGCGTACACGCCTTTGTATGGTAGGCGGTATCCGTGACCTTGTACTTTTCCGTGAATCCAAGCTTCTCCTCGGCTTCATCGCCGTATTCGCAGGAGCGCTTGTATGTAACCTGATTCTGACAGCAGCAACTGCGGGAACTTACTTCAACCTCGGCATGGCAGGACAGCCGGTTGCCCATGTAGATGGTCTCTGGAACTTCTTAGGCATGTTCCTTACAGGCTTCGGCTGCGTACTTCTCGGCGGATGTCCGCTTCGTCAGCTTGTTCTCTCCGGTGAGGGAAATGCAGACAGCGCCATCACTGTTCTCGGTCTCATTGTCGGCGCGGCATTCTGCCACAACTTCGGTCTTGCATCCAGTGCAGAGGGACCTACTGCAAACGGAAAAATCGCAGTCATCATCGGTATTGTTTTTGTAACCGTTATTGCCTGCATGAATACATTCAAAAAAGAAAAATAAGGAGGATTTCCATATGAGTCTCATAGATGCAAGAGGACTTTCCTGTCCGGAACCAGTGATTCTGCTGCGCAAGGCTATGGCATCCAAAGAAGCGCGTTATGAAATGTTGGTTGACAATCACGCAGCAAAAGAAAATACCAGCCGCTATGCCAAAAGTCAGGGCTATGAAGCCACTGTGACAGAGACAAACGGCGAATATAAGCTGGTATTCAAAAAATGAAATACATAGCAACTTTCTATTCTCATTACGGAGCCATCCGCTTCAAAAAACTGTGTGACGCAAAAGGCTATACAGCCAGAATCATGCCGGTCCCCAGAGATTTGAGCAGCAGTTGCGGCACCTGTGTTCAGTGGGACGGCTCTCCCGTCCTGACCTCTGAAATCCGGACAGATGAAGTAGAGCAGATGGCTGAGATTACCGAAAAAGGGTATTGTACCTATTATATGGCTGAAAACTAAAAGCAAGCAGGCAGGTGAAATCACCTGCCTGTATTTTTCTTAGGATTATAAAATTATTATCTCAGCACCTCAAGCCACACATCAATATTTCCGCCGCATACCATTCCTTCATCTTCCGCGTCTGCTGCGGTCATGTTTACATTGCAGATCTGGGGGTGTGTTTCTCCGCTTCTGAGCATATGAAGAGCCCTGGTGCGAACGGCTGCCTCCATACAGCCTCCGCCGATAGTTCCAATCATCTGTCCGTCTGTGCGGACGATCATCTTAGTACCCACTTCACGGGGCGCAGACCCTCTTCGTCTGACAATCGTACAGAGAACTGCGTCTGTCCCCTCTTCTTCCAGCTTGAGAACTTCGTCCAGAAATTCATCCGGATAGCCGAAGCTGCGTTTTCTGCTGTTTTTGTGAGCTATAATTTCTCCCATAATGGAGACTGCAATCTCTTCCGGCGATTCTGCCGAAATATCAAGTCCAATGGGGGTATGTACTGCCTCTACCTGTTCCTTCGGAAAACCAAGCTCCACAAGATTTCTCTTTACAATGGCGGACCTTGCACGGCTGCCCATCATTCCCACATAAGCATATTTCTTCTTCAGAATTTCTCCCAGACAGATTTCATCGTATCTGTGCCCTCTTGTCACAACTACAAAATAAGAATCTGTTCCGCCTTCTGCATGAGAAAGGCCATCCACAAAATTTTCGCAGATTACTTCATCTGCCCCTGCTCTTCTGGCATTGTCTGCAAAAGACGGGCGGTCTTCAAGAACTGTAACACGAAATCCCAGCATTTTACCCAACGCGATAATCGGCATGGATACATGGCCTGCCCCGCAGATAACCAATTTTTTCTGAGAAGAAACACAATCGAAATAAACCTGTTTCCCGTCTATTTCCTGAACTCCTGTTTCAGAAGCCTCTTTCAGACTGTCCAGATGACTGTATAAAAATCCCTCGCCTGACGACCACACAAGTTCTCCGTCTGCCAGAAGAAGCTTTTCTCCTGCTGTTTCACCGTCGAGCAAAGCTGCGGTCACTGCCTTTTTTCCCCGGCAGTTTCTAATTTGCTGAAATATACTCATAGTCATACTCCTTTCCCGAAGCTGCATGCCGGATAATGACAGGTCTTACATCCAAGACAAAGACCTCCATGTCCCATATGGGCGATATCCTTTCTTGTCACAGGTACGCCTGCCGCCACACGGGGAAGTACCAGATCAAAAATCGTAGAGCTTGCATACATCACACAGCCGGGAAGTCCCATAACGACAGTTCCATCCTCAAAATATGCCAGACAGAACATAGCTCCCGGAAGAACAGGCGCTCCATAGGATATCACGTTTGCCCCGGTAGCCTTGATCGCGCCCGGAGTCTGGTCGTCAGGATCCACGCTCATACCGCCTGTAGTTACAATGATATCACAGCCTTTTTCTTTAAGAGCAAGGATTGCCTCTGTGATTTTTTCCTTATCATCTCCCAGTATCACATGCTCTGCTGTTTCAATCCCGTAAAGCTTCAGCTTCTCTACAACCACCGGAGTAAAGGTATCCTGAATTCTTCCATAAAATACTTCGTTTCCTGTTGTAATGATTCCTGCCTTTAATTTACGGTAAGGAAGGAGCTCACAAAGCGGAGTGTCTCCTGCAGCCTTTTTCACCAGCTCCATCTTTTCTTTTTTTATCACAAGAGGAATCACCCTTGTTCCCAGAAGCTTGTCTCCCGCCTTTACCGGCGTATTGGTATGCCTTGTGGCAATCATCACCTCATCTATCTCATTCACCTCTGCAAGACGCTCCACATCCACACGGAACAGACCGTCGCATCCTGCCTTCAGTTCGATTTTTCCCTCTTTTACCTCAGAAGGCTCCATGTTGTCGTTGATACAGACTTTGCACAAAATCTCTGCTGCCTCGTTTTCGTGATACATGGAATCATCTTTTTCCCATACATATAAATGATCCTTTCCAAGACTTAACAATACGGGAATGTCTTCCTCCGTCACGATATGTCCCTTGCGGAAGCGCGCATCCTTTGTCACTCCCCTGATGATCTGTGTAATGTCGTGACAAAGTACCTGTCCTGCTGCCTCTGTTGTCTTGATCAATTTCATTTTTGCTGCCTCCTTGTATTCTGTTTCTCCTTCGCAGTCCTTAATCAGGAAACTGATACCGGGACTCCATAAATCCAAATCCCCCTGCCTGTCTCCCAGAAATACGGGAAAACCTTTTGCTCCCTGTTCTTTCCAGACTGCTTGGAATCTTTCTTTTTTGTTCCAGTCTGTGACCAGCTTTCCATATCCTTTCGGATGTCCGTCCTCATAAATCAGGCGGTTTGCCAGAATCCTGATCCTTTCCTGTGAAATCTTGTGATACTCTAACCAGTATTGTATCACATTTTCCAGTCCAGAGGACACAATCCATACAAATTTTTTGTTTTTTTCGCAGTTTTTTAACAAAAAAATTAATTCTTTCCTCGGAGGAAGACTCTCTGCAGTTTTTTTCAGAGCTTCTTCCTGTACATCCCAAATAAGAAAAAGCTCCATTTGCGCCTTCCACCATTTTTCTGCAGCTTCATAAGCCTCTGAAGCGCGCTCCTTTGGCGCTTCTTTACACCAGCCGTATTTTTCAAACAGCCTGTTCCTTTCGGCAGAAAATCCGCCTTCTTTCCCCAGAATATGCCCAACGCTGTTTAATGAGCTTCCAGACAGCGTCAGTGTTTTATCAAAATCTGTGACAAGAACAGTTTCATCCCCCTCTAACGCCCGCCGGATTTTATTCAAAAAATCTCCTTTCCGTAATGCTTTCGCAAAACTTCCACCGCTGCTTTCTGCGCCGCTTTTTCTGCTTCCTCATATACTTCCAGAAGCTCCTCTCCCTCCTTCGTAAGCACAGAACCGTTTCCTCCCATACGGTAGAGAAGCTGAATACCCAGCGCCTCCTCTGCACTCCTGAGAATCGTCCACGCCTTGCTGTATGCCATACCCATTTCCTTTGTGGCAAGATTCAGAGAATGGTGCTTCTGAATTCCTTTCAGAAGCTGCGCTACTCCTTTCCCAAAACATACCTTGGCAGATGTATCCGCTCCCTGTATATTGATTCTTGTAATACAATGCATCTTTGTCATAATTCTTCCCCCGTCAGCAATCTTCTTTTCGCCGGATAACAGGGCATAAACGTCTCCTTTACCTCTGTCCATTCAAAACAAAGGGGATGTTCCTGAACTTTTTTGGGAAGCTTTGCAGCCTCTACTTCTCCTTTTTTATAACCGGTGATATGAATTTCCCCGTTTTTCAAAGCTGCCCGATAATCAATGACATTTTTTTCTCTGAAAATCAATTCATCCAACTCCTCCATAGGGTTTTCTTTCCCCATTCTTGTCAGCCGGTCAATTCTGGCGATACTGCTTCCGCAGGGACAGGATTCCCTGAAAATCCTTGTCCTGTCCCCCGTGCGGTAACGAATCAGGGGCATAGCCTCCGCTTCCATAGTCGTGATAACCAGTTCTCCCCATTCCCCGTCAGGGAGTACCTTCCCTTCTTTATCTATAATCTCTGGATAAATATCATTTTCCCTGATATGCATTCCCTCAAACGCCTGACAGGTCACTGCGCCTCCAAGACCGATTTCTCTGGAGCCGTAATGAGGATAAAGCCGGGTTCCAAGCAGTTTTTCTATCTCCCTGCATACGGTATCCGGACAAAAATCCGCGCTTATCAGGGCGCGCTTTATACTGCATGTTTCCTCCATCCTAAGAAGAGAAAGAAGAGGTACCGGCATTCCCACAAAGGTTTCCGGCTGCTCCCTGCGAAGAATTTCAAGAATCTCTCCATAGGTTCTGCCCACTCCTCCTGCCAGCGGTAATGCGCCGATTCGTCTGATTGCCTCTGCAATCAGCTCCCCCAGCCCCCAGCCTCCGGAAAAAGGCATACAGATCAGAGTTTTTTCGCCGGGGCGGACAAGCTCCGATAGCCCTGCCTGAAAAAAAGTAACTGTGCGCTCATTATCCTTTGCCGAATAATAAATACGCTTCGCTCTTCCCATTGTCCCGGAGGTTTCCTGAGTCCTCACACGCTCAATTTGCGACTGGCTGACAAGGACAAAGGACGACCCTTTCTCCAGAAGCTCCTCCTGCGTTGTGAAAGGAATATTTCTGAATTCTTCCAGATTTTCTATTCTTTCCGGAAGATTTTTATAAAAGCCTCCCCTTTCCTTCTCCCGTTTCAAAAGGCGATTGAGCTTTTTAAGCTGCATACTGCGAATGGTTTCTCTGTTCAGATTTTCCATTCTTTCTGCTTCTTTCATCCACTGTTCCAGCTTCACAGGTTTCATCTGTATATTGATTTCCCATCCTTTCCGGTAAGATTATAAGCACAGAACGGAACCATTCCGTATCGGCTGTCTGTCTCCAGAATATAACACCGTTTCAGCCTCTCAAGGTCTATATTCCAGACATCCTGAAAAAGCATCCCCGACACGGCAAAGGTATTATTGTGAAGATTCGCCAGAAACTCGTCCAGAGACGAAGTATCGAGCTGCATCTGAGCTGTGCTCTCGCCACAGCAGCAACAACTTTCTTCCGCTTCCTTCTCCGGCTCTGCACAGCAGCAACAGCCTTCTTCCGTACCGCCCCCTGTCGCGCCCTGCCACTGACTTTCCACAAATTTACGCGCCTGCTCTGAGGTCGCATAAGCTCTGGCTGTACCGTGAATCATAGGCTGCATATGGCCGTCAGGCTGACGCAGATAATTCGCCTGTAACGTGCAATAAGGGTTCGTGGCATTTCCTCCGGTGAAGTGCTCCGAAGCCATCATTCCCTCCGTCTGTTCCTCCATAAGCTTCAAAAGCTTCGGAATGGTAATACGGTAGCTTCCCTGCGCCTCCATACACCTTCCGAAATAGCTCACAGGCTGAAAGTGTACCCCTCTTACAGCAGGCATATGGCTGATGGCAAATTTCAGTATACTTCCCACCTGATCTTCATTTATCCCCGGTGTGAGCACAGGTACCAGAATCACGCCAAGTCCCGCCTCTTCACATGCCTTTATTGCCTTTCTTTTTATCTCCAAAAGAGGTCTTCCTCTTAAAATTTTATATACCTCGTCATTTAGACCGTCGAACTGAAGGAATACACAGGAAAGCCCCGCCTTTTTTAATTTCGCAGCGTACCCTTCTTCCTCTGCCAGCCTAAGTCCGTTTGTATTTAATTGAAAAAATGTAAATCCCTTTTCTTTTCCCATCTGAATGATTTCAGGCAGGTCATCCCTTACTGTAGGTTCCCCTCCCGAAAGCTGAATGTTAAACGGACCTCCGTGACTCATAAGATAATCCATCTGCTCTTCAATCTTTGCAAGCGGCGTATCGCTGCCCTTTCCTTCTCCGGCATCCGCGAAGCAGACAGGACAGTGGAGATTACATCTGTTCGTCAATTCCAGAAGCACGCAACACCCTTTCCTTTCATGAGCCTGACAGAGCCCGCAGTCATAAGGGCATCCGTCTTTTACAGGCTTTGCAGATAATATCCGGTCTGCAGGCTGAATATCCGCTCCCCATTTTTCATAACTTTCCCTGCTGCCTTCCCAGATAAGAGTGCGAAACTCCCCATGTTCTTCACATCTTTTTTCCAGATAAATCCCTTTTCCTGTATCTACTTTTCTTGCAGAAATCACCTTCAGACATTCTGGGCAGACACTTTTTGTCTCTCCTATGACAGTTTTTACAGCCTGTGCATCCATGCTTCCAGTTCCCCCTTTTCTGTTTTCCAGTTTTCTTGTGTATAATTGATTTTTATAATATGCGCGGCAAGGATTCCCTTTATCTCCAGCTCTCCTTTTTTTGCAGAAAAAACAGGTCTTCGGAATTTATGATTCTCTTTTATCTCCCATCCTTCCAGAAATCCTGTCAGTTCCTTTCCTGTAATCGGAAGCTCGTATTCAAAGGTTCTCGCCGACGCAAAGCAATTTTCCGTTTTCTGACATCTGAATTCCATATTTTCGCCCTCAAAGACTTTCTCTCATGGCTTCTACTGCTTCCAGCACTATGTCCAGCTCCTCCTCTGTGGAAAATCTGGAAAAACTGAGCCGAACGCTGCCCTGGGGTTTTCGGATATCCTCCAGAATATCCGGAGCACAGTGAAGTCCCACACGACAGATAATATCATAGGAACCGCTCAGGATATCCCCTGTCTCCTGAGGCGTATATCCGGGTACTGTAAAAGACACTACAGGCGTACATTCCCCTTTCGGACATATCACCTCACAGCCCAGCGCCTCCAGCCTTTTCCTGCAGCTTTCCGCCAGAAAATCTGTTCTTTCTTTATCCAGCGGATGCTCCCTGCTCCACAAAAGCGCAGCCAGAAGCCCGTAATAAGAAGGTTCGTTCCCTGTCCCTGCTTCCAGATGAAGGGGCATCTGCTCCGGCATATCTTTCAGGTCACTGAGTACGCCGGTACCTCCCACCATATGCGGGGAAAGGCGGATATCTTTTCTCACATAAATCCCCCCTGTCCCCTGAGGACCCAGAAGATATTTGTGTCCTGCAAAAACAGCCATTGCAACGCCCCATTTCTCCAGTTCAAGAGGGATATAGCCTGCTGTCTGGGAAACATCGAGAAGAAGCTCGCTTCCGTTTTCTCCGGTTATCCGCGCAAATCTCTCCCCGTCATGGACGGCTCCTGTCACATTGGAGCCATGAGTAAGGATAGAGAGCTTCGGACAGTATGTTTTGTGCGCTTTCTCCCAGCTTTCTGCACTTACTCTTCCATCCTCCCCTACAGGAAGAGAAATGACGCGGATTCCTTTTTTCTTCAGCGCGTGCAGAGGACGCAGCACACTGTTATGTTCTGCTCTTGTAGTCAGCACACAGTCTCCTCTTTCCAGCGGATAACCAAAAATCCCCTGATTCAGTCCCCACGTTGCGCTGCAGCCCAGAGCAATCTGCTCATAAGCGCTGACTCCCAAAACCCTTGCCAGCTCCCTGCGAACCTGCTCAAACACATCAAAGCTTTTGATTCCTCCCCTGTTTCCGCTTCCGGGAAGGCTTCGCAGGGCTTTTTCCATTGCGCGGCCTACCTCCTCCGGTTTGGGCCAGGAGGTCGCCGCGTTATTCAGATAAATCGGCTGCATAAAGTTTCTCACCTGTCCTCTCTTCATACTCCTTTATCAGACGGCAGCAAATGTCGTAGCTTTTTTTGATTGACGGCTTCACCACCGGATTTCGAAACGCTTTCTGATACCTTTGCCAAAGAGTAACCCGTTTCGTCTCCTGCACCAGTTTGTCAGCCAGACATACGATTACCCTTTCCTGACAGATGCTCCGGGGCATTTCTGTGAACCCTCCGTGGGCTTTTGCGATTTCAGCCAGAGCCAGATACCCTTTCTGTATCAGAAACTCTCCTGCCCTTTTTTCATGGCAGGGCAAAAGTCTGCAAATGTCGTGAACATAGCCTCCGCTCCTGCAAAGCTCCACATCAAGACAGGCTCCGTTTTCAATCAGCCGCTCTGCCATCTCTCCTGCCAGATTCCCTACTGCAATACAATGTCTCCTGATATTCTCCGGAAGATACATTTCCCTGTAAAGCTCCGCGCAAAGCTTCCCGGAAATCCCCCGTGTCGCCTTTGCATGTTTCCTCATTGACGCAATATCTGCCTGTACATCTGCATCCATAAGAATCCCCGGATCATCAAGAGACACATATTCCCGCTCCAGAAGTTCAAATACTCTGCGCATTCCTCCTTCCCCTTTCCATGTAAGAATCGGGGTGTATGCACCGGGAAAAAACACCGGAGGATGCGCCTGTTTTTCTCCAAGCATGGGAATCAGAACCTGAGAAGATTTTTTCATTCCCAAAATCCTGTCTTTTATTTTTTTCAGAACAAGAGGGGAAATCAGGGGCATATCTCCGGGCAGAAAGCAGATTCCCTCTGCCTCTGTCATGGTTTTCAGCCCAAGCTGAACGGAATGAAGCATATCTGTTTTCCGGTAATCGGGATTTTCCACCAGATGAACGCCCAGAGGGGTCAATATTTCCCTCATTTCATTCGCATTTCTCCCGATTACTACTGTAATTTCCCTGATTCCGGCATTTCTCATACTCTGAACCGTCATTGTAATCATAGGAAAGCCATTGATTTCCATAAGCGGCTTGAAATCCCCCATCCTGCTGGAGTTCCCTGCTGCCGCAATCAGTCCTCTAAGCTCTATCCCGGAAGATTTTTCTCCTGCAGTAATTCCAGACATTTCGTAAATACCCCTTCCACAACTTCAGGACATCTCTGCATTTTATTGGCAGGATTCCCTTCCAGTATTTCATCGCACCGGCAGCCGCCGTAAGCACTTCCAATATTTTCTTCAAACCAGCTCACAAGTTCTTTTATCATCTGGCTGCTGTCCGGATCCTCAATTTCTTCGTCTTCTCCTTTTCCGGTAAAATACCCCAGAAGGCAGCAGCCCCCTGTCAAGGCTCCGCAAAGCTGACCGCTAAAGCCAAGACCGCCGTTTAATCCGCTTACAGCCCGGATAAGGTCAGAATTTTCTTTCCCTTCCATCTCAAGAGCAAGAATCATCAGTATCTGAGCGCAGTAATACCCCTGCGCCGATAATTCCAGCATTCTGTCAAATAAGTCCATGTACTCCTCCTTTTTTCAAAACAGCCAGAAAATAACCGCATTTCGCTTTCCCGTACTCTCTGAACATTTCCACACAGGTTTCATCTGCATTTCCATTCCACAGACTTTCCAGAAAAAATTCTCTCCAGAGAGGTGTTTCGTCCTCCCAGCAGCATATTTCAAATCCTGCCTGCAAAAATTCCAAAAACCAGCGTTCCTTTGTAAGAGAACCACCCATAGAAAGCGCCGGCGCTTCTTCTTTTTGGAAATATACGTCGGACACGAGAAGCATACCTCCCTGCCTTAAAACCCGATACGCTTCTTTAAGAGCTCCGGCGCCGTCTCCGCATCCGGAAAGGCTGCACTCTGCAAGGCAGATATCAAAAGATGATGTTTCATATTTCAGGTTCCTCATATCCATCTCTTTTACTGTTTCAGAATTCTTTGGACAGACAAGGTCGATTCCCCGGGCATCCCAGCCCGCATTTCGAAGAAATTCTACGCTCTCTCCTTTGCCTGCTCCCAGGTCAAGAAGCTTTCTGCACTTTCCTTTGATATCCTTTCCCCTCAAAGAAAGCAGTCTTTCCGTCAGAGAGATTCCTCCGGGATGGGCATCTATCATGGTTTTTCTCTTGTCTGTCATTTGTCCTCCAGACTGCGTTCCACAGTCAGTACCTTTCCAAGCGCAAGCTCTTCCGGCACATAGATAAATCCGCATTTGGGGCACACCGGAAGCTCTACAGGAAACGCATTTCCCAAATACCCAAAGGAAGCCCTTCCTTTTATAAGGGGAACCTTACATTTGGAGCAGGTCAGCTTTCCCATCGGATCTATGGTATAATACTTTTTTTCCGCCATCTGTCCCTCCTATTCTACCGTCATCCTGTGGCTGTAGGCGCCAAGAACAAGATAACCGGATTCTTCCTTTCGGAATTTCACCCAGAACGTGACATTCCCCATTCTGTGACAGGTAATCAGCAGATTTGCCTCTTCGTCATATACTGCGTTTCCTGTCTCCTCATATGCCTTCAATACTGCTTCAATATCTGTTTTTAAAATCATCCGCTCTTCCATAAGCGCCGGTATCTCCTGCGCATAGGAAACAGGAAATTCTTCGTTCATTTCCACATCTTCCTTCCAGATTTCTTTTCGCAATTTCAGGGAAAGATTCAGCCTGTTCCATCTTCTTTTGGAAATATCCGGAACTTCTTTCGGACAAATGCCATAGGCAAGTTCAAGAATATGGCAGGTGTCTGCTCCTTCCCGAAGAAGCTGGTCTCTGCACGCCATGCAGTAGGTCAGGATTCTTCTCTTCGTCCTTCCAGCTGCAAACTGTGCCTTCTTATGAGAAACCTCCTTGTTGGCATATTTCATCAATCCGCCGAAACCACAGCAGGGAGCCATATCTTTATTCAATTCCATTTCTTCTGTTTCACAGCCAAGAGCATGTATAAAAGCGCGAATCTGTTCCTGCGTCTCCCTGTCTCCTCTTGCGCCGCAGGCATCCTGAACAGCAACAATCCCCGGGGCATCCACGGGCTTTAGTCCTTTTTCCAGAAGTATTTTCCAGATTCCCTCTGTTTTTATGCCCAGATGTTCGTCGAAATTCTTTTTGCAGGTAGGGCAGGCGCAGATTACCTCCGGTCTGCCAAGCTTCTGCCAGTGTTCCAGAAACTGCTCCATTGCTTCTTTTAATAAATCCTCTCTGGCAGCCCATGAGGAAATCGCGCCGCAGCAGCCAAGCATCAGGGCAACTCCTCCCTCCAGCCTGCCGCACAGGTCAAGATACGCTTTTTCAACTGTTTCCGGAGAAACTGCTGTCGCCTGACATCCCGGAAAAAAGAGATATCTGCACGTATCATATCCCGGCTGAGGTCTGACCAGAAATCCTTCTCCATTTGAAAATTCCTGATCAAGAAGCGCAAATTCATAGGTGGACGGAGGCATTTTTTTCGTTTCAACCATAGTATGTCTTGCTATCCTGCAGACATCCGAATAGTCAAAGCCGTTGGGACAGGCTTCCTTACACTGTCCGCAGAGATCGCAACTGTTAATCATACCGTTTGCCGTATGATTTCCCATGACAATCGACAGATTGTTATAAATCTCACGAATTGCGCTCTGAGGATTCTTTTTGAAATGCTGCAGATAAACACAGTTCTTCACACACTCCAGACACTGACACCGGATGCATCTGCCCGCCTCCTCAATGGCAGCTTCTCTGGATATATTTTCTGAAAAAATCCGGGTTTTTGAACCGGTTACGCCATCCATTGTCACATATAAACGACTTTCATATACCTCTTCTTTGGGAATATCCTCTTCTGATAAAACTCCCTGCATAAAATGGTCTGCCCGAAGGGAAAGGCGCTTCGCTCCGGCAAGAATCCATTCTGCCTCCTCAAAATCCTTGCCCACAAAAATATTATCTCCGGGGCTTTCTTCTATTTCCAATCCGCTGATTCCCGGAGTCACGCAGACTGCTTCTGTTTCTGCCGCTGCCTTTTCCACTGTTTCCCAATTAAAAATTTCTGTCTTTTTCCTCTCGATTCTAAGCCCTGTAAATGCAGTAAGGTCTGCTTTTGCTTCCTCTCCGGTAAGCTTCCACTCCAGAAGTATCTCCTGAGCGCTTTCCCTTGATGTATACCAAAGGACATCGTATCCTCTCTTACCAAGCTCCCAGCAGCAGGCAAGCGCATACAGACCGTTCCCCAGCACTGCTGTTTTTTTCTTTTTATTGGGAATCATAAAGCGGTTCATGGCTCCGCTTCCTCCATACAGGGCACATGCTTTGACAAGAGCCGGAAGCTGCACAGAATCTCCCAGCTTCCCAAGAGTACATTTCTGTCTGCATCCTCCGCTGCAGTTTTCTGCCAGCAGATGAAGGAAAGGAGTTACCATCCGGATAGTTCCCGCAGCCTTTGCGAAATTTCCCTTTGCGAGGTAATCGCACACAAGACGCATATCCACATGAAGGGGGCAGGCTGCTTTACATGAAGGCGCTTCTCCTCTTGTACAGACAGCCTCTCTCTCATGCAGCTCCTCCTGCCCGAAAGCCTGTTTCATCAGATAATGTTTTCCGATAAATGCATGTTCTTTTTTTTCCATATACCTGTTCTCCATTATCTTTTTTGAGAATAATCATCTGGAAAAGAAAAGGGCAAAACAGTGTTTGCCCTCTTCCTGCCTTCTCTTATAATGCGTCGATTGCTGCTTTTACAACCTCCGGTCTTGCCGGAATCTTTGTAATACGTGCTCCTGTCGCATTGTAAATAGCATTCAGAATTGCCGGATGCGGAGCTGCAAGAGGTCCCTCGCCGCAGCCTGCTGCGCCGTATGGTCCAAGTGGACGCGGATGATTCTCCTGATATACCAGTTCAATATCATCCGGAACATCCTTCGGATACGGGATACCGCATTTCTGCAGAGTCGTATGTTTCTTAATATCCTCGAAATCTTCGGAAAGCGCAAGTCCGATACCCTGTGCAATTGCACCCATTACCTGACCGTCAACAACAATCTTGTTGATAATTGTACCGAAGTCGGATACCATTGTAAATTTCACTACCTTAACCTTACCTGTAGCCATTTCTACCCGTACAACCGGAAGGCTGATACAGTACATATAAACAGAGAACGGATTTCCCTGCGCAGTTTCAAGGTCACAGTCTGTACAGGCTGTTGCTACCCATTTGCCTTCATATTTCAGCGGAAGCTTCTCGTCTACCATTTCCTGATATGTACGATAGGTTCCGTCTTCTTTTCTCATTGCATTTACAAGCATTTCTGCTGCAACTCTTGTGGCATTTCCGGACATGACATTGGAACGGGAACCGCCTGCAGGACCGGAGTTCGGGGTAAGCCCTGTATCGTTCATTACAAGCTTGATCTGATCCGGTGTAAATCCTGCCTGACGAAGGGTTTCGTGAGCATGAGTAAGAGTTCCGATATCTGCGCCCTGTCCATGATCTTCCCATGAATTATAGATGGTAACAGTTCCGTCTGCATTGAGTTCTGCCCATGCTTCTGAGGAGTCTACGCCGTCAAGACCGCAGCCGTAGATACCAAGGGATACGCCGACGCCGTATTTATATTTGCCGTCCTCGCTCTTTGTGGCATTTAATTCTTCTGCATAAGCCTGATTCTTGTGATAGTAAGGACGCGCCAGATCAAACAGGTCTTCCAGACAGTATACGTCCGGTTTACATCCGTTCGGTGTTGTAGAGCCTTCTGACTCTTTGTAGCAGTTCATGGCACGGAATTCAAACGGGTCAATTCCCATCTTCGCAGCCATTACATCCATTGCAATATCGCCGCCCATGAAGGACTGCGGAGCTCCATATCCACGGAAAGCTGCGCCGTATGCATGGTTGGTACATACTGTCTGAGATTTGTTGCGGATATTCGGGATGTCCACGCCTGCTCCTACGAACTGGCTGAGACGCATGGTAAGAAGATCGCCAAACTCTGAATATGGACCATGGTCAATATAGTTGTCGCCTTCCAGAGCAAGAATCTTACCTTTCTCATCTGCTGCAAGCTTAATGTGCATGAAGCCCGGACTTCTCTTTCCTGTATAGGTAATCATCTGGTACATATCGAAATTCAGGGCTACCGGACGTTTCGTTACAAGAGCTGCAACACCGATCAGCGCTTCGATAGTAGGAGAGAATTTATATCCAAAGGTTCCGCCGCAGTGAAGCTGAACAAGACGAAGCTTCTCCGGCTCAATGCCGATACCTGCACAGATCATTGCATGGTGCAGATGGATTCCGATGGATTTGGAGTGTATGGTCAGACGGTCTTCATCGTCGAAATATGCATATGCAACATCCGGCTCAATAGGAAGATGCGGCTGGCGGGAACAGTAAGCGTCAATTTCAACTACATTCGGAGCGCTCTCCATAATCGGAGCCGTATCTTCGCCCTTGATACAGTTTGTCTCATAATATACGTTCGGTGTTCCCGGATGAATTTCAATTGCATCCGGCGCCATTGCTTCCGGAGCCGACATATATGCAGGAAGAACCTCAAGGTCTACTTTAACCTCTTTCGCAGCTGCTTTTGCATGGGCAACGGTATCAGCACATACCATAGCGATCGCATCACCGAACTGGAATACTTTTTCATCGCAGAGGATTGGGCGGTCCCATCCGTCTCCCTTATTGTTCGGGAATGTGATAAGACCTGTGATACGGTTCTTTCCAGGTACGTCTTTATAAGTAATGATTCTTTCTACACCCGGCATTTTCTCTGCTGCGGAGGTGTCGATTCCCTTAATAAGAGCATGGGATACCTCTGCCTGAACCAGAGCAATCTGAAGGGTGTTTTCCGGCATATTCAGGATTTCGTCCGCACCGAAGTTCCAGCGTCCCGTAACCTTGGCTGCGCCGGAAGGTCTTGCATAGGAGGTTCCGAGAATCTTATTGTCTGTCGGAACAAACATCAGGTCTTCTTTCGTCATTTCACCGCGCATAACTTTGGCTGCATCCATAACCGCGTCGATCAGAGGTTTATAACCTGTACAGCGGCAAAGGTTTCTGTTCTTGTTAAACCAGTCGCGCACCTCTTCTCTTGTAGGTGATGGATTCTGGTCAAGAAGCCCTTTCGCGCTCATAATAAAGCCCGGTGAGCAGAAACCGCACTGCGCGCATCCATGTGCAACCCAGGCAGCCTGCAAAGGATGAAGGTCGTTTACTGTTCCGATTCCTTCGATTGTCTCAATCTTAGCATAATCCGGAACTTTAGACATTTTTACGATACAGGAACGTGTAACTTTTCCGTCCATGATAATGTTACATGCTCCGCAATGTCCCTCTCCGCAGCCAATTTTACATCCGGTAAGAAGAAGTCTCTCTCTGAGCACACTTGCAAGAGATTCTGATCCGTCCACGATCACGGTGCGCTCTACTCCGTTGATAATAAGTGGTTTCTTAAGCATAGTTCATCCTCCTTTTATCTGGATAATATTTTCCTGTTTGTTTTTTCACTGTTCAAATCTTATATTTTCTGATAAAATGTAGTTATGCGGGATAAATGTACGCAAATATTTTTAAACATAGGAAGGAAACAATTATGAACTTACAGGAGATACATGCAAACACCGTCACGTTACATGTAAAAGACGAAAAAACCGGCGAAACCTTTGTCCGCGAACTCCCCTTAGAGTTTTACGAAAACGCCAATTTCCTCCGCCTCCTTGGCGAAGATATCAATGGGAAACCAAGCGAAATCGTATTTGTGTCAGACACAGGTATGCGGCAGCTTCGGGACCTGACCGGTCACGGACCGGATGAAGACCCCTGCGGCTCTCACCGTCAAAACGCACAATAATTTTTTCTTTGATGAATACATTATAGTTTATTTTGTTGAAATGGTCAACCAGACTTTCCAGAAAGTATTATTCTATTTTGAGAATAATTAGAAATTTTTACTCAATTGATTTTTTTACATGACTTTGGAGGAAGCTTATGAAAATTGTATTATTCGGCTGCGGACAGGGCGGGCAGATGGTAAAAAACTGGATTCCTGCCTGCCATCAGATTTTGGCATATGCAGACAACAATCCTGCCCTGTGGGGCAGCTTCATTCAGGGAATCCCCGTTATACCCCCTGGGGAAATCCCCTCTCTTGCACCTGATCTTATCTGGATCGCTCTTCTGAATCAGGACGCTGCTCTGTCTGTCAGCAATCAGTTAAAAGAGCTTGGCTTCCATGGAGAAATACAGTTTCTTAAACCTCTTCGTCAGAGGGTTGATCTGAGGCTTTCTCATCTTCGGCTTCTGGCAGAGGAGATTACCCAACGCCGGATTCCGGGAGCTGTAGCAGAACTGGGCGTATACAAAGGCGAATTTTGTGCAGAAATCAATCGGCTTTTCCCTGACAGGGAGCTTTATCTATTTGACACCTTCGAAGGTTTTCACTCTTCTGATCTGGAAATTGAGGAAAAGCAGACAGGATTTCGAAACAGATTTCAGAAGGATTTCCGGGACACTTCCATGGAAGAGGTAAGAAGCATTCTACCCCATCCTGAATGCGCTGTCTTCTGCCCCGGACATTTCCCAGAATCTCTGCCGCAGACCTTGCCCTTCTTTGCCTTTGTCAGCCTTGACCCTGATTTATATGAGCCTGTCTGGCAGGGACTTCACGCTTTCTGGCCCCGTATATCGAAAGGCGGCGTTATCCTGATCCATGATTATAACAGTACCCAGTTTCCGGGAGTGGGCAGGGCAGTACGGCGTTTCTGTGAAGAAAACAGTCTCATGGCGCTTCCCCTGTCTGACCTGCATGGAAGCGCAGTGCTGATAAAACAGTAGTATTTATATACAAAAAGAAGCTCAGCCGACAGTATTTCCTGCGGTCTGAGCTTCTTTTATGTTTCGGCAATCATTAAAATTATAATTCAATGCAGCCTGTAACGTCACCGTTGATTACATAGTATGCACGGTTTTCTTCCGGTTTAATATATACTTTCAAGTCATTGAGTTCTTCTGCTTTTTTGCCCATCTCTTCAGTCCATAATTTCTTTACAGTCTCTACAACGTCTTTCGCATATACTTCTTTACCGCTGAACTGAACGAATACTTCTGTATTTACAGTTTTTTCAGCAGCTTTCTTTGTTGTTCTTCTTGTAGCCGGTTTCTTTGCAGTTTCTTTTACTGGTTCTGCTTTTACTGCCTCAACAGTTTCTTTTACAGTTTCAACAGCTTCCTTTACAGTTTCTGCAGCTTTTACAGATGCGCTTTTAACTGCTTTAGCAGCCGCTTCTGTTTTTTTTGCAGCTCTTTTTGTTGTCATAATACAGCCTCCTTACAAGGTAAAAAACATGTTACCACCGTACTATACTACTTTTTTTTTATTTTGGCAAATTTTTTTCCATTTTTTCACAGTTTGTACTTCCTTTAGTACAATTTTCGGCTGATTTCATGCCAAAAAAGATTTAAAGTCCAAGATTCTGGAGATTATACTCCATATAAGAAGCCAGTTTTTCTTTCAGAGCTTCATTTTGAGGCAGGTCCAGACCCAGAATTTCTGCTGCCGCTTCGCTTGCCTGTTTCAGGATATCCGCATCGTTATAAATATCAGCCAGCTTAAATTCAAGAAGACCGCTCTGACGGATGCCAAACAAATCTCCGGGACCTCTCAGCTTTAAATCTTCCCCTGCAATATAAAATCCATCGTTTGACTTATTCAGGATTTCGAGACGCTTCGATGTCTCCTGAACCTCATTCCCCTGCATAAAAATACAGTAGGACTGATGCTCTCCTCTTCCAACGCGGCCGCGAAGCTGGTGGAGCTGGGCAAGCCCGAACCGCTCTGCATTTTCCACCATCATAACTGTTGCATTTGGCACATTGACACCAACCTCTACCACGGTAGTAGATACAAGAATCTGGATTTTTCCCTCTGAAAATTCCTCCATGATCTGATTCTTCTCTTTGGGCTTCATTTTACCGTGAAGAGCGGCAATGCGGATGTCGCTGTCAAAAATACTTCTCAGCTTCTCCGTATAATCCAGAACATTTTCTCCGTCCATGCCTTCGCTTTCTTCCACCATCGGGCAGATTACATAGACCTGACGTCCTTCTCTGATCTGGCGCTCCATAAAAGAATATGCCTTCGGTCTGTAAGATGTTCCCACAACACAGTTTTTAATAGGAAGTCTCTGCGCCGGAAGCTCATCAATAATGGAAATATCAAGGTCTCCGTAAAGAATGATTGCCAGTGTTCTTGGTATGGGCGTCGCGCTCATAACCAGCACATTCGGCGGATTTCCCATGGTTGTCAGCGCCTCTCTCTGCTTCACCCCGAAACGGTGCTGTTCATCTGTGATCACAAGCCCCAGATTTTTGTAGGAAACCTTTTCCTGAATAAGAGCATGGGTTCCAATGATGAGATTCACTTCTCCGGAGGCAATCTCCGCGTAAATTTCCCGCTTCTCTTTCGCAGTATTGGAGCCTGTCAGAAGCACCGGACGGCAAAACTCTGCTTCCTGCTCCTCCAGAAGCTTCGTCAATGCCTGATAATGCTGTCTGGCAAGAACCTCTGTGGGCACCATAAGAGCCGCCTGATAGCCGTTCTCCGCTGTCATTACCATGGCAAGAAAGGCAAGAATCGTCTTGCCGCTTCCCACATCTCCCTGAACAAGACGGGACATCAGAGAGCGTCCCTGCAAATCCCGTTCGATTTCATGCCATACGTTCGTCTGCGCCTTTGTCAGCGAATAGGGCAGGCTTTCTATTATCTTTTCTGTCGTCCATACCCTCTTCATGGGAAACGCATTTTCCGCGTCCTCTGTCTTTTCTTTCAGCATCTGCACAGCTAAGATAAAAAGAAGAAATTCATCGAATACAAGGCGCTTTCTTGCAGTGAGAAGCTCCTGCATATCAGGCGGAAAATGGATGGTCTGCACTGCATAATTACAATCTGCAAGATGAAATCTCTCCCTGAACTCTTCGGGAAGATACTCCAGATCCAGATTTTTCTCTTCCAGAACCTGATGAACAAGCTTCGTCACCGTCTTGTTCGACAGCCCTGCTGTAAGCCCATAAATAGGCTGCAGACTGTGCAGCACTTCCTGATAAGATGCAGGAGTAAAAATTTCCGGATGCTCCATCACAAGCTTTCCTTTCTTTTTTACTGCCCGCCCGCGAAAAATAAGGGTACTTCCTTTTTTCAGGACATTTCTGAGAAAGGGCATATTAAACCACGCTACCGGAAGAGAGCCTGTTCTGTCTCCTACAGTAACGCTGATTACCTGTACTTTTCTGGCAGGGCTTACGGAAACTGCGTTCATCAAAGTACCGCACACTGCCGAAACACTGTTTTCTTCCAGACTTCCTATGGCAACAGGTTCCTGATACGCATCGTAATTTCTGGGGTAGTAATGGAGAAGTCCTTCCACATCCGTTATTCCCAGCTTCGCAAAAAGCTTTTCTGTTTTTTCACCAACGCCTTTCAAATCGCGAAGTGGTCTGCTCATACTCAATATCACTCCTCTTCAAGAAAAAGAAAAGCGGAAGTTGCCCTCCGCTTTTGCTTTTCTTTTATGTTATTCTACGGAAATCACATAATAGTAAATCGGCTGTCCGCCCATATTTACTTCTATGTCGCAGTCCGGATAAGCTTCTTCAACTGCAGCCGCAAGTTCTTCCGCCTCTTCTTCCTCCACATCTGCACCGAAATAAATACTGATGACCTCAGCCTCGTCGTCCATCATCTGAGCTACTGTCTCTTTCGCAACCTCCATCCTGTCAGTTCCTACTGCCAACATTCCGGAATCGCCGATGCCCATGATATCGCCTTCATGGATCTCCTTGTCGTCAATTCTTGTGTCACGCACTGCATAAGTAATCTGACCTGTCTTAACCTTGGAAACAGCCTGCATCATAGCTTCCGCATTTTCTTCGCTGGATTTCTCCGGAACAAAGCTGATCATTGCTGTCACACCCTGAGGAATCGTCTTGGTAGGAATTACAACGATTTCTTTATCCTCTGTCAGATCTCTTGCCTGATTTGCAGCCATAATGATATTTTTGTTATTCGGGAAGATATAAATTGTCTTTGCATTTACTCTTTCAATGGCGTTAAGCATATCTTCTGTACTTGGATTCATGGTCTGTCCGCCCTCAATGAGGTAGTCCACACCTAATTCCTTAAAGATTTCTGTAAGACCTTTCCCTGCAGATACGGAAATGAAGCCGACTTCCTTCTGCGGCTGTGCTGCCGCCTCTTCCTTCGCAAGCTTCTCTGCATCCTTAATCAGTCTTTCCTGATGCTCTTCACGCATATTATCAATCTTCATTCTGGAAAGAGCTCCGTAAGTAAGGGCTTTTTCAATCGCCTGACCCGGGTGGTTGGTGTGTACATGAACTTTTACAATTTCATCGTCTGCAACCACTACAATAGAATCACCAATGGATGTCAGGAATTCCTTGAATTTATGTTCTTCCTCTTCCGGCATCGGCTTGTCTGCAAGGATAATGAACTCCGTACAGTAACCAAACTTGATATCTGCTTCTGCCTGAGGTGAAATTTTAGTTACTGTGCTTCCTGTCTGGGAGCTGAACTGGGAATAATCCACTTCCTTGCCCATATATCCGTCAATAGCGCCGCGAAGCACTTCGAGAAGTCCCTGTCCGCCGGAGTCAACTACGCCCGCTTCTTTTAATACAGGAAGCATATCCGGCGTCTTCTCCAGAGTCGCCTCTGCATGGTCAAATACGATTCGGAAAAATTCTTCCAGATCTGTTGCTTCTTCCGCCACTTCCATAGCCTTTAATGCAGCTTCCTTCGCCACAGTAAGGATGGTACCTTCCTTCGGCTTCATAACTGCCTTATACGCAGTCTCTACGCCTTTTTCCATTGCTGCGGCAATCGCCGGAGCATCCAGTTCTTTATAACTCTTTACCCCTTTTGTAAAGCCACGGAGAAGCTGGGAAAGGATAACGCCGGAGTTTCCTCTTGCGCCGCGAAGAGATCCTGATGAAATTGCTTTCGCAAGGGTTTCCATATCCGGAGATGTAAGAGAACCTACCTCGGATGCTGCCGCCATAATGGTAAGCGTCATATTGGTTCCGGTATCGCCGTCCGGCACAGGAAACACATTCAGTTCATTGATCCATTCTTTCTTCGCTTCCAGATTCTTAGCTCCTGCCAGAAACATTCTGGAAAGTATCTTGGCATCTATGGTTCTTTTATTCACCACAAGTTCCTCCTCTGTCCTAATCTATCGGCCGTACGCCTTCTACATAAATATTGATTTTCTCAATCTCCATTCCTGTAAAAGCTCCGACTTTATATTTCACATTGCTGACAAGGTTGTCTGCAATGGTGCTGATATTCACGCCATATGCCACGATTACATGGAAATTCAGGCGGATTTTATTATCCTCCGTAACTTTCACACTGATACCGTGTTTCAGGCTGTCCTTGCGGAGAAGCTTGACAAGCCCGTCCTTCATGCTCACTGCGGCCATTCCGATAATCCCGAAACATTCCACTGCAACGCTTCCTGCGTAGGTTGCGATTACATCAGAATCAATGATAATCTGGCCTAATCCGGAATCTATACGTCCATTCATATGGTTACCTCCAATGTTTTCTTTACGTGACACTGCAGGATACCTTCTCTCTGTAATAAAACACCCTTTTCATTTGCCACGTTTTTCTGTATGTTTCTATTATAACCTCTTTCGAAAGAAAAAGAAATATAAATTTTCACAATTTTCCTTTTTTTACTTGCAAAAGCACATTTCATCTGTTAAAATGTAACTTGTTGAAAAAAAGCGTCAAGGAGGTGCTATCATGGCTAAGTGTGCAATTTGTGAAAAAGGTGCTCATTTCGGAAACAATGTGAGTCATTCCCATAGAAGATCCAATAAAATGTGGAAATCTAACGTGAAATCCGTTAAAATTAAAACTGCTGATGGCGGAGCTAGAAAGACATATGTATGTACTTCTTGCTTAAGATCCGGTTTAGTAGAAAGAGCATAATCTAAGATTTAAAAACACCCTCGCACTATGCGAGGGTATTTTTTTGCCTATCTGCAGAAAAAATGATAACCGCAGAGCAGACATATGGCTGATACCAGCACTGCAATGACATGCTCTGCGATCAACATTCCAATCAGCATTCCCAAACCTGTAAAAAATAAAATAAGTCCGATCAGTCTGCTCATGCCGCACCTGCTCTGCTATAGAATCTTAATATACTATATGCAAAAAGAGGTACGATAAACACCTGTTATTCTGCGAAATCTGCCTCCGCAGCCGCGTCAGACGCCTCTCCCTGAACCGTGGAGTCTGACTTGGATGCGAAACCGCTGCTTGCGGTGAACCGGCTTACAAAGTCAGGAACCATATCCAGAACCTTTGTCAGTCCATCCTGATTCTTGATATTTACAAGCTTCGTATTTCCATCCTGAATCACAAGAACGGCACATGGCGTCATTTTGCCGCCAAGACCGCCGCCGCCGTTATTCTTATTATCTGATGAAAAAGCGCCTGCGCCCACGCCGAAAGACACATCAACCAAAGGAAGAATGATGGTGTTCCCAACATGGATGGCGTCTCCAACAACCGTCTTCGCAGATACGAAGCTGTCCATCCCCTTAAATAAAGAATTCACTGTCTCTCTGAAATTGTTTTCATTTACTGCCATTTTTTAGTCCTCCTTATGTTTTCCGTACTTCGCACGTTTCATGGCGTACTTCACATTTTTATTGAAATAAATTACAACTGCCGCTTTCAGCAGGACAATTCCATAAATCCTGCCTTTAAAATGAATTTCACCCTCCAGAATATTTTCGCCGTCAAACCTCGGAGTCACAGCCACGCAGTTCTTATGGAGAGGAAAACTCATTCCCAGAAGCCCCAGCGCCCTGCCTGTAAGGGACGGGTCCGAGAATCCAAAGGTTACGTTTCCCCATACCTTCGTGGGAAGAATATGCTTCAAAAGCCCCTTTGCATAGCTCCACACAAGGGAAATTGCCGCCTTTACTTTCGGATGATGGATATATTTTTTCCACCAGTCTATTTTATCATGGATATTGTGAAATGTTAATCTGATGTTTTTTATTTTCTCACGTATTTCTGATAGCTTCTCCGAAATTCGTTGGAATAATCCCTTTTTGTTCACAGTTTCTGCTTCCGGGATTCTCTCTTCTACTGAAGAGTTCTTCTCTGGCTCCTTTGCAGGAGTTCCTTCAGACAGAACCTCCTCCGGCTCCTTTGCAGGAGCTCCTTCAGACAGAATTTCCTCCGGCTCCGAAGTCTCCTCCAAAAAAGCAGTCTCTTCTTCAAAAGCATCCTCTTCTTCCAGAGCTTCTTCTGTGTCGCCTCGGGAAGATTTCTTCGCAGGAGGCTTCTTCACGGAAATCCCCAGAATCCTTACACCAACTCCGTTCTCTCCATTTTTCCTGAACGCTGTAACAGAAATTCCCCGAAACAGCCAGCTAATTCTGAGCCATCCCCAGGCATTTTTCCATTCGCTCTCCTTGCTTCCCTGCCCCTCATACCTCACCGGACAAAAAAGCAGGAGAAGTACAAGAAGAAGCACAAGTCCAAGGAGCGTTCCCAGAAGAATCAATATAATTTTCAATATCAGCCACAATATATGTAACATGCATTCACCTGTTCTTTAGATACTCAGCTACCTTAAAGGAGCCTGTTTCCCTGTAAATTTCTCCCAGCAGCTCTGCTGCCATTTCCATAGCCTCGTCTTTTCCTTTCGCCATACCGAAAATCAACGGGCAGATTTCCCTGTATCCTTTCTGCATCAGCATAAAGGCCGGGATAATCTCGCAGAGGTTGTCCGGATGGTTGGACAAGGTCAGAAGATAGATTCCGGGCACAAATTTCCCTGCATTAATCTTTCTTCTTATCCTGACAGGTTCCTCCACTCCCTCGCCTGTATAATAATTTTTGAGCCATTTCACCATTGCGCCTCACCATTTTCCCTGTGTTATTGCCCGCAGCCTACTGCCATTTAAGCAATAACCTCTCCTTACTTTAGAATTGCCATTTTTCCTGAAATCTAAACAGGGCTGCGTATAAACACAGCCCACATTTTAGTAATACTTATGCTGTTTTCCCCACAGTCCGGCACTTCTCAGTTCCAGATACTCCTGATACGCGCGTTCCACTATCTGCTTCTCATTGGAAAAACGTAACAGATGATAAATCTCGTGGAACTTGTAATATCCGGAATCTACAAAGAATTCTTCCCGTTGGGGCCTACTATGATAATTATCAGCCGTCATCAGATACCAGTGTACCTCTTTTGTCACTACATCTTCCGGAACTGTAAAGTTATATTGGCTTTTCCCTATATACTTCACGATAGCCGCCTTTACTCCGGCTTCTTCCTGCACTTCGCGAAGCGCAGTCTGTTCGTGCGTCTCCCCCGCTTCTACAGTTCCCTTCGGCAATACCCATCCCTCATAACGGTTCTTGTAAGACTTATACAATGTAAGAATCTTACCCCGATGAATTACCACACCGCCACAGCTCGTTGCTTCAATCATGATGCAATCCCTCCTGTAATGCGTGTGCGCTGCAGACATTATTCCAAGCCTGCAACATATTAAATATAGTATACCCCTTTTTGCAAAAACTGGCAACCAAAAACAACAAATTGTTTGTAAAAAATATACAAAAAAACTTCAGACAGAGAAAGTTTCCCTGTCTGACTGTAATCTGCTTGTTTCATCCTCACCTATTAACTGTTAAAGTAATATGCGTCAAAAATCTCCCCTGCAATCGGCACTGCCGCCTGACTTCCGGTTCCTCCGTTTTCTACGATCACCGCCACTGCAAGATCCGGATTATCTACATTTGAATAACCGATAAACCATGAATGACTGGAACCATTCTCGTCAAATTCTGCAGAGCCCGTCTTACCTGCCGCTGTATAACCTCTTCCGCTCAGAGCAGAAGCTGTACCGCTCTCTACTACTTTTTTCATTAATTTTCCGAGAAGATTCGCTTCGTTGGTAGTCATAAGCTTCTTGTAGACTTCCGGTTCTGTTGTTTTTATCACTTCTCCGTCGCTGCTTTTCACCTGATCAATAAGATATGGCTTCATCAAAACTCCGCCGTTTGCTATCGCGCTTGTGATAAGAGCCATATGCATAGGAGACACAAGGGTATTTCCCTGTCCAATTGCGGTCTGCATGATAAGCGGTACAGGTGAATTCTTCTCCAGTGTAAAGCTGCTCTTCTTATAGGAAGGCAGAGGTAGCTTTTTATTAAAAAGAAGTTCCTCAGCAGTTTTTCGCATGGATGCAGCTCCCATATTAGAACCCATATCTGCGAATGCACAGTTACAGGAGGAAGCAAATGCCGAATAAAAATCTTCCTGCCCGTGAACTGTTCCGTTATAACAGCTAATCGTATGCTCATCTAAAGTAATGCTGCCCTGACAAAGATAGGAATATCCTTCAAAGCTTCCTTTTGAGCGGAAGTAGTCCAGAGCCATGATTACCTTAAACGTAGAGCCCGGAGGATACGCGCCGTTTGTCGCACGATTTAACAGACTGCTGTTATTTTCATCAGAAACCAGCCAGTCCCAGTTTTCTGCAATCGTATTCGGGTCAAAATCCGGCTTACTTACCTCCACAAGGATTTTTCCGGTAGAAGGCTCGATTGCCACTACTGCGCCTCTTCTGTCCCCAAGCGCATTGTATGCTGTCGCCTGCAGGGAAGCGTTCAGAGTAGAAACGACAGTATCTCCCATATTCTTGCTTCCACGCAATTCATTCTTCATCTGATCCAGAAAGAACTGGTTGGAGGTCAGAAGCTGAAAATTCGCCTCTGATTCCAGACCGCTTTTTCCGTTGGAATCATAGCCTACTACATGGGCAAAAATATTCTCATAAGGATATACGCGCTCCTCTGTCCCATCCTCGTATACATTTGTCTGAGCCAGCACCTGTCCGTCTGACGACTGGATAGCCCCTCTCACAACACGGTCTGAGAAAGTATCCTGCCTCGTGTTGTAAGGGCTGTTGATAAAGTCTTCGCTCTTAACTGCATTAAAATAAACCACATAACCGATCAGGCTCACAAAAATCAGCACAAAAAACCAGGATACAAAGGAATACTCCCTGTTTCGGGCTTTTTTTCGCTTAGCAGCCTCGCGTTCTTCGAGCTTCTGCTGCTTCAAAAGCTCTTTTCGCCGCTTCTTTTCGATGTCTTTCAATTTCCTCGTCCTCGTCTTCCCTTAAAATATACAATCCCTGAATAATCGCAAGCATCAGAATGGTACTCATCACAGAACTTCCTCCATAGCTTACAAGAGGAAGCGTTACACCTGTCAGCGGAATGAACTTGGTCGCTCCGCCAATGGTCAGGAACACCTGAAAGGCGTATTCTGTGCCAAGACCAAGCGCGATAAGCTTGTAAAAAGGATTCTTGATCTGTATGGCAATGTTTACAATCATCAGGAAAAAGCTCATACATACAAGAATCAGGCAGATGGCAAAAATACCGCCCATCTCCTCGCAGATGGCGCTGAATATAAAGTCATTCTTTACTACAGGGATTTTTTCAGGGGAACCCTGACAAAGTCCCATGCCAAACCATCCTCCTGTTCCAATGGCAAACAAAGACTGCACAATCTGGTAGCCTTCATTCTGGTACACTGCCAT
Source organism: uncultured Blautia sp. (assembly GCA_958367245.1). Classification (GTDB taxonomy): domain Bacteria; phylum Bacillota; class Clostridia; order Lachnospirales; family Lachnospiraceae; genus Blautia_A. The sequence continues at coordinate 47,598 of CATXEA010000002.1, forward strand.
AGGGTCTTTCCATGCGCTCACTCTCTGACGTACATGCCCGAAGAGATAGTAGGCAACCACGGAAGCCACACTTCCGCCTGCAAGTCCCAGTCCCAGATACGCCGCCTTCTTTGTTGCCACATAAATCATTACCAGATATGCGGCAAAGAAAATCACCGCGCTTCCCAGGTCGCGGGAAAGAACAAGAATTCCCACGTGAAGGGCTGCTATCGCCGTAGCCTGAACCACCTTGCGAAAGGTTACCATTCCGCTTAAAATCGCAGCCATAAAAAATACAAAGGTTATCTTAATTACCTCAGACGGCTGAATTCCCATAAGGGAAAGCTTCGCTCCATAGCTTGTCTGCGCCAGTACAAGAACTGCCGCCAGAAGAACAATACCGATTCCTGCGTAAACCCATGTGAGCTTTCTGAGAAATTTCATCTTACGGATCATCACAGGAATAATCAGGGCAATTCCGCTTCCTCCCGCCGCAATGAGAAGCTGTCTTGTGGCTGTGGATAAATCCAGACGCGCCAGCATGATAAAGCCAATGCTTAAAAGCATACACATATTGTTCAGAAGAAGCAGGGAGGCTTTTTTATATAAAAGCCTGTACAAAATCTGGATTACTGCGAAAAATGCCATCATCTCAATATAGAAAACAATCACATCAAAATTGTTCGTCTTCAGATAGATGACCAGAAACGCCGTAAAATCCATAAAGAAGATGAGCATAAGCTGCTGGCGCAGCGCTTCATTCTTCTCCTCCTCATCCTGTTTTTTCACCATATAAAAACAATGAAAGGTATAAACTACCATCAGGGTGAGAATCACATATTTCGATAATTCTACAATTACATTAATCATATGCCTTACTCGGCTCCTCTTTTAAAATGTCCTTTCGTGTAATCACGTTGGGGCGGATTTTTACCATCCTTATACACGCTTCGGAACTCCCGGAAAATCTTCACTGCATCTTCAGGACGCTCCGTCGTGAAAGCAAGACGCACAGAAGAAATTCCAAGTTCCTCTGCCTGCCTGTGCTCTTTCAGCAATCCATAAGGGATGCTGTTATAAATAATATTATAACAGGGGGTTGTGTACCTTGTATTTTCCATTTTCCATGGATTGCAGTAACAGGAAGCGCGAAATTCCTTACCGTAACGGTCACGAAGTGTCACCCACTCCTCCTGTCCGCTGCATCCGTAAAGATTCTTCCGGACACACTGAGCGGAAATCATCAGAGGAAGGTAACCATAGATCAGCATTTCACTTCCTTCGTTATTTCTGTGGCGGAGTTCTCCTTCATTGAGCTCCAGAGGCAGGGTATTTCTTAAGACCTTCTGCTCCTTCCAGAAGTCTACCGCCTCATTATTCCAGGTATACATCGTATAATCCAGCACACATTTATCTGCAAGCCCTGCTTTTTTAAGAGCTGCAAATCCTTCCAGACTGCGTACCAGAAAACCGCTCATCCCCTGTTCCAGCCACTCGCGCACCCGGGAAAGAAATCCCTCCGGAAGTTCCCCCCGCACGATATAAGGAGTTGTGAGATACATCTCTATTCCTCTGTAACGACCTTCTTCCAGACATTCCTTCATAGAATCGAAAGAAAGATACATTCCCTGTAAATTTTCTTCCTGCATAAGCGCAAGCGCCGTCTTGCTGTCCTCACAGGAAACATACATCGCCGGTGAATTTTCGGTTTTCGCCTTCTTTTGCGTCTTGGAAAATTCTTTTTTATGCGCCCCTGTCCGTCTCATGCTCTTTAAGATTTCTTCTTCCAGCGCCGCAAAAGCTTCTCTTCTTACCTGATTAAGTTCCTTCATGGAAACAAAAATATTTCCGTCTGCCTCGATTTCCAGCTTATCCCATTCATAGGCCGTATTTCCAAGCTTCTCCATCTGTCGGCGGATTCTTTCTCCGTCAAGAGGCTGGCTTCTGGCAAACTGAACTTCTCCTGCTGCCGCTGTAACCGTTACCTCTCCCAGAGATACTTTAAGAATCGCCGGACTTCCCGCAAACAGCATCAGATGCCCGTCAACCTTTTGTTTCATCTCTTTCAGGTCAACTGTAACGTCCCCTGTTTTTTTCTCATTGGTAAACGCCATCATGGCAGGTCCGTTCGCCATCTGGTAATATCCTTTACAGGAACCGCCTCTGTTAAAAATATCGATCAGATACTTTCTGTCACTGTCCTTCACACGGTAATTCTCCGGTCCCTTTTCAAAAAGAAGATCCAGATATTTACGATACATGGAGGTAACACCTGCTGTATAAGCGGGCTGTTTCATCCTTCCCTCGATTTTTAGGGAAGTGACTCCTGCCGCCAGAATTTCCGGCAGAATTTCAATTGTGGAAATGTCTTTCAAGCTCAGAGGGCAGAGGTCTTTTTTCCCCTTATATCCCTGCCCCTTCAAGGCAGTTTCATAAGGAAGCCTGCAGGGCTGCGCGCATCTTCCCCGATTTCCGCTTCTTCCTCCTAAAATACTGCTCATCAGACACTGCCCTGAATAGCTGTAGCACAATGCGCCGTGAATAAAAGTCTCAATTTCAATAGGGCTTGCCTCATGCATTCTCCGGATTTCTTCCAGAGAAAGTTCACGTGCAGGCACAACCCGGGATACGCCCTGCTCTTCCAAAAACTTCATTCCCTCAGGTCCTGTCACTGTCATCTGGGTGCTGGCATGTAAAGGCAGTCCCGGAAACATCTCCCGAATAGCCGCAAGCGCTCCCAGATCCTGAACAATCACAGCGTCCAGCCCTGCCTCATAATAGGGAAGAAGGTAATCGTAAAGCTGTTCTGTCAGTTCCCGGTTCTTAAACAGTGTATTTACTGTAAGATACAATTTTTTCCCATGGATGTGAGCGTAATCAATGGCGCGGATAAGCTCCTCTTCCTGAAAATTCTTCGCGTAGGCTCTTGCGCCGAAAGATGCGCCGCCCACATAAACAGCGTCTGCTCCCGCGCCTATGGCTGCCTCAAACCCTTCATAAGAGCCTGCCGGCGCCAGAAGTTCAATGTCCTTTTTCTTCAAACTTTTACCTCTCTTTTCTATAAAAACAGAATCCAAGAAATCAAAAGAGGATTACCGAAGCAATCCCCTTCCTTTTACTTAAGTATCTCGTCAAGTTCTTTTTCAAGTTCTTTGATTTTTCCTTCCAGAAGACTCTTCTGCTCCAGGGCATCTTTCGCCTGTTTCTGAGACTCTTCAATCTGCATGCGAAGGGAAATCAGCTCATGTTTCAAATCGTACATTTCCTGATCCTTCTGCTGTAAATCCAGCTCAAAGACCTCCGCCTGTTTCTTTGCCTTAAAATAATCGTCCGCAATATTTAAACTCAGCAGAGTATGTTTCGATTCCATGGGCTGCCTGCTGTATCCGGGCATTCCGCTTAATTCCGCAATTTTATTGTTTATGTATGATGCCACTTTCTGGAAGTACTCTTCAGATTCATAGCCGCCCAGAGTAATAATCTTTCCGCCGATAATTACTTGTGCCGTATTCTTGACTGCCATTCGTACAAGCCTCCTTGGTATTTATCTCTTTCATTATACTCGAATTATGTTGAAATGTATAGGAATTTTTAAAAAACTTTTAATTTCCCTCTTTTTTCGGCAAATTCAGGCATTATTTTTCCGGATAATCATACCCAAGATGCTCATAGGCAAGGGCTGACGCCATCCTGCCTCTCGGCGTACGGTTCAGAAAGCCGTTCTGGAGAAGATAAGGCTCATATACATCCTCCAGAGTTCCGGAATCCTCCCCAATTGCTGCCGCCAGCGTCTCCAGTCCCACAGGACCGCCCTTAAAGTTTACGATAAGCGTCTCCAGAATCCTTCTGTCAATCTTATCAAGTCCGTACTGGTCTACCTCAAGAAGATTTAAGGCAAAACATGCGACCTCAAAGGTAATCCGTCCGTCATATTTCACCTGCGCGAAATCCCTGACCCTCTTTAAAAGACGGTTTGCAAGACGGGGCGTTCCTCTGGAACGCTTGGCAATCTCAGCTGCTCCCAGCGTATCAATCTCCACTCCCAGTACCTGGGCAGAACGGACAATGATGGTCTGCAGTTCTTTCTGGTTGTAAAATTCCAGATGATGCATCACTCCGAAACGGTCACGAAGGGGCGCAGAAAGAAGTCCCGCCCTTGTAGTCGCCCCCACCAGCGTAAATTTCGGCAGGTCAAGGCGGATGGAGCGGGCAGACGCTCCCTTACCGATCATAATGTCAATGGCGAAGTCCTCCATAGCAGGGTAAAGAACCTCCTCCACCTGACGGTTCAGACGGTGAATCTCGTCCACAAAGAGGATATCTCCCTCCTGAAGGTTATTCAAAATAGCAGCCATCTCTCCCGGCTTCTCAATGGCAGGGCCTGAAGTCACCTTCATATGCACCCCCATCTCATTGGCTATGATACCGGAAAGCGTAGTTTTTCCAAGTCCCGGAGGGCCATAAAAAAGCACATGGTCTAAAGCGTCATGGCGCTGCTTTGCAGCTTCGATATATATTTTCAGCGTTTTTTTCGTCTTTTCCTGACCGATATACTCGTCAAGAGACTGGGGACGGAGATTTCCTTCTAAAGAAAAATCCTCCTCCGTTACGTCTGTTGTTATCATTCTTTTTTCCATAAAACCAACCTTTTATTCCCAAAATCAGAAATTCTTAAGCGCAGCCCTGAGAAGCCCTTCCACATCGTCGGCAGGCACATCTGTAACTGAGCGGACTGCCCGCATGGCATCTGTACTGCTGTATCCTAAAGCTACAAGCGCTTCCACTGCTTCCTGTCTTCCGTCTGAAGTCTCTCCTGAAACGCCTCCCGCTGCTTCCTGTTCATGGGCAAGCTTCAGTTCAAATGCCTCTTCCAGCTTCAGCTTGTCCTTAAGCTCCAGAATCAGCTTCTGCGCTGTCTTCTTCCCGATTCCGGGCGCTTTGGATAAGGTCTTCACATCATCGGATAATATGGCAAACCTAAGCTCGTCTGCGCTCACTGCAGAGAGTACGCCAAGGGCTGCCTTGGGGCCCACTCCGTTGACACAGAGAAGAAGCTTAAACATACTCAGATCGTCTTTCGAAGAAAAACCGAAAAGCAGCATTGCATCCTCCCGTACCTGATGATAGGTATGAATCTTCACCTGCTCCCCGATATGGAGTCTTCCAAGATCAGTTCCTGTCATATATATTTCATATCCAATCCCGCCTGCTGTTTCCACAATTACAGAATTCTCCGTCATGTCAGCAGCAGTTCCACGGACAAAAGCAATCATCTTATCTCTCCAATCCCTGTTTCATTCGTTCATGTTCTATGCAATCATAGCATATGCTCCCTGAAAAAGCAAACATATTTTCGCATAAAACAAGAGGGAGATTTCTCTCCCTCTTCTCTTTTGTATTTCCTCAGGAAATGATTCCTCTCGGACAGGCTTCCTTACATGCGCCGCAGTTTGTACATTTGTCGTAATCGATATGAGCGCAGAAATCTGTCACTGTGATCGCGCCGTTTGGACAGGTTTTTTCACATTTCTTACAGCCGATACAGCCCACCTCACAGGCTGAGGTCACTGCCTTTCCCTTTGCGTGAGAGCTGCACTGCACTTTTGTTTCCTGTGTATACGGAATCAGCTCGATCAGGTGTCTCGGACATTTTGCCACGCATTTACCGCATGCCTTGCACAATTCCTTATTCACCACAGCCACTCCGTTTACGATTTCAACTGCTCCAAAGGGACAGACCTTTACGCAGCTTCCGAATCCCAGACATCCGTAAGTGCACGCCTTATCTCCGCCTCCGGGAACGAACGCCATCATCTCACAGTCTTCCACACCTGTGTACTCATAATTCTTTGTTACTTTTTCGCAGGTTCCGGCACATTTAACAAAAGCAGTCTGGCGAACGGTTTCCTTTACTTCCTGTCCCATAATCCCTGCTATCACCTTTGCCACAGGATCGCCGCCTACCGGACAGCCGTTTACAGGAGCTTCCCCCTTCGCGATTGCTGCCGCCATACCGTCGCAGCCCGGATATCCGCAGCCGCCGCAGTTGTTTCCCGGAAGCGCGTCACGTACTGCCACTTCTCTTTCGTCTACTTCAACGGCAAACTTTTTGCCCGCTACTCCAAGGAAGACGCCGATAAAAAGACCTACTGCCGCAACAAGAAGGGTTGCCGCGATAATCGCTCCAATATTCATTTCTACCGCCTCCTTAAATCAATCCCGAAAATCCGAAGAACGCAATTGCCATCAGTCCTGCAGTGAGAAGGACAATCGGAAATCCCTGAAACGCTTTCGGAATATCGTTGTATGCAATTTTTTCACGGATACCTGCCATCAGTACAATAGCGATGGTAAAGCCCGCCGCAGTTGCAAAGCCGTTTACTGTTCCCTGAAGAACACTGTACTCCTTCTGGACATTGATGATCGCAACGCCGAGAACCGCGCAGTTCGTCGTAATCAGAGGAAGGTATACGCCAAGCGCCTTATAAAGAGAAGGCATGGCTTTTTTCAGAAACATCTCCACAAACTGAACGAGGGCAGCGATAATCAGAATAAAAACAATCGTCTGTAAATAAGTCAGGTCCAAGGGAACAAGAACATAATTGTAAATCAATCCTGTCACCAGAGATGACAGCGTAATAACGAAAATAACTGCTCCGCCCATGCCTGCCGCAGTCTCAATACTCTTGGATACGCCCAGGAAAGGACACAGTCCAAGGAACTGGCTCAAAACAACATTATTGACAAGGGCAGAACCGACAATGATCAATGCTAATTCTTTCATTCTGAGCTACCCCCTTTTACCTTTACACATAGTATTTCCGCAGGACGCGCAGCTTCCGCCGCAGTCCGGATTGCTTGGATCTATGCCTTTTTTTGCTGCGCCAAGACGGAACTTATTCTGGAATGCAGAGAGAAAGGCAAGGACAAAGAAAGCGCCCGGAGCCAGTATAAAAATTGTAACCGGCTCATAGCCTGCAGTTCCTGCCGCTGCATCTGCCACCGGAATAATCTGATGACCGAAAAGCTGGCCTGCGCCGATAAGCTCGCGCACAGCGCCTATACAGGTGATACTGAGGGTAAATCCCAGTCCCATTCCGATGCCGTCGAAAAGAGATGCAATCGGTTTATTTTTGGAGGCATACGCCTCTGCGCGGCCGAGGATGATACAGTTTACAACGATCAGAGGAATATAAATTCCAAGCGCATCGTAAAGACTCGGGATAAATCCCTGCAGGAGAAGCTGCACAACCGTTACAAAAGAGGCAACGACTACGATATACGCAGGCATACGCACCTTGTCCGGAATGAAATTCCGAAGCAGAGAAATCATAAGGTTGGAGGCTGCAAGAATCACCATTGTGGTAAGTCCCATTCCGATACCGTTGGATGCGGATGTGGTAATTGCCAGTGTAGGACACATACCAAGCATCAGCACAAAGGTAGGGTTTTCTTTGATGATACCGTTAAACAGCCGTTCTGACGGTGTATTTGCTTTCATCACTGATTTCCCCCTTTCTCATATCTGAATGCGCACAGACCGGCATTTACGCCGTTTGTCATGGCATTTGTGGTCACTGTAGCGCCGCTTAAGGCATCAATCTGATTGTCTTGCGAAGCGCCCGACTTCGTATATTCAAATTTCTCTACGTTTTTTTCTTTAAACTGGTCCTTGAAAGCATCTGTATTCGCCTTCATTCCAAGACCTGCCGTCTCTCCGATAGAAAGGATGGAAATACCGTTTAAGGTTCCGTCCTCCTGTACGCCCATGGCAAATTTAATGTCTCCTCCATATCCTTCGGAAGTAGTCACTGTAAAGGCATAGCCAAGTTCTGCGCCGGAACCGTCCTTTGCAAGCATCACTTCATTGATGGTCTGAGCCGGAAATCCGTTTTCATCAAGATAGGTCTCAAGGGATTCATCCTGCTCTGTCAGAACCGGTTCAAAGCTGTCCGCATCTGCAAACACGGCTTTATACGCTTTTTCTTTTGCAAGAGCCTCCTGTTTTGCAATGGGTTCCGCCGTAATGTCCTGTACAACGCCAAGGGCAAGACCTGCCGCAAGTGTGATCAAAGTGATGGCAATGGTATCTTTTACGATTGTATTTTTCATGCCTTTTTACCCCCTTTCCCAAATGCCGGGGTACGTGTCACACGCTCGATCACAGGAACAAGAAGGTTTCCGAAAATAATCGCATAAGACACACCTTCTGCAGAACCGCCGAAAAGACGAAATACTGCGGTCAGAATACCAAGACAGCAGCCGTATACAAGCTGACCTCTCGGCGTGATCGGCGTTGTTACATAATCTGTTGCCATAAACCATGCTCCCAGCATCAGACCTCCTCCGAACAGATGCGTAAGAAGATAGTTTATATCGAATCCCATACCGGAAAACAGCATATAGCAGGTTACAAATACACCGAAAGTTCCGATATAGGTAAGTGGAATCTTCAGGTCAATAATTTTAAATGCCAGAAGAATCGCCGCTCCCAGAAGAATGGCAAGAGCAGAAGTTTCTCCGATCGTACCCTGTGTGTTTCCAAGGAACAGATTCAGCACAGGCACAGAACCTTCTGTAAATCCATGATCCTTTAATGCTGCCAGAGGAGTCGCCCCTGTCACAGCGTCTACAGCCCCGCGGAACTTGTCGGAAACTGCGAAATCTGTCATGCGTCCTGCAAAAGAAATCATCAGAAAGCATCTTCCTGCAAGCGCCGGATTCATAAAATTCTGTCCAAGACCGCCAAAAAGCTGCTTCACCACGATAATGGCAAACGCGCTTCCAAGTACAGGCATCCATAACGGAATGGACACCGGCATATTCAGCGCCAGAAGAAGACCTGTGACAACAGCGCTGAAATCTGTAACTGTATTTTTCTTATGCATCAGTCTGTCATAGAGCCATTCAAAGAATACGCTGGACGCTATGGATACTGCGATGATAAGAAGGGCGCGAAGCCCGAAATTATAGATACCGAACACACTGGCAGGAAGCAGGGCTGCCGCTACCATTTTCATAATTGTGCCGGTAGTCATCTTATCCCTTACGTGGGGATTTGATGATACATGTAACATCTGACTCATTTTTCCTGTCCCCCTGTCTATTTTTTCTTGCGGCTTGCCAGAACCATCTTACGCATGGATTTAATGCTCTGGGTCAGCGGGCGTTTCGCAGGACAGACATAACTGCAGCAGCCGCATTCACAGCATTCCATACCGTCAAATTTCTGGAAGCTCTCCATATCGCCGTGCTCTGCAAAAGTAGCCAGACGGGCAGGAATCACCTGTCCCGGACAGACGCTTACGCAGCGTCCGCAGTTGATACAGGCAGTCTGTTCGGCGTCGGAAACTTCATCCTTCTCAAGGCAGAGACAGGCGGATGTAGTCTTAATACACGGAACATGAAGGTCATACATGGCAAACCCCATCATCGGGCCTCCTGCGATCACTTTCACAGCCGTATCTTTTATACCTCCTGCTGCTTCAATCACCTCTGCCATATCGGTTCCTGTTGGTACGGATATGTTTTTCGGAGATTTGGCGCCCTCTCCTGTTACTGTAATAATTTTGTTCATAACAGGACGTCCAAGAAGCACTGCGTTGCTGATCGCGCAGACCGTATCCACATTGTCTACCACGCAGCCAACATCTGCCGGCAGCATGGAAGAATTAATTTCTCTTCCTGTTGCCGCATAAATCAGGAGACGCTCTCCTCCCTGCGGATATTTGGTCATCATTACCTTGACCTCGATTCTCGGAATCTCCTTTACAAGCTCCTGCATTTTTGCAATACAGTCCGGCTTGTTATCCTCAATACATATGTATCCTTTTGCATTGTCAAACAGCGTCAGCATGATTCGAAGTCCGTCGATAATCTTTTCCGGCTCATTCAGCATTCTCTTATAATCGCTGGTAAGATAAGGCTCACACTCCGCGCCGTTTACAAGTACATAGTCAATTTTGTCAGGCTCCTTCGGCGAAAGTTTTACATGGGTGGGAAAACCGGCTCCGCCCATTCCCACAACCCCCGCCTCTTTGATGCGGGCAAGAATGTCCTGCTTGGACAGATCTTCCAGTCGGGCAGCCGTAAACTCTGTCTCCTCGTAAAGTCCGTCATTTTCAATTACTATGGAATTTACCATAGAGCCGGTGGCTGTAAGATGCATTTCCACTCCTTTCACTGTTCCTGATACAGAAGAGTGAATCGACGCAGATACAAATCCTCCGGCATCTGCAATTTTCTGTCCGGCAAGCACATGGTCTCCCTTCTCAACAACAGGTACGGCAGGAGCGCCGATATGCTGAGAAAGCGGAAATACGAGATTTCCTTTGGGAAGATAGCTCTCCACCGGGCTGTCTTTGGACAATTCTTTTCCGTCATAAGGATGAATTCCACCCTTAAAGGTTAAAAGTCCCATTACTTATTCCCTCCTTTATGCTACGCATTTATGTTAAGCGTCTTTTCACAAAAACAGCTTAAGCGTTCTTTTTACTGTCTTTTTCTTTTCTGTGTTTTCTGAGTTTATAACCACGGTTCAGATTCGGATAGGAATTAACGAAACGGCTGATGTTGTGACCCAGCTTCGCGGCTGCCGCTTTCTTTCTGCGCTCAACCTCAGCAGTAAGTTCTGTCATAAGCGCTGCACGTCTTTCCTCCAAATCTTTTAATACTTCGATATCGCCAAGACGTTCCTTCACTGTTTCCAGAGTCGCGTCTTTTGTAAAGCTTACGCTCTTCAGATGCTCGTGCATCTTGAGAAGCAGCTCATCTCTCGCCTGTTCTACTGCCTGTTCAATAACAGGGATACGCTCGTGCAGCTTGAATGCTGCTGCTGCCGAATATGCAAAGTCCACAAGATAACCGACTGAAATTACGCAGACTGCAATCTCTCCCACATTAACCGGATAAAGAGAAACCAGCTTCTCCACTGCAGGATGCAGCACCTTGAACAAAAGCAGGGTGAACACTCCCCATCCCAGAGACGCTCCCAGACAGATTCTGCCCTGAAAATTAAATTTATTGTCACTGTAATCCCACCAGGAGGTATGGAAAATACTCTCCATCAGAACTGCGGTCACATATTCAAGGACTGTAGCTACCACGATTCCCCCGAAGAACAGACACAGAATGCTGTCGCTGACAGGTTTCAGAATCAGGTACACGGAAAGCGCCCCAAACCCGTATATGGTACAGAATGGCCCGTTAATAAATCCTCTGTTCACATATTTTCCGTTTTTCAAAGATACGAAACAGGTTTCCCACAGCCATCCAAAAAAACTGTAAATAAAGAACCAGTTTATTAAATGATAAAAATCAACACCTCTTATTGATAATTCCCACATTGTTTCGCCTTTCTGTTTTGTGTATTTTCACAATTCTCATAGTTATACTATAACTCATTTTATGAAAAAATTCACTACCCAAATAAAGTTTTTTTGTGTATAATTAGATACAATTTACGAAAGGATAAAAATTAACATGATTGTTAAAAAAATACCGTATTTACAAGGGTTTCCGGACTTTGAGACTGTTAAAAATTTGTCTTTTCCGAGGGTGAAATCCGGCGATTTCCGCCCTGTTTTTTACGATATAGAAACTACCGGATTATCACGAAATTCCACTTTTCTCTATCTTATCGGCGCAATTGCATACATCGACGATTCCTGGCAGCTTTTTCAGTGGATGGCTGAAACTCCCAAAGAAGAACCTTCCGTTCTTAAGGCTTTTGCTGAATTTGTAAAGGATTTTACCTGCCTCATCTCCTATAACGGGGAACATTTCGATTCCCCTTATCTGGAAACAAGATGCAGCGTCCATAAAATCCCCTTCCCTTTCGAGGGAAAGACTTCTCTTGACCTCTACCTGCATTTGAAGCCTCTGAAAAAACTCCTGAAGCTTCCTGCTCTCAAGCAGCCCTGCCTGGAAGAATTTCTCGGTATCGGAAACCGTATTTACTGCGACGGAAAAGACTGCATAAAGCTTTATAAGGATTTTTTGAAAAAAAGGGACTCTGCGACTGCCGACACTGTAATCGGCCACAACCTCGAAGATATCCTTGGCCTTGGAAAAATCTTTATGATGCTCGGATACCTGAATCTTTATGAGGGGAATTATGAAATCATTTCCGCAGAACCCGATGACGGACACCTTATCTTTACCCTCGCCCTCCCCTCTGTCCTTCCGGCGCCTTTTTCCAACGGAAACGACGCCTTTTACCTTACCGGCAAGGACAGCTCTGTACGCCTTATTATCAAGGCTGTAAACGGGCGTTTCCGCCAGTATTACCCCAACTATAAGGATTATGACTATCTTCCTGCCGAGGATACCGCCATTCCCAAAGCTCTGAGTTCCTGCATGGATAAAAAGCTCCGGAAATCTGCTACCAAAAACACCTGCTACACCTGGTTTACATGTACAGAATCGTTTCTTGAAAGCCCCCAGATGCAGAAACAGTACCTTTCCCATACCCTTACCTATCTTCTGTCAACTTTAAAATAACACAAAAACAAACAGGTATAATGCTATGCCACACAAAAAAGATAGCGCAGAAGGCAAAACACCTTCTATGCTATCTTTTTCTGTAATTGTGTTATTTGGAATCCTCCCTGTGAATTCGCTCACGAATTGATTGGATAACATTGTTTTCCGTTTCGTTCGCAAAAAGTATGTCAAGTATCTTTTCCGCTTTATCCAGATAGGCCGGATCGTTTTCCGTCTCATAGAGAGCGGTCATATGATGCGCAATCACCCACGCAATCGGAACAAGCGCTTCTCTTGCAGCCTTATGTTTTTCCTCTCCCTGTAAAAAATATACAAGAGCATTTTCACGCGCTTTGTAGAGGTTTGGAAGTTTCTTTGCCGTCTCCAGCGCCTTGTCATATTCACCAACTTTCCAGTATGTGAAACAGATATTAAAAAGTGTTGCGCCACGCACCTCGGAATCTTCCCCATAGTGAAGAATTTGTTCCTGAACAGCGATGGATTCCCGTAAATATCGGAGTTTTTCTTCATTTGTTCCATCCAGTTTTTCAAGTGATGTGGATAGCTGAACCAGTAAAAGCGCATTGTTCGGAAAGGTTTTTAGCGATTGGCGCATAAGCGCGACATTCTCCTGATGCAGCCCCCTTTTATTGTTTTCCTCCCATCTTCGATTAATCTCACTGTATTGATTATTTTTTTCGATTTCGCTCATGCTGAACAATTCATCAATACTGATTTCAAAATAATTTGCCAATGCCGGCAGCATGGCTATATCCGGATATCCATCCCCCCGTTCCCATTTGCTTATAGATTGAAACGAGATTCCGAAGTGAGCAGCCAGTTCCTCCTGCGTCAGGTTACGCTCACGGCGCATCCGTTTGATATTTTCACCAATTAAAAGACTCATGGTAACCCCCTGTTTCTTATTTTTTGAGGCCTCTGGCTATATTATACGGAAAACCGGCCACATAATCAATAACCGCACAGGTGATTTGTTTTCTACGAATCGTAGAAATTTTCTATTATATTTCCGTCAAAAAAATACGGTACAGCACCATTATCGGCACTGCACCGTATCCGTAATCCAAACGCCTCTTTGCCTGACGTTTTTATACTTGTTTGTTTTTATCTTTAAGTCTATTATTCTTCTGTAGCTTCTGCTGCTTCAGCCGGCGCTTCCAGAGCTTTCATGCTCAGGCTGATTTTTTTGTCTTCGCCATTGAAGTCAACAACTTTCGCTTCAATTTCCTGTCCGATGGAAAGTACGTCTGCAGGTTTTGCAACGTGCTCTCTGGAAATCTGGGATACGTGAAGGAGTGCATCTACACCAGGTGCAAGCTCTACGAATGCACCGAAGTCTGTCATACGTGCAACTTTACCTTTTACTACGTTTCCTACTGCGAAATCCTCTGCTGCTGTAAGCCACGGATTTGCTTCCGGGAATTTAAGAGAAAGTGCAATCTTGTCTCCGTTGATCTCTTTGATGAGAACTTTCAGAGCTTCGCCTACTGTGAATACTTTCTTCGGATTCTCTACTCTGCCCCAGGACATTTCGGAAATGTGAAGAAGTCCGTCAGCTCCGCCGAGGTCGATGAATGCGCCGAAGTCTGTTACATTCTTAACAGTACCTTCTACAGTATCGCCAACATGAATTCTCTCCATTAATTCTTTCTGTTTCTCAGCTTTTGCAGCTAAGAGAAGCTGTTTGCGGTTACCGATGATACGGCGTCTTCTCGGATTGAACTCTGTGATCACGAATTCGATTTCCTGATTTGCATATTTGGATAAATCTTTCTCATATGTGTCAGATACAAGGCTTGCAGGAATAAATACTCTTGCTTCCTCTACGTTTACACATAATCCGCCGTCAAGAACCTGAGTAACCTGAGCATTTAATACTTCCTGGCTCTCAAATGCTTCTTCCAGACGTTTATTTCCTTTTTCTGCTGCAAGTCTCTTGTAGGTTAAGATAACCTGACCTTCGCCATCGTTTACTTTGAGAACTTTTGCTTCCATAGTGTCGCCAACGTGAACTGCATCAGCAAGTACAAGGCTGGAATCATTAGAGTATTCACTCTTAGTGATAATACCGTCTGCTTTGTAACCGATATTTAAAATAATCTCATCTTCTTTAACATCGATGACAGTACCCTGCACGATCTCTCCATTTCTGATAGTTTTTACGGAATCTTCCAGCATCTGTTCAAAACTTAATTCTGACATGTTCTTGAACCTCCTCGATAATTTTCTTTGGGGTGGAAGCCCCTGCTGTAATACCTACGCAACTACTGCATTGGAACATTTCAGAATCCAAGTCTACAGGTGTTTGTATATAGTAAGTATTTCCACATTCCTTTTTGCATATTTCAAACAGCTTTTGTGTATTGGAACTATGCCTGCCCCCGACGACTAACATAGTGTCTACCTCTGCGGCGATTTCTCTTGCTTCTCTCTGTCGCTCTTCGGTAGCATTACAAATCGTGTTTAAAATACTAAGAATATCTAAAACACCATTATCATAACTCTTTTTGTGAAGAATTTCAACTAAATCTTTAAATTTGTTGTAATTAAATGTCGTCTGTGACACAATACAGACCTTTTTTCCCTCCGGAAGACAGAATTTTTCTGTTTCCTCCCTGTTTTTGAGTACTGTATGGGGTTCTTCGCACCAGCCGCAGATTCCCTTTACCTCCGGATGGTCCTTGTCCCCGATGATAATGATATGTTTTCCCTCTTTGCTTTCCTTCGCAACGATTCTGTGGATTTTCAGGACAAAAGGGCATGTTACGTCTACATATTCCACGCCGCAGCTTTCCAGCTTTTCATAAATCTTTTTTCCTACGCCGTGAGAACGGATAACCACAATCCCCTCTTTCAGAGATTCAATATCCTCTTCTTCAATAACCTGTACCCCTTTTGACGCCAGATCGTTTACCACTTCCTCATTGTGAATAATCGGCCCAAGCGTATAAATAGGACTTTTGCCGCTTTCAATCAGCTCGTAAACCTTATCTACCGCCCGTTTTACTCCAAAGCAGAACCCTGCAGTTTTCGCTACCTTTACCTCCATATCAGATGCCTGCCTTTTCCCTGTATAATTTCAGGATTGTTTCCACAACCTCGTCAATTCCCATTTCTGAAGAATCTACCAGAACTGCATCCTCAGCCTGACGAAGAGGCGAAACTTCTCTGTTCATATCGCGCTCATCCCTGTCGATAATATCCTGTCTTATCTGCTCCAGATCACACTTGACATTCTTTTCCGTAAGCTCCAGATAGCGTCTTTTTGCCCTTGTATCGGCGCTTGCAGTAAGATATATTTTTATGTCCGCATTCGGAAGGATTGTAGTTCCAATGTCACGGCCGTCCATAACTACGTCGTTTTCTGCCGCAAGATTTCTCTGAAGCTTCAGAAGATGCTCCCGTACTTTCGGGTTTGCAGAGCTGACAGACGCCATGTTTCCCACTTCTTCTGTACGCAGTTTGTGATTTACATTTTCACCGTTTAAGAGAACAATCTGCTCTCCGTCCCGATATTCAATGGAAATCTCTGCTCCTGAGCAGGCAGCCGCAATTTCTTCTGCACTGGCTCCATCAATCCCTTTTGTCAGAAGATAAAGCGCCATCGCTCTGTACATAGCTCCTGTGTCCACATAAATAAAAGACAGCTCCTTTGCCACCCGTCTGGCAATTGTGCTTTTTCCTGCGCCTGCAGGCCCGTCAATGGCAATATTACATCCCATTTTTCGTTTTCCTCCTTGCCGTTTACATTTTATTACTGAATCGCCTGCGCCGCCAGATAAGCGGTTGACCAGGCAATCTGGAGATTATAGCCTCCGGTGACAGCATCCAGGTCTGTCACTTCACCGATAAAATACAGATTTCGGATAATCTTTGATTCCATAGTTCCCGGACGTAATTCTTTCACGGAAACGCCTCCTCTTGTGATGATCGCTTCCTTAAATTCTCCCATTCCGGTGATTGTAAAAGGAAATGCCTTCACAAGCTCCACGAATCTTAATCGTTCTTCTCTGGAAATATCGTGAATTTTTTTATCAGGCGGAATTTCTCCCAGTTCCAGCATGACAGGAGTCAGTGACGACGGAAAAAGAACGCCTATCACATTTTTGAACTGTTTATTCTGCCCCGCCTCAAATTCTCTTAATACTCTGGCGTCAAGCTGTTCCTTTGTAAGGGCAGGCTTCAGGTCAAGATATGCCTTCAGTTCTCCCTCTTTTTCAAGCTGCTTTCCTATCTTTGCGCTTGCAGAAAGAATCATGGGACCGGTCACTCCGTAATGGGTAAACATCATTTCGCCGAAATCCTCGTAAAGAGTCTTTTTGCCCGATTTCACCACCAGTCCTGTATTCTTCAGGGAAAGTCCCTGCAGTCTGGGAATGTACGCCTCTTTCGTCTTTAAAGGCACAAGAGAGGGTTTTATTTCTGTCACCTTATGTCCCAGCTCCTTCGCAAAACGGTAGCCGTCTCCTGTCGAGCCTGTACTCTGGTAGGAAAAACCTCCTGTGGCTGCAATGACAGCGTCGCCCTCCACTACAGTTCCATCTGCAAGCTCTATACTCTTCACCTCATCGTTTGCAGAGCAGATTTTCTTTACCTCTGTATGAAGGTGAATTTTTGCTCCCGCTTTTTTCAGTTCCCGTTCCAGAGCCCTTATAATATCCGAGGAATGGTCAGACTGGGGAAATACTCTTCCGCCTCTTTCTGTTTTAAGAGGCACTCCCGCCTCCTCGAAAAATCCCATAACATCCTGAGGTGTGCAGGAGTAAAACGCGCTGTACAAAAACTTGGGATTGCTCATCACAGCCCCGAAAAGTTCCTCTGTCTCACAGTTATTTGTGACATTACAGCGTCCCTTTCCTGTGATAAAAAGCTTTTTCCCCAGTTTTTCATTTTTTTCGAAGATGTGGACTTCATGGCCGTTTCTGCCTGCAAAAACCCCTGCAAACATTCCTGCTGCCCCGCCTCCGATTATTAAAACTTTACTCATAGATTTACCTTTCTATGGTTTTCTATACTTTTTGTCATAGATTCAGTAAGGGAGCCTGTAAATTACAGGCTCCCCTTTTTTATGCACATATATTTCAGATTACACCGGGTATGCACCGTTTTTTGTATCTGCTGCTGTTTCGTCTACTTTTGTCTTCTGTGCCTGACGGTATTTGAAGAAGTCTGTAGCAACCTGTGGGAACAGTGCGTAGGATAATACGTCCTCATCCTGCTCTTTGTACTGTGCCATTTCGCTCTCAAGCTTGTCAAGCTCATTGTCCAGAAGGTCTGCCGGACGGCAGGTGATCGGCTCTGTATCGCCAATACATTTCTTCTGAACTTCCTGATCGAACGGTTTTACTGTTGCGCCGTATTTTCCGCTTAAGACATCCTTTGTCTCCTTGGTAACCATCTTGTATCTCTCGCCCATAAGCACGTTAAATACAGCCTGTGTACCAACGATCTGAGAAGACGGAGTAACAAGCGGCGGCTCACCGAGGTCTTTACGCACACGCGGAACCTCTTCCAGAACATCGTAGAATTTGTCTTCTGCATGCTGCTCTTTCAACTGGGAAGTAAGGTTGGATAACATACCGCCCGGTACCTGATAGAGCAGAGTCTTGATATTTACGCCGAGGTTCTTCGGATTGAGAAGACCGCTTTCAAGAGCTTCGTCACGCATTGGACGGAAGTAATCTGCGATTTCAGCAAGAAGCTTCTGATCGAATCCTGTATCATACGGAGTTCCCTTAAATGTCTCAACCATAACCTCTGTTGCAGGCTGGGAAGTTCCAAGGGCAAACGGAGACATAGCTGTATCAATGATATCAACGCCTGCCTCAACTGCTTTGAGGTAAGTCATGGAAGCAACACCTGAAGTATAGTGTGTATGAAGGTCAATCGGAATCTTAACTGCTTCTTTTAATGCTGTAACAAGCTCTGTAGCTTTGTACGGAAGAAGAAGACCAGCCATATCCTTGATACAGATGGAATCTGCACCCATTTCCTCGATACGTTTCGCAATAGAGGTCCAGTATTCCAGAGTATAAGCGTCGCCTAATGTATAGGAAAGCGCTACCTGTGCATGAGCTTTCTCTTTGTTTGCTGCAGATACTGCTGTCTGAAGGTTACGAAGGTCATTGAGACAGTCGAAAATACGGATGATGTCGATTCCGTTTGCAGCAGATTTCTGTACGAAGTATTCTACTACGTCATCTGCATACGGACGATATCCAAGGATATTCTGTCCACGGAACAGCATCTGTAATTTAGTATTTTTGAAACCGTCACGTAATTTACGAAGTCTTTCCCATGGATCTTCTTTTAAGAAACGAAGGGATGCATCGAAAGTTGCGCCGCCCCAGCACTCTACTGCATGGTAGCCGACTTTATCCAGTTTTTCAACGATTGGAAGCATCTGTTCTGTGCTCATACGGGTCGCGATCAGGGACTGATGAGCATCACGCAGAATGGTTTCCACAATTTTAACAGGTTTTTTCTGTAATTCTGCCATAATTTTTCTCCTTTATTATACTCCAAAGATAGCCATGAAGGTTCCGGCTGCTACTGCAGTACCGATAACGCCGGCAACATTTGGTCCCATGGCATGCATGAGCAGGAAGTTTGTCGGATCTGCCTCTGCACCAACCTTCTGGGATACACGGGCTGCCATAGGAACCGCAGACACACCGGCAGAACCAATCAGCGGATTAATCTTACCGCCGGAAAGCTTACACATAATCTTACCAAACATAACACCGCCAAAAGTACCGATGGCAAAAGCAACAAGTCCTAATACGACGATTTTGATTGTATCAAGGTTCAGGAACGCTTCTGCGCTTGTGGAAGCGCCTACAGATGTACCGAGAAGGATAACTACGATGTACATCAAAGCGTTGGATGCAGTCTCTGTAAGCTGTTTTACAACGCCGCACTCTCTGAACAGGTTACCGAGCATCAGCATACCTACAAGCGGAGCTGTAGTCGGAAGAATCAGACATACAACAATCGTGATAACGATTGGGAATAAAATCTTCTCAAGCTTGGATACAGGGCGAAGCTGATCCATTTTAATCTTACGTTCTTTTTCTGTTGTGAACGCTTTCATAATCGGCGGCTGGATAATCGGAACCAGTGACATATAGGAATATGCCGCCACCGCAATCGGTCCCATGAGTGCAGTCTGTCCCAGCTTACCTGCAAGGAAGATGGAAGTCGGGCCGTCAGCGCCTCCGATGATGGAGATAGCTGCTGCTGCTTTTCCGTTAAATCCAAGGAAGATAGCAAGGAAATATGCCGCATAAATACCAAGCTGTGCTGCTGCGCCAAGAAGGAAGCTCTTCGGGTTTGCAATCAGCGGAGCAAAGTCTGTCATCGCACCTACACCCATGAAGATAAGTGACGGTAAAATACTCCACTCATCAAGGAGATAGAAGTAATGAAGAAGTCCGCCCACACCGTTGGACATGTCTTCCGGTCTTGCCATGATATCCGGATAGATATTAACAAGCAGCATACCAAATGCGATCGGAACAAGAAGCAGAGGCTCAAATCCCTTTGCAATGGCAAGGTACAAGAACACACATGCAACCAGAATCATCAGGTAATTGCCCCATGTCAGATTAAAGAAGGCGGTCTGATGAAGCAGGTTGGACAAAGTATCTGTTACATAAGACATTTGACTACCTCCCGTCTTAGTTCATTGTTGCTAAAGTATCTCCGTTCTCTACAGAAGCACCTTCAGCAACATCAATGCTAGCAATAGTGCCGTCCTGCGGCGCTACTACAGGGATTTCCATTTTCATGGATTCAAGGATAACCACGCTGTCGCCTGCTTTTACAGCCTGACCAACGCTTGCTGCAATTTTAACAACTTTTCCAGGTACGGAAGCTGCAACCTTTACGCTGCCTGCGCCTGCTGCCGGTGCTGCAGGTTTCTTAGGAGCTGCTGCCGGCGCTTTAGGAGCTGCCTTAGGCGCTGCTGCAGGTGCGGAAACGCTTCCTGTTTCTTCTACAGTTACTTCATATGCTGTTCCGTTTACAGTAATTGTATAACTTTTCATTTTATAAGTCCTCCTAATGATACTTTTCATTCATTTTCTTTTTATTATCGTCTGCCGCGATTTACTTTGCGAATGGAACGAACTACGAAATCGTCAGTGCTTGTTCCTTCTGAAGCTGCGATTGCCGCTGCGATCACTGCGATCAGCTCGCCGTCATCTGCAGGTTCTTCCTCAACAGGAGCCGCTGCAATCACTGCCGGAGCCGGAGCTGCTTCAGGAGCCGGTTTCTTCTTGCCCTCAACAAGAGCTGGAACATATTTGAACAGAGAGATTACGAAGCTTAAGAAAACAAGCATAAGGAATACGGTTCCGATTCCCATTAAGGTATTAAGACCCGCTCTCTGTAAGGTTACAGACATCGGATACTGGACATCTACTGTTGCAGAAGTCGGAACTCCTGTCTTATCAAATACGAAAACAAAATTCGCATCTGCTTCTTCGAAAGCTCTTGGAACAGTAACTGTGTACTGGTCGCCGGACTGGGCAAACTCTGTTTCCCCTGCATCCTCGTCTGTTTTTGCGCCCAGTTCCGGTTTCGCTGTTTTCCAGGAAGTCATAGCGCCCACTGTAAACGGATCCCCGGCGTTCAAATAGCTTTCAATCTGTTCATCTTCAAATGAAATAATCGCATCTGTCAGCCCCTCTGCGGTTGTAACGAGAGTAGCTTTGAGAGCTTCATCCACCTCACCTTCTGCATACACTGCAGCCGCGCCGGAAACCGTAAGAATTACCGCACAGAGAAATGCCGCGCAGACAGATGATACTTTTTTGAAAATCTTCATATGCTTCACCCCGCTTAGACCGTTCCGTGTTTCTTAGACGGACGATCTTCCCTTTTTGTGAACAGCATTTCAAATGCACCAATTACATATTTTCTTGTGTCAGCCGGGCTGATGATAGTATCAACATAGCCTCTTGCTGCTGCAGAAGCCACACCGGACTGAAGTTCTCTGTACTGTGCTGCTTTTTCGTTTAAGACTGCAGCATCAGAACCTGCGTACATGATCTTTGCTGCAAGAGATGCGTCCATCATACCGATTTCCGCGTTATCCCATGCGTAAACCATGTCAGCGCCGATTGCCTTGCTGTTCATTGCAACATAAGCTGTTCCGTATGCTTTTCCGATGATCACATTTACCTTCGGAACAGTTGCATCAGCAAATGCATGAATCATTTCACCAACAGACTGAGCCATCATCTTTTCATTGCACAGAGTAGCCTTGAAGCCTGTTGTATTTGTAAGTGTGAGTACAGGAATGGAGAAAGCGTCGCAGAATTTCACGAAATCTGCTGCTTTTCTTGCGCCCTTTGCGGAGATGCTTCCATCGAACTCTTCTACTTTTTTGCCTTCTGCGTCATAAATCTCGCTTCTGTTTGCAACTGCGCCTACAGTCGCGCCGTTTAAGCGGATAAAACCTGTCACCATATCTTTGCCGTATGCAGCTTTTGTCTCAAAGAAAAGACCGCTGTCGGAAATCTGGGAAAGTGCGATTGCTGTATCGCCTGTGCAGTTCTCGATGTCAGCGCATACGCGGTTCAGGTCGTCTGTACATTCATCGTAGCAGTCTGCATCTTCGAAATTGGATGGAAGGAGAGTTACAAGCTCACGGATCTGTCCGAGAACCTCTTCCTCTGTTCCCACACCGTCAATAAGACCTGTCTCTTCGCTCTGGAATTTCGCATCTGCTGTATCGCATTTGTCCTTGCTGTTTCCTTCCAGTGCATTTGGTGTGTTTACAAACATTTTGCCCTTTTTCGCTTCCATAAATGTGAAATCTGTCAGAGCAGGAATCACAGCCATACCGCCGCCGCAGGTTCCGAAGATACCTGTAATCTGCGGAATCACGCCGGATGCCAGTGTCTGTTTCAGGTAAATCTCACCGAAAGCTTCCAGTGCATCTGTCGCTTCCTGGAGACGAAGTCCTGCACAGTCCACAAGTCCGATGACCGGTGCGCCTGTCTTCATTGCCAGATCGTAGATTTTGGAAATTTTTCTGGCATGCATTTCGCCTACAGTTCCGTTTAACACAGAAGCATCCTGGCTGTAAACGTATACCAGATTACCATCGATTACACCATAGCCGGTGATTACACCGTCTGAAGGCGCTTTCTTCTCAGTCATGTTGAAATCTGTAGTTCTGGCTGTTACACTTTGTCCGATTTCAACAAAACTGTTTGCGTCAAGCAAAGAATTGATTCTGTTGCTTGCTAATGTTGCATTACTCATTCTTGTTTGCCCTCCATTTTATAAGAATTTTATAAAAGTATAACCAAAAATTTAGCCGATTTTAATTGTACAATTTTTCGCAAAAATTTTCAATACTTTTTGGTGTTTTTGTTAAAAATTTTACAGGATTCGCTCTCACATCCCCGAAAAAAAAGCCCCCGGATTTTCTGTCCGAAGAGCTTGCTTTTTTCCTTTTTGATCCCATTCAATGAAAAAAATCGTGAAAAATCTTTTCCAGATACCATTTGTAAGTAAGTTCCTGCACATTTTTTTCCGCTTTGACAGGATAGGCTGCTATCAGATTTTCCCCGATACCAAAGCTTAATTCTCCCAGCTTCTGCCCCTTTTTCACAGGCGCTTCCACTGTTTCCGGCAGACTCAGCCTGCAGGTCACCTTCTCATCTTTTCTCATAAGCACCTTCTGCTTTTTTGCTTCTTCCAAAACCTCGCATTTTCCCCTGAGATACACCTTTTCCCCGGCTTCGGACAGAACCCCGTTTCTGACAAGAACAGGCTCTGATACAGGAATCTCCCAGATTTCCCGATATTCATAATTGCTTTCTCCGTATTGAAGCAGATTTTTCGCATCGCTCCACTTATATGTTTTATGTCCGGGCCATCCGCTGCCCAGAAGGCTGACTACAAAGGTTTTACCGTCCTTTTCCCGGGCGCAGACATAGCAGTACCCTGCATCCCCCGTATAACCTGTTTTTCCTGCCACAATGCCGTCCACCATATCAAGAAGCGCATTGGTGTTCTGTACAGAAAAGCTTCTTTTTCCTGATAATTCAGAAAACGTATACTCTCTGGTCTGCGCCACGGAAAGAAACCTTTCATTCTTTATGGCATAACGCATAATAAGCGCCAGATCGCGGGCAGTGGTGCGGTGAACGCCTCCGCTGTCTGCGGCATCCAGACCATTTGGCGTTATAAAATGAGTATCTTTACAGCCAAGCGCCTCCGCTTTTTTGTTCATAAGAACTGCAAAGCTTTCTACCGTGCCTCCGATATGCTCTGCTATGGCTACAGCCGTATCGTTATGACTTTTCAGCATCAGGGAATAAAGAAGATCTTTCAGATAATACTGCTCCCCCTCCCTGATATTAAGCTGTACGTCAGGCTGTGACGCTGCTCTCGCAGAAACAGTTACCACCTCTTCTTCCTCTGCGTTTTCCAGCGCCAGAATACAGGTCAGTACCTTGGTGGTACTGGCGTTGGGTCTTGATACATCCCCCTCTTTTTCGTAAAGGACGCGCCCTGTTTCCCCGTCCATCAGAACTGCCGACAGAGCGTGAAGTTCTCCCGGATTTTCTCCTGCATGGATTTTTTCCGTGAAAATCTGCAAAAAAAGAACCGCTGCCAGGGCACTGACAGCGGCGATACGTCGAATTCTCATATCCCACCTCACATCCCGCATACTCAATGGCAGATTCCCCGCTTATGCGCAGGTATTCCCCATCTGATACATCTTATGCGGACATGTCGGGCTTTATCCGTTTTTCTGTTGTCATCTTATCCGTTATAGGTACGGTTCCATCTTGCGGAAAGACGATATTCTCCCTCTGTAAGGGAATATAATTCCCGAAGATAATCAGGTGTTTCAAGAAGCGCCTCATTATAAAGTCTTCTAAACTCTGACAGCGGTCCCTGAGAACCTTCCACAGGTTCTTTTTCCATGAAATGCTCAAGAAGTGCCTCCCCTGAAGGACCTCCCAGCTTCAATATATGACCGATGCGGCGTTTTCTTCGTCCGCCGTCATCGCAGACCATAGCGTTCGTGAGAACTTTCATCATTTTCAGGGAAATGAAAATATTTACAGTACGCACAAGAGGGAGCGCTTTGTGAATCACTTTCGCATACTTCCATCTGGGTACAATACAGTCTGAAGGATAGAAGTGATACGGGTCTTTTCCTGTTACCAGCATCAGCGCACGGTCAAATTCCTTTTCAAGAATTGTATGTGACACAATTTTTTTATCTGCCATTTCATCTACATAGGGGTGACATGCCGAATCCAGAAGGTAATGACAGCCAAATCCCAGAAGGTAGGCAAGAAGCGCTTCATCCCCTTCTTCCCGAACCTGTTTCATTCCCTGTTCAAAAAATGCCTTTGCTTTTTCTTTATGCATTTCCACGCCAAATCTGGAAACCGGATTTTTTGACACCATGAAATAAAACAGAATATCCGGACCGTGAAGACCGATTCTGTAAAGATTCCCGTGTTTCCGGATCACCTGCTTCATTTCGGAGGGCAGTTTCCTGTAAACCTCCTTACCGAATAAATCATGTGTATATGTTGTTGGCATTTTCTCTCCTCCTTTAAATATCCAGACGAAGCTGGATTTCCTCTTCTGCTTCTGCTTTAAAATCTTCTATCTGTACAGGATCGAGCACCGGAAGCTCTTCAAGCCCCTGTACCCCGAAGCACCTTAAAAATTCCTCTGTTGTCCCGAAAAGAATCGGGCGTCCCGGGGCGTCCAGCCTTCCCAGTTCCCTGACAAGGTTGTATTCCACCAGCTTATTAATGGCATGGTCACATTTCACCCCGCGGATTTTTTCGATTTCCGCTTTAATCACAGGCTGTTTATAGGCGATGATGGACAGAGTCTCCAACATCACATCTGTAAGCGCCGGTTTCTTGGGCTGCATGGCAATGCGGATGAGATATTCATGGTATTCCTTTTTCGTACACATCTGATACGCATTTTCCAGTTCAATAATCTGAATGCCTCTGTCTTCTTCCTGATAGCGGTCCATCATATTATGGATGATTTTCTCTGTTGTTCCGGCATCCAGTCCGATCGTTCCGGCAATCTGGGATAACTCCACAGATTCTCCCATGGTAAAAAGAATCGCCTCGATGGCTGCCTCTGTTTTTTTTATTTCCACTCAAACAAACCTCGTTCCTGTTCTATTCCTGTTCCAAGCAGCGAACGTGAACAGAGTCCTGTCACTCCTCTGCAAATTCCGTTAAATTCTTCCATGTTTCCGGATCTGTCACGACCTCTACGGATATATCGTCAAAAAGCTCCTCCTGCTCCACATGAATATGCCCCATTTTCATCAGCTCCAGAATCGACAGAAACGTAACGATCACCTGTATTCTGGAGCGCTGACCTTCCAGAAGATTGCGGAAGCTGAATCTGCGGTGTTCCTTTGCATACTCCCTTAGCTCCAGCATCTTGTCCGAGAGGCTGACTTCCTCTTTTTCAATCTTTCCGAATTTACTTCGAATGGGGTCAATTTTATCCTCCTGCCTGCGGATGATGGATTTATAAATCGCATTAAGCTTCTCCAGCGTCATACCTGCGAGAAGTTCACGAGGGTCTACCGGCTCTTTGTATTTCAGCACATCCTCCGGAATCGTAGGCTTTTTGAAAAATACATTTGCGGCTTCATCCATTTTATCCTTCAGTTCATAGGACATAAACTTGTACATCTTATATTCAAGGAGCTTTTCCACCAGCTCTGCTCTCGGGTCTTCTTCCTCGCCTTCCTCATTGACTTCCTTGGGAAGCAGCATTTTACATTTAATATCAAGAAGAGTTGCCGCCATAACCATGAACTCGCTCATCACTCCAAGGTCGGCCTCTTCCATAGCCTGAATATATTCCATATACTGATCTGTGATTTCCACGATCGGAATATCATAAATATCTATTTTATTCTTGTCGATCAGATGCAGCAGAAGATCCAGAGGGCCTTCAAATACATTCAGCTTTACAGGTATTCCCATAAAAGAATTCTACCTCTTTCTTGTTTTTTCGATTCTATTCTATACGCAGCCGCCATGTTTTTCAAGTGGTTTCATATCAATCACAAGAAGTTCACGGGGATTGTGGAGCCGGACAGGGATGGTATGCTCTCCAAGGCCTGCGCTTACAAGCATATGGCTGTCACCCCTGTGGAAATCTCCGCAGCAAAACGGCGGAAACAGAAGAAATTGCGGGCTGGTAAATCCAATATGTTTTCCAAAACGTACTATCCCGCCATGATAATGTCCGGAAAGAATCAAATCCCCTCCCCATTCCAGATATGTTCTGCCATATTTTGGATTATGGGCGAGAAGAATATTTATGCTTTGAGGCGTGGGTTTTCCTATCAGTTCTTCCATTTTCTCAAGAGTAAGCTTCGGAGAGTTGGGTTTGTGATAATAGATGATAGGAAGTTCCAGCCCCGATATTGTAAACTTATTCTCTCTTATTGTAAACTCTGTTTTTTCATTGTGCAGAAAACACACGCCCGAAGCTCTCAGATTCGCTTCATACTCCAGATACTCTTCCTGATGGCATCCTCCTGAATACGGTTTAAACTCATGGTTTCCAAGGGAATAGTAAACTTTATATTTGTTTACAATTCTTTTTATCAGAGTTTCTACCGGTTTCAGGGAGGAAAGCTCGCTTCTCACAATCATATCTCCCGTAATCAGAACCGCGTCCGGCTTCAGCCTGTCTATTTCCTCAAGAAGAAGCAGATTCCCTTCGCCAAAGGACAACCCGTGAAGGTCTGTCAGCATGACAAAACGCACTCCACGGGAATCTTTTATTTTTTTTGTCAGAATCTCATATCCGGTTGTGATGAATTTTTTCATATGACTCCTTCTGTCCTTTGCAAAGCTTTTAAAGCCCCGCTTTGATCAGTCCGGCGTATAGGCCGTCCTTTTCCATCAGTTCTTCGTGAGTGCCCTCTTCTGCAATTCCCTCTGCAGTAAGCACCAGAATCCTGCGCGCGTTGCGGATTGTGGACAGTCTGTGCGCAATAACAAAGGTAGTTCTGTCCTTTGCAAGCTTCTCTAAAGACTCCTGTACCACTTTTTCACTTTCATTGTCAAGAGCTGAAGTTGCCTCGTCAAAAATAAGAATCGGAGGATTCTTAAGAAATGCTCTGGCAATAGAAAGTCTCTGCTTCTGACCGCCTGAGAGCTTCACTCCGCGCTGTCCGATATCTGTATCATAATCCTCCGGCATTTCCATAATGAACTCATGGGCATTGGCTGCTTTCGCCGCGCGGATAACCTCTTCGTCTGTTGCATCCGGCTTTCCGTAGCGGATATTCTCCATAATTGTTCCTGCAAAAAGATATACGTCCTGCTGTACAATTCCGATCTGGCGTCTCAGATCGTCCAGACGAATCCTGCGGATGTCTATTCCGTCCAAAAGAATCTCTCCAGAAGAAACATCATAAAATCTCGGAATAAGACTGCAAAGAGTCGTTTTTCCCGCGCCTGAAGTTCCCACAAGAGCCACATAGTCTCCCGGCTTCACTTCCAGATTTACATGAGAAAGCACTTCTTCGTTGTTATCCTCATAGCGGAAGGATACCTCTTTAAATTCAATGTCTCCCTTCGCCTTGTCAATAGATACTGCATCCGGCGCATCCTCGATATCCGGAGCAATCGCCATCATCTCAAGGAAACGGTCATAGCCGCTGTATCCGTTCTGGAACTGCTCTGTAAAGTTAACAAGCTTGGTTACAGGCTCTGTAAAATTATTGATATAAAGGAGGAAGGTCACAAGGTCTGTAACCTCCAGGCTTCCGTCTGTCAAAAAGAAAGCTCCTGCAATCAGGGATGCAACTGTAATCAGCGTTGTAAACGCATCCATTCCAGAATGATATCCTGCCATATAACGGTAGGACAGGCGCTTCGCAGCCACGAAACGGTCATTGCCTTTTGCAAATTTCTCCATTTCTCTCTGCTCGTTTCCGAAGGATTTCACCACGCGGATACCTGCAAGGCTGTCTTCTATCTGGCTGTTAATATCTGCGATTCTTGCGCGGTTTTCTTTAAACGCATGTTTCATTCTTCTGTTGTAAACAAGTGCATAAAACAACATGACAACCACAATAGCCAGACAGATCAGAGACATTTTCCAGTTTACGTTCAGCAGAATAATCATAGCGCCGATAAGCTTGATCACGGAAATCACGATGTCCTCCGGTCCATGATGAAGAAGCTCGCTGATGTCAAAAAGGTCATTGGTGATCCTTGATAAAAGATGACCTACTTTCTGATTGTCATAAAAAGCAAAGGAAAGTTTCTGATAGTGGCTGAAAATTTCATTTCGCATATCATGTTCAATGTACGCACCCATCATATGTCCATAATAGGTGATGAAAAATCTGCTTCCAAGCTGAACGAGAATCAGCCCGATCATAATAAGACCGATTTTCAAAATGGCGATTTTCGCTTCACTAAGAGACATTCCCCCTACTGAATCCATGATATAGCGAACCAGGAGCGGGATTACCAGAGTTATCGCCGCTCCCAGAACTGCGAAGAACAGGTCTGCCAGAAACAGACCTTTATAGGGTTTATAATACCCAGTCAGTAATTTTAGTTTGTTTTGTTTTTTTTCTTTTGTCATCGTAGTCCCTCCATAATGTCCATACAGAGTTATTATAACTCTTCATCCCATCATTTGTCAAAGAAGTTCCAGAATCTTTTTCACACAGTCTCCGTAAGTTATTCTGGGTACGGTTTTGTCATAAAGAATCCGGACGCTTCCGATTTCTTTCCCATCTGCGAAATAAACCATCTCCCCTGCCTGTACCCCTTTCTTTACAGGAGCCTCCACTTCTCTGTGAATCTTCAGTTTACGGGTAATCTTTCCAATCGAGTCTCCATTGGTGTTCAGATATTTAAACTGTTTTTCAACCTTCAAAGGTACGGTATCTTTTTTTCCTTTTTTCACAGGGATTTTCGGAAGTTCCTTTAAATTCCTGTCTATGTAAATGCTGCATCTGGAAAAGCCGTAATTCAGCATGGATGCCGCATCTCTGAAACGCACTTTATAATCAGGCGCAGCCATAACTACAGAAATCAGTGTTACCTCGTTTCTTCTGGCAACTGCGGAAAGACAATATTTTGCCACACTTGTGCTTCCCGTTTTCAACCCCACACAGCCCTCGTAGCTTCGAATCAGCTTATTTGTATTTGTAAGTCCGAATTCTTTCGTCCCCTGCTTCGTAACATGGGTGATATTTTCCATCCAGACAGAGGAATATTCCAGAATTTTCGGATATTTTGTGACAAGCTCGCGGCTCATTACAGCAATATCTCTGGCAGTCGTATAATGGTTGGGGGAATCTGTAAGCCCGCAGCAATCCTCAAAATTCGTATTCTCCATTCCCAGCTCCTTTGCCCGAAGATTCATCTGACGCACAAATTCCTGCTCACTTCCGCAGATATGTTCTGCCATTGCCACACTTGCGTCATTCCCCGACGCTATGACAATACATTTAATCATCGTTTCCACATCCTGCGTCTCTCCCTCTTCCAGAAAGACCTGAGAGCCGCCCATAGATTTCGCGTGTGCGCTTGTCGTTACTGTATCTTCCATCCGAAGATTTCCTTTTTCCAGAGCGTCAAAAATCAGAATCAATGTCATAATCTTTGTAATACTTGCCGGACTTCTGCGGGTATCTCCGTCTTTTTCAAAAAGAATACTCCCTGTCTCCGCCTCCATCAACACGCCGGAGGGCGCATCTATAAGGACTGCTCCCTCTTCTTCTGTTTCGCCGCTCATTTCTTCCTTCTTTATTCCCTGTTCCTCTGCTGCTGCCATCAACGGATTTCCCAAAAGACCGAGCAGTATCATCCACACGCACAACACTCTGATTTTAGCCATACTTCTCCCTCTGAACCTTATTCTTATATCCTATTTTAAATTGGCTTCTGTAAAAATATGACTAAATGTCAAAATAAGAATTTATAACATAAAATAAGCCTCCATTCCCGGAAAAGAAGTCTGTCTCTGCGACCTCTTTTCCCGCAAATGAAAGCTTATACTTTATCAGAATTTAAAAACAATTCCCACAACTGCCGCAGCAGCAATATAAAAAATCGGATGTCCCTTGAATTTCTTCAAAGCCGCGTAAATCACCAGCGCCAGCACCGCTGTTTCCCAGCGAAAATTGGATATCACCAGCTCCGGACTCAGCTTCGACCAGTCAAATTCATGGAAGAAGGCAAGCTGCGCAACACTGAGTCCTGCCGCTGTGATAAGCGCTGTCGAAGCAGGGCGAAGCCCTTTAAAAATCCCTTCCACTACAGGAGAGCCCTTAAACTTGTCCAGCACCTTTGAAATCAGAATAATCACAACTACCGACGGTGCAGCCAGAGCCAGAGTGGCAAGAATCGCTCCGGGAATCCCTGCCGTAATAAAGCCAACATAAGTAGACATATTAATCCCGATTGCTCCGGGAGTAGACTCGGAAACTGCAATGAGGTTCATAATGTCTCCTCTTGTAAACCATCCGGTAGCCTCGCTCATCTCATAGAGAAAGGGAAGAGTCGCCAGACCACCGCCTATGGCAAAAAGTCCTGTCTTGCAGAATTCGTACATTAAACGCAGATACAGCATCATGATTTCGCCCTCCCGATCACATACATAAGATAACCTACCACGCCGGCAGCAATTACAAGCACAACTGTAGAAATACCGGTAAACAGCGCCAGAGCCAGAACGATCAGGAATAAAATCACCGCTTTATTGTCCGCCAGAGATTTCTTTCCCAGCTTAACAACCGCATCAAAAATCAGCACACATACGCACACGCGGATTCCTGCAAATGCATGAACCACAATCGGAAGAGAGGCAAAATTTGTCAAAAAAGCCGCAATCGCTACAATAATCACAATAGAAGGAGACAAAAAGCCAAGAGCCGCCGCAACAGCCCCCATAATCCCTGCATATTTCACGCCGATAAAGGTTGATGTATTAATAGCAATGATTCCCGGGGTACACTGACCGATAGCATAATAGTCCATCAGTTCTTCTTCTGTTGCCCAGTGGTACTTTTCAACGATCACCTGCTGCAGCAATGACAGCATGGCATAGCCGCCCCCGAAACAGCAGATTCCAATACTGAAAAATACAGTATACAGTTTCCACAATTTTTTCATGTTCGAATTTTTCCTTTCCGTTATTTCAAGTCGAACGCACATGAGACCTGGCGCGCGATTCCGGTCAGCGTCAACTGACCATTCTTCTTAGAATCGCTGCGCATCCTCACAGCATTGGCGCAAACAGGCGGAGAATATTCTGCATAATTCTTACAGGCAGTTTCCTTCCTGTGCAGAATTCTACTCCTACCGGATTACAGTACTCGAGCGTATCCAGAAAATCTCGCTTAATGTCTGCAATTGCATCGTTTTTATACATCCAGACACCATCCTCAAAATGAAGATAAAGGCTTCTGTAATCCAGATTAATAGTTCCCACTACTGCCACTTCGTCGTCACAGACAAAGGATTTCGCATGGAGGAAGCCCGGCTGATATTCATAGATTTTTACTCCTGCCTCAATAAGCTGCTGATAATAAGACTGAGTCAGAAGAAATACCATCTTCTTATCCGGAATTCCCGGAGTCATAATCCGCACATCAATCCCGCTTTTTGCAGCCAGACAGAGGCTTGTCATCATCTCATTGTCAATAATCAGATAAGGAGTACAGATATAAACGTAATGCTTCGCCCTGTTGATAATGTTCATATAGACATTCTCGCCTACAATTTCGTGATCAAGCGGCGTATCGCTGAACGGCTGTATAAAACCTGTTCCCTCAAACTCCTCTTTATGGATAGCATGAGGAAGGTATTTCGCATAATCCACCGGTTCTCTGGAACGCAGGATCACATCCCACATATGAAGGAACATAATCGTCATATTCCACACAGCATCGCCTTTAAGCATAATAGCCGTGTCCTTCCAGTGTCCGAAACGCTCTTTCTGGTTAATATACTCGTCTGCCAGATTAATTCCTCCGGTAAAGCCTACCCATCCGTCGATAATGCAGAGCTTACGATGGTCACGGTTATTCTGGATAATATTCAGGAACGGGCGGAAAGGATTAAAAATCACACATTTAATACCTTTTTTGCGGATTTCTTCATCATATTTATATGGAAGGGTTGTCAGACATCCAAATCCATCGTAAATAAGACGCACATCCACTCCCTCGGCTGCTTTTTTCTCCAGAATGTCAAGAATCGTACGCCACATCACACCGTCATTGATGATAAAATATTCAATAAAAATATATTTCTTCGCCTGAGAAAGCTCTCTGACAAGAACAGGGAACATATCGTCTCCCACCTGGAAATATTCGGCAGATGTATTCTCATGCACCGGATATCCTGCGCTCTTTGTAATGTAGGCGGACTGCTTGGAAATAGAAAAATCCTCTTCGTCAAGCTTCTGTCTTGTCTCTTCCATTTCCTTCAGATATTCCCTGCTTTCTACTCTTTTCTGTTCAAAGGCAGCCTCTGTTGCAGAAGCAATTCTGGACTCTCCAAACAGAAGATAGAGTGTCACTCCAAAAATCGGAACCATCAGCACAAGAATCGTCCACGCAAGCTTATAAGACGGATTAATCTTCCTGTTTACAATCCAGAGAACTACAAGAGCGCAAAGACAATTCACAACAACGGAAATATAACTGGAATAAGCCACAAGACGCCATGCCATCAGGAGAATCCAGCCAAGCTGTATCAGCAATGCCACAGCTACATAAAAAATTCTGTTAAACAGAAGCTTGCTCAGCTTATTCAAAAGCTGAAACAGCCAGTTTTTTTTCTTTTTCAGTTCTTTTTTCTCTAAAATCAACGCTAACTCCTTCCTTTGGTTTTCCCTTATTTTTTCTTTTGATTTTTATTTAAAAATCCCTGACTGTTCAGTCAGGGATTTTAAGCGCACAATTAATTATATTTACGTTTTCTTGCGGCTTCAGATTTTTTCTTACGACGAACGCTTGGTTTCTCGTAATGCTCTCTCTTGCGGATTTCCTGCTGGATACCTGCTTTCGCACAGCTTCTCTTGAATCTGCGAAGAGCGCTATCTAAAGTCTCATTCTCTTTTACGATTACATTTGACATAGACTCACACCTAACCTCCCTCCAGTTGTAGATTGTGCTTAAATACAACTGTCTGGGTATTTTTCTTGCACAAGCCATATTATATATCATAGCTGTAAGGTTCGTCAACAACTTTTGGTTAAATTTGCAAAGTTTTTTTCAACTTTTTTTATTTAATCTGGTCTTCCAGGATTCCTTTCACAGCTTCGATGGCTTCCTCCACCTTTTCAGGGTTCTTACCGCCTGCCTGCGCCATATTCGGACGTCCGCCGCCGCCTCCGCCTACAATGGCTGCTGCAGCTTTCACGATGTTTCCTGCATGAGCGCCTGCTTTCTGCGCAGCGTCTGTTACCATGGAAAGAAGATTTACTTTTCCGCCGTTTACTGCTGCAAGAAGAATTACGCCTTCGCCCAGTTTTTCTTTCAGGCTGTCTCCAAGGTCACGCAGACCGTTCATATCCACGCCTTCTACCTTGGAAGCAAGAAGCTTCACGCCTTTTACTTCCACAACCTTATTCATAACATCGCCAAGAGAGCCCTGCGCCATCTTGCTCTTTAAGGACTCGTTTTCACTCTGAAGTGTTTTTACTTCGCCCTGAAGATGCGCAATCTTCTCTACGATTTCTGCAGGCTGCGCTTTCAGTGCTTTCGCTGCTGCATGAAGGAGTTCCTCCTGCTTCTTATAATATTCCAGTACGCCGTTTCCTGTGAGCGCCTCAATACGGCGTACACCTGCTGCAATACCGGACTCGGAAACAATCTTAAACAGCATGATGGAGCCTGTATTGGAAACATGAGTACCGCCGCAGAGTTCTTTGGAGAAATCACCCATAGACACTACGCGCACCTTCTGGTCATATTTCTCTCCGAAAAGAGCCATAGCTCCGGACTTCTTCGCTTCCTCAATGTCCATAACATCTGTACGAACCTCAAGACCTGCCTGAATCTCTCTGTTTACAATTGCTTCTGCCTCTGCAATTTCCTCTGCTGTCATAGCCTGGAAGTGGGCAAAGTCGAAACGAAGTCTGTCAGGAGTTACCAGAGAGCCTTTCTGCTCTACATGAGAACCCAGAACAGTTTTCAGAGCTTTCTGGAGAAGATGTGTTGCGCTGTGGTTTTTCTCTGTTGCTTTTCTTGCAGCAGTATCCACATGAAGAGACACAGTCTCACCTGCAGAAATCATACCGGATTCCATATGTCCCACATGACCGAATTTACCGCCGCGAAGCTTAATGGTATCTTCCACCACAAATCTGCCGTTCGCAGTCTCGATCACACCTGTATCTCCTTCCTGACCGCCCATAGTAGCATAGAAAGGAGTTTCCTCTACAAATACAGTTCCCTTCTGACCTTCCATAAGGGAATTTACAATTTCTGTCTCTGTTGTAAGAACAGTTACTTTTGAATCATAGGAAAGATGCTCATATCCGACAAACTCTGTTGTGACATTTACATCGATTTCATCATATACTGTCGCATCTGCTCCCATGTAGTTTGTCACCTCACGGGCTGTACGCGCTTTCACACGCTGTTCCTCCATTGCTTTATGGAAGCCTTCCTCATCGATGCCGTATCCTTTTTCTTCCAGAATTTCTTTTGTAAGGTCAATCGGGAAGCCATAAGTATCATATAATTTAAATGCATTCTCACCGGAAAGTGTTTTTTCGCCGGCTTCTTTCATTTCCTCTTCCATATCTGCAAGGATACGAAGACCCTGGTCGATGGTCTTGTTGAACTGGTTCTCTTCATTCGTAAGAACCTTGAAAATAAATTCTTTCTTTTCTTCCAGTTCAGGGTATCCTGCCTTGGAACCGTTGATTACTTCCTCACTTAATCTGGCAAGGAAGGTTCCCTCTATACCGAGGAGACGTCCGTGACGGGCTGCACGACGAATCAGACGGCGAAGCACATAGCCGCGTCCTTCATTTGTCGGCATTACGCCGTCGGAAATCATAAATGTAGCGGAACGGATATGGTCTGTGATCAGACGGATAGAAACATCGTCGTTGTAAACTTTTCCATATTCTTTATGTGCCACTTCACATACAAGATTACGGAGCGCGCAGATGGTATCTACGTCAAAAATAGAATCTACGTCCTGTACGACAACTGCCAGACGCTCCAGACCCATACCTGTGTCGATATTTTTCTGAATCAGCTCAGTGTAATTGCCGTTTCCGTCGTTCTCAAACTGGGTAAATACATTGTTCCATACTTCCATATAACGGTCGCAGTCGCAGCCTACTGTACAGCCTTCTTTTCCGCAGCCGTATTTTTCTCCGCGGTCGTAGTAAATTTCAGAACACGGACCGCATGGACCTGCGCCGTGCTCCCAGAAGTTATCCTCTTTTCCGAAGCGGAAAATACGCTCTGCCGGAATGCCGATTTCTTTATTCCAGATTTCGAAAGCTTCGTCATCGTCCTGATATACAGACGGGTAGAGACGAGCTGCATCAAGACCTACCACTTCTGTAAGGAACTCCCATGACCATGCAAGCGCTTCTCTCTTGAAGTAATCGCCAAAGGAGAAGTTTCCCAGCATCTCAAAGAACGTACCGTGACGAGCAGTTTTACCTACGTTCTCAATGTCGCCTGTACGGATACATTTCTGGCAGGTGGATACTCTTGTTCTCGGCGGAATCTCAGCCCCTGTAAAATAAGGCTTCAGCGGCGCCATACCTGCATTGATCAGAAGCAGGCTCTTATCTCCCTGCGGAACCAGGGAAAAACTTTTCATTACCAGATGTCCTTTGCTCTCCATAAAATCAAGAAACATCTGACGAAGTTCATTTACTCCGTATTTCTTCATGGTTATTTCCTCCGTTTATTCGTTTCATTTTATTACAATTTTACAGAATTTCTTTTTGCCTCGTTTCAAAACGACGCCCTCTCCGGAAATTGCATCCTTCGCAACTGTATGTCTGATATCTGTAATTTTTTCTCCGTCTACAGATACGCCGCCCTGCTCGATCGCACGGCGTCCCTCTGAACGGCTCGGAACAAGACCAGCTTTTACAAGCATGGAAATAAGGTCAATAGTTCCGTCCTCAGCGAAGTCTTCCTCTCCAAGCTCTGCTGTGGGCATATTTGCTGTGTCTGCGCCGCCTGCAAAAAGAGCTTTCGCACCTTCCTGTGCTTTCTTTGCTTCCTCTTCGCCGTGAACAAGGTTTGTCAGCTCATATGCAAGGATTTCCTTTGCCTTGTTTAACTGGCTTCCTTCCCATTTCGCCATCTCGTCAATCTGCTCCAGCGGAAGGAAGGTGAGAAGACGCATACATTTGATAACGTCTGCATCGTCCACATTTCTCCAGTACTGGTAGAAATCAAACGGGCTTGTCTTATTCGGGTCAAGCCATACAGCGCCGGACTGAGTTTTGCCCATTTTCTTTCCTTCAGAGTTCAGAAGAAGGGTAATTGTCATTGCATGTGCATCCTTGCCCAGCTTACGGCGGATCAGCTCTGTACCGCCCAGCATATTCGCCCACTGGTCATCTCCGCCGAACTGCATGGTACAACCGTATTTCTGGTACAGCATGTAGAAGTCATAGCTCTGCATGATCATGTAGTTAAACTCAAGGAAAGTAAGTCCTCTTTCCATACGCTGTTTGTAGCACTCGTGGGAAAGCATACGGTTTACAGAAAAGTGTGCTCCCACCTCGCGGAGAACCTCCACATAATTTAAGTCCATCAGCCAGTCTGCGTTATTTACCATCATTGCCTTTCCATCAGAGAAGTCAATGAAACGCTCCATCTGTTTCTTAAAACAGTCGATGTTATGCTGGATTGTCTCCACCGTCATCATCTGACGCATATCGCTTCTTCCGGACGGGTCTCCGATCATACCGGTACCGCCGCCAAGAAGGGCAATCGGTTTATTTCCTGCCATCTGAAGACGCTTCATCAGGCAAAGAGCCATGAAATGTCCTACATGAAGGCTGTCCGCAGTCGGGTCAAAGCCGATATAGAAAGTAGCTTCCCCTTTGTTTACCATATCTGCAACTAATTTTTCGTCTGTTACCTGCGCCACAAGACCGCGGGCTTTCAGTTCTTCCCAAACTGTCATTTAAAATTCCTCCTATATATTAAAAAAATCCCGGTTCACCTGTCCTTTTAGGACGAGAACCGGGCCTCGTGTTACCACCTAAATTCGCAGAAAACTCGCATTTCCTGCCTCCGTAAGTGATCTGCTCCGCAAATACAGGTTCAATCACTCCAGCATGTTAACGGATGCCAACCCGCCGCAGCCTACTTCTCTTTCGGTACGGAGCTCCGGGATGTATTCACATAAGTTCCACAGGCGCCTCTCACCAGCCGGCTGCTCTCTGTCTGCTTATCCTTATCCTACTTCTTCCCTTCAAAGCCGTTGCATATAATAATGAAAGTATACAAACGGATGTTTTATTTGTCAAGGAAATTTAGTGATATTTTGACAACTTAAAGCAATACAGCGTTATTGCAAAAAGAAAACAGCAACACTCCTGTGTCACTGTTCCTTTAACATTTTCCAGACTCCTGTCTGCTCAAAATCTGCGGCAGCTCTGCCCGCATCCTCCACAATGGCTTCGTCATAGCCCAGCATCTCCAGAAGACGGATGGCATTTCTTGTTGTTGCGCGACCTGACTTCAAAAGATAATTAAAGACAACCTCGTTCTCCAGAACCTCTTCCTCGAAATGATAATTTTCGTAAATTCCATTCAGAATATAGGAAAGCTCTATGTCGTGTGTGGCTGCAAAAGGCAGTACATGAGGCTGTGCAAGTTCCTTCAAAATTCTTGATGAAGCCGCAATCCTCTCAATGGTGTTTGTTCCTCTCAGTACCTCATCAATGATACATAAAAGAGGTTCCTTCTTTCTGCTCTCATCCAGAATACGCTTTAACGACTTAATCTCTACAATAAAGTAGCTTTCTCCTCCGGACAAATCGTCGCGCAGAGCCATAGAAGTCATTACCTTCAGAAACGGCGCTTTATATGCGCCTGCTGTACAGGTACACAGTGTCTGGGCAAGAATAGCGTTAATTGCAACATTTTTCAGAAAAGTAGATTTACCGGAGGCATTGGAACCTGTTACAAGCACACCGCCCTGCGCAGAAATACTGTTCGCTACAGGCTCGGAAATCAATGGATGATACAAATCCTCCACCTCGAGGCGTACCTCCTGCCCGTCAGTAAATTCCGGCATACATTTCAGAAGAAGCATTTCCCTGAAAGACGCAATGGAAATTGCCGCATCAAGCTCTCCCATATTATCAATCATTTCTATAATCTTATCTGTCTTGTCTCCAACCTCTCGAAGGATGGAATTATATGCCAGAATATCTACATGGAAAACCATCCTTACATAATCGAGGATTGCCTGCAGGAAATCGCCTGTTCCATCGTTCTTACCGGTCAGAAAGACTGCCTTTTTGCGCAGCCCTCCAAAAGCCTTTTTTCCGTCACGTATCGCATCCATCTGTTTCTTTGTTTCCGCCCAGTCAACAGTCTCCATCTTATCGGCAGCAGACAGCATCCGAAGCAGACTCACAAAAGAATCCAGATACATTTCTATAAGCTTATAATCCTTGCTTGCATAGTAAATCATCATATTCACGACGCCCAGCACCAGAAAAAGGAAAAATCCATAGAGCGGAGACGCCGGAACTGCTATGAACAATGTCAAAAGCAGTAAAATCAGCATAAAAATGTGGATTTGCGGATTCACTTTCGGCGCATTGCGGATTGCAAGAACTGTTTCCGAAAGAGAACCAAGTCTTGTCTTTCCAACAGAAGACAAAAGGAACTGTATTTTTTCTCTTTTTTCTGTCTCCTGTGCAAAGAATTCTATAAGCGCCTCTCTTTCCTGAACCTTTTCTTTCGAAAAAAGAGGTCTGCGCATCATATCATAGAGAACGTCCTCACCGGGCGAGGAAATTGTCTGGTTTACCATCATAAACACACGGTCCATGTCAAGGTCATTCCAGGTAATATCATCAATATAAAATCCCTCGCTCTGTTTCCTGCGGAAATAAGTGGAAATACGCTCAATATCTCCTGTTTCATATTCCCTCTCAGGAACCTGTCCGTAAATACGGCGGATTTTACGCATTACGGATTTTTTGCGCTTATGTTCTGCGCGTATGATTATCACTGCTGCCACCAGGGTAAAACCTGCCGCGCATAAAAATACTGCCAAATATGGGTTCATAAACCGCTCCTACTTTCTCGGACTTACCCAGTCCACGAAAAACATATGGTCTTTATATAAGAACTTGTCAACCTTGTTACAATCCAAATACCCTTTTTGTCCTTGTCCCCAGAAAGACTCTTCCATCATAAAGTACATGAAATTAAAATCCTTTCGGTCAAAACCTTTCAGGGTTCTTGGTTTTTTGCTCTTAACGTAATCATCCCGCATTTTAAGGGCTTCCTTCGCCGCACTATAGGCTGCCGCCCTGTCATACCACTGCCCGTTCAGCCTCTTCAGAAGAGCGCCGTTAGATACTACTGAATACTGGGCAAAGCTTCCTCCCTGAAAAATCACATAGCGTACTTCCGAAGGAAACTCGTCAACGAGCGTACGGTTCAGAACGCACATAGCTGCCGCTACCATACCGACATGCCCCTGGTCTCCGGCTTCTGTTTCACACAATGCCGCCAGAATATCCAAATCTGTCAGCTCTCCATTTGCAATTCCCGGATGCTCCAGATAAGTCTTCCATATCTTGAAGTTCCTGTTTCTTTCTTCATCATATATAATGATGTTATTTCCTTCCAACTGGTGCCCGCCCACTGTGGCAACACCTTTTCCGTCAAATTCGTATGTTACCCCATCTATAGAGAGCGTTGTATTTTTATACATAACGCCGGATTTATTGAAATAGTATTTCTTTCCATCCAGCTCCAGCCATTTCGTCTGAGCCTTTCCACTGGATTTGCTGAAGTAATAAGTTTTTCCATCAACCTCCAGAAAGCCCTTCTGATAACGAAGCCCTGTTTCTTTGTCAAAATAATAGTAATAGCTTCCTATCTTTTTTAATCCGACATACATAACTCCGTTCTTCGTATTGAAATAACGGTACTGATCTTTGCTGTTTTTGAGCCAGCCTGTAGCCATCTTTCCGCTTTTGGAAAAATATCTCTTCTGACCCTTGCCGTCCTCTGCCCAGCCTGTCATCATAGCGCCTACGCCGCTGGTAAAATAATAGGTTTTTCCCTTAATTTCCTTGAAACCTCTGGCTAGAAGCCCTGTCTTTGGCTCAAAATATCTGGTGATTCCCTTGCTGTCCTTGAGAAATCCCTCAGCCATTGCTCCGCTGCCTTTGGAAAAGTATCGTATCACCTGTCCTTTAGAATTCTTTGCCCAGCCTTTAAGCTGAACGCCTGTCTTCTTATCGAAGTAATACTTCTTTCCATTCAGCTCCAGCCAGCCTTTCTGTTTACTGCCATCCTTCTTTATGTAATAGGATTTCCCTTTTTCTGTGACAAATCCGGTCTTCTTGGCAGCAGAAACGCCTATACTTCCGAATACCAGCATAAAGAGCGCGGACACCAGAAGCGTCCGAAGAAAATATTTCTTTATTTTATGATTCATATTCTTCCCCCTGTTTCATAATTGTAATATTTTTCGCCTGTTTATGTCGAATTCTTTTCTTTTGTTACATTTCTGTTACATATGGTTTTATTATAAACGACACCTACAAAACTGTCAACTTTTTTTAACTTCCTCAAATCCTTCACACTTTTACGCAATACACATATGATAGAGTGTAAAGAAAATTTGGAGGACTTATTATGAGTGATTTAGCTGCTACAAATTGTGGATGCGGAGATGACAGAAGCTGTGGTTGTGGATGCGGATGCGAAAACAACAACGATAACGGATGCGGTATTATGGGCGGATTCGGAAACAACAACTGCTGCTCCATTCTCTGGATCATCATCCTTCTGTGCATGTGCGGAAACGGCAACAGAGGCTGCTCAAACTGGGGCGGCGGCGACAATTGCTGCTGGATTATCATTGTATTACTTCTTCTGTGCTGCGGAAATAACGGAAACGACTGCGGATGCGGCTGCAGATGCTAGTCAGCTTCCCAAAAGGCAGAGGTTAATCCCTCTGCCTTTTCTCCTGTCTGCGCTTTATGCGCTCTTCTTTTTCTCTTTCTTTTCTCCGCATACATTCCGGATCTATTTCATAGAAAGAATTTCCTTCCATAATAATATTTTCCCTTCTGAGCAGCTCTTTCTTTTTATCCATTATTTTCCCCTTTCCAGCGTATGTTTCAAAGTCTTCCTATATATTATGTCAAAAATCTATCTGCCGTCATATCCTGATACTAAAAATCATAGTATTGAGAGAAGGAAGCTCTATGAACCAGAATTTTATCTCTCAGACAGCTCTGGATCAGATGGTCTCCTCTGACCGGGACCAGATGCTAAAAGCCGCAGTTCCCTATCTTCCTCCAAAAGGTCAACAGATTCTGTCTGTCTATGAAAAAGCCAGAGAGCTGGCAAATACAGCCGCCCTCTTTGGAAATCCCCGAAACGATGTTTCCATCTGTTCTGCCCAGACTGCAGACCCCATGGAAGCACTCAGCGATATCCGCAGCTTCTGTTACGGACAAAGCCGCCGCTTTCTCGACAACGTAGTCAATATGATGGCTGTTGTACAGATGATGCAGCTTATGAATACCCCCGCAGAATCCGAAGAAGATTTTAAAACTTAATTTCATAATTTACAGGAGGAAATCTGATGAGCGATGACTGGCGAAACAATCCCAGACTTGCACAAATGGATAAAGCCAAACTGGATATGCTGCAAAACCTTGCAGCTCAGGGAAATAACAAAAGCGCAAACGAACTCCTGCCCTTCCTTATGGGAGCTGCAGCTCAGGGAAAAAAAGGCGGACTCAAATTCAGCTCCGATGAGATATCCACCATCATCGAAGTATTGAAGATGGGCAAATCAAGAGAAGAAACAGAACGGCTCGACCGGGTGGTAAGCCTTATGAAAATGATTCGCTGATAAGCTTTCCCTGTAATCCAAAAAAGAGAGGCTCCCGCAATGACGGTAAACCTCTCTTTTTAACATATTTATTAAGGTCACACTTTTTTAGTAACGCCCTCCATCACACATTCGCGGAGAAATGCAAGTCCGTGGGCAACTGCCTGCTCCCGGATTTTTGCACGATTTCCGGTGAAATGGAATTCTCTTACAATGACCTTGCTGTTATAGCAACATCCCATGAACACAGTTCCTACAGGCGTCTTTTCTGTTCCGCCGTCAGGACCTGCAATCCCTGTAACAGAAAGACAAATATCTGCTCCGGAATCTGCGCAGCCGCCTTTCGCCATTTCCTTGGCGCATTTGGCGGAAACTGCTCCTTCTAGTTTAAGGGTTGTTTTCTTCACACCAAGCATTTTTCTTTTGGCGCGGTTGCTGTATGTTACATAACCATGCGTAAAGACATCGGATGAACCCGGCACATTTACGATACGCGCAGCAATTGCGCCGCCTGTACAGGACTCTGCGAGAGCAAGCGTAAGCTGCTGGTCTTTCAGCATGTCCTCCACTGCCTCTTCAAGACTCTTAGACGCGTCTGTGGCAAAAATATTGCTTCCGAAACGCCCCTTCAGTTCACGGACTATCGGTTTTATCATCTTCTTGCATTCTTTTTCATTCTCTGCCTTGGCTGTAATACGCAGATGAACTTCTCCTGTTTTTGCATAAGGAGCAATGGTTGGATTACTCTGGCTTTCGATGAGATCCTGAATCTCTTCTGCTACCTGGCTTTCCCCGATTCCGCAGATTTTAACTGTCTGAGAATAGATAAGCTCAGGCTGCCTCTCACGAAGGTAAGGATAAACTG
Organism: uncultured Blautia sp.; assembly: GCA_958367245.1. Taxonomy (GTDB): domain Bacteria; phylum Bacillota; class Clostridia; order Lachnospirales; family Lachnospiraceae; genus Blautia_A. The sequence goes on from CATXEA010000002.1 coordinate 91,060, forward strand.
CCTCTTCAAACATCGGCTTCATCTCATTCGGAGGTCCGGGGAGAAGAATTGCTGTTTTGCCGTTTTTCTCCATAATCAGTCCCGGAGCTGTTCCGTTATGATTATCAAGAACAATCGCGCCTTCCGGAACCATAGCCTGCTTATAATTATTCTTTGTGATACGGCGGTTCGGACTGTTCTTCTCATACTGTTTCATATAAGTCTCCAGAAGTTCTCTGGAATGGCTGTCCTCAATAAGCTTAAAGCCCATAACCTCTGCTGTGATTTCTTTGGTCAGGTCATCCTCCGTAGGTCCGAGACCTCCGGTAAGGATAATCACATCGGAACGCTCCAGTGCAGATTTAATGGTCATTTTCATTCGTTCTTCATTGTCTCCGACAACCGTCTGGTAATATACGGACAGCCCAAGCTGTGCACATTTCTCAGATAAATATGCACTGTTCGTATTTACGATGTTTCCTAATAAAATTTCTGTACCAACAGATATCAGTTCTGCTATCATCAGTTGAATACCTCCCTTTCAGGCATTTTCACACAGGGCTTACTCCTGCATGGAAAGTACATTTTTGTTCTGCATAATATAGGTCAGCAGGGAAATAATTGTCAGCGCCACAGATACCCAGACAAAAATCTGCTCTAAGATATCAAACATACCGCCAAGGTCAAGAATCAGAAGGATAATCATAATCATCTGGGATACAGTCTTAAATTTACCCCAGTAATTCGCTGCGATCACCACTCCGTTTTCTGCCGCAATCAGACGGAAACCGCTGATAATAAATTCTCTCGCAATAATAATAATTACAATCCACGCGTCCAGTCTGTCCATCTCTACCAGACAGATTAAGGCAGAACAGACAAGAAGCTTATCTGCCAGCGGGTCCATAAACTTGCCAAAGTTTGTAACCAGATTATATTTTCTTGCAATTTTTCCGTCAAACCAGTCTGTGATGCTGGCTCCTGCAAATATTGCAAGAGAAATGTAGGAGTTATACTCTCCGCCCCATCCGGTCAGCATAAAAAGAACAAGAAATGGTACCAGAATCATTCTGGCTATTGTTAATTTATTCGGTGTATTCATCTGCCAACTCTCCTATCAAATCATATTCCAGAGATCCGGTCACTCTTACTCTGGCGAAATCTCCTGTCATCAGAAGCTCTCCTGTCTGCACAAAAATATACCCGTCCACCTTCGGCGCGTCCCCGTAGGTTCGTCCGATATAGGCTGCTTCTCCGGAAACCTTTCCTTCAATCATAACAAGAAGCTCCTGACCGATTTTTTCAGTTCCTTTGTCATAGGAAATTTCCTGCTGAAGCTCCATGATCTCATCTCTTCGCTCTGCCTTAATTTCCTCCGGAACCTGATCCTTCATAGCTGCTGCAGGAGTATCCTCCTCCTGTGAATAAGTAAAAACACCAAGTCTGTCAAATTCCATTTCATCTACGAACTCCATCAGCTCTTCATGGTCTTCCTGCGTCTCGCCCGGAAAACCGCTGATCAGAGTTGTACGAAGAACAATATCCGGAATCTCTCTTCGAAGCTTTGTTACGATTTCTATAAGCTCGTCCCTTGTCGTTCTTCTTCCCATTCTCTTTAAGACATTGTCGCTTGCGTGCTGAATCGGCAGATCAAGGTAATGACAGATTTTTTTCTCCTCCTTCATAGTCTGAATCAGCTCGTCATAGATTTCCTCCGGATAACAATAGAGGACACGAATCCAGCGGATTCCTTTAATCTTACAAAGTTCCTTTAAGAGAAGATGAAGTGTTTTTCTGCCGTAAAGGTCTGTACCGTAAATAGTTGTCTCCTGCGCTACAAGAATCAATTCCTTTACGCCTTTATCCGCCATTTCCTGAGCCTGTTTCAAAAGTCTTTCCATCGGTATGCTTCGGAATTTACCGCGGAGCTTTGGAATAATACAGTAAGTACAGCGTTTATCGCAGCCCTCTGCAATTTTCAGATATCCGAAATGACCTCCTGTAGTGAGAACCCTTTCTCCCATATCCCCCGGAAGATAATCAATATCTTTAAATTCCTGAAAATGCTTCCCTTTCTGCGCTTCCAAAACAGCTTTGAGAATATCTTCATAGGAGGTTGTTCCAAGGACAACGTCCACCTCCGGAACTTCTTCTATAATTTCCTGTTTATAGCGCTGTGCCATACAGCCTGTGACTGCCAGCACCTTACAGCTTCCGCTTTTTTTGTATTCCGCCATTTCAAGAATCGTGTTTACGCTTTCTTCCTTGGCGTCATTTATGAAGCAGCAGGTATTGATTACAATCGCCTCAGCCTCATTTTCATCGTCTACAATCTCAAATCCGTTTCTCGTAAGCAGTCCCAGCATTTCCTCTGAGTCTGCAAGGTTTTTATCACAACCCAATGATATGAATAATAATTTCATAAGTTCTCCTGATTGACATAAAGGCTGCCCAAAAGCAGCCTCCCTGTTTTTTATTCTTCAGTTGTTTCCTCTGCTGCAGTTTCTACTTCAGACACAGCCTCTGCCTGCGCTTCTTCTGTTTCTTCTGTTTCTTCTCCTGCCAGAATTTTTACTTTTCCTTTATAAAGCTCATCAATAGCGATGGAAAGAGGTTTTTTGCCTGCCGCTCCCTCTACAAGAGGTTCAGAGCCTGCAATAATCTGACGTGCACGTTTACTTGTTGCAAGAACAAGTGAGTAACGGCTGTTTACTAAAATCTCATCGTCCTCGTTGCTGTTTGTATTGATTGCCTGCATTAATTCTGAATAAGATGGATGTATCATATCTGTTCTCCTTTCTATACTAAACGGCTTTTCGCCGTTTTTGCCTTATTATTTTTTGAAAACAAGAGCCTGCTGTCTGATTTCTTCCACAAACTCTGTATTTCTCGCTGTACGGGCATGTTCGCTGCGGATAATCTGATGAAGGTTATCCACACATTCCTCCAGATCATCGTTTACAAGAATATAATCGTAGGCGCCCATTCCCTCTGCTTCTTCTGCTGCGCGGGCGAGTCTGTCCGCAATGACATCCTCTGTCTCAGTGCCTCTGCCCACCAGACGGTTCTTAAGCTCTTCCACTGTAGGCGGTGTTACGAAAACCAACAACGCTTCCGGATTTTTCTTTTTCACCTTCATAGCGCCCTGAATCTCAATTTCCAGAATAACATTTTTCCCATGGGAAAGCTGCTCTTCCACGTAGGAACGGGGAGTTCCGTAATAATTGCCTACATACTGCGCATACTCAATCAGAGCATCCTCATCAATCAGCTTTTCAAATTCTTCTTTGCTGCGGAAGAAATATTCTCTTCCGTCTACCTCACCCTCTCTCGGGTTTCTGGTCGTTGCTGAAACAGAAAGCGCATAATCGTTATATTTCTCCAGAAGGCGCTTCATAACAGTTCCTTTACCGGCTCCTGAAAAACCGGATACTACAACTAAAATGCCTTTACTCATGGACTTCTCCCTTATCTTCATAATTCTCGTGAACGCTTCCGCGCTCCGGCTGCGGGTTACGCAATACTTCTTCCCCTGCAAATCTGCGGGCAATCGTCTCCGGCTGCAGCGCGCTGAGCACCAGATAATCGTCTGAAGTGACGATGACCGCCTTTGTTTTCCTGCCCTGAGTCGCATCAATCAGAGAGCGTGTTCCCTTAACACTCTGCACCATACGCTTCACCGGCGCAGCGTCGGGACTTACCACAGCTACGATTTTCTGCGAATTGACTACATTTCCAAAACCTATGTTAATTAATTTTGCCACTGATTTTTGACCTCTTATTCCACGTTCTGAATCTGTTCTCTGATCTTCTCGATTTCTGTTTTCAGGTCAATGGCAATGTTTGAAATTTCCAGGTCGCTGGATTTGGACAAAATCGTATTTGCCTCTCTGTTCATCTCCTGCGCCATGAAATCAAGCTTACGCCCGATTCCCTCTTTTTCGGTGACAATCTTCTTCATATTCTTGATATGGCTGCGCAGACGAACGGTTTCCTCATCATTGCAGATTTTGTCCGAAAACATAACAACTTCCGCCGCTATTCTGGAATCGTCAATCTGGCTGTCCTCAAAAAGTTCGTGTACACGAGCCTCTAATTTCGCTCTGTAAGCGTTGACAACTTCAGGAGAACGCTTCTCTACCATCTGAACCTTTTTATCCAGTTCTTCAAGCTTCTCAAGCAGGTCTTTCTCCAGATTATGTCCCTCCAAAACACGGGCGTCCACAAACTTCTCACATGCCTGCCTCAGAACCGGTTCCAGAAAGCTCCAGAGTTCCTCCTCGTCCGGAGACTGGTCTTCCATGGTAAGAACCTCAGGATATCTGGAAAGTGTGGAAACCTTGATGTCGTTTTCCAGTCCGAATTCTTCCTGCATCTGTCTGAGATATCCTAAATATTCTGCTGCAAGTTCCTTATTATATTTCAGCGCACCTCTGTTCAAGGTATAATCTTCATATGTGATAAAGACGTCTACCTTTCCCCTCTGAATATATGTCTTCATCAGATTACGGATAGCGGATTCAAGGAAACTTAATTTCTTCGGCATTTTGATGCTGAGATCCAGATATCTGTGATTTACGGATTTCAGCTCCACTGTTATTTTACGCTCACCGGTCACTGCCTCTGACCGGCCAAAGCCTGTCATACTTTTTATCATTTTAATGTCCTGCTTTATATTTGTTTGTTATATACATACAGATTTATTATAGTTCATTGTAAAACTCTAGTCAAATCCTTTTTTTATGTGTTATAATAAACTCCGTTAAGAAAGGAGATTTTTCTATGGCATTTGACGGTATTACCATTGCTGCAATGGTTCAGGAATTAAATAAAAACCTTGGCGGCGGACGCTTTAATAAAATCGCCCAGCCTGAAACAGACGAGCTTATGATCACAGGAAAAGGCGCAGGCGGACAGCGCAGACTTCTTCTGAGCGCCAGCGCTTCCCTGCCTCTTATCTATTTTACAGAAAAAAACAAGCCCAGCCCCATGACTGCCCCGAACTTCTGTATGCTTCTCCGCAAGCATATCGGAAGCGCGCGCATCTTTGCCATTCGCCAGAAAGGGATGGAACGTGTAGTAGAATTTGAGCTGGAACACTTAAATGAAATGGGAGACCCATGCAGAAAGTTCCTGATTATGGAACTTATGGGCAAACACAGTAACATTATCTTCTGCGATGACAAATACATGATTCTCGACAGTATCAAGCACGTTTCCTCACACATGAGCTCTGTGCGGGAAGTGCTTCCCGGAAGAGAGTATTTTATCCCTCATACACAGGACAAGCTTGACCCCTTAACAATCACAGAAGAGCAGTTTATGGAAACAGTTTTTACCAGACCCTGTAATCTTTCCAAGGCAATCTATACGTCCCTTACAGGATTAAGCCCTGTTATTGCAGAAGAAATCTGCTACCGCGCTTCCATTGACGGCGGGGATTCTCCTCAGGCTCTCGACGAAACAGCCAGAACACATCTCTACCACACCTTCCTCCGTCTGATGGAGCAGGTAAAAGAGGGCGATTTCACGCCGAATATTATATATCGGGGAGATGAGCCTGTGGAATACGGCGTACTTCCCTTCCAGCAGTTCGGAAGCGAATACCGGTGTGAAACCTTTGACAGCGTCTCTTCCATGCTGGAAGCCTACTATGCTACAAAGAACACCATCACCCGCATCCGCCAGAAGTCTTCCGACCTGCGAAGAATCGTTCAGACTGCTCTGGAGCGCAACCGCAAAAAATTGAGCCTTCAGCAGAAACAGATGAAGGATACTGCCAAAAAAGAAAAATATAAGGTTTACGGCGAACTTATCAACACCTATGGATACGGACTTGAAGAAGGCTGCAAATCCTTTCAGGCGCTGAATTATTACACAAACGAAGAAATTACCATTCCTCTTGACCCGACCCTGACTCCGGCAGAGAACTCCAAAAAGTATTTTGAGAAATACGGAAAACTGAAACGGACGGAGGAAGCGCTGACAGAACAGATTGCAGATACCCAGAGCGAAATCGAACATCTGGAATCCATCTCCAATGCTCTGGACATTGCCCTCGCCGAAAGCGACCTTGCACAAATTAAGGAAGAACTGACAGAATACGGCTACATTAAGAAGCATTATTCCGGCAAAAAAGGTGCCAAAGCTCAGACGAAATCTAAGCCTTTCCACTACATATCCAGCGATGGCTACGATATTTACGTTGGAAAAAACAACTTCCAGAACGACGAACTCACTTTCAAATTTGCCACAGGAAACGACTGGTGGTTCCACGCAAAAAAAATGGCAGGCTCTCACGTAGTTGTTAAAAATAACAAAGACGAAGAAATGCCGGACAGAGTTTTCGAGGAGGCAGGCAGACTTGCGGCTTATTACTCCAAAGGACGCACTGCCCCGAAGGTCGAAATCGACTATATCCAGAAAAAACAGGTAAAGAAACCGGCAGGCGCCAAACCCGGCTTTGTAGTCTACTATACAAACTATTCCCTGATGGCGGAACCGGATATATCCGGACTTACAGAAGTGTGACAGCTATCCCGGAGGAATCACTGCTTCCTGTACAGTGACGACATATAACAAGAAAGGATTATTTTCATGAGTATTTTAAATGTAGAACACCTTACTCACGGTTTTGGAGACCGTGCTATTTTCAACGATGTTTCTTTCCGTCTCCTCAAGGGTGAACATATCGGACTTGTAGGAGCAAACGGCGAGGGAAAATCCACTTTTTTTAATATTGTAACAAATAAGCTGATGCCGGATGAGGGCAAAATCGAATGGGTCAAAAACGTCCGGGTGGGATACCTTGACCAGCATACTGTACTCTCTCAGGGAATGACCATCGGAGATGTTTTGAAATCCGCTTTTTCCTGGCTTTTTGAAATGGAAGAACGAATGAATGTTATCTGCGACTCTCTGGGGGACGCTTCTCCTGAAGAAATGGACGCTCTCATGGAGGAGTTGGGAACCATTCAGGATTCCCTTACTATGCACGATTTCTATATTATAGACGCAAAGGTGGAGGAGGTTGCAAGAGCTCTCGGTCTTCTTGACATTGGTCTTGACCGGGATGTAACCGATTTAAGCGGAGGCCAGAGAACCAAGGTTCTCCTCGCCAAACTTCTCCTCGAAAAACCGGACATCCTGCTTCTTGACGAGCCCACCAACTATCTGGACGAGGAACATATTGAATGGCTGAAGCGTTATCTTCTTGATTACGAAAATGCCTTCATCCTCATCTCCCATGACATTCCGTTTTTAAACGAGGTCATTAACCTTGTTTATCATATGGAAAATCAGGAACTGAACCGCTACGTGGGAAACTATGACCATTTTCAGGAGGTTTACGCGGTAAAAAAAGCGCAGCTTGAAGCAGCTTATCGCCGCCAGCAGCAGGAAATCAGCGAGCTCAAAGATTTCGTAGCCAGAAACAAAGCCCGTGTTTCCACAAGAAACATGGCGATGTCCCGTCAGAAAAAACTTGACAAAATGGATGTGATCGAGCTTGCAGCCGAGAAACCGAAGCCGGAATTTCATTTCCGTCAGGGACGTACGCCTGGCAAATACATTTTTGAGACAAAGGATCTGGTAATCGGTTACGATGAACCGCTTTCCAAACCTCTTACGCTTTCTATGGAGCGCGGTCACAAAATTGCTCTTGTAGGCGCCAACGGTATTGGAAAGACAACTCTGTTAAAGAGTATTCTTGGATTAATCCCGGCGCTTAAGGGTTCCTGCGAACTGGGCGAAAATCTCCAGATCGGTTACTTCGAACAGGAAGTAAAGGGAGACAACAAAACTACCTGCATTGATGAAATTTGGGCAGAATTTCCTTCTTATACCCAGTACGAGGTACGCTCCGCTCTTGCCAAATGCGGACTTACCACCAAGCACATTGAAAGTCAGGTACGTGTTTTAAGCGGAGGAGAACAGGCAAAGGTACGCCTCTGTAAACTTGTGAACAAGGATACCAACATCCTTCTTCTCGACGAGCCCACCAATCATCTGGATGTGGACGCCAAGGACGCTCTCAAAAAAGCTCTGATTGAATATAAAGGAAGCATTCTTCTCATCTGCCACGAACCGGAATTTTATAAAGATGTAGTTTCAGAAGTGTGGGACTGCAGCAAATGGACAACTAAAATCTTATAAAAAATCGGCAGGAGGAAAAACCTCCTGCCGATTTTAATTTTTCCCATTTTACTTCCTGTCTCTTGCTTTTCCAAGATATGCAGCCTTAACAGATTCATTTTCAGCAAGCTCCTTACCTGTTCCGCACAAAGTAATTGCTCCTGTCTCCATAACATAGCCATGATCGGCTGCATGAAGCGCCATATTTGCATTCTGCTCTACAAGAAGAATTGTTTTTCCCTGCTTATTAATCTCACGTATAATGTCAAATACACCCTTTACTATAATCGGCGCAAGTCCCAGTGAAGGTTCGTCCATCATAATAATTTCCGGTCTTGACATCAGAGCTCTGGCAATGGCAAGCATCTGCTGTTCACCGCCGGAAAGAGTTCCCGCAAGCTGCCAGTGACGCTCCTTCAGTCTCGGAAAAAGGTCATAACACCAGTTAATATCCTCCTCCAGATTATCCTTTCTCATATAGGCTCCGATTTTCAGATTCTCAAGCACAGTAAGGTCTGCAAATACGCGGCGTCCTTCCGGAACAAGGGTAATTCCTTTTGATACAATCTGCTCCGGTGTCTTTCCTGCAATTTCTTCACCGTTTAACTTAATACTTCCTGCCGACGGCTTCACAAGTCCCACGATAGAACGCAGAGTAGAGCTTTTTCCTGCGCCATTGGCGCCGATCAGAGTAACGACCTCTCCTTTTGGCACAGAGAAGCTGATTCCCTTTACAGCCTGAATACCGCCATAGGAAACTCTCAAATCCTTAACTTCCAAAATATCACTCATCTGCAGCACCTCCCAGATATGCTTCAATTACTCTCGGATTGTTCTGGATTTCCTCCGGAACGCCTTCGGCAATCGGTTTGCCGAAATCCAGCACATAAATCCTGTCAGAAATTTCCATAACAAGATCCATATGATGTTCAATCATAAAAATAGTCAGTCCGAATTCATCGCGGATTCTTCCGATAAAAGCAGTCAGTTCATCCGTCTCCTGAGGGTTCATTCCTGCTGCCGGCTCATCCAGCAAAAGGAGCTGCGGTTTCGTTGCAAGCGCTCTGGCAATCTCCAGACGCCTCTGTTTTCCATACGGAAGAGAAGTTGCCATTTCATCGCGCACATCCTCAAGCCCCAGAATCTTAAGAAGCTCATCTGTCTCTTTTCGCATCTGCGCTTCTTCCTTCCCATTCAGGTGAAATGTAGCAGTAAAAAGATTGCTGGTCCTTCTCAGATGCTTTGCAATCAGAATATTCTGAAACACTGTCTGGCTTTTAAAAAGGCGGATATTCTGAAAGGTTCTGGCAATTCCCAGCTTTGTGATTTTATCCGGCGTAGGCGCAATCACATGGCTGTACTTGCCGTCTCCATGACCCAGATACATTTTTTTCATTTTTCCCTGAGGATGATTTTCAATGATTTTTTTGCCATTGAAATAAACAGCGCCGTTTGTAGGGGCATAAACCCCTGTAATCACATTAAATGCCGTTGTTTTTCCGGCTCCGTTCGGTCCGATAAGAGAAACGATTTCTCCTTTATTTACTTCAATATTCATATTGTCTACTGCAATCACACCGCCGAACTGCATGGTAATATTTTCGACTTTTAATACATTTTCATTCATTGGAGTTTCCTCCTTTTAATGCTTTTTTCTTTCTGGTTTTGCCGGTAAAGAAATTATAAATTCCTCTTACGGAAAACTCTTTCTCGCCCATGATTCCTTTTCGGAAAAACAGCACGATAATCATAATCACAACAGAAAATACAACCATACGGAAGCCGGCGCGAAGGAACGGTACATGGAAATCCCCGATGTAAGTCTCATTGTCCAGGAAACGCAGCAGCCACTCGGAAAGAGCAATAAACAGGAAAGAACTGATACAGCTTCCCGTAATAGAGCCGATACCTCCGATTACTACAATCAGAAGGATTTCATAAGTCATGGCAGACTTAAACATGGATGCCTGAATCGTTGTCTGGTACATGGCAAGAAGCGCTCCGGAAATTCCAGCAAAGAAAGAGCTTACCACAAAAGCAATTCTCTTGTGATGCGCCAGATTGATGCCCATAGCTTCCGCTGCAATCTCATCGTCACGGATTGCCTTAAACGCACGTCCGTATGTGGAATTAATAAGCATTACAATAACCGCAATACAGATTCCCGATACGATAAACGGAAACAGCACACTGGAAAAAGAAGGATAGCTTCGAAGAAGGTTCGAACCATTTGTAAGAGGCCCCAATTTATCCCACTGGAAAAAAGCGCGGATGATTTCCGCAAATCCAAGTGTTGCAATAGCAAGATAATCACTCTTCAGACGAAGAACCGGAAGTCCTATCAGGTAGGCAAAGAATGCCGCAACGATTCCTGCTGCCACCAGCCCTGCCGCTACCGGAACTGCAAACTGCACGATTCCTCCGTCATAATATAAAAATACATTCGCCCTGTCTGCCACAGGAATAGTGAGTATTCCGTATGTATAAGCGCCAAGGAGCATAAAGCCTGCCTGCCCAAGGGAAAAAAGTCCTGTAAATCCGTTTAACAGATTCATGGAAACAGCCACCAAAGCATAAATAGAACCTTTCTTTAATACCGTAAAAATCATACTTGTTGCAGGAAGAGTTTTTTCCATCACCAGTAACAGAACAAGTAATGCAGCAATGCAGGCAACATTAATCGCTGTTTCTTTTTTCTTAGTCATAACATCGCCTCCTTATCAAACCTTGTCAGTTGACTTCTCGCCAAATAAACCGGTCGGTTTCACAATAAATACCAGAATCAGAAGCACAAATGTAAACGCATCCGAAAATGTAGTCCATCCCATGCCTTTAATGATATTTTCGCAGATACCAATGATAAAGGCTCCGATCACAGCTCCCGGAATAGAACCAATACCGCCAAACACAGCCGCTACAAATGCCTTAAGACCCGGCATTGCTCCGGAAGTCGGCACAACGCCCGTATAATTCGTAAAATACAGAAGACTTCCCACTGCCGCAAGGAAAGACCCGATGATAAAAGTCATGCTTATTACAGAATTAATCTTGATTCCCATAAGCTGAGACGTCTCAAAGTCTTTGGACGCCGCCCGCATAGCCATACCGATTTTGGTATATTTTATCAGGGCAACCAGAGCAACTACCAGAATCACTGTAAGAATTGGTGTGATTACTGTAACACGTTTGGTAACTGCTCCAAAAATCGTGATACTGTCGCTGATCCAAGGAATCGGCGGATACTGCTGTGCAAGTCCTCCCGTAATATACAGCGCGAGGTTCTGCAAAAGATAGGAAACACCGATTGCGGAAATCATAACAGACATCCTGGGCGCCTGACGCAGCGGCTTATACGCCACCCTTTCAATCAAAAAGCCGATAATGACTGTAACAACAAGTACCAGCGGGATTGCCGCGTAAATTGGCATGGCTGTACAGGCATATACCATAATAAGACCTGATACCATAAAAATATCGCCGTGCGCAAAGTTAATCAGTCGTAAAATACCATAGACCATCGTGTAGCCGATAGCAATCAGGGCATACTGTCCGCCTACGGAAATTCCTGCCAACAGATACGGCAGGTTTCTGCTGAAAAAGTCCATAATATATCCTCCCCTGCTTTTATTTGGAAATGATTCGAGGCGGGTTATTTCGCCCGCCCCGATATGCTTCATTGTATGAATCCGAGTGTTCGGAATATATTTCCGGCAGCCGGATTATTCTACACCCTGCTCAGCTACGAAGTCCCATGCTCCTGTTTCTGTGTTGGCAACTTTTACATATGCTGTATCGCGGATTGCATCGCCGTTTTCCTGTTCAAATGCGATTTCTCCTGTTACACCTGTGTAAGTTACATTCCAGAGAGCTTCCATAACCTTCGCCGGCTCTGTGGAACCTGCTGCTTTTAATGCTTCCAGAGCTACGAAATACGCATCATATCCCATTGCGGATACTGCCGCTACAGTATCGTCGCCGCCATTGTTGGCTTTTGCTGTAGAATCGGAGTTAATATATTCTTTGATTCCGTTATCAAATTCTTCGTTACCGCCTTCCTGATAGAAGGTTGTTACATAAATCTGTACATTTTTGCCCTTGGCTGCATTCAGAATAACATTGGAATCCCAGGTATCGCCTGCCATAATCGGCATTTCCAGTCCCTGAGCTGCTGCCTGCTCAATAATCAGGGCTGCCGCCTCTGTGGAAACCGGAGCAAAAAATACTTCCGCACCTTCGTTTTTCGCTTTTGTGATATAGGAAGTGAAATCACTGTTTCCTTCAGGGAAAGTCTCTTCGATTACCTCTCCGCCCAGCTCTTCAAATGCTTTTTTGAAGTAATGTCCGAGTCCGCCTGAATAATCATCGCCCAGTTTTGTGAGGATATAAGCTTTCTTTGCCTCGAAATTTTCTTTTGCAAAGTTTGCAAGTACAGTACCCTGGAACGGGTCAAGGAAACAGATTCTGAAATAATGCTTATTTCCCAGTGTAACCTGCGGGTTGGTACAGGTAACGCCCATCGCCGGAACTCCTGCCTGTTTAAAGATATCTGATGCCGCAATGGATACGCCGGAGCCGTAAGAGCCAAGTACAATAGATACGCCGTCGCTTACAAGCTTGGATGCTGCGGATGGTCCTTTGTCATTGGATGACTGATTGTCTACAATATCCAGTTCTACTTCATATTCCTTGCCGTCAATCTCAACTGTGGGCTGTACAGTATTGGCATACTGCATACCCAGAGTTTCCTGCTTGCCGCCGGCGCCATTATCGCCGGATGCCGGTTCATATACACCAATCTTCACTGTATCTGCTGCAGACGCGGGAATCGCTGTCATTGTAACCGCCATAGCTGCTGTTAATAAAACTGCCAATAATTTCTTTTTCATACTGGAAACCTCCTGTTGTTTTTATAGCAAAGACATTTGTCTTTGCTTCTGATACATTGAAGTGATTATATCATCACACTGCCGCTTTAGTCAAGTAAATTATTGAACTTTTTTCATTTTTTTATTTTTTGCAGAAAAAAAGTACAGGACAGACTTTTTTACAAGCCGTTATCCTGTACTTATTTATTCTTCACAAAGGCAGTTGAATCGTTATCAGAAGCTTCCTGTTTTCATAAGACGCAGTTATTGTTCCATTCATCTGCTCAAGAAGATTCCGTGCAATAGACAGACCCAGACCTGTAGATTTGCGGGCATTTTCCACTGTATAAAAACGGTCGAATATGCGCTCCGCTTCTACTGCTGTCAAAGAACCTGCTGTGTTTGCAAAGATGATTTTCCCCTCTTTTGTAAGTGTAATTTCCAGATCGCCGTCACTGTATTTTATGGCGTTGTTTATGAGGTTTGCAAAAATCCTTGACAAAGCGGCGCGATTGAGAAAACAGACCACCTTTTCTTCCGGCATAGTGATTTCCGGCATAATACCTTTTTCGTTCAGCGCCGCATAAAAACCGAGAATACTTTCTTCTAGCACCGCCTTCACATCTACCTGTTCTTTCCCGGACAGGTCATATTCCGGAGAGGTAATTACCGAATAGCCAAACAGCTCCTCTGTCAGCGCCTCCAGAGCCCTTGTTCTTCCCCTGATAACCAGAAGACAGCGCTCAATCTCCTCACTCTTTTCCATCCCCTCCATCAAATCCAGATAACCGCTGATTGCAGTAAGGGGTGTGCGCAGATCGTGGGAAATATTTGTCACTGCATTTTTCAGTTCCGTATCCCCCTGAAGGAAACGCTGTCTCTGCCTGCGAAGAAGCTTAAGCTGTGTGTTCAGAGAAGACGCAAGTTCGTTCATCGCCTTGTCATTGGAAGAAATGGATATCAGGGTGTTGGTATCGGTATCAAGCCATCGGGCAAGCCGCAATGCAATTTCCCGCGCTGATTTTTTCATTACAGCTATTTTTACGGACAGGAACAGAACCGCCAGTCCCAATCCCGCGCACAAAACTGCCAAACCTGTACTCTTCATCCCGAATCCTCCTCTCCCCGGACAGTTATTTTATATCTTTTCTGCGGAACAGCCAGATTCCTCCCGCAGTCGTCAACACCAGAATGGCTCCGGAATACACAGGAAGCGCGAAGGGATGCGCCAGTGTTTTTCTGACACATTGAACTTCCTGACCTCCCGGAAGAAAATCATAAACAAACTGATAAACTTCTCTTTTTTTGCCGTCCACATATCTTGGATTTTTTATTTTTACTCCTGTATCTTCTATTTTTCCGCCTACTGTATAATTATAATCTGTATAAAATTCCGGCTCTTCCAGTCTGGAGCTGATATAAACTCCCGAAAAAAGCAGCACAAATGCGGCAAGGATACATCCTGCTGTAACTCCCGCCTTATTGGAACTAAGCATTGCGATCATCGTATAAATCGCACCGTAAGCACAGATTAAAACAAGAGTAACCGCCATAATCAGAAGAATTTTTCTGATGTCTGCCTCGAAGCTTCCAAGCAGCGGGATTCCAACTGCCAGATAAGGCAGAAGATACAGCGCACAAAAGGCAATCCCTACCGCCAGCATAGTAAGCAGATTTGACAGATAAATATGAAGACGGCGATGCCCTACCATAACCTTGTTGCGTATGGTTCCGTCACTGTATTCCGTCCCGAGAAACAGACTTCCGAAAACAGCCAGTAATACAGGCGCAAATAAAATATAGACAAAGCAGTTTCCATCCAGCGTATAATTCCACCCCATCTTTTTCATATCCGCATAACTTCCAGCCGCAAAATAAATCCCCATCACAAACATCAAAGCCGAACATATCCAGAAGCATTTATTCTTCTTCACTCTCATAAAATTCGCAGATAACAGTCTATTCATCCTTGCCGCCTCCCAAAAGATTGATATAATAGCTTTCCAGACTTTCGTCCTTTTCCTGAATTTTCAGGATTTCGCATCCCCCGGAAGCCAGCTTCATTGTCAGTTCCGTCACAGAAATCTCTCCGAAAATATCGGCTTCTCTCTCAGAAAGAACCGCATATTCCATCCCCAGTTCATCCAGAACACGAACAAGGCTTTTGGTGTCGGAAACTGTCACATGCATACATTTGCGGCAGACTTCCTCCAACTCGGAAGCGCTGATTTCCTTTATAACCTGTCCCTTGTCAATGAACCCGAAATGGGTGGCAAGTCTGGACAGTTCATCCAGAATATGACTGGAAATCAGCACCGTGATTCCCTGTTCTCTGTTCAGTTTCAGAATCAATTCTCTGATTTCCACGATTCCCTGAGGGTCCAGCCCGTTTACAGGCTCATCCAGAATCAGGAAATCCGGATCTCCGGCAAGGGCAATGGCTATCCCCAGTCTCTGACGCATACCAAGAGAAAAGTTTTTCGCCTTTTTTTTGCCTGTATGCTCCAGTCCTACCAGTTTCAAAAGCCCGTCAATCCCCTCAAAAGACGGAAGTCCCAGAATCCGATACTGCTCTTTCAGATTGTCCTCTGCCGTCATGTCAAGGTAGATAGAAGGTGTCTCAACTACTGCTCCGATGCGTCTCCTTTCCTCTGCAATCCCTTTTTGGCTGTTTTTCTGTCCGTAAATGGTATATTCTCCTGCTGTCGGCTCCTGAAGCCCGCAGACCAGACGGATAAGCGTGGTTTTGCCTGCGCCGTTTTTTCCAACAAAACCATAAATGCTTCCTTTTGGCACATTCATGGAAAGTCCGTTCAGAGCTTTGAAATTCCCGTATACCTTTTTCAGCGCATGTGTTCTTAATACATACTCCATCTTTTTTCCTCCTTTTCTTCTATACAGCTATCTTATCCTCACCCGGTAAAGGAAGCGGTAAAGAAAAAGGTAAAGATTTGGTAAAGATTTATTCTGCTTTCATTTGAAAACCAATTCCCCAGACAGATGCAATATACTCCTTTTCCCCGATGTCCCGAAGCTTTTTTCTCAAATTACTGATGTGCATTTTCAGAGAGTTTTCCGTACAGTCCGGCGTATCCTCGCTGATTCGCTCCAGAAGCAGGGATTTCGTGATTACCTGGGCAGGATTCATCATCAGAAGCTTAAGGATTGCAAATTCTGTTCTTGTCAGACGGATTTCTTTCCCGTTTATCTCGGCTTCATGTGTGTCCATGTGCAGGGACAGTTCTCCAAAGGTCAGAACTTTATTTTCCCCTGCGCCGGATGCTTTGCGAAACTGTACGGCAATCCGTGCAAGAAGCTCCTTTGTGTCAAAGGGCTTCGTAACATAGTCTGCAGCTCCCCCCATAAGAAGGTCTACCTTGTCTTCAATACCTGTTCTGGCGCTGACTACAATTACAGGAATGCCCTTTATACGGGGCAAAACCTCTTCCCCTTTCAGTCCCGGAAGCATCAAATCCAGAAGCACCAGATCCGGCTTTTCTCCTGAAATGCAAAGAAGAGCCTCTGTTCCTGAGTATGCTCTGGCAACCGCATATCCTTCCTTTGTCAAAATTTCTTCCAGCATGTCTCCGATATAAACGTCGTCATCTATAATTAAAATTTTTTTCAAAGCAAATCCTCCTTTAATTCTGAAAAAGGAATAAACGGTTCAGGGTTCTTTTTATGTTCTCCGATAGTTTTTTCCATCCATATGAGATTATACCAATTTTCGAATTTGTAACCGCATTTATGAAATTTTCCCACGAACTGATAGCCAAGATGCGCGTGAAACTGCGCGCTGTTGAAATTCAGGTGTTCATCCTCCGTATCCGGAACTGCAATGCAGGCATTTAAGTTTACAATGTTTTGTGCCTTTGAAATCTTTTCGATGGCATTATAAAGCATTTTGCCCACGCCCATCTTCGTGCCGGTTTCTTTTAGATATATGCTTGTCTCCACTGACCAGTCGCAGGCAGCGCGGCCGACAAACGCCCCTGTATAAGCATATCCCAGAATTTCTCCTTCTTTTTCTGCCACAAGATAAGGATATTTCTTCAGGGTACTGCGAATTCTCTCCCGAAATTCTTCAAGAGAGGGGACTTCATATTCAAATGTAATCGCTGTGTTTTTTATATACGGTGCATATACATCCAGAATCGCCTGCGCATCCTCTTCTGACGCTCTCCGGATAAGCACTTTCTCTTTTATTTCCATTATTCATCTCCTGTATTTTTCTCCGTACAGTATACAATACCTGCGTCCGGTAAACAAGAGGCGGGATTTTGGATTCCTCCGTTTTTATTTGAATAAAACATAGGCGCTGTCTCCTCTGCCAAAATCTTTACAAAGGGTACAGCGCCTGTATGTCAGAGTTTGTCCATTTTGGGAGTTTTATCGTCCTCCCGCAGCAGAAGGAATTTACGGATTGCAAAAAGTACGGCAATGGAAATCACTCCCAAAAGTGTTTCTCCTGTTGCGTAATGCTCCACGACCATCTGTCTGGCAATTGCAAACAACAGCACCTCCACAACTGTTTCCGCCGTATGTTTACAGAGCATTTTTACAAATTCCACCCCGACCACCAGAGACAGCGCGTGGGCAAGAAATTCTGTAAAATAATCCATTTCCATCATTCCCTTTGAGGGCATTTTAATCAGCTCCAGAAACAGGGGAACGCCAGCCATCACAATTGCGAGAAGAATCACTATGGACAAAATCATTTTTTATATCTTACTTTTTTTGTATTTCTTTTCTCAGAGCAAGTATGTTTCTTTCAATTTTTTTCATAATCTCAAGGAATTTCTCATCACTCTGCCCTGTGGGATCTTCAAGTCCCCAATTTAAGTTCTGCTTTCCCGGAATATACGGGCAGACCACATTACATCCCATAGAAACCACAATATCAGCCTCCGGAATTTCCTCAAACAGCTTGGAGTATTGGTCTTTTTCCATATCTATCCCATATTCCCGTTTCATCAGACGAACTGCATCCTGATTGATTTCAGGTTTTGTCTCTGTTCCCGCAGAGTAGCAGTCGCAGATATCAGAAAGATATTTTTTCCCCAGAGCTTCTGCCATCTGACTGCGGCAGGAATTGTGCACACAGATAAAAGCAACCTTTGTCTTCGGGTGATTCTGGTATTCTTCTCTCATTTTATTTTTGTTTCCTTCCTGTATTCTGTCAGTTTCTTTCTCCTTCATTGGCTTCCTCCATCACAATGTCTTCCGCCGGAAGTTCCTTTGTGAAAGAGACTCTTATTACAGCCTGAGACCAGTTCAGAGAAACCTTCGCGTGTTTTTCTTTTTTAACTGCCTCTTCTTCTACGATATGAAGGAGTTCAGCCAGCATTTCTCGTGTAAGGTATCCTCCTCTCCAGTGAAAGGTCAGAGTCTTTCCTTTTTTGGCTGCCTGCAGCGCGCGTTTGCGGACTTCCTCTTCTTTTGTGAAAGAAAGTTTTTTGATTTTATAATAAAAATGATCCCCGTCGCTGCACTTTGGCGTCTCATAGATTACCGGCTCATGGTCGCGGTATATCTGTTTATCAGAAAGCAGAAAATAATCATAGCGCAGTTCCTCTGCTTTTCCCAGCGTATTATCAAAGGTAGCGTCCATATGATAATATTTACCCTCAATCTTCACAACATTCCATGCATGACGGTATTTAATCCCCTTTTCGGGATTGTTGTCGCAAAGAGCTACAATACACCAGATATTCAGAGCATCGCACAGAATCTTTACTGTTTTTGCTATGCCTTCGCAGACACCTACTCCCAGTCCGAGAGGCCCTATAATCTCATGGGAGTAGGCTTTTTTCAGCTTGTCGTACCGGACTGACTGGCAGATAAAGTCATGGATATAAAGAAGCTTATCCATCTCCTTTAACTCCTTTGCCGGACGTACAAGTTTTTCTATACGTGCATTCATATTTCTTCGGTGTTCCTGAATTTTCTTTTTGTCAAAAAGGTATTCCGGTATCATTTCTGCGTTAGATGCATTTTTGTAAAATCTGTATTTATATGTCACGGAATAGAACAGCTCCGGATGATCCATGCGCAGACAGAAATAAATATCTGCCAGTTCCTTCCCCTCCAAAAGCGGCACCTGAAAAGAGGGCGCCAGATTCCCAAGCCCCGTCATCATTGCATGATACGCGCTCTGAGCAGGTTTGTTTAATTGATTATAATAATATGGTTCCATAATTTATATTTTATCCTGTTGTTTGGTATTTGTTTTCTTCTATGGAGAAATTCTTGTTGTTTTCTCTTGGATTAAGGTATAACTACGGCTTTTTACTTGCTCTATAGAGACTTTCCCATAGTCTTCCCGTGGATTTAGGCATAGCTTCAGCTTTTTGCTTGCTCTATGGAGAATTTCCCGTAGTCTTCCCGTGGATTTAGGCATAACTTCGGCTTTTTGCTACTTCTATGGAGAATTTCTTGTAGTTTTTTCTTGGATTCAGGTATAACTACGACTTTTTACTTGCTCTATGGAGAATTTCTTGTAGTTTTCTCTTGGATTTAGGTATAACTACGGCTTTTTACTTGCTCTATAGAGAATTTCCTCAGACTTTCACTTGAATTTAGGCATAATAATGGTTTTTCTACCTCGTCACACCGTATAAGCTCAGCCCATTTTAAAAATCAGGATTTTCTCTCTTGGGTTTTCTCCGGGAAAGAGGTCGCGGCAATCAATTTCATCCAGAAAATTCAGTTCTTCCACTGTCATCAGCCAGGAAACATATTCATCCTGAGGATAATAAAAAAACAGAAGAATCTCTCTGGGCGACTCATAATAAGATTCCCGGATACGTCCCATAACCCTGCGAAGAATCTCAATTGAAAAAGGATTGAAAAAATACAGTCTGTCCATCTCCCGTGGAATAACAAATTCTGCTGCATCTGTATGCACAAAGGACACTCTGGAAGCCGAAACTGCCCTGCTCCTGTTTTCTTCTGCCCTGTCAAAAATCCTTTTATCATATTCAATGCCTACTGAACGACATCTCGTCTGGTAAGACAGAAAGAAATCTACACGTCCCTTCCCGCATCCATAATCCGCCAGCACATTGTTTTTACGGATATAACCGCTGTTTGCCAGCCTTTCCAGTACACTGTAAGGAGTCGGTTCATAAGGATAACGATACTGGTCTGAATTTGAGTCATCTCTTCCCAGCGTTTTAATCTGCAGTACTCTGTCCCATCCGGCATCCTTTTCCTGATTCATATAATCACCCCCTCCAGATGATTGCATTCGTGAAGGATAATCTGTGCAGTCCAGCCATGAAATTTACTTCTCTGCTTTTGGAAATTTATGTCTTCATATGCAACTTCTATTTCCTCGTACCGGGTACACGGGCGCACGCCGGGAAGAGACAGACATCCTTCCTCTGTCCGATACACACCTGATTTCTTCAAAATAACAGGATTGAACATAACGACATTCATAAATCCTACATTTACGGCAATAATTCTTTTTTTCACCCCAATCATATTCGCTGCCATTCCCACACATTCTTCCTCGTGAGCTTTCAGCGTATCCAACAGGTCAATTGCCGTTTGCTTATCTTCTTTCCCTGCAGGTTCTGACTTTTGTTTTAGGAACATTACATCCCTCATAATCGGTCTTATCATACTTTCCCGTTCCTTTCTTCTGTTCTCAGGTATTCTTCTGCATCTTCCCTTTTTCTGAAAATATGCAGTTCCTTCTCTTTTTCATATTTTTTCAGAAGCTCATAAATCTTCGGCAAGCTGTCTTTGGGAAAATCCACAATAAATTGTCTAAATTCCAGATCAAACTCCGATTCCACCCACGGCATATCAGGGCGCTCTTTCCCAATACGGGAGGATGCTCCTTCAAGACACAGCTCCAGCGGGTAATCCAGAAGAAAAACCGTATCACATTCTTTCAGGCGCATTTCCAGTGTCCGAATATAATTTCCGTCAAGAATCCACTGCTCCTTCTTCATAATCTCCTTTATTTTTCCATCAAATTCATCTCTGGAAATATTTGTTCCATCTGACTTATGCCAAATCATATCCAGATAAAAAAGAGGCAGTCCCGTTTTCTCCTTTAATTTTCTCGCAAAGGTACTCTTCCCCGCGCCGGGACAGCCAATGATAATCACTTTCTCCATAAACGTCTCCTTATGACTGAAACTCTATTCTTATTTTGCCGTTTGAGGTTTCTGCTGTCAATGTTTTCTTCTGATTTGTATATCGTGTATTTGGAAGATTGCTGGAGCCATTTGAAGTTCTGCTTTTTATCGCAAAGTCATGCATATCGCCAATCACCGTTCCCGTAATAGAACCATTGCTGGTACAAAGTAAAATCTCATCGCTTTTACATCCTTCTGCACAAAGTTTCCCATTACTGGTTACAACCGTCAGTTTTCCTGCGGTAAGACGCTCCATTCGGATAGAAGCATTGGAGCTTTTTAATCCCATCTTCTCACACTGGCTGTTTTTTACTTCAATATGACCGTTACTGGTCACAGCATCTATCTCCGCCGCATTTATCTGCGATAATATGACTGCTGCATTCCCTGTTCGTATTTTTACCTTTTCGATTATACAATTTTCCATATTTACCGGAGCATTTGATGATGTCAAAAATGTTTTTGACAATCCCCTGATCTCCTGCATTGTAATCTTTGCATTTGATGTTTTTACCTGCAACGCTCCACCAAAATCTTTCGGGAGCAGAATTCTGATTTTGGGGCCTTCCTGACAGCTAAAGAATGCTTCAAAAAAATTCCTGATTCCTTTTTTTCCGTGCTTCTTTCTGCAAAACTCATGGCATACCCTGAAAACTCCTTCTGTTTCGTAAACTTCAACAGTATCCCTCTCCTCATCCAATTTAAGCTCCACACAGACTTTGCCGCCTGCGGACGTCTCGTGGATTTCTATCTGTGACATTTCTGCCTGAACATCTACTGTATGGATTTCTCCCTCTGGCTGATATCTTTTTTCTCCGCTATACTGTTCAGAAAGTTTGCTTTTTTCATAGGACTCGCAAAAACGCATAGCTGCTTCTCTGGGATTTCCGAAAACTTCTATACATTCTTCTTCTGTTTTTCCGCTTTCAAGACTGTCACAAATCAATTCTTCATAATATTCCTCTATCTGTCTTTTTTCTTCTTCTGACAGTTCCTCCAGATAACTCATAAATTCCCGTATATACTCTGTTTTTGTCATTTTGCCTCCTCCTGATGATTTTCTTTTACAAATTCGTAAATCCGCTTCATTTCTTCCCATTCGTCAAGAAAATCTTTTATCCTCTTCTCTCCTGTCGGAGTGATTTGATAATACTTGCGAATTCTGCCGTTGTGCTCCTGCCGATACGTTGTCAAACATTCACTGTTTTCCAGTCTTTTTAAAATAGGGTAAAGAGTTGATTCCGAAATATCTATACATTTTGATACTTCGCCAATCAATTCATAACCATAAGATGGACCTTTTTTTAAAACAGACAGAACACACACATCCAATACACCCTTTTTTCTTTGTGTATCCATACGTACTCCTTTAATACCATGTATTATATAGTATGTATAATATACTATATAATACATGGTATGTCAACGATTTTCTTCCCCCCGTTGTATCAGCTTCGCCTTGTTCCCTGACCTCACTACATTTCTCTCAACTTTTTAGAAACTATGAAATTACAAAGAAACGCTACCGCTACAATAATAAAGCAAATGATTGTACACCATACAGGTACTCTCATATCAAATTGCACTCGCAGCAAAATCGTAATCGCAAAAATACAGCTCCCACACCCTGTATAAAGTCTAATATCTTTTTTTGAAGTGTCTGTAAATGCTTTTTATCTTTTATTCTTTCAGATTTCCATATTCCATAATTTACCTGAATATCATTTACCTCTTCATCAGATATAAGTTCGTCCATACTTACATCCAGTTCTAATGCCAGTTTTTTTGCGGTAATCAAATCCGGACATCTTGAGCCATTTTCCCAACGGCAAACTGTCTGCCTTGAAACGTATAGCTTATCTGCAAGCTGTTGCTGAGTAAGGTTTTTTTCTTCTCTTAATTTTTTGATGTTATCACTTAATGCCATACTCCATACCTCTCTTTCATTCACATCATATAACGATAAAACCCAAAATAAAAGTACCAGTATGGATTTCCTTTGTTTCCATTTTGGTAACATCTGTTTTTGCAGCCTCCTTTCTGTGCTGTTTATCTGTGGTTTCTTCCAATTAAGGATGGTTCAAATAATGATTTCATAAAAAAAATAGCAGCGTTCCTGTTCTCCTGTGTAGGAGTGAGAAACGCCGCCTTATAGGTGGTGCTTATTTTATTTTTTCTTTTCGACATGCCGCGTAAGGTGGTGTAGCGGTTTATCTGGCAGCTTCGCAGGTGCTTTTGCATATCAAGGTGCAGTCCGTTAAATAGTAGTAAATGAAAGGGCAGTTCACTGGAATGCCAAAACTGCTTTTTCGTTTACCCCATCATCGATTCTAACCTAAAGAATTTATATAATACAATGCTCAAGTATTTGGTTCTTCATCTTTGCATAGTAAATGATGTGCTGAATTGTTTCTTTAACCTGTTCTATTCCAATTTCTTTTTCATCATTCCCGCAGTCAATACCTAAAACACGCTTAATATTATATTCTAACCACTCCAATCTGCCGTTATTGCAGTCATATAATATTTCCCAATCTATGGGCATTTCCCCATCGGCATTTTTATATCCTTGCAAAAAAGCTTGAAATAATTGAAAATCAATTTTGCAATCTTCATATCCCGACCAACACAATGCCAATTCAAACAATTCCATAAACGGATTGTTATAAGATAAACACTCTAAATCAATAATACGATAATCATTCCCATTCCAGAGAACATTTTTGCAGTCCATATCGTTATGACAGATTGACACGATAGGGGAGAGTTTCTTTCGTGCCTGATTACCTGTATTTTGACTGTCTTGAATCACCGGCAAAGCGTCTTTCAGCATTGCGTATAACTTCGTATCAGTGTGTTTCATTTCTGCAAGATAGAAATTCCAATCAATAAACATTTCATAAAAAGCTTCATTTTCATACTTTTTGTCTACACTATGGATTTCAGCAAGTACCTTTCCCATTTCTTTGCAGTGATCTGCTGTTATCTCGTTGCTTTTTAAGGCTTTCCCAGGAAAATAGTCAAATAGATAGAAATATTCACCATCTATCTCCTGCATTTTTCTTCCACACAAAGACAATGCAGGAAGAACCGGAACACCTTGCTGCTCCAATAAAAATTCTATCCGTTCAGCTTTTGCAAAATTATCCATAGCGGTTTCTCTTTGCATAACAAACGGATTTAGCAACTTCAGAGCGAAAATCCCTTGCTGTGTGCTAATCTTATACATCTTGTGCATAAAGCCACCGCTCAAGCACACTGGCTCACCGATTATCTTCCAATCATATTTTTCTGCTATCTTTGTAAATATTGACACTTTAATCTCTCCAAATGCTAATTTCTTAATTCTATAAACTGTAAGCTGTCGTCATAAATCAATGTTGATTTCATACTTATCATCAATAAGTACATAATTCGCATTATGCTTTTTTGCAAGTTCTAAAAACTGTGCATTATCTTCTAAAACACTTTCCATCGTACACCAATCATCATCTATACGATTTTCTACAGCACTTGCGTATTTTTTTATATTGTCGAAGTAATTTTTGATATAGTTTTCGCTCATCACAAGACAATAAAATTTGATATTATCAAGATATTCTTCTGTAAAATCTTTTTTCCAATCGAAAGGGATATATCCCCCTTCAATAACAAGATTTTGTTTGTTTTCTATGGCTGTTTTTATCATTTCACGAATAATAGGCCACATATATGCTTCAAGTTCGGCATCATCTTCAGGTGTGAGTTTCGTGTAACCACTACGAATTAAACCCATTTTCAAATGGTCTATTGAAAAATAGGGATATTTGTATTTTTCGAGCAATTTTTGAGCAAGTACTGTTTTACCTGTATGCGATGCTCCTGTTATTAAAATAATCATCAGTTTCTCCATCCCAAGCAGAAAATCATCTGCTTTTTTTCATACAGAAATTTGTAAGAAAAATTCCTTGTCGTTCTACCTGCTGTTCCTTGACAATTTTATAACCTCTTTTTTCAAAGAAAGGTTTCGCTGTAATAGAAGCATGGGTAGTAATATCTCCTTGAACAGTTTGCTCCAGTTGATTGCAAATAGCAGTTGCAATACCTTTTCTCTGATAACTGGCATGAACAAATAGACGGTCAAGGTAGCCTGTTTTATCTATGTCCCCAAAGCCCACAATGATTTCATCATCAACCGCAACAATGCTGAAATGTTCTTGAAGCGATTCATTCCACTTTTCCAAATCCACTTTCCCTGTCGCCCATACATCTAATTGTTCTTTTGTGTAATCTTTTGCATTAACATTGTGAACTGTATTATAAAACAGTTCTGTCAATTCTTTGCAATCCGATGGCTGATATTTTCTAATAATCATTTTATCTTTATCTCTCCAACTTCTAATTTGTTTATTTCTCATAATATCATACTTTGTAATTATTTACACCATTATAATCACAAAAATAACGCAGATAATATCTCTACTATCTGCGTCATTCCTCTAATGTCTTCTTGAAATATTTACTCCATTTTCTTTCAATCTTTACTCCAAATTTACTCCATTTTAAAAATCTGTTACGATATTTTGCGGTATTCTACGATACCTTTTCTTTGAAGAAAAATGTCTGCAAACCTTGATTTTCAGCGAACTTTTCAATATTTCCAAGCACTTTATTCTGTTGTGAGAATTTCTTCTCAATTATTTCTGAACAATATTAATAATCTTCTTTGGTACATAAATCTCTTTGATGATAGTTCCTGTAAGCTTATCTGCTATTGCCTCTTTACCTTTTGCAATGGCTGTATCTTTGTCAACATCTGCCGGAAGAGCAATTACAACTTTTGTTTTGCCGTTAATCTGTACCGGAACTTCGATAGTGTTTTCAACAGTTTTAGCCTCGTCGTAGTCCGGCCATGTCTGCTGATATACATAGCCTTCGTAACCGCATTCGCTCCAGAGCTCCTCTGTAATATGAGGCGCTACAGGGTTGAGAAGAATAAGGAAGGTTTCGTATTCTTTACGTGTAATACTTCCTTTTTTTGCAAAATCATTGAGAAGTGCCATCAGTGCTGCAATTGCAGTGTTGTATTTCAGACTCTCGAAATCATTGCTTACCTTCTTAATTGTCTGGTGCATCTTTGTCTCAAGGTCTGCACTGTAAGCATCTCCGTCAACAAGAATATCCTGAAGCTTCCATACACGATCAAGGAAACGACGGCAGCCTTTTACACCATTTTCTGACCAGGATGCGCTTAAATCAAAGGCTCCGATAAACATTTCGTAGGTACGAAGAGTATCTGCGCCATAGTCATTTACGATTTCATCCGGATTTACGACATTACCTCTGGATTTGGACATCTTTTCGCCGTTCTCACCAAGAATCATACCGTGAGAAGTACGTTTCTGGTATGGTTCCTGACAAGGAACTACATTCTGGTCATAAAGGAATCTGTGCCAGAATCTGGAATAAAGAAGGTGAAGAGTTGTATGCTCCATACCGCCGTTATACCAGTCAACAGGCAGCCAGTATTTCAGAGCTTCCTGACTTGCCAGAGCTTCTTTATTATGCGGGTCTGTATAACGGAGGAAGTACCAGGAAGAACCAGCCCACTGAGGCATGGTATCTGTCTCTCTCTTAGCAGGACCACCGCAGCAAGGACAGGTTGTATTTACCCAGTCTGTCATAGCTGCAAGCGGAGATTCTCCGTTATCTGTAGGCATGTAGCTTTCTACGTCCGGAAGTTCTAACGGAAGCTCGCTTTCCGGAAGGGCTACATAACCGCATTTTTCACATTTCACGATCGGGATTGGCTCGCCCCAGTAACGCTGGCGGGAGAATACCCAGTCTCTTAATTTATAGTTTGTCTTGCTTGTGCCGAGGTTCTGCTCCTCCAGCCACTCAACAATCTTTTTCTTTGCATCTGCAACTTCCAGTCCGTCAAGGAAGCCGGAATTTACCATCTTGCCTGTAGCAACGTCTGTGAAAGCTTCCTCCTGTACGTTTTTGCCGCCTGCAACAACCTCCACTATCGGAAGATTGAATTTCTTTGCAAATTCCCAGTCACGGGTATCGTGCGCCGGAACTGCCATGATAGCGCCGGTTCCATAGCTCATCAGTACATAATCGGAAACCCAGATTGGAATATCTTTTCCGGTTACAGGGTTCACTGCGCTGAGACCGTCAATCTGAACGCCTGTTTTATCTTTTGCAAGCTCAGAACGCTCAAAATCAGATTTTCTGGAAGCCTGCTCCTGATATGCGCGGATTTCATCCAGATTTTTAATCTCTTCTTTATATTTCTCAAGCATCGGATGCTCCGGAGATACAACCATGTAGGTTGCGCCGAAAAGTGTATCAGGTCTTGTTGTGTAAACAGTCAGCTTATCTTCTTTTCCGCTGATGGTAAAATTCACTTCCGCACCCTGGCTCTTTCCGATCCAGTTCTTCTGGGAAACCTTTACACGCTCAATAAAATCAAGCCCGTCCAGACCCTCCAGAAGCTTCTCTGCGTAATCCGTGATCTTAAGCATCCACTGGCTCTTTACCTTACGCACTACAGGAGAGCCGCAGCGCTCACAAACGCCGTTTACAACCTCTTCATTTGCAAGACCAACCTTGCAGGATGTACACCAGTTGATTGGCATTTCACTCTTATATGCAAGACCTGCATTGAAAAGTTTCAGGAAAATCCACTGTGTCCATTTGTAGTAATCAACGTCTGTCGTATTAATCTCGCGATCCCAGTCAAAGGAATATCCCAGAGAGTGAAGCTGCTCTTTGAAACGCTTTACATTATTTGCTGTAACAATCTTCGGATGAATTTTGTTTTTAATCGCATAGTTCTCTGTCGGAAGTCCGAACGCGTCCCATCCCATCGGATAAAGTACGTTATAGCCCTGCATTCTGCGCTTTCTTGCTACAATGTCAAGCGCAGTATAAGGTCTTGGGTGACCTACATGAAGTCCCTGTCCTGACGGATACGGGAATTCTACCAGTGCATAATATTTCGGTTTGCTGTAATCTTCGGTTGCAGCGAAAGCCTTATTGTCATCCCAGACTTTCTGCCATTTCTGTTCGATTACCTTATGATTATAAGGTGCTGCCATCTTTTTTTCCTCCTAAAATTTAGATAAAAAAGCCCCTCATCTCCGTTCCCAGAGACGAAAGGCATACTTCCGTGGTACCACTCTGATTCACCGGACATATGTCCGATGCACTCCATTTTCTGTAACGGGAAATCCCGGCAAAGCCTACGTCACAATCCGGCGATTGTCATTTAGTTCAGCTTCACAGCTCGGAGGCGAGTTCGAATCACCGCATAACTGCCTCGCACCAAACGGCAGCTCTCTGAATATGCTGAGAAATCCTACTATTCCCCGTCATCGCTTTTCTTATATAACTATGTGATAGTTTACCCTTTCCGCAGCTTTTTGTCAACTGTGAATTCTTTTCCTACTGAGATAAATATGTCAGCCAGAGCCAACTTAAATCCCACGCCAATATTCGCGAGTGAGTCCTGAACAAAATCCTCATTTCTGCATATCCTATCTATAGTTACCGTCTACACTGAAAATCGTGGAGACAGTATCCATAATTTCTCACAATCAATAATACAAAAGGAGAGTTATCCGTTATGCAAATTTTTATCGGTATAATGCTTCCATTCTTTGGAACTACACTTGGCGCGGCATGTGTTTACTTATTTCGAAGAGAATTCAATTCTGCGCTTCAGAAAGCATTTCTGGGCTTTGCTTCCGGCGTCATGGTCGCAGCATCTGTATGGTCACTTTTGATTCCTGCCATGGATATGAGCGCCCATATGGGCAAATTTGCTTTTATCCCGGCAGCGGCAGGCTTCATACTGGGAATAAGTTTTCTGTTATGTATGGATAAAATTATTCCCCATCTCCATCCGGGCAGTGAAAAATCAGAAGGTCCAAAAATATCCCTTAAAAAAACCACAATGCTGGTCTTTGCCGTTACACTCCACAATATTCCGGAAGGGCTTTCTGCAGGTGCAGTTTTCGCGGGAGTTCTGGCAAAAAACAGCGCCGTCACCCTTGCAGGCGCTTTTGCCCTGTCCATAGGCATCGCAATTCAAAATTTTCCGGAAGGAGCTATTGTTTCTCTGCCGCTTCATTCAGAAGGAATGAATAAGGGACGTTCCTTTCTGTGCGGCACACTTTCCGGCATTGTGGAGCCAATTGCCGCAGGTCTGACCCTTCTCCTTGCCGACTATGTGGAAGCAGCGCTCCCCTGCCTTCTCGCTTTTGCAGCAGGAGCCATGATTTATGTAGTTGTGGAAGAACTGATTCCGGAAAACAAAAAAGGAGAACATAGCAACGTGGGCATCATCTCCTTTGCCTTTGGCTTCGTCCTGATGATGATTCTGGATGTCACTCTTGGCTGAATCCCAATAAATAAGAGATGACCGGCGTGAATCTTTACCGGTCATCTCTTAAAGCTTTTTAACTTTTAATCACTTTTATTCAGATAAATTTCTTGAAAATATGCAGCTTTGTTTTTTCTCAAAATAATTTTCAAAGCATCTGCGAATATCTTCTTCTGCTCCCTTTACACAGATTCCATAATTAGGTCTGCGGTCAATGGAAAGATGATACTCCGCCAGAATCTCTTCCGCCTGTTTCACGGAAATCTGAAGTGTTGAACGGGAAATACAAAGAAAATCACACAGATCATCCATTTTTGTATAATCTTCATGATTTATCAGATATTCAATCAAATAATTCGTTCTGCCTTCCGCATCCTCCGGAAGTTCTGCCTCATCTTCAAAGGCATTTAACATTTCCATAATTCCATTCTCAATTTCTTCTGTCAAAATAAAACCATATCTTGCTTTCGATTCTACATGGACACCATATTTCCTCCCGATATCTCCCAGTTCCTTTAGTCTGTTTCGAATGGTTTTTGTACTGACGCCAAGTTCTTTCGCCAGTTCTGAAGCTGTGCGATATTCTTTCACAGATAACATGAAAAGAAGTTCTCTCAAGTCATTTCTCATGATTCGCTCCCCTCTCTGTCCTTACAGCTTCAATTATATATTATCTGAAACGTAATCTCCAATTGGAAAATTGCTACATTCAACAGCAGACGTTCAGCTATCATGCAGAAGTTCAGAAGCGGAGTCTTCTCCGACTGAGACAAAATTACTCCAGTCCGCTGCGAACTGGAGTAATTCAATATATTAATGTTGAATTAAAAGATGCCTGACGAATTATTTATCCGGTCTTTGACAGGTTACTTCTTAAAAATAGGGGTTCCGTCACCTTCAAATGCGCATTTAAAGCTCACTTCATCTTCTCCCTCTATAAGATCATATGCATAATAGGGAACCTTATTACGGTCAAACTCATTTTTTGAAAAAACATACGTTTTTTCCTGTTTGTGTTTCTTCATTCCAATCGCCTGATTACTGACTATCATATAACCCCTCCTTTTTATTTTCATGTAGCCTTGAAAACAGTTGTATTTTTATGTTTTATATTATATATAAACTATCTATGTTTGTAAACAAAATTCAGAAATATTTATATATTTTTTATAATTATCTTTATAGTCTAAACGTCTTTTCCTTTATCAAAGACATTTCCCATAGTAAAAAAAGTCATAATTCCAGTTTTCTGAAATTATGACTTTTTTTATTTATTTCTGCATTCTTTAATCACCGCAAGAATTTTTGCTTTCGCCTGTTTCGCAGCTTCCGGCTCCATCTGGGGAACTCCCTCCAGAGGATAGTCCATACCAAGGTTTTCATATTTCGCAATTCCCATGGTATGATATGGAAGAACTTCCAGACCTCTTACGTTTCTGTGAGGCGCAATAAGGCGTCCAAGAGCTGTCAGCTCCTCTTCTCCGTCTGTAATTCCCGGTACCACCACATGGCGGATAATTACCGGAACCTTCGCTTTATCCAGCGCTTCCAGAAACTCAAGCACAGGGGTCTGTTTCTGCCCGGTCAGTATTTCATGTCCCTTTGGAAGACTGTGCTTAATATCAAGAAGCACAAGGTCCGTCACCTTAAAAAGCCTCTCAAAAGCCTCATCCCTGCTCTTTCTGTAAGCAATTCCGGAGGTGTCGAGACAGGTATGGATTCCCTTTGCCTTTGCAGCAGTGAAAAGCTCTGTAAGAAATTCCATCTGCATCAGCGGCTCTCCTCCTGTTGCAGTAATTCCGCCTTTTCTGTAAAAGGTTTTATTTCTGTCATACTGCTTCAAAAGCTCTTCTACTGACATTTCTGTGCCGTTTTTCATCTCCCAGGTGTCCGGATTATGACAATATTGACATCTCATAGGACATCCCTGAAAAAATATTACAAAACGAACTCCGGGACCATCTACGGTCCCGAAGCTCTCTGTTGAATGAATTCGTCCGAATTTCACTTCTGTCAAAATAATTACATCCCTTCATGGAAGGTTCTGGAAATAACCTCATCCTGCTGCTCTTTTGTCAGTTTGTTGAAGTTTACTGCATATCCGGATACACGAACGGTAAGCTGCGGATATTTTTCAGGATGAGCCTGTGCATCCAGAAGTGTGTCTTTTGTAAATACGTTTACATTTAAGTGATGGCCGCCTTTTTCTACATAGCCGTCAAGTAAATTTACAAGGTTATCGATCTGAGCGTCACTGATGTTCATAGTCTTAATCCTCCTGTAATCTGTGATTCTATTCGTAGCATTTCTGTGCCGGATGATTTCCGGCTGTCTTTATTATCTGTCCGTACTGTCCGGTTTGACAGCAGTTCTTATTTATCTTCTTCAGAGTAAGTCGGTTCGCAGCAAGCGCAGTCAGCGTCAAGCTCGAAAGCGATATCATCAAAGAAAACTGCATCGTCTTTTCCAAGAGCTCCCGGAATAATGGAGAAGGTATTGGAAATACCATCCTGAGCATCTTTAAATGGAAGCTTGGAAACAGAGCTTAAGGATGCAACTGCACCGTGGCTGTCTCTGTGATGCATTGGGTTTGCTCCCGGTGCAAACGGTTCTCCGCCCTTTCTTCCATCCGGTGTAGAACCTGTAGCTTTACCATAAACAACATTGGAAGTAATGGTAAGAATGGAAGTTGTCGGGATACCGCCTCTGTAAGTGTGGTTTCCTTTGATATGGTTCATAAATCTGTGAACGATATCGTAAGCGATGTCGTCTGCGCGGTCATCGTCGTTTCCATATTTCGGGAATTCTCCCTCAACCTGATAATCTACAACGATTCCCTCTTCATTGCGGATTGTTTTTACCTTTGCGTATTTAATTGCAGACAGGGAGTCAGCAACTACGGAAAGACCTGCGATACCTGTTGCGAACCAGCGTGTCACTTTCTTGTCATGAAGAGCCATCTGGATACGCTCATAGCAGTATTTATCATGCATGTAGTGGATAACATTTAATGTATTTACATATACACGTGCCAGCCATTTCATCATAGCGTCGAAGCTTTCCATTACCTCGTCATAATCAAGGTATTCGGATGTGATCGGACGGTATTTCGGTCCAACCTGTTTACCGGAAACCTCGTCGATACCGCCGTTGATTGCGTAAAGAAGACATTTCGCAAGGTTTGCACGAGCGCCGAAGAACTGCATTTCTTTACCTACTCTCATGGAAGATACACAACATGCAATCGCATAGTCGTCACCGTGAGTTACGCGCATCAGGTCATCGTTCTCATACTGGATGGATGAAGAAACGATAGATGTCTTTGCACAGAAACGCTTGAAGTTTTCCGGAAGTCTTGTGGACCAGAGAACAGTTAAGTTCGGTTCCGGAGCTGTGCCAAGGTTTTCCAGTGTATGAAGATATCTGTAGGACATCTTTGTTACCATGGAGCGTCCGTCAATACCCATACCGCCGATGGATTCTGTTACCCATGTAGGGTCGCCGGAGAACAGCGCGTTATATTCCGGTGTTCTTGCGAATTTAACAAGACGCAGCTTCATAATAAAGTGGTCGATAAATTCCTGAATCTGCTCCTCTGTGAAGGTTCCGTTTGCAAGGTCGCGCTCTGCGTAAATATCAAGGAAAGTGGAAGTACGTCCAAGGGACATGGCAGCGCCGTTCTGCTCTTTAATTGCAGCAAGGTAGCCGAAGTACAGCCACTGAATAGCTTCCTGTACGTTCTGTGCAGGTCTGGAAATATCGAATCCGTAGATAGTTCCCAGTTCTTTCAGCTCCTGAAGCGCACGAATCTGCTCGGAAAGCTCCTCGCGCTCTCTTGTTACGTCAGAATACATAATGGTTCTTGTAGAATCCTTCTGCTCCTGTTTGTCCTCAATAAGACGGTCAACACCATAAAGCGCAACTCGTCTGTAGTCACCGATGATACGGCCACGGCCATAAGCATCCGGAAGACCTGTGATAATATGGCTTGAGCGGCAGGCTCTCATCTCTGGTGTGTAAGCGTCAAATACACCTGCATTGTGTGTTTTTCTGTGTTTTGTAAAAAACTCTACAATCTGCGGATCTACATGATATCCGTTGTCCTCGCAAGCTTTCACCGCCATACGGATTCCGCCGTAAGGCTGAAGAGAACGCTTAAACGGTTTATCTGTCTGGAATCCGACAATTGTTTCTTTATCTTTATTCAGATATCCAGGGCCATGGGATGTAATGGTTGAAATAATCTTAGTGTCCATATCCAGAACACCGCCCTTGGCGCGCTCCTGTGCAGTAAGATCCATAACCTGAGCCCACAATTCTTTTGTGGCTTCAGTAGGACCTGCAAGGAAAGCATCGTCACCTTCATATGGGGTGTAATTTTTCTGGATGAAATCGCGGACATTAATTTCTTTTTCCCAGATTCCGCCTTTAAAGGTCGTCCATTCCTGTCTCATAAATATCCTCCTGTTTATTATTTATATATTTTATTTGTTACTGTTTCGTGTACAACTACAATATATAGTATTGATAATTTTTTGTCAACGCATATCATGTACTAATTCCTGAACAAAGACCTTTTTTGTGTACAAAATAAAATACAAAAAAGAGGAAACCGTCCCGAAGAACAGTCTCCTCTTATCATGCACAAAATAATGCTTTTTATTCAATTTTCAGGAACACCACGACGTTCTTAAAAAGAATGCTGCTTATTCGTCTGCGCTGTCAAGCTTACTTGCTCTTGCTTCAATCTCTTTTGCCTGAATATCGCTTGGAGCCTGCTCATAACGCGCGAACTCATAGGAGAAGTCTCCGCTTCCGCCTGTCATGGAACGAAGGTCTGTGGAATATCCGTAAATCTCAAGCTGAGGAACGTCTGCTTCGATTACAGTGTTTCCTGCATGGTCAGGATTCATTCCAAGCACACGACCACGGCGTTTATTCAGGTCACCCATAACATCACCGGTAAATTTATCCGGAACTGTGACTTTCATGGAAACAATCGGCTCAAGAAGTACAGGAGACGCCTCCATGAAACCTTTCTTAAACGCAAGGATTGTAGCCATCTTGAATGCCATTTCTGAAGAGTCAACCGGATGGTAGGAACCATCATAGAGAACTGCCTTCACACCAACTACAGGATATGCTGCAACAGGTCCTTTCAGTACGCATTCCTGCATACCTTTTTCAACTGCCGGGAAGTAGTTCTTCGGAACAGCTCCGCCCACAACTTCCTGCTCAAATACATATGGTGTTTCCAGATCGCCGGACGGCTCGAAACGCATCTTAACGTGACCGTACTGACCATGTCCGCCGGACTGTTTCTTATGTTTGCCTTCCACATCAGATTTCTTGCGGATTGTCTCACGGAAAGCAACCTTCGGTTTACTCAGTTCAATGTCTACTTTATAGCGTTCTTTTAATTTATTTACAACAATATCAAGGTGCTGGTCGCCGATTCCATAAAGGAGAGTCTGACGGTTCGCACTGTCGTTTACGGAAAGGAGTGTTTTATCTTCACTCATCATCTTCGCAAGCGCCTGAGAAATCTTATCCTCGTCGCCCTTCTTCACTGCTTTGAAGCGTTTGCAGGTATAAGGTGTGGAAAGGACAGCCTTCGGATATACGATTGGATTTGCCTTGGTTGCAAGGCTGTCTCCGGTCTGTACGCTGTTAAGCTTCGCAATAGCGCCGATGTCACCTGCGTGAAGCTCGGAAACCTCGATTGGCTTGGAGCCTTCCAGAACATACAGCTTATTCAGACGTTCTTCCTCGCCCTTCTCTACATTAAGAAGTGTGTCGTCGCCTTTGATAACGCCGGAGCATACTTTAATGAGAGAATATTTGCCAAGGAACGGATCTGCAATTGTTTTCCATACATATGCGGATTTCGCTTTAGCGAAGTCGTAATTTGCTTCGAAGATACTGTTTGTCTTCTGTGCGATACCATTGCAGGAGCGTTTATCCGGGCTTGGGAAATATCCGCAGATATCGTCAAGCAGGTTGGATACGCCGCGAAGATTTACAGGAGAGCCCATACATACCGGAACAATGGAAGCTTCCTGCACGTTCATTGCAAGAGCTGCGGAAACTTCTGTCACGGAGAAAGTATCTCCCTCAAAGTAACGGTCCATAAATTCTTCACTTGTCTCTGCCACGGATTCCATAAGAATCTCATGGTATTTCTCCAGATATTCATCCAGATATGCCGGAATTTCGCATTCTTCTTTTTTACCTTTGTCGATATATTTTCTTCCGGCCTGTTTCACTACGTTTACATATCCTACGAATTTACCGTCTTCACGGATTGGGAAATGTAATGGAGCGATTTTTTTGCCATAAAGCTCTGTAAGTTCTTCTACAACTTTACGATAGCTGACATCATCAACATCCATATCTGTAACGAAAATCATTCTCGGAAGTTTATATTTCTCACATAAATCCCATGCTTTCTGTGTACCAACCTGAACACCAGCCTTACCGGAAACTACGATAATAGCTGCGTCTGCTGCGCTTACAGCCTCTTCTACTTCACCAACAAAGTCGAAATATCCGGGAGTGTCCAGTACATTGATCTTAACCTTATCCCAAGGTACAGGAATCAATGTTGTTGAGATGGAAAAATGTCTCTTAATTTCTTCTTTGTCATAGTCGCTGACTGTATTTCCGTCCTCTACTCTGCCGAGACGGCTTGTCATACCTGATAAGTATGCCATTGCCTCCGCCAAAGTAGTCTTGCCAGCTCCACCATGACCTAACAGGACTACATTTCTGATTCGGTCAGTTCTAAAAACGTCCATATGTAATACCTCCCTATTTGTCTAATGTGTTTATATTCTACTAAATCTTTTTCGAAATTTCAAGCTTTTTATATATTTTTAACAACTTTTTCTATGATTTTTTTGAAACCCCTCTCTCATAATGCCCAAAAATTACAGTTTTTCCGCCTTTTTCTTCACTTTTTATACCAGTAAACTCATCCGAAACATATTTGTGGGCAATTTCCTTCAGGAATATATTGACAAATTCATTCTATCGCGATAGAATATAAATATATAATTCTATTGCAATAGAACGGGAAGGTGACATATAAATGGAGAAAAAATTATATGACAGTGAATTAAAAATCATGGAAATCCTGTGGGAGCAGGGCGATACTACCGCGAAGGAAATCGCAGCAGCGCTTTATCAGCAAATTGGTTGGAGCAAGACAACAACCTATACGGTTATCAAGAAATGCATCACAAAGGGGGCGATTGAACGAAAAGAACCTAATTTCATCTGCCGCGCGTTAATTTCAAAGGAAGAAGCACAGGAGTATGAGACACAGGAATTAATTGAAAAACTGTACGACGGCTGTCCTGATAAACTGATTGCATCTGTGATCAGCGGCAAAACTATGGACAAAGACAAAATTCTGCGTTTAAAGGAACTGATAAACAAATTATAGGAGGCAGCGCATGGAAAAAATTCTACTGATGAATCTGACGATTACCCTTGTTGTTCCCTGTATCCTCTTAACCAGAAAACTGTTTCTATATCATGTTTCAGGAAGAACATGGCTGTTTCTGTGGAAAATCCTGATTTTCGGGCTATTGTGTCCTTTTGCTTTCGAAATCCCGCTCAAAAACACAATTATAAGCAGAAATGCCTCTGAATTCCTGCAGTTACAGAGCCAGATACAGCAGTCCTGCCGGAATATCGTTCCCTCCTCTTCCGGAAATCCCCTCAAAGTCATCCGGCTGGTCTGCGGACTTTTAATTGCCGGTATTTTCATTGGTTCACACTGGTTAAACACAAGGACGTATAAAATGGCGCTGCCTGTCGAAGGAGAATTTTTTGAACAATGGAAAAGAGCACATTGTTTAAGAAGGAAAATAGAAATCCGCAAATCGGACAGAATCCGGATTCCCCTGACTTACGGGATTATAAAGCCGGTCATCCTCCTTCCTTCACACGGAAATTTGACAGAATCCAATCTTGAAGCCATATTAGAACATGAATTTACACACATAAAGCACTTCGATATCCTGCTGAAATGGATTCTGGTTTTGCTCTGCTCCCTTTACTGGTATAATCCTCTGATATGGGTTATGTATCTTTTTGTAAACCGGGATATGGAATTGTCCTGTGACGAAGCTGTATTAAAACATCACTCTTCCGAATACCGAAAATCCTATTTACTTACCCTGCTTGATTTGGAAGAAAAAATCCGGAAACCTGATATTTTCTGCAGTTCCTTCTGCAGATATCCAACAGAAGAAAGGATAAAAGTTATGATGAATCGTAAAAAAAGCACAACCAAAACCATCTTTTTTGCACTCCTGATTTCCTCAATGGTTATTATTTTGAATATGGGAATTTCTGCCGGAACAGGAGAAAACGCCCCTGGTATAACCGGGTTAAACGAAGAACAGGCACAGCATGTTCTTCAAAAACATGGTTTTTCATTTATTGCCGAAAAAAGATAATATTTGCCTGAGATTATTTCCAATCCGGCGGTGTACCCTGCAAACGGTACGCCGCCGGATTCTTTTTTTATTCCTGTTCATACGAGGATAATTGACATTTTCCCTGTTATATTTTAGAATAGAAAAAAGTGTTTTTAGGTTACTGTTTACACTGTGAACAGCGTGAACAGTAATATTTTTTGTACGGAAAGGACGTTTATCATATATGAAAACCATCGGCTTTATCGGTCTGGGACTGATTGGCGGCTCTATCGCCAAAACCATTCGCAGAAATCACAAGGACTATCACATTCTGGCATATGATCCCGACCGTGAGACTCTCGCATCTGCTCTTGGCGGCAAAATCATCGACACAGTCTGCGAAGAAAACGACACCCGTTTCGGCACCTGCGATTACATCTTTCTGTGTGCCCCTGTAGAATTTAACATTTCCTACCTGAAATACCTGAAATCGGTGATAGGGCCTTCTACAATTATCACAGATGTAGGGAGTGTAAAGGGAAGTATCCATAAAGCAGTGTCAGAACTTGGCATGGAGCACTGCTTCATCGGCGGACATCCCATGGCAGGTTCCGAAAGAACCGGATTTTCTTCTGCCAGCGACCGTCTGATTGAAAATGCATATTACATTATCACCCCGGGAGGCGAAGTTCCTCTGGACAGGCTTACAGACTTCACAGACCTTATCTCCTCCCTCGGCGCTATCCCAATGGTACTCACCAGCGAAGAACACGATTTCATCACTGCAGGAGTAAGCCATCTGCCTCATATCCTTGCCTCTGCCCTTGTAAATCTGGTAAGTATGCTGGACAATGACCTTGAATATATGAAAACAATCGCTGCAGGAGGCTTCCGGGATATCACCCGCATCGCCTCTTCTTCCCCTGTTATGTGGGAACAGATTTGTGTGGAAAATAGCGAAAATATCTCCAATGTACTGGACGACTACATCCGCCTCCTTATCCAGATTCGCTGCTTTGTAGATAATAAGGACGCTGAGAGTCTTTACCGGATGTTTGCAGGTTCAAAAGATTACCGGGACTCCATTGACATCACAGATAACGGTCTTCTGAAAAAAGCACACATTCTTTATCTTGATATTGCTGACGAAGCAGGCGGAATTGCAGCCATTGCCACCATCCTTGCAATGGAACAAATCAGTATCAAAAATATCGGAATCATTCACAATCGGGAATTTGAACAGGGCGTTTTAAAAATCGAATTCTATGACGAGGATTCCCTGCACAAAGGCATGGCGCTTCTCCAAAAAAGAAATTACATTATATATGAACGGTAGGTATTGACATGAAAATCAAAAAACAGACCCGCTTACAAGGCACACTTACTGTACCCGGAGACAAATCCATCTCCCACAGAGCCGTTATGTTCGGCTCACTGGCGAAAGGCACAACAAAAATCACAGGCTTTCTGGAAGGCGCAGACTGCCTTTCCACCATCGCCTGCTTCCAAAAAATGGGAATTACCATAGAGCAAAATAATACAGAAGTTCTTGTACACGGAAAAGGTCTTCACGGGCTCTGCGCCCCGTCAGAAATCCTTGATGTGGGAAACAGCGGTACTACCACAAGACTGATTTCAGGCATCCTTGCAGGACAGTCCTTTGTCTCAGAGTTAAACGGCGACGCTTCTATTCAGTCCCGCCCCATGAAGCGGATTATGACCCCTCTTCTCTCTATGGGAGCAGATATTGTAAGCCTCAGAGACAACGGCTGTGTTCCCCTTCGCATTGAGGGCAAAAATCTTCATGCCATTCACTATCAGTCTCCTGTTGCCTCCGCTCAGGTAAAATCCTGCGTACTTCTCGCCGGATTATACGCCGACGGCATCACCAGAGTAACTGAGCCTGTACTTTCCAGAAATCATACAGAGATTATGTTAAAATATTTCGGCGCAGACATTACTTCTGAGGGTACTACTGCATCCATTTCACCGGAAGCGGACCTTACCTGCCGCGAAATCCATGTACCCGGAGATATTTCCTCTGCAGCATATTTCATCGCAGCAGGACTTCTCACCCCAAACAGTGAGATTCTTCTCAAAAATGTAGGTATCAACCCTACCAGAGACGGATTCCTCCGGGTATGCAAGGCTATGGGTGCAAACATTGAACTGCTGAACGAAAACAGAGACGGCGAACCTACCGCAGACCTTCTCATCCGCTCTGCAGGTCTTCACGGAACAACGGTGGGCGGCGAAATTATTCCCACGCTGATTGATGAAATTCCCATGATTGCTGTTATGGCTGCTTTCGCAGAAGGCACTACCATCATCAAAGATGCGGCAGAATTAAAAGTAAAGGAATCCAACCGCATTGAGACTGTCGTGGAAAACCTCAGGCGAATGGGCGCTGATATTGAGGCTACAGAGGACGGAATGATTATTCATGGAGGAAAAGCGCTTCACGGAGCAGAAATAGACTCCCATCTTGACCATCGTATCGCTATGGCTTTTGCAGTCGCCGGTACTATTTGCGAAGGAGATATGGAGATTCGAGGAGGGGAATGCGTTAACATTTCTTATCCAGCATTCTACGAAGACCTGTATTCTCTGTCCCGTTCCTGAATCATATCAGCGAAAGATAATCCGACTCCCGCGCCAGAATCCGCGAAGCAGTCTTGAATTTATCGAGAAAAAAACTCATCAACCGCACTCTGAAATGTACGATTGATGAGTTTTTTATTCTTCACATTCTATTTCCAGATATTCATTCTCTTCAGAAGCATCTTCCATTACTTCCACCATCTTTTCTGCCTCTTCAAGAAGCTCTTCATCCGCTGTACCGGATAAATCCATAATGATTCTTACATCCTCGCTTATGTCTGTCAGCACATCGTAAAGAGCGGACAGATTTTTACCATAATATGCGGGAAATTCCAGCTCTTCTGCAAGATATTCATGTATTTCTTCCACAGTATCAAATTCACTGACTTTTATTGTTACTTCCTGCATAATTCTTCCTCCTTTGCAAAAACTTATATATAATGTATTTACACAAATACAATTTTTATGTTAGTATAACATATCAAATTTTATATTTCCAGAGAGGAGCATGAATTTATGAAAATTCTATTTTATGGTACCAAAAATTACGACCGCAGATTCTTCGAAAACCTTCTTCCCTCTTATCCGGGAATTGAAATGAAATTTACTGACGCCAATCTCCACGAGGAGACGGCTTCTCTTGCCAGAGGATATGACGCCATCTGCGCTTTCGTAAACTCTGATTTAAGCGCGCCTGTTCTCACAGAGCTGAACAGACAGGGTATCAAGTTAATTCTTATGCGCTGTGCAGGCTATAATAACATTGATTTACCTGTTGCCAAAGAATATGGAATCCGCATTCTCCGTGTTCCGGGCTATTCTCCCGAAGCAGTTGCAGAACATGCTATGGCGCTTGCTCTTACAGCCAATCGTCACACCCACAAGGCATATATTAAATGCCGCGAAAATAATTTCGCCTTAAGCGGACTCATGGGCGTTAATTTTTATGGAAAAACAGCCGGAATCATCGGAACCGGAAAAATCGGTCAGGCTATGGCACGTATCTGTAAAGGTTTCGGCATGAAGGTTATCGCTTACGACCTTTTCCCAAATAAGAGCCTTGATTTTCTGGAGTATGTCTCCCTTGACGAGCTTCTGGCTCAAAGCGACCTGATCAGCCTCCACTGCCCGCTGTCTCCTGAAACTCAGCACATCATAAATGCAGAGTCCATTGCAAAAATGAAAGACGGCGTTATTCTGGTAAACACCTCCAGAGGCGGTCTGATCAATACACAGGATCTTATCGCAGGAATCCGCGATCACAAGTTCTTTGCAGTGGGACTTGATGTATATGAAGAGGAAACGCAGCTCGTATACGAGGATATGTCCGAAGAGATTTTACAGACCTCTACTGTACAGCGGCTTCTCTCTTTCCCGAATGTCATGCTGACATCTCATCAGGGATTCCTCACAGAAGAGGCGCTGACAAATATTGCAGAGACAACCCTTGATAATGCAAAAGCATTTATGAACGGAGAAGCATTAACAAACGAAGTTTCCGCTTAGAATAATATATGTGAATTCAAGGACGCTCCAGCGTTCTTGCTGCGAAATGCGCGTTGCGAAGCAGCACTTAAAAAACCAGCCCCGCTTCATGCAGGACTGGTTTTTTACACACGTTTTTTTAATATAACTGTTCAAATGTTTCATAATGATCTTCTGTATAGAAAATCAGACCGTCATCCGAATAGATGATACGTTTTTCATTTCTGTAGGTTCCGTCAAAGTCAATATCACATTCGTAATACTGGCGGCCATCCTCTTTTGGAAGCATTCCCTCGTAATTTCCGAATTTATCTCCTCCAATACTTTTGCCCGGAGCCACTTCATCAAGATTTCCCTCCTTACTCACCCATCCAAGAGCTTTCGCTTCTTTTTTGGTAATGTAGTTGGACGGCAGTTTGCCATAGGTATGGATGTAAACGGCGACCTCATCCTTGGATGTATAGGAACCGTCCTCCTCTACCTTTATGGCGCCTGTATTCTGCTGGCCGTTGGAATCCTCTTTATCCGCTTCTTCCTTATCATCCTCTTCCTCATTCTGTGTTTCTTCGGACGTTTCGGCATCTTCTTCAGAAGTACCCTCCAGTTTTCCCAGCTCTTCTTCATCAAGCATTGTCATCTCTTCATCAGAGACATCAGCCGCCTCCAGCTTCGCCATCTCCTCATCTGAAACAGGCGACAATTCTTCCTCAAAT
Source organism: uncultured Blautia sp. (assembly GCA_958367245.1). GTDB lineage: Bacteria > Bacillota > Clostridia > Lachnospirales > Lachnospiraceae > Blautia_A. Next base: position 133,789 of record CATXEA010000002.1, read on the forward strand.
ACCTCTTTATTTTCAAGTGACGCTTCATCCTTGCTCTGGCATCCGGTAAAAGCAAGCACAAACAATAAGAGACACGCAGTCAAAAAAAGTTTCAGTTTCTTCATAAGTTCTTATCTCCTTTCAGCTTGTCACTATCTCCCCTGTTATTCAGTTTTTTGCAAGCTCCTGTCCCAGAGCGGCAAGCTCCCTGCGAATATCCTCTCTGTCCCTGACAGAAACTTTATCTGTTTTTGCCGCATAAACAGTCCCAAGACTCTGGCAGCTTAATTGGCGAAGCAGCATTTCACTGGTACTTTCTGCTTTTTCCCTTGGTCCGATACTTCCTGCCGCAAGAAGAATGGCTCCTGTCTTTTTCTTCGGAACCGGCTCTTCCTTACGGATATATCTGGCGCTGAAATACGTCTGAAGTCTGCTGAACATGGCAAGCAAAGTTCCCGTAATCTCCTCAAAATACACCGGAGATGCAATCACAATATGGTCGCACTCCTGAATGTAATCATACACTTCCTGCATTTCATCTTTTATGGCACAGCCCTCATGCTCAAAGCACCAGCGGCAGTCTATACAGGGACGGATATCTGCGCGGTAGGCATTTACCTCCTTAAATTCGCCTCCCATGGCTTTTTTCAGCTCTTCGATCATAAATGCAGTTTCCCCGTTTTTTCTCGGAGAACCGCTGAAAATCAGAGTTTTCATCTCTATACCTCCTGATATCTTTCCCGTAAAAGGGCAATTTCTTTTGTCCAGCCTTCGTCGTCATTAGGGGTTTCCAGAATAAACGGAATTCCCTTCAGCGCAGGATGACTGATTACGCGTACAAGCGCCTCCAGTCCGATACATCCTTCACCAATAGGGGCATGACGGTCCTTGTGGCTTCCAAGCCCGTTCATACTGTCGTTTAAATGCACCGCCTTCAGCCTGTCAAGTCCGATTACTTCATCGAATTCTTTCAAAACCCCATCCAGATTTCCGACAATATCATAACCGCCGTCCCATACATGGCAGGTATCCAGACATACGCCCAGCTTGTCCTTCCTGTCAACCAGATCAATGATTGCCCGGATTTCCTGAAAGCTTCTGCCAACTTCACTGCCTTTACCAGCCATTGTTTCCAGAAGAACGGTTGTGCTCTGCTCTTCTGTGAGAACATCATTTAAAATCTCTGCAATTTTGGCAATGCCTGCTTCGCTTCCCTGACCTACATGGCTTCCCGGATGAAAATTATAATAATTGCCGGGTGTATATTCCATTCGTTTCAGGTCGTCTTTCATTATTTCTCTGGCAAACTCTCTTAAATCTTCCCGGGCAGCAGCACAGTTCATTGTATAAGGCGCATGAGCCACGATTTTTCCAAACTCATTCTCCTTACTCAGCTCCAGAAATTTCGCCACATCTTTTTCGTCAATATTCTTCGCCTTTCCTCCTCTTGGATTTCTGGTAAAGAAAGCAAAGGTATTTCCTCCATTTTTAATCATCTGCCGCGCCATAGCTGCATAGCCTTTGGAGGAAGTAGTATGATTTCCTATATATAACATATTCTCATCTCCTGTTTGTAATATTCATGTAACACTTTTTACAACATATTGAAACATTCCTATTATAACAAAAATTCTCCCTCCTGAAAAGAGATAGTTGTTGACGAAACACTGGAAAATTTATATACTTTTACTATGTTTACATTTTATGAGAGAGGAAATTTTTATGACAACACAAAAGAAACCTGCTTCTTCCCAGGGTAGACGCTCCCAGTCCTATGACCGCCGCACTTCCAGACGTCCGGCAGGAGCCCGCCCTAATCAAAGGACATCCGTCGCCCGAAGACGCAGTATTCAGCGCAAATCAAGATATTACAGGAGACGCAGGCAGCGCATCCTGCTTCTTGCAGGTGTTTCAGTGGTTATTCTCCTTTTAGTTTCCACTGTTTTTCTTGTCCGCTCCTGCAAGTCCAAACCTAAGGAAGTCAAAGACGTAAATTCTGACAACAATGTTTCCATGGTCGTCTCCGGCGAAAATACCACAGCACCAAAGACAGCGCCCTCTTCACCTGTCACGCTCACAGTCAGCGTCGTGGGAGACTGTACTCTCGGAACAGATGAAAATTTTGATTACAGCACAAGTCTGAATGCTTATTTTGAAAATAACGGACCGGAATATTTTTTCCGCAATGTGAAAAGTATTTTTGAAAGCGATGACCTGACCATTGCCAATAACGAGGGAACCTTTACCACCTCCACTCAGAGGGAGGATAAGCAGTTTGCCTTTAAAGCAGATCCTGCTTTTGCAAAAATTTACTCCTCCAGTTCTGTGGAAGCGGTAAATACTGCCAATAACCATAGCAGCGATTATGGTGAGCAGAGCTTCACAGATACCATGAATGCCCTTGACCAGGAAGGAGTTGTCCACTTCGGCTATGACGAAACTCAGATTATGGAAATCAAAGGCGTAAAGGTAGGTCTTGTAGGTATTTACGAGCTGCGCGACCATCTGGAGCGCACCCAGCAGTTAAAAGACAATATTGCCAAAGTAAAAAAAGAGGGCGCCCAGCTTGTCATTGTAATTTTCCACTGGGGCAACGAAAAGGAGACTGTTCCAGACAGCAACCAGATGACTCTGGGGCGTCTTGCCATTGACGAGGGCGCAGACCTTGTCTGCGGTCACCATCCTCATGTACTGCAGGGAATTGAAGCCTATAAGGGCAAAAACATTGTCTACAGCCTTGGAAATTTCTGCTTTGGCGGCAACAGCTACCCCAGCGACATGGATTCCATGATTTTTCAGCAGACCTTTACTATTGACGAAAACGGGGTCAAAGAGGATAATGTGACAAATGTTATCCCCTGCTCCATTTCTTCGGATTATGGCTACAACAATTACCAGCCAACTCCGGCAACAGGAGATGAAAAAATACGAATCCAAAATAAAATCGACGAAAGAAGTTCCTGGATTCCTGCACCCGGACAGAATTAATCCCTCCTCCGCAACGGCAGATATCCGGAAAATTTTCCTATAAACGCACAAAGACTGATACCCAATGGAAAAAATAGTTGACTTTTCTTTGCAAGTAGCATATTATGGTCTTAGCTAAGAAATGTGATGGTTCTAGCATTGACGAAAACGAAAACCCCGGAAGTCTCGACCACTTCCGGGGTTTTCTATTCCATTTATGTAAGGCGGCTTATACCTTTAGGCTTTTACTGCCTGTCGTTTCTATCAAGCCATTTGCAAATGTAGTAGCTAACTACACCTGCTCCGACAGAAACAAAAAATGTGATGGCTATATCCAACATTGACTTCACCTCCTTTCTGCTGGAGGTTCGGCAGCACATATATGATATCATATCATTTCGCGATTTTCTACAAATTTCAAAAATGATTTTTCCTATCAATTCATTTATAAAGAATAACCGCTATATTTTTCATCAACCAAAAAGAAACCGAGAGGCATTATGCTTCTCGGTCTTTCTTGTAAATTCAATATTCCTTACCCAACAAATGTTTGTTTGGGATGTTATTCGATCATCATCGCATCCCCGAAAGAGAAGAATCTGTAGCGTTCCTTTACAGCCTCCTCATAGGCATGCATGATTTTTTCTTTTCCTGCCAGAGCGGAAACCAGCATCAAAAGCGTGGATTCCGGCAGATGGAAATTAGTAATCAGACAGTCTATCATTTTGAAACGGTAACCCGGATAAATAAAAATTTCTGTCCAGCCGCTTCCTGCCCTTAAAATTCCGTCCTCTCCTGTGGCAGATTCCAGAGTTCTGCAACTTGTTGTTCCTACAGAGATAACTCTTCCGCCGTTTTTCTTTGTCTCATTGATAAGGTTTGCCTGGTCTTCCTCCACAACATAAAATTCTGAATGCATGTGGTGTTTTTCCACATCGTCAACCTTTACAGGACGGAAGGTGCCAAGTCCCACATGGAGAGTTACATGAGCAATTTTTACTCCTTTTTCCTGTACTTTTTCCAGAAGCTCTTTTGTGAAATGCAGACCTGCGGTGGGCGCTGCAGCAGAACCTTCATTTTTCGCATATACCGTCTGATAACGGTTTTTATCCTGTAATTTATGAGTAATATATGGCGGAAGAGGCATCTCGCCTAATCGATCCAGAATTTCCTCGAAGATTCCCTCATAATGGAACTGAATCAGACGATTTCCCTCATCTACGATGTCCACAATCTCTCCGGTTAAAATTCCGTCGCCAAATACGATTCTTGCGCCGGGACGGGCTTTTTTACCGGGCTTTACAAGACACTCCCAGATATCGTTTTCTCTTCTTTTCAGGAGAAGAATCTCTATCACTGCTCCTGTGTCCTCTTTATGTCCGTAAAGACGAGCAGGGATAACCTTGGTATCATTGATAACAAGACAGTCTCCTTCTTTCAGGTAATCCAGAATATCTGTAAAATGGCGGTGTTCCACTGTTCCGTCTTCTTTATTTAAGTGCATCAGTCTGGATGAACTTCTGTCCTCAAGAGGATCCTGAGCAATCAGCTCCTGAGGCAGGTCATAATAAAAATCTGCTGTTCTCATTTATTCTCCAATCCTTCCTCTTTCCACTGTTTCCGAAGCTGGCGCACATAATTCCACTCCTTATTTGTGAGGTCCGAATTTTTCAAAAGATCCGGACGTCTCTGTGCTGTGCGGTAAATGGACTGCTCTCTGCGCCATTTCTCTATATTTGCATGATGTCCGGACAAAAGTACCTCCGGAACTTTTTTTCCATGCCACTCCTCCGGCCGGCTGTACTGAGGATGTTCCAGAAGATTTCCGGCAAAAGATTCTGTCTCACCGGACTCCTCGTTATTCAAAACTCCCGGTACCATTCTTGAAATAGAATCCATCATAACCATAGCAGGAAGCTCTCCTCCTGTAAGCACATAGTCGCCGATGGACACATAGTCGGTCACGATTTCCTCAAGAACACGCTCATCAATTCCTTCGTAATGACCGCACAAAAACACAAGGTCTTCCTCCTGCGCCATATCTCTCGCCATTTTCTGGTTGAATACCTGTCCCTGAGGTGTGAGATAAACTACTCTTGGTTTTCTGCCCACACGCTTCTCTATGGATTCATAGGCAAGATAAACCGGTTCTGCCTGCATCAGCATTCCGGCTCCGCCACCATAGGGATAATCGTCTACCTTATTGTGTTTGTTAAAAGCAAAATCACGAATATTGATGGCTTCCAAAGACAGAAGTCCTTTGGCAATGGCACGTCCTGTAATGCTGGTGTTCATCCCGTTTTCTATCATTTCCGGAAAGAGAGTCAAAACATGAAAATTCATTTATATTAATCCTTTCATCAGATGTACAGTCATGGTGTTGTTCTCCACATCCACATCAAGAATACAGTCTTTAATCGCAGGAAGAAGCACTTCTTCTCCCTCTTTTGTTTCTACAATATATACGTCGTTGGCGCCTGTTTCCATTACATCTTTCAGTTCGCCGAATTTACTTCCGTCCTCAAGAAGAACCTCCATACCAATGAGGTCGCCAATATAATATTCATCCTCTTCGAGCTCCTGCGCTTCTTCTCTTGGAACCCAAAGTTCTCTTTGTTTATACATTTCTATATCATTTATGTTATCGATTCCCTTAAATTTCAGAATCACGAGATTTTTAAAAAACTTTACATTCTGGATATCCAGCCTTCTGAAGTCTCTGCCTGTGTCCAGCATAACGTAATGAAGGTCCAGAAACCTCTCCGCATCTGTAGTTGGGAAAACCTTTACTTCTCCTCTGATTCCATGAGTCGTGGTAATCACGCCCACCTTTAACAAATCTTCCATTCCTGCACTCCTATATACTTAAAGTTAAAACAGGAGCTATGTATCCCACAGCTCCTGTCCGCTTATTTTCATTGCAGAATATCTACAATCACTTTTTTGCTGCTTTTTGAAGATGCCGCTTTTACAACAGTTCGGATTGCTTTCGCAATTCTTCCCTGGCGTCCAATGACCTTACCCATATCAGCAGTTCCTACCTTCAGTTCGATAATGACTGCGTCATCCTTCTCTGTCTCGGTAACGACTACTTCATCCGGATTTTCAACAAGAGATTTTGCAATTACTTCTACCAGTTCTTTCATTACATACCTCCCTGACGTCCTCGCCGGACACTTCAGAAATACCTTGCATTACGGTATATCTGATTATTTTTCGATTCCGGCATTTTTGAAGATTCTTGCAACAACTTCTGTTGGCTGAGCGCCTGATGCAAGCCATTTTTTAGCTGCTTCTTCATCAACTTTAACTGCGCTTGGCTCTACGTTTGGATCATATGTTCCGATTTCAGCGATTGCTTTACCATCACGTTTGCAGCGGGAATCTGCAACAACGATTCTATAGTAAGGTGCTTTTTTCTGTCCCATTCTTCTTAATCTGATTTTAACTGCCATTGTTTGTTTTCCTCCATTTATTAGGTTTATAATTTGTTGTTTTTATATTTAGAAAGGAAGCTTAAAGCCGCCTCTTCTACCTGTTTTGCCGCCCATGAGTCCGGGCATCTGTTTCATCATTTTTTTGCTCTGTTCGAACTGTTTCACCAGACGGTTGACTTCCGATATATCGACGCCTGCGCCTCTGGCAATTCGGTTCTTTCTGGAAATATTCAGGATTGCAGGATTGCTGCGCTCCTGAGGCGTCATGGATAGAATGATGGATTTCGTTCTGTCCATTGCTTTCTCGTCAATCATTCCTTCAAGTTCTTTCATCTTGCTGCCCACTCCGGGAAGCATGTTCAGAATGCTGCCAAGACCGCCCATTTTATTCATCTGCTCCATACTGGTCAGATAATCGTTGAAGTCAAAGTCCATTTTCTTTAACTTCTTCTGCATATCCTGTACCTGTTCCTGATCGATGGCTGCCTCCGCCTTTTCAATAAGGCTCATCACATCGCCCATTCCCAGAATTCTGGATGCCATACGCTCCGGATAGAACTGCTCCAAATCGGAAAGCTTCTCTCCCATACCTACATACAGAAGCGGCTTGCCTGTAACCGCCTTGATGGAAAGAGCTGCACCGCCTCGGGTGTCACCATCCATCTTGGTAAGGATTACGCCGTCAATTCCTACTTTATCTGCGAAGTTCTTCGCTACGTTTACCGCATCCTGACCTGTCATCGCATCTACCACAAGGATTGTGGCATCTACATTGATATTGGCCTTTATATCTGCAAGCTCCTGCATCATGTTCTCATCAATATGCAGACGACCTGCCGTATCAATAAGCACTACATTCTGCTGGTTGGCTTTTGCATGCTCAATGGCTGCCTTCGCTATGTCTACAGGATTCTGTTTATCTCCCATGGAAAAAACTTCCACGCCCTGTTTCTCGCCGTTGACCTGAAGCTGTGTAATCGCTGCCGGTCTGTATACGTCACAGGCTACGAGAAGAGGTTTCTTTCCTTTGGATTTCAGTTTCCCTGCAAGCTTGGCAACTGTAGTTGTTTTACCTGCACCCTGAAGACCTGCCATCATAAGAACTGTCATCTCATTTCCCGGTTTCAGCGGAAGCTCTGTTGTCTCGCTTCCCATCAGGCTTACAAGTTCATCATTTACAATCTTGATTACCATCTGTCCCGGATTCAGTCCGTTCATGACATCCTGTCCAACGGCGCGCTCCTGTACAGATTTCGTAAACTGCTTCACAACCTTAAAGTTAACATCCGCTTCCAGAAGCGCCATCTTGACTTCCTTAAGGGCAAGCTTCACATCGTCTTCTGTAAGGCGTCCCTTGCTTCTGAGCTTCTTAAATACGTTCTGCAGTTTCTCGGTCAAGCTTTCAAATGCCATATATTATAACTCCTCTAAAATTTCATTAGAAATAGCTGCAATCTCTTCCGAGTGATATTCCTGAGCAAGTGTTCGGATTCTTTTCACCTGCGTACGGATATTCAGAAATTTCTCTACCAGATGAAGCTTCTGTTCATATTCCTCCAGAGTCTTATTGCACCTCTTAATCATATCGTGCACTCCCTGACGGCTGATTCCCAAATCCTCCGCTACCTCGCTGAGGGAAAAATCATCCAGCACCACGCTCTCATATACCTGCTGCTGCCGCTTCGTCAAAAGCTCACCGTAGAAATCATATAAATATCCCTGTTCAACAAATTTCTCCATTTGTAATCACCTTGGCTATCATACCGCATCCCGGAGTTGCTGTCAAGTATTTTTTCTTTACAGGTTGATTTTTATGTTATTTCATCTTCTCCTCTCCGTCCTTTGGTTCGTTTCACGCATGACCAACACTCTTATGCGAGAAATACCATTCCCCGCACATCGCGACGCGCCTTAAACAGCTTAAGGAATAGCTATCCGCTCCATACAGTGAGGAACGCCGGGAAGCAGCGCGACGATATACCAGAGAGAACAACACCGCCGACAGGCTGAAATAATGTAGATTTGTTTATAGTCTTATGATATACTTTTCTTAAAGACACAAAACGATAAATTTGAATTAATTTGCGGAGGTGAAATAATATGAAGTGCCCATATTGTGGTGAAGAAATGATAAAAGGATTCTTAACGAGTTCGAGAGATATTACTTTTACAATTGACAATCCAAACGGTAATCTTTTCCGGATTAAAAAACGTGATGATCTGGAATTGAGTAAAGGTTCAGGGGGGATACCTCATTGTGAAGCTTATCATTGCAATAGTTGTAAAAAAATTATAATTGATTATGCAAATAAATAAATTCGAATTGAACAGTACACAGCAAAACTTAATACTATACTCACAAGGGCAGCCGAGAAAATCGACTGTCCTTTTTACTTGAAAATCTCTGTTTTTTCATGTATTATTTTAATATATTAATTGTCAGGAGGATATCTCAATGGAAAAGTCTAAAGTTTATTACACATCTATGAGAACCGGATTTAACGACGGACTGTTAAGCAAACTTGCCCGTCTTATTAAGACAGCAGGCATCGGAACCATTGATTTTGACGGCAAATATACAGCCATCAAGATTCATTTCGGCGAACCGGGCAACCTTGCCTTTCTTCGTCCGAATTACGCAAAAGTTGTTGTAGATACAGTCAAAGAGCTGGGCGGCAAACCTTTCCTTACAGACTGCAATACCTTATATGTAGGCGGAAGAAAAAATGCTCTGGATCATCTGGAGAGCGCCTATACAAACGGCTTCTCTCCTTTCTCCACAGGATGCCATATTTTAATCGCAGACGGTCTTAAGGGAACCGATGAAGAATATGTTCCTGTTGAAGGCGGCGAATATGTAAAAGAAGCTAAAATCGGACGCGCAGTCATGGATGCAGACGTATTTATTTCCCTGAGCCACTTCAAAGGACACGAAGCCACAGGCTTTGGCGGATGCCTTAAAAATATTGGTATGGGATGCGGTTCCCGCGCAGGCAAAATGGAAATGCACAGCGCAGGCAAGCCTCATGTAGATCAGGATCTCTGTATCGGCTGCCACAGATGTGAAAAGATTTGCGCTCACGGCGCTCCTGTATTCACAGATGGAAAGGCTTCCATTGACCATGACAAATGCGTAGGCTGCGGAAGATGTATCGGCGTCTGTCCGAAAGATGCTGTGCTGGCAGCGTCCGATGAATCCAATGACATCCTGAACTGCAAAATTGCAGAATACAGCAAGGCAGTTCTTGACGGAAGACCACATTTCCATATCAGTCTTGTCATCGACGTTTCTCCGTACTGCGACTGTCACGCCGAAAATGATGCGGCAATTGTACCGGATGTAGGCTTTTTCGCTTCCTTTGACCCGGTTGCTCTGGATGTAGCCTGTGCAGATGCTGTAAACAAACAGCCTGCCATTGCAAATACCTGTCTTTCCGAGGCGGATCATGAAGGACACGACCACTTCAGCGCAGTATTCCCAAGCACAAACTGGAGAAGCAGCATTGAACATGCGAAGAAAATCGGACTTGGAACAGATGAATATGAACTTGTTATTGTGAAGTAAAATCAAAAACAAGATGCAAAAAGAGAGGAACCGCTTTCAAAAAGCGTCCTCTCTTTTTTATCATAATCTTTTAAAATTACAGACTGGTGCGGATTACTTTCGGACGACAGCCTGCATCTTCCAGAGCTTTGACAATCTGGTTTTTGTGGTCTGTACCGAAAGCTTCCATGGTAATCTTAAGTTCAACGGCTGCGTTTCGATTAGTGCTGACGAACTGGTTGTGGTCAAGCTTAATGACATTGCCCTGCTGTGCGGCGATGATAGTTGCCACACGGACAAGCTCTCCTGCTTTATCCGGAATGAGAACAGATACAGTGAAGATTCTGTCTCTCTGAATCAGACCATGCTGCACTACTGAGGACATTGTAATCACATCCATGTTTCCGCCGCTGAGGACAGATACCACTTTTTTATTCTTGAAATCAAGATGACGCAGAGCCGCTACCGTAAGAAGACCTGAATTTTCTACAATCATCTTATGGTTTTCTACCATATCAAGAAAGGCTACGATGAGTTCGTCATCCTCGATGGTAATTACACCGTCCAGATTCTCCTGAAGGTACGGAAAAACATTTGCGCCCGGCGTCTGCACAGCAGTACCGTCTGCAATCGTATTTACATGCGGAAGTGTTACCACCTCTCCTTTTTTCAGGGAAGCCTTGAGACACGCCGCTCCTGCCGGCTCAACGCCGATTACCTTAATATGAGGATTCAGAAGCTTTGCCAGAGTGGAAACTCCTGTTGCAAGACCGCCTCCTCCTACAGGAACGAGAATATAGTCTACAAGCGGAAGCTCCTGAACAATCTCCATTGCAATGGTTCCCTGTCCTGTGGCAACTGCCGGATCGTCAAAAGGATGAATGAACGTATATCCTTCTTTCTGTGCAAGCTCCAGAGCAAACGCACATGCCTCATCGTACACATCCCCGTGAAGGATTACTTCTGCGCCGTAACTTTTGGTGCGCTCCACCTTGATAAGAGGCGTTGTGGTCGGCATAACAATAACTGCTTTCACACCGAATTTGTGAGCCGCGTATGCAACACCCTGGGCATGGTTGCCCGCAGAAGCGGTAATCAGCCCTTTTTCTCGCTCTTCATCGGAAAGTGTGCTGATTTTATAGTAGGCGCCGCGTACCTTATATGCGCCTGTGCGCTGCATATTTTCCGGCTTGAAAAATACCTTGTTTCCAGTCAGGTCGCTGAAATAGCTGCTCTTGATAAGCTTCGTCTCCTGAGTGACCTTTTTTACGATTTCTGATGCCTCTTCAAAGCTTTCTAATGTAAGCATATATTTTTTCCTCCTCGTGTGGTAGTTCCGGCTTCTCCCAAAGGCAGAAGCCGCCTGTGAGCTTTATTCCTGTCCGGCTGTATCAAAGAGCGCGTTTACAAAAGAATCTGAATCAAACTTCTGCAGGTCGTCAATACTCTCTCCTACGCCGATATATTTCACCGGAATATCAAGTTCAGACTGGATTGCAACTGCAATTCCGCCCTTTGCAGTACCGTCAAGCTTCGTCAGGATGATTCCGTTCACATTTGCCACCTCTGCAAACTGTCTTGCCTGAGCAAGGGCATTCTGTCCTGTCGTTCCGTCAAGGACAACCAGAGTTTCCAGATACGCCTCCGGATACTCTCTTTCCAGAATCCTGTAAATCTTACGAAGCTCCTCCATAAGATTCTTTTTATTATGAAGACGTCCTGCAGTATCGCAGAGAAGAACATCTGCATTTCTCGCTTTCGCCGCAGCTACTGCATCATAGACTACAGAAGCCGGGTCTGCGCCGTTTTGTCCTCCGATAATGTCTACTCCCGCACGGTTTGCCCACTGGGTAAGCTGCTCTCCTGCTGCTGCGCGGAAGGTATCCGCTGCTGCCAGAATAACCTTTTTGCCCTGATCTTTAAGCTTGCCTGCCAGCTTTCCAACGGAAGTTGTCTTTCCCACACCGTTGACACCGATTACAAGAATAACTGATTTACGGTTCTCAAACTCGTACTCTGTACTGTCTACTCGCATCTGTTCTTTAATACCGTCAATGAGAAACTGTTTACATTCCATAGGGTCTGAAATATGTTTCTCCTTAACCTCAGCCTTCAGCTTCTCGATAATGGACGTTGTCGCATTGATTCCGATATCTCCCATAATCAGAGTTTCTTCCAGCTCCTCATAGAAATCTTCATCAATACTGGAATAGCCCTTAAAAATAGAATCAAATCCGGCTACAATATTATCTCTTGTCTTAGTCAGTCCGCTGACAAGACGTTTAAAAAAACCTTTCTTTTCCTCTGCCATAGCTGTTCCTCCTGTCACTGGGTAAGCTGATTTTCCACAAGGTCTACGGAAACCAGCGTAGATACCCCTTTTTCCTGCATCGTGATACCATAAAGCCTGTCTGCCGCATTCATAGTACCGCGTCTATGCGTTATTATAATAAATTGTGTATTCTTTGTCAATTTCTGCAAGTATCCTGCAAATCGTCCCACATTAGAATCATCGAGAGCCGCCTCAATCTCATCCAGAAGACAGAATGGCGACGGTTTCAGGTTCTGTATAGCAAAGAGAAGGGCAATGGCTGTCAGCGCCTTCTCCCCACCGGAAAGCTGCATCATATTCTGAAGCTTCTTTCCCGGAGGCTGGGAAATAATACGGATTCCCGCTTCCAGAATATCCGCCTCCTCATCAAGCTCCAGAGTACCTTTTCCGCCTCCGAACAACTCCTTAAACGCCTTGTCAAATTCCTTCTGGATATCACGGAATTTTTCTGTGAACTGCTTACGCATTCCCTCGTCAAGCTCCTGTATGATACCTTCCAGTGTCTTCTCGGCAGTAACAAGATCCTCATACTGGGCAGACAGGAAGGAATGTCTCTCGGAAAGCTCCTTAAAATCCTCAATGGCATTGACATTGACAGAGCCAAGCTTACGGATTTCATCCTTAATCTGAGAAATCTGTTTTTTCATTTCCTGTCTGTCATTAAGCTCTTCCTTTTTATATTGAAGGGCATTATTCGGAGTGATTTCATACTCCTCCCACATATATGCAATCTGGGCTTCTCTGTCCTCCTCTGCCTTTTCCATCAGACTGGAAAGACGGAAGCACTCCTTATCCAGAAGTCCTTTCTGCTCGGAAAGACTGTCACGTTTCTCAAAAAAGACTTTATGTCTGCTGTTTTTTTCGTCTTTTTCCCTCTGCCAGCTCTCCATCTGCTCTCTTGCATCCTGTTCCTGTGTTCCGAAAGCCTCTATCTCTGATTTAATCTCATCAATAGCTTTTTTCTTATTTTCCATATCAGAAGCAGCTTCCAGAAGGCTGCCCTGAATCCCTTCCTTCTCCTCGTCGAAGGTTTTCATCTCAGAAATCAGACGGGAAAGATTCTCCTGACCGAATTTTTCTTTCTGTTCAAGACCTGCTGCCTCCAGACGGATTTCTTCAAGGGATTTTGTAATCCTTCCCTCCTCGTTTCTCCACTCGTCCAGTTCTTTCTGTCTTGTCTCAATGAAAGTCTCCAGCTCCTGCTCGTCCGTTTTTGAAGATTCCAGTTCTCTGGTTATCATCTCATGGTCCCGTCGGATTTCCTGAACCTGACGTTTGATTTCCGCCTGATCCCGGTTAATCTGCTCGTATCCCTTACGGATTTCCTCTGCTTTCGCTTTTAACTGGGATATATTCATTTTCGCCGTGTTCTGTTCCACATACTGCTGACGAAGCTTCTCCTGAAAATCCGCGATAGTATCGCGAATCACATTTCTTCTGCTTCTGTTGTCATCAATGGCTTTCTGCATTTCCTCCAGTTCTTTTTTCAAAGCGAGGACACTTGATTCCAGCTCTTCAATTTCCCTTCTTCTTCCGAGAAGGTTACTGTTATTTTTAAATGCACCGCCAGTCATGGAACCGCCGGGATTTAAGGATTCTCCCTCGATTGTAACCATACGCAGGCTGTGTCTGAATTTCCTTGCTATCATAATTGCATGGTCGATGTGATCCACCACCAGAACACGCCCCAGAAGATACTTCACAAGCCCCTTATACTCCTGGGCAGTCGTAACCAGATCGCTGGCAACGCCAATTACTCCGGGCTCATTAAGAGCTTCCCTCTGGGCAAAATCACCTCTTCCGCTTACACTGTTCAGAGGGAGAAACGTCGCCCGCCCATAGCGGTTCTTTTTCAGAAACTCAATCATCGTTTTTGCAGTCTGCTCATTGTCTGTGACAATGTTCTGAATACTTCCCCCAAGAGCCGTCTCAATGGCAATCTCATAGTCCTTATTTACCTGAATAAGGTCTGCCACAACACCCCGGATTCCGGGAACTCTGTCTTTTTGTTCCATAACACGACGGATGCTGTTTCCATAACCATCGTAACGCTCGGTGATATTTTTTAAGGATTCCAGACGGGAAGCCTCTCTGTGGTAGGCTGTCTGCCCGATTTCCATCTGGCTGTTCTGTTTCTTTAATTCATCCTGAATTTCGTGTACCTGATCGTCCAGACGGCGGCACTCCGCATTCATGGAATCAATCAGCTTCGTGATAGATTCGTACTCTGACTGCGCCTTGCGAAGAACCGTCTGCTGTTCCTCCTCCTCGCTTTTTAACCGCAGAATCCTCTGACTGATTTCCGCCTTACGGATATCCGCCTGTTCCATCATGGTGTCAAAACGCTGTACCTTACCTTTTGTGGTGGCACGGGCATTGAGGATTTCAATAATCTCATTTTTTCCCTCTTCCACTGCGTCTGTACACTGGCGGATATTTTCCTGCACATGTTCAAGCTGTTTTTCCTGTTCTCCCAGCTTTTCTCTTACTTCTTTTAAGGCTGCGCGGATTTCTGCCCGTTCCTCTTCAAGCTCTGTCCGCTCTTTTATACGGCGGCTCAGTTCTTCCTCAATGGCAGCAAGTCTAGTCTTATAATGCTCTTCATTCTGTACGCCTGCAAGAATCTGTTCATTAAGGACATTAATCTGTCCTTCTAACTGCTGTTTCTTAAGCGCATTCTCCTGAGTCTGCTCTCTGAGGGTATCCATCCTGCCGTTTAATTCTTCCAGCTCGCTTTCCAGAGTTTCATACTCTGTTTTCGTCTGCTCGTAAGCCTTGGTTGTTTCTTCCAGATTTTCACTTGCCAGCCTGAATTTATCTCCCAGTTCTTTTAAGAGTTCTCCTGTATGGCTGTGCTCCAGAAGAAACAAATTCACATCCAGCTCTTTCAGATTCTCTCTTTTTGCAAGATAAATCTTCGCTGTTTCAGACTGCTTCTCCAAAGGTCCAAGCTGCTTGGTAAGCTCGCTGAGAATGTCCGTCACACGAACCAGATTCTGCCTCTCTTCTTCCAGCTTCTTAATCGTAGTATTTTTGCGCCTTTTAAATTTAACAATACCTGCAGCCTCGTCAAAGAGTTCCCTTCGCTCTTCCGGCTTTCCGCTTAAGATTTTATCAATCTGTCCCTGTCCGATGATGGAATAGCCCTCTTTACCGATACCGGTATCATAAAACATCTCATTGATGTCCTTCAGTCTGCAGGAGCTTCCGTTAATGAGATATTCACTTTCTCCGGAACGGTACAGTCTTCTTGTAACTGTCACCTCGTTGAAATCCACAGGAAGCTGATGGTCGGAATTGTCAAGAGTAATGGCAACTGAAGCGAAGCTTAAAGGTTTCCTCATCTCTGTACCGGAGAAAATAACATCCTGCATATTCCCCCCTCGAAGCTGCTTGGCGCTCTGCTCACCAAGCACCCAGCGCACTGCATCTCCGACATTACTCTTACCGCTGCCGTTGGGCCCTACGATTGCCGTGATTCCGTTATGAAATTCGAAATTAATCTTTTGGGCAAAGGATTTAAACCCATGTACCTCTATGTTTTTTAAATACATATATTCCCCTGTCTGTCTACTTTCTGAGCCTGCGAAGCGCCTCGTACGCAGCCGCCTGCTCTGCAGCTTTTTTCGTATGACCTGTACCCTGGCCGCAGACTGTACCGTTCACAACCGCTTTCACAGTGAAGCTCTTATTGTGGTCCGGTCCTTCCTCCCGAATCAGAGGATATTCCACAGGTCCGGAACCATCCTCCTGGACAATTTCCTGAAGGATGGTCTTGCTATCATAAAAGAGCTGCTTATGCTCTATATCATTCAGGATAAAACGAAGTACAAACTCCTTTGCATTAGCAAAACCACCGTCTAAATAAATAGCTCCCAGCAGCGCCTCCGTTGCATCGGAAACAATAGAATCACGGTTTCTTCCGCCTGTCATGTCTTCGCCTTTCCCAAGCATCAGAAACTGAGGCAGTCCAAATTCTCTTGCACAGTAGGCAAGGCTTGGCTCACATACAAGACTCGCTCTTTTCTTGGTCAGCTCTCCTTCCGGAACCTTCGGAAATTCCCCGTACAAAAAATCGCTGCTGATAAGCTCCAGCACTGCGTCTCCCAGAAATTCCAGTCTTTCATTACATCCCAGCTTTCCCAGCTTCTTTTCGTTCGCATAGGAACTATGGGTCATTGCCTGTTCCAGATAATGCCTGTTCTTAAATTTGTAACCGATAATCTCTTCCAATTCTCTCAGATTCTTATTCATTTCTTTACCCTCCATAAGGGGGCACTCCTTACCGGAGTGCCGCACGTATCGCTTCTGCAGCGTCAGCTACTGTCTGAATCTGCTCTACTGTTTCATTTTCCAGTTCAATATCATATTCTTCTTCAATTCCCATGATAATCTGAAATACATCCAGGGAATCTGCGCCCAGATCATCTACGAAAGTTGTATCTCCGGTGATGATACTCTCATCAATATTCAAAACCTCCGCAATAATCGCTTTTAATTTCTCAAGTTCCATAAAAAACCTCCAATCTATTCCCTTCGCAACTTTTATTCTTCTGAAGCGGACGGCTTGCTTTCCTGAATCCGCTCTGCAATTTTTTCGTTAATCTTCTGCTGTTTAAACTGTACGCACTGGAAAATTGCATTTCTGATTTCCACTGCCATTGCGCTTCCGTGAGTTTTCACTACAAGCCCCTTTAAGCCGAGAAGAGGCGCGCCGCCGTGCTCGCTGGCGTCAAAGCTTTTCAGCGTTTCCTTTAAAGCCGGCTTTACAAGAAGAGCGCCGATTTTGCTTCTGAGACTTGTCATCATCCCCTGTTTTACCTTTTTGATTAAAGCGCCGCCAACGCCTTCGTACAATTTCAGAATCACATTTCCCACAAAAGCCTCACAGACAATGACATCCGCATATCCGTAAGGAATATCTCTCGCCTCAATGCTTCCGATGAAGTTGATACCCTCGCATTCTTTCAGAAGAGGGAAGGTTTCTTTTACAAGGGCGTTTCCCTTCTCCTCTTCAGCGCCGTTATTTACAATCGCAACACGGGGGTTTTTAATTCCCATGACATGCTCCATATAAATAGAGCCCATCTTTGCAAACTGAACCAGATGAGACGGGCGGGCATCCACATTGGCTCCGCAGTCAATGAGAAGAGAAACTCCGTCCAGTGTCGGAATCAGAGGCGCCAGAGGCGGTCGTTCCACACCCTTGCTTCTTCCTACCAGAACCTGACCGCCCACAAGAACGGCCCCTGTGCTTCCGGAAGAAACAAACGCATCTGCTTCCTGTTTCTTAACCATATTCAAACCGACTACGATTGATGAATCTTTCTTTTTACGAATCGCAAAAACAGGAGGCTCAGCAGTTTCAATCACCTCTGTTGTGTTTACGATTTCTACTCTGTCCTTTGGATAATCCGGATATTTTTCCAGTTCCTTTTTAATAAGGTCTTCTTTTCCTGTTAAAATAATCTTAATGTCATTTCTTTCTTTTACAGCTTCTACAGCTCCCTTAACCGGTTCTGCCGGGGCATTGTCACCGCCCATTGCATCCACTACAACTCTTACTAATTCCGACATAATTTCCTCCTTTCAAAGATACCCCTCAGGGCTTTATCATAAAACCAATATGTTTTTTCCGTCAAGCTCTGCCTCCACAAGCTCATCCCCTTTATAGCTTAATTTCAGGGAAAAGAAAGGCGCTTCCTCCAGCAGAAGCTTAATAAAAATTTTATCCCCCTCCCAGAGGTTCAGAGATAAAAGATCTTTTTTCGGTACCCATTCAAGAATTCCCTCGTCGCATTCCTTCATGGTTCCCGTAAAGCCGTCTGCCGTATACATACACATATATTCCGTGCCGTAGCCCTCCTGAGTAAAGGTCACTATTCCGCGGAAACGCCATGAGGTCAGCGTAAGTCCTGTCTCCTCATAAACTTCCCGAAGCAGACAGTCCTCCGGACTCTCTCCCTCTTCAAAGTGACCTCCGACACCAATCCACTTATCCTTATTTACATCGTTTTTTTTGGAAACACGGTGAAGCATCAGATAGGCGTCCTCTGTTTCCAGATAACAATGAGTGGTCATGGGACTTCTCATTTTTCTTTCCTTCTTTCTTATCTTCAGCTATTCTTCTGGGCTTCTATGCGCTCTGCCAGATCGTTTAAATACACCCAGCGGTCCATCTTTTCTTCCAGAGCCTGTTCTGCAGCTTCCTTTTCTTCCACAATCTGACGAAGCTTAAAAGAGTTTGTGGCATTTTCCATCATCTCTTTATCCAGCTTCTCGATTTTTTCTTCCAGAGCCGCAATATCGTCGTCTATTGTCTCAAATTCTCTCTGCTCCTTAAAGCTGAATTTCAGTTTTTCCTGCCGATTCTGTTTCCAGTCCTTATTTGAAGTCTTTTTCTTCTCTGTTTCCTGCGCAGGCTGTCTATCTAAAGCTGTCTCTCCCTCTTTCCGTTTTCTGGCTTCCATATAATCGCTGTAGCCGCCCTCATACTGCACCAGTCTTCCCTCGCCCTCAAAGGCAAAAATACGGTCAACCACATCGTCCAGAAAATAACGGTCATGGGAAACTGTAATAACAATTCCCGCAAAAGAATCCAGATAATCCTCCAGAATTGTCAAAGTAGGGATATCAAGGTCGTTGCTGGGCTCGTCAAGCAACAGGACATTGGGCGCTCCCATCAGAACCTTAAGAAGATAAAGCCGCCTTTTTTCCCCGCCGGAAAGCTTGGCAATCGGCGTGTACTGCATGGCTGAATCAAAAAGAAAACGCTCCAGCATCATAGATGCGCTGATTTTCCCCTCTCTTGTGGGAATATATTCCGCCACATCGCGGATATAGTCGATTACTCTCAGGTCATTGTCCATATCCGGAACTTCCTGGGCAAAATAACCGATTCTGATTGTCTCTCCAATCTCAATCTCACCGCAGTCCGGCTGAATCACTCCTGCAATCATCTTAATCAGAGTTGATTTCCCGCATCCGTTAGGCCCGATAATTCCAAGACGCTGATTCTTAAGTACAATATAGTCGAAATCCTGAACCATACAGCGCTCTCCGTAGCTTTTGCTTATATGGTGAAGCTCGATGGTCTTTTTCCCCATTCTGGTTTCTACAGAATCCAGCTCTACTGTGTTATCCCGAACAGGAGCGGAACCGTTTTTCAGCGCCTCAAGACGTTCCAGACGGGCTCTCTGCTTCGTTGTTCGCGCCCGGCAGCCGCGCTTCGCCCACTCCAGTTCCATTCGCAGAACACTTTGACGTTTCCTCTCGCTTGCAAGCTCCATCTCCTCACGCTGGGCTTTCATCTCGAGAAATTTAGAATAATTCGCCTCATAGGAATAAAGCTTGCCGTGACTGATTTCCAGAATTTTATTTGTCACCCTGTCAAGGAAATACCTGTCGTGAGTTACCATAATCACAACGCCCTTAAACCGAATCAGGAATTCTTCCAGCCAGGTCACCATCTCATTGTCCAGATGGTTGGTAGGCTCGTCCATAATCAGTACATCCGCAGGATTTACAAGAGTTCTCGCCAGAGCTACCCTCTTTTTCTGCCCACCGGAAAGATGCTCGATTTCTTCCTCGTGGTCGGAAATACCAAGCTTATTCAGGACGTTTCTTGCCTCGCTTTCTGTGCTCCAGTCCTTCTGCCATTTGCCGTCTGCCACATAGTCCAGAATGTTTGCCCCTTTTGGAAATTCCGGATTCTGGGGAAGATATGTAATGCGAAGCCCGTTCTGCCGGATTACCTGCCCCTCGTCCGGCTCCTCCAGACAGGCGATAACTTTAAGAAGAGTGGTTTTACCGGTTCCGTTAATGCCAATGATTCCAATTTTGTCCCCTTCGTGGATTCCATAGGAGACATCGTCAAAAATCACTTTTTCTCCGAAAATTTTGCTGATATGTTCAATGTTTAATATGTTCATAAATACCTCTCGATTCCTTTTTTGAGAAGCTCTCAGGCTTCCTTCTTTTCAAAGCTTCGCAGCCAGTTCGATTTCAGGTAATAAATGGTAAAAGAAATGGAGCTTAACGTCCATGTCAGCGGATATGCCCAGAATACCACCTCGATTTCCGGAATAAAGTTTGTGGCAACTGTTATATAAATCACTCGTATGATACACCAGCACACCAGCATTACACACATGGGGACCACCGCCTTGCCTGCTCCCCGGAACAGCCCTGCCATACAGTGAGAATAAGCAAGCAGGAAATAAAACAGAGTTACCGTATGAGCCTGACGTACGCCAAAAGAGATAACCCCCGGGTCACTGTTAAATCCGGAAATAAGCACAGGAATTGCAAAATAAATAATGATTCCCACCATTTCTGCCAGAATCAGACTTGTCAAAACGCCAAATTTTGCCCCTTTTTTCACACGGTCGAGTTTCTTTGCCCCAAGATTCTGACTGATAAAAGTCGTAAGGGACATGGAAAAACAGGTGATTGGAAGGAAACCGAAACCTTCGATCTTTGAATACGCGCCGCAGCCTGCCACAGCCATCTTTCCGAAGCTGTTGATATTGGACTGCACCACCACATTTGCAATGGAAATCACGGAGTTCTGGATTCCTGTAGGAAGTCCGTTGCTGATAATCTGACGAAGCATTCTCTTATGAAGCCGTATCTTACGGATATGTACCCTGTATTCCTCCGGACTCTTACGCGTCAGGCGGTACAGGCAAAGTCCCGCGCTTGTAAACTGAGAAATAATCGTTGCAAGAGCTGCCGCCCCTACGCCAAAGCGGAACACGCCTACAAAGATTAAGTCCAGAACAATGTTGAGTACAGACGATACGATCAGATAATACAGCGGATGACGGCTGTCTCCCACCGCCTGCATGATTCCCACGAAATTGTTATAAAGAACAAACGCCAGAGACCCCAGGAAATACACCCGAAAATAAAGAATGGAATTGGGCAGCACATCTGTTGGCGTCTTCATCCAGATTAAAATCTTCGGAGCCATGATAAGCCCGATAACCGTCAGAAGGACTCCTGAAATAATTCCAAATCCCACCGTCGTATGAATGGCATCCTGCAGCTCCTGCTGCCTCCTTGCTCCGAAATATCGGGCAATGACAACTCCCGCTCCTACTGCAATTCCGTTAAAAAAGCCCACCAAAAGAAAAATAAGACTTCCCGACGAGCTGACTGCCGCCAGAGCGTCGCTTCCGAGAAAATTTCCCACAATCAGGGAATCGGCTGTATTATATAACTGCTGAAACAGATTTCCCAGAAACAATGGAATTGCAAATCCCACAATTTTCTTCCAGATTACCCCTTCTGTCAGCAATGTTTTTGATTTTACACCAGACATGATAAACCTCCTCCAAAAATGCCTGAATACATCCTATCATAAAGACGCATGATACGCAATCTTTGTCCTCGCAAATTGTAATTGTATAACGCTCAAATATCTTCCCTGCTTCTGGGGAATTTTTTTAAATAATAAATGATAAACAGAACTGCGGTAATACTCCAGGATACAGGATAGCTGCACATAATAGTGTCAATTCCCGGAACCATACGTCCCACAGTGAAAAGCCAGATCAGACGCAGGGAACATACGCCTCCGCAGGTAAGAAGCATCGGTACCAGTACCTTGCCCGCTCCGCGAAGAGCTCCTGACAAAATACCGACAATTACAAAAACAGAGTAAGCAGGCAGCATGAACCGAATCATATGTACGCCGATTTTAATAACATTCTCATCTGTAGTAAAGAGACGGTAAATCGGTTCACTGGCAAGAATCAGAGCAACACTGATTACTGCCGCGCTGACAAAGCTCATTGCAAGACAGACCTTTACACTCTTTCTCATTCGGGCAAATTTCCCGGCGCCGTAATTCTGCCCCACAAAGGTTGTAATTGCAATACTGAAGGCATTAATGACCATCCAGAAAATAGCGTCAACCTTTGCCAGAGTTCCCCATGCAGCCACAGTATCTGTTCCCAGTCCATTGACAAAAACCTGAATCACAAGATTGGAAATCCCATACATAACAGACTCCATTCCTGCCGGAACTCCGATTCTTAAAATAGATTTCAGGCTCTTTCCCTGAACCTTTATTTCCCTGGGCACCAGCCTGTACATTTCTGTTGACTTCACAAGAAGCCACACTACGATTCCCGCGCTGACTGCCTGAGACAGAATTGTTGCCACAGCTACTCCTGCCACTCCCATGTCAAAAGCAACTACAAATACCACATCAAGAATGATATTTAAGATACAGGTTACGATCAGCACATAAAGGGGACGCTTGGAATCCCCCACTGCGCGAAGAATACCGGAGCCCATATTATAAATAAGGTTAAAAATCATTCCGCAAAAATAAATATAAAGGTAAGTAACAGAATCCGCTATTACATCTTCCGGTGTATTCATCCAGTAAAGAACCGGCTTGGAAAGCCCGATTCCCACAACTGTCAAAAGGATTCCTCCTACAATAGCAAAGGCAAACGCTGTGTGCAGTGTCACGCGCACATTCCTCTCATCCTTAGCTCCGTAAAACTGGGAAATAATAACTGCCGCTCCTGAGGATAATCCCACAAAAAATCCAACCAGAAGGTTTACCATCTGACTGGCAGAACCTCCTACTGCAGCAAGCGCCTGTTTTCCCACGAAGCGGCCTACAACAACCGTGTCTGCCGTATTATAAATCTGCTGAAAAAAAGTCCCGAATACAATAGGAAAGAAAAACAGCAGCAACTGTTTCCAGATTACCCCCTCTGTAATCTGATTACTCTTCTCTATAGGTTTCTCTTTCATTTCCTCTTTCCTTCTCCTTTATGACTTCAATATTTTATGCTTTCAGCTCAAAAAAAACAGGTGCCTCACAAATGTGAAACACCCTGCTTTCAAACCGTTATTAGTCTTCTACTTTAACGATTTCTTTTTTGTTGTAGCTTCCGCAAGCTTTGCAAACTCTGTGCGGCATCATGAGAGCACCACATTTGCTGCATTTTACTAAGTTAACAGCGCTCATTTTCCAGTTTGCACGTCTTTTATCACGTCTTGCTTTAGAAGATTTATTCTTTGGACAGATGGACATTATGTTACACCTCCTTAAATTTACTAAATATATCACTGATAGCTGCCATGCGGGGATCTTTCGGCTCGTCAACGCATCCGCAAGGACCGTTATTGAGATTTTTCCCACACTGGCTACAGATTCCTTTGCAGTCTTCTCTGCATAAAACCTTTAAAGGCCAGCTCATCAGCACCTCAAGATAGACCAACTGGTCCACATTCAGGTCCAAACCTGTGAGATAAGAACTTTCGTCCAGATCATTCACTCGCTCTTCATCCGTAAGCTTCATGTCGAGCTTCCTCATTATCTGCAAAGGAATATCAACAGGAACTTCTTCCAGACATCTGCTGCAGGGGATACCCACGGTAATCTTCCCTGTGGCTTCAATCTCAAGATTTCTGTCTCCTGTATTGGTGATGGTCAGTTCCACCGGCTCTTTAGCGAGCACTGGGAAAGAACCCAACTGGAAGGTGATTGCATCCATCTCAAACGGGACTGTTTTCTGAATACGCTTTCCTTCACTGGATGAAATATCTGATAAATGTATCTGCATATTTTTCTCTCCTATCCACACTTTTTAAATTATACATACAGGTGTGGCATTTGTCAACGATATTTTCACCACTTTTTTGATAATTTTGTATTTCGCGCAAATTATTTATCTTCCACCGCAATCTGACTGAGGTAATATTCCTGTGCTTCATCAAGAAGAGGCTTCAGTGTTTCCTCTGCATACTGTTCTGTAGAAGGAAAGGCGAGGTCTTCTATAAAGCTGGCATAATATTCATCAGCGTTTTTGCAGACCTTATCTCCGATGGTATCATTGCCAAACTGAAATTCCTCACGAAGCTTTCGACTCATGAGTTCAAGTTCTATCTCTATTCTTCCATAATCCTCCATTTCCTCCTTAAAGGCATCATACGTAGTTCCACATTCTTTATAAAGCGCATCCAGCTTTTCAAAATTTGTAACTTTCTTTAGAAATTTACTCTCTTCATCCATTGCGGCATCAATTTCTTCTTCTGAGGGCAGTTTTCCACTTTGTTTTGCATATTCATAAACCCGAAGTCCATTCTCCATCTCCCATCTCACAGCTTGCATTGCAGACTCTGCGTTTTCATATGACTCCTCATTTCTCAGCATGTTCATAGCAAAATATGCTCTTAAATCCTCTGTGCCGCATACAACTCCGTCTTTTTGTAATTTTTCGTGAAGTTTCTGCCTTTTTCTAATAGATTCCTTTATCTCTTCGTCACTAGCCATAATAAATTCCGGAGATTTCTCTTCTGTATCTTCATTGGGTACAGAATCGGGAAACAAATCAGCCTGTATGTATTCTGAAATAAAGTCTCCTCCCTGATAAATGGTTCCGTCTTCTGCTTCCACGTACCACTCTTCCGCATCCGGCGCTGTCTGGAAAAAGTAAAAACTGTCCTTTGTTCCATCTTCATATTTAAGGGTCACAATAATATATCGTTCTCCACGCTCCACATTATCAGAAGGCTCTGTCAAAACCAGACTTTCCATCCGCCCTCGAAGTCTGCCATAATCACTCTGGGGCGTTGTCTTAAAACCGGATATAAAATAATTCACAATCTCTTTATCCGGAAGTGTTAATCCTTCCGCCTCCTTGGCATAACCGTTCATTGCCCCTGCCCAAAGCAGCCCGGCACATAGCAGTCCTGCTACCGCCATTTTGTATCTTTTTTTGTTTTTCATAAAATTCATCCCCTTCCTTGAATAAAATATCTTAATGGAATCATAAGTGATGAGCAACTAACACATTACGCCTGTTTCGTCAAAAATTTACGAAGCAGGTATTTAAGCCCAAAAGAGCAAGGCACCACAGAGAGTATAAAAATTGCAATAAAAATCATATCCAGCACAACGATTGTCTCCATCTTCAGCGTCAGCAAGTCAAAAACAATCCACTTATAGGCGGTAAAATAAACCTTATAATAACATATTGCGCTGACTGCAAGAAGCAGGATGTTTAATTTCTTTTGATGTACCTTAATATAAGCATCCATTTTTCTCCTCCATTTTCACTGCCGACAAAATTCGTTTTCCTCATTAAATATTTTTAAGCAACAGCCGCGTTCTTTCTTCATCTTCTCTCTTAACATATAAAAAGTATGTCATCTTCTCAATAGGATTATATTTATTCCCCAAAACAGCAGAGTCAAAGGAATTCATTTTAAGACTGGACTTCACTTTAATTTTGTAGAAAATTCCCTCTTTTGCCAAAATTTCCTGAGCCTTCTGTTTTTTGTCCCCGCTTTGAAACGATCCTATCTTTACGAATTGGAATAATCCCATAAATTACCCCCTCTCCATATTATCTGTTATATTTTAAATATATTTTATTTTATGAGAAAAGTCAACTTTTTTTATCTATAGTCTTTTTATTTTTTCACATTTTAAAATTATGACATAAATATAACAAAATTTCAAATATACTTTTTGACCGCAACAGGCGCTGACTTCATTGCCAGCGCCTGTTCCTCTCGATTATTCATTTATTCTGTAGCTTCTGTTTATTCCATAGTTTCTTCTGCCGAATCCTCTTTTTCCAGAACAGCTTCTGCTTTTTCCATAATCTGTCTTGTTGCTTCTGTTCCCATTGCTCCAAACACCATATTACATATTCTGTCGCCTTCGTACGTACACTGAAGTACAAGAGAGGTGTCTACTTTTTGGTCTTTTTCTTCCAGCCACTGGTATACTTTAAACCCGTCTTTTTCTATCACTTCATCATTTTCTCCGTATTGTTCGGTAAACTGTTCCAGAACATACTCTGCTAACTCTGTCAGGTCGCCTTCGTATTTGTCAGGTTCTCCGCCAAAAATAAAGGAAATGTCTGTTACACCGTCTTCCAGAAATCCCAGATTTATCAATCCGGATTCCCCTAAAAACTCCACCGGACTTCTGAGATTTCCCAGTTTTGTACTCTGCCCTTGCATAGCCTCAAGGGATACGCCCAGAATTTCTTCTGCCTCCTCTTTAGAGGAAAGCCACGGAATTCCTTTATAGCAATATTTTCCGTCTGTGTAAAAAGCTGTCAAGTCCACAATTTCTTCTTCGTCCTGCTCCTCAGATGTGTCTGTTTCTTCAACAATTTTTGTCTCCTCTGCTGCAAACGCCATAGTGGTACTGCTCATGCAAAAAATATACCTTTGTAGTTTTATTCTCTCATACTTTTCTTCTGAACTATGGCATCCTGTGTCCAATCTGATGGTTAGACAGAATCAAGGCTGAGATACGTGTCCATTATGAGGGGGACTAAAAATGTTTCGTGTCCATACCTATGAGTATATTATAGAACACCCTTCTTTTTATTCTCCATCTTTATTTACTATTTTTTCCAAAAACGCTCCTCCTACAACCATAAAAACCCCAAAAAATATTTGTGTATAAAACCTATTTCTCCCAAAATTTACTGGCAAAAGCCCTAATCTGATTACACAAAATTCTTCTGGCAAAAGATGACCAATGCTCAGAAAACAATACCCATACATAAATGCCATACCACCTAATGCAGATTTTAACAAATGCATAAAAAAATAAGTCATCTCTCCAATGATAATGCATTGAAAAAGCAAAACAGTCACATTGACCCTATAATCCTCAGTCATGAAAGCCAGACAAATTGCATACAGCAAAAGTAAAAATAACGTTACAACTATATTGCTGAAGCACCAACTGCTTTTTGCCCCCGTGATATTACTGTATGAAAGTTCCTTTAATTCTTTGCTTAACAACAATCTAAATCCCAAATATTGTATCCAAATCCCAAATATCGGCAAAAATGTCTGAGCAGAATCAAATACTCTTATCATAGTCAACTCATCTTTATCAGCAAGCAGTTGATGCTGATATGGCAGAAGAAACAAATATATAAACAAAACCGCAAAAAAATACATCCCCCATTGTGTACGTATATGTATTTTTAGAAAATTCATTCTATTCTTCACCTTATAATACCTTATATTGATAATTAAAGCAAATATTGCCTGTCTATATATCGAAATTAGTTTTGTTTTTCAGTATAATCAAATACCCATCAACAATATCTGGTTCACAGCAGTTTTCTTCTTCCAAGCTACTAATCTCCCCAAGCATCAATACTTTCGCATATTTTTCTCCATTCTCAGTAAAATAATTTTCTATATAATATGTTTTAGACAAATTCACCAATCTTCTTTCAGGAATTTTGTATACTCTTCCCAATGCAGTAGACGCTATTTTATCAGCATCCGCTGACACAAGAATTTTACCATCTTCCATAACAATCACCTTCTGACACAAATATTTTATGTCCTCTACCAGATGTGTTGACAGCAATATTGTCACCTTCCCCTCTAAATTTCTAATAATATTATTAAAATTATTTCGTTCTTCCGGGTCTAATCCAACTGTAGGTTCATCCAGCAACAGCAATATCGGATTTCCCATTAACGCCTGTGCAATCCCTATTCTGCGAATCATACCGCCAGAAAGCTTCCGGCATTTCACCTTCAACATTTCACCCATGTTTACAATTTTTAAAACCCTGATAATCTCTTCCTCTTGCTGATATTTTGGAATATTTTTTAAACATGCAAAGTATTCCATCTGTTCAAACACTGTAAGTTCCGGAAAACATCCAAAGTTTTGCGGTAAATAACCAATGTTTTCTTTTTTCCAGTTCAACGAAATTTCTCCACTATTTGCCTTCAACGTTCCTGCAAGTATTCTTATGAGCGTCGTTTTCCCTGCTCCATTTGGTCCAATCAGACCATAGGTATACGAATCCAATTGCAAAGAAACCTCTTTCAAAACCTCTTTTTTTCCATATTTTTTTTTCAGTTCAGTAATTTTTATCATAACTTCTCCCTCATTACATCCAAAAATCCCCTATCACCATTATATTTTTTCGGATTCAGCATATAGTGAACCGCTTCTCTCACAAATATTTCCCTATCTTTTTTTTCCATATCTTCTAAAAGCAACAGCAACTCATTCAATATATCACTATCGTACTCCGGAAATTTCTTCCTAATTTTTATTTCATCCACCCAGCTTTCTACAATATACACAAAATCGTTGTCAAAATATGACAATAGAAACAGCTGAATCAGTTCTGAACTTTCTCTATCAAGTCTGTTTTCACAATCTTTCAATACAATATAATGAAGCAAAGTATCTTCGGTTATATAATCCGGACTTGCCAATATATAATTATCAAACACCGCCAAAAAGTTATTTGTAACGTTTCTTCCCATATCTTTTGATGCAAAAATTAATTCCTTATCCTCTAGTTCCGATATGTCCACTCCATATACATACTCCAACGTTTCCAGTGCATCATAATAACTTATTTTCTGCCTATTTATAAATTCTTGCACCCCATATCCCGAATATAATGCAAGCGGAAGATAATTTTGAACAATCGAATCCTGAACTTCACAAAGATTGCCTCCCAGCACCGTAATGCTGTCCGCCTCTCCTTCAAATATATTGTTTCCTTTATCAGAAAGATTTGTTATTATCGGGAGATCACTTTTAATGCAAATATGAGTAGTCTCTATGCGATTATATGGATTATATCCCCACATTTTTCCATAATCCAAATATTCCAACACAATTTGTCTTTCTCCATCCATAGGATACCATGGAAACCATCCAGGAAGCATAGCAGCCCTTTCATTAGAATAAAATTTATTATGACATCCACTATAACGAATATTAAATTTTAACCTGTCTACTTTTTGATTTGTACGTATTCGCAGATTATCCTCCTGCTGTTCAAATTGAATTGCTACACCTTTTGTCTCTGACACAACCTCTTTAACTAAATATCCACGGTAAAGCGTAAAAAGGAATTCCTGACAATCAATCGGTGCTTTCACCTCTAATGTTCCCTCAACGCAAAGCATATCACCGAAAGATAATTGCAAATTGTAATCTGTAACAAAAAATCCAGAATCCTTATTTGATTGATAAGTATTTTTCCCCCTGTGAACAGAATACTCCGTATAATCTTTATTCATCCCATCCCAACTGCTGTTTAGTCTGTAAATGGAAGCCGGCTGGTAGGACAAAATCAAAAAGAACGCTGCAACACCCCCCGCAAAGACACCTATGATTTTCTTTTTCCAGATATATACGAGTCCATTACCAAGCAAAAACAATACCCAAAAATACAATAAATACACCCGCACATTCTCTATCTGAAAATCATTCTGATAATCAGGACTCCATCTGCCATTCTGGTATAAAATCTGAAAAAGCCAACGCAGTTTTTTCCAAATATAGTCTACCGGTATCTCTGGTCTCTGCTCCCATACGATTTGTTCTGCAAATGGACTAATCAAAAAAAGAAACAGAATTTCCAACATAAGCCACCTTGAAGAATTCCTGCTGGCTGATACCAGAAATGTAAACAATACACAAATTAATTGAGGGAATACAATATTATATAGATAATTAATCGGGAACCACGAAAGAAAATATCCTGTACCATCATTATTAGCAGAACAAAATATAAGAAGAATACTCATTCCTATGTTCCATATAATTACTTGAATCACAATCAACCCCAAAGAACTTTTTTCATACACTGCCCAATTCTCTGCTGTTTCCGAAACTTCCTTTACATAATTTCTATTAGCACATGATATATAATAATACG
This sequence comes from uncultured Blautia sp., assembly GCA_958367245.1. GTDB lineage: Bacteria > Bacillota > Clostridia > Lachnospirales > Lachnospiraceae > Blautia_A. Next base: position 163,759 of record CATXEA010000002.1, read on the forward strand.
ATATACATACAATATAGAAACATACATAGTAATTAAACCGAACAATTATATGCAGCAAAGAAACCCCTGTCATCCCCAGACTTTGAAAATAATATCCAAATCCATAGGTTATGGCAAAGAATAACACAGACAGCCCAATACATATCTTCGATTTATAATATTGTTTCCATATTACAGTTTTCATTTTATTCCCCCCTCACTTTTTCAGGTACGCTATCGCATATCTTTCTACCACAAATTCACCAATATTTTTCGGTACTTCTGTTCTTTTTCCCCATGTTATCTGCTACATACAATTTCAGAAGCCTTTGGTAAATCCAATAACTATATAACGCGCCAATCGCTTGCAAACAATCAGCGCGCCTTATTTAATTACCTTTCAATTTGTACTATAAACCGTAGAAACTACACGCAAATCAATTCATGAATTCCATCAAGAATACATATATTTTCTTCACATCGAGATTCCACAATATCAAATACTCAGACAATACCATATATCATTAATTTGCACGTACTTTCCCAATACCGTAACATGCATTGTATCCAGCCAAATATATGTAAAAACTTGATTCCTTATCCTGATATTCTGTATAACTATATCTCCCAGATGGTGCTATATTCGTAGAATATTCACATGAATATGGCCATCCAGTCCAACATGCATATGCTTCCATAGTCATATTCTTTTTTGATGATGAAGAATTTTCAGCTGAATAGAAAGCGCTTTTCGATACACCTACCGAAGCAGAGGACTTGCCATAGTCATTTGGTGTAATTTCTATAGAAGTACTTGTTGAAGCGCCGTATACTACACTTCCCAAAAATACTGCACCCAAAACAATTAGCATCGTGTTCATACCCTTATTTTTTCTCATATCTTTCTCTCCTTCCTTCATGAATATTTTATTCCATTTATTTCTTTTAACCCAACCATTACACATACCCCAACCATTAAATTTGCCGTTCCAATAGCTGTAGCAATACTGTAAAAATCATTTATAAATAAAAGGATATACAGAATGTACGCCGCGATTACTCTTATCCTTGCCCTCCTTCCGTATTTTTCTTTTTCCCACTGTTCCAGTCTTCGATTTTTATTATCCACCGGAACAAGCAGGAGAAGCAACAGCAGATTCAATGTCTGTAATATGAGAAATATGTCATGATCCATTTGTACATGTTTCATTACACCACATGCTGTCACAAATATTAATGTTGAAATCACATAGCATCGTCCCTGCGTATCCGCATGATAACCACCAGCGTATTTTCTCAAACACATAAAGCATATAAGAAATACTATGCTTTGTACAAACACATGAAATATACAACCTATGAAACTCAGAACCATTATCATAGTAATTGTACTTTTTATGCTTTGAAGTCCATACCTGATGATTTCATTTCGTTCTTCTCCTGAGAAATTTTCGATATCCATATCATTTCATCGCTTTCTCAGTTTTTTGATTGCTTCCGTTTCCTTGGGCTGATATGTTACCCATTTACATGTTGAATCCACCTGCATTTTTGCTGCTTTAATAGCCATTTTTTCAACAATCTTTTTAATTTCCTGTTTCAATTTCTGTCCTCTCTCCTTTCCATCCTTTTTAATGCTTCTATCTTTAATGTATTTACATTTTACCATATTTTTCCCTGTTTTTTCTGATATGGCGAAATCCATATATATTTTGGCGAAATTCGTTTTTATACAGAAAAAAGGGGAGACAATTCCCTATTTGGTTATTATCTCGCCCCTTTACAGCAAATCACATATATAATATTACATCAACCTCAAATAAATTTTCTGTGTTGGATATTTCCATTGTACCGTGATAATTTTCTACCATTTTCTCCACATTCTTCAATCCAATTCCATGCCCCTGCTCCTGTTTTGTAGAAACAAATCCTTTATCCTGCACGTTCAATTCATGAGAAAAACTGTTTCTGATATTAATAAACAGCATTCCTTTTTCATAGAAAATTTCTATGAACAGCCATTTTTCTTCAGACCGAGCGGATGCTTCTATTGCATTCTCAATCAGATTCCCCAGAATCACATTCAGATTAAAAGCGCTTATTTTCAATCCGGCCGGTATAGCAATTTCATACTCCACCTTATGAAGCTGTTCTTTCGCCCGCCCCAACAGATAGTTCATGAGACTGTCGATTGCCCCATTTCCGGTACTGACAAACTCCTTTGGATTTTCCATATACACCCCCATTTCCCGTATATATTCTTCTATATCTTTATTTTTCTGCATCTTCGCCATAACTGCCAAATCTGCCAGATGATTCTTCATATCGTGTCGGAAAGCGGTAACTTTTGCATCTGACTGAGTCAATACCTCTAATTGATTAGCATAAAGCAAAATCTGTCTTTCTAATAAAGCTTGTTCTTCCAGTTTATTATAGGCCCCTGTCAACACATCATATAAATATAAGACAAAAAATTCTATTGCCAAAATGCATACAGCAGATATAACCAAAAGCGTTCTGTTTTTTATTCCATATTCCACAAAATAAATCAACGCCATACTGATAACTGATATGATAATCAACATATGCTTATAGGGCATATTCTCTTCTCTTTTGTTTTTTGAAAAGAATTTTTCATATATTATTTCAATAATAGCTACAATAAGAACTACTACATAAGAAAGGCTCTCATCAATAATTTGTGTTTCATGGTAATTTGAAAACATATGTATTGTCATAAAATCAGCCCCTATATTTATCCCGTATATCAAAAGAGCTACCAATATTTTTTTCAGCCATTTTCTTTCATAACAGCCTGCGATCAAATATAGACCTATCATATGAGTTATCACATTCACAGTCCTATGATGAATAAGAATATGTCCTGCCGATATTATGATATATGCCCCCAAATAACATAAGGCTTCTTTTCTTCTATTTACAGATTCATCCTTCACATCAAAAAATGTTTTCATAAATCTATAAAATGTATACAATCCCAAAAGATTTGCGGTCAAAGTTACAAATGCCACATACATCATATCTTATCTCCTGTTTTCCAATACTCGTTTCTTAATCTGATTTCTGACTTCTTTTCTGTATGGCTGACTAATGGAAAGCACTTCTCCGTTTTTCATTTTCACAGTTTCATAGGTACATTCATCGATACAGTCAAAGTTAATCAGATAAGACTGGTGTATCTGAATAAAATTAACAGGTACTGTTTTTCCTATTTCCTTTATTTTCCCGGTAAATTCCTTTTCCCCATCCTTCATAACCATTCGTATCTTCTTATTATCACTGACAAAATATAAAATGTCTTTGTACATCACTTTAAAATAAATTCCGCCGGAATAATATTCAAACAGTCCTTTTCTTCTTTCCGTAAGCTTCCTCGCACGCTCCATTACGTCTTCAACCTTATATTGATCCAGTGGTTTAATCAGAAAATCCAGAGGCTGAATGCGAAACAATTCCATAGCATAACTGCTTTTTGCAGAAATATAGATAATAAGTGTTTCCAGATTATCCAGTTCCTCCCGGATAAATCTTCCTACTTTTATACCGTCTGTAGTCAGAAGTTCAATGTCAAGAAACAGCACATCCAGCAGGTTTTCCTTATTTTTCAGATGCTCGCAGAGTTCTTCCCCTGTATAACATACAGTTATATCTGTTGGGATTCCATGAGATTCCCCATAATCGCAAAGCAATTCTTCAAGTTCCGCACAGGTTTCTTTACTGTCATCACAAATACCAATATGATACATTGTTTCCCCCTCTTTTTTTAAAAAGGGTGTTCCGAAACCGGAACACCCTTCTTTTTCTCGCTTGTACACTATTATCTTTTATAGATGATAAATCTTTAATTATTTAACAAGAGCTACTGTCTCGCGGCAGATTGCAAGCTCTTCGTTTGTTGGGATAACTGCAACTTTAACTTTGGAATCCGGTGTGGAAATCACGATTTCTTCACCGCGAACGCCATTTGCCTCTTTATCAAGAGTAATTCCAAGATATCCTAAGTAGCTTACAACTTTTTCACGTACAGGAATAGCGTTCTCACCGATACCTGCTGTAAATACGATTGCGTCAACGCCGTTCATAGCTGCAACATAACCGCCTACGAATTTAGCGATGCCATAGCAAAGAACTTCGATTGCATTTGCTGCATCTTCGTTTCCGCTCTCTGCAGCTTCATTGAGGTCACGGAAGTCACTGGATAATCCGCCGGATAATCCCTGAAGACCGGATTTCTTGTTGAGAACATTCATGATACCTGCGATATCAAGGTTTTCTTTCTTAGCAATAAACTCCATGATTGCCGGGTCAATGTTACCGGAACGTGTTCCCATAACAACGCCTTCAAGCGGAGTAAGACCCATTGTTGTGTCAATACATTTGCCGTTTACAACAGCGCTGATAGAAGAACCGTTTCCAAGGTGGCAAACGATAACTTTGGAGTTGTCTTTGTCAAGACCAAGGAAATCTACAGCACGTTTGGAAACAAAGCTGTGAGAAGTTCCGTGGAAACCATATCTTCTTACTTTGTATTTTTTGTAGTACTCAAGTGGAAGTCCGTACAGGTATGCTTTTGCAGGCATTGTCTGATGGAAAGCTGTATCAAATACACCAACCTGCGGTACGCCCGGCATAAGGTCTGCACATACGCGGATACCAATTAAGTTAGCCGGGTTATGAAGTGGTGCAAGATCGTTACACTCTTCTACTGCTGCGATCATCTCATCTGTAATCACTGCAGAGGAAGCGAATTTCTCGCCGCCATGTACGACACGGTGTCCGATTGCATTTACTTCTGCAAGGCTTGCGATTGCGCCTGTTTTTTCATTTGTAAGAGCATCGAGAACCATCTGGATTGCTTCTTTATGTGTAGGCATAGCTGCCTCTGTGATTTCTTTGTCACAGCCTGCTTTCTGATATACAAGACGTCCGTCAATACCGATTCTCTCGCAAAGACCTTTTGCAAGAACTGCCTCTGTATCAGAGTTGATGAGCTGATATTTAAGGGAAGAACTTCCACAGTTGATTACCAATACATTCATGATTTTACTCTCCTAATTTTAAATAATATGTACGTTCTTATTTATCCTCTGCCTGACACTGTACTGCTGTAATTGCTACTACACCAACGATATCGTCTGCGGAGCATCCGCGGGACAGGTCGTTTACAGGTTTCGCGATACCCTGAGTAACCGGGCCGTAAGCTTCTGCTTTCGCAAGACGCTGAGCAAGCTTGTAGCCGATGTTTCCTGCATCAAGGTCTGGGAAAATAAGTACGTTTGCTTTACCTGCAACCGGGCTGTTAGGAGCTTTGGAAGCGCCTACGCTTGGAACGATTGCTGCATCAAGCTGGAATTCTCCGTCCAGTTTCAGTTCCGGATGTTCTGCTTTCGCAATCTTGGTAGCCTCTACTACTTTGTCTACATCTGCATGTTTCGCACTTCCCATTGTAGAGTGTGAAAGCATAGCTACAACAGGCTCTTCCTGAACAAGAAGTTCGAAAGATTCTGCAGAAGATGCTGCGATTGCTGCAAGTTCTTCCGGATTCGGGTTCTGTACAAGACCGGAATCGCCAAATACGAATGCACCGTTTGCGCCGTATTCGCAGTTTGGAACTACCATTAAGAAGAATGCGGAAACAAGCTTTGTTCCCGGTTTTGTTTTCAGAATCTGTAAGCATGGTCTTAATGTGTCTGCTGTAGAGTGGCAAGCTCCGGATACCATACCGTCTGCATCGCCCATTTTAACCATCATAACGCCGTAGTACAGATACTGGTTGAGAAGGATTTCTCTTGCCTGCTCCGGTGTCATGCCTTTTTTCTGTCTTAATTCTACTAATTTGTCAATGTAACCCTGAGTTTTCTCAGATGTTGCAGGGTCAACGATTTCTGCACCGCTGATATCAAAGCCGCCTTCTGCAGCGCTCTTTTTAACTGTTTCTTCGTTACCAACAAGAACTACTTTCGCAATTCCTTCTTTTAAAATTTTCTCAGTTGCATCCAGAGTTCTCATATCCTCTGTCTCTGGTAATACAATTGTTTTTACATTTGCTCTCGCTCTGTCTTTTAATACGTCAATAAATCCCATGGGTTATTGCTCCTTTCTAAATTTCATAGCTAATACTATTATAACCCCTGACTCCTTGTATTTCAAGCATTTAGATGGTAGAATATGACACAGAAAAGTTTTTTTTGAGGTGCAATATGAAAACTGTCGGAATTATCGCAGAATACAACCCTTTTCACAAAGGACATGAATATCAGATACAGTATGCGAAGGAAAAGCTTCGTGCAGATTATACAATCATTGCCATGAGCGGTGACTTCGTTCAAAGGGGAACTCCCGCTCTTTTCCCCAAACACCTCCGCGCGGAAATGGCTCTTCGCTGCGGCGCAGACCTTGTGCTGGAGCTGCCTGTTTCCGCCTCCACTGCAAGCGCAGAGTTTTTTGCCCAAAGCGGCGTTCAGTTGCTTGACTCTCTTGGTGTTGTGGATATGCTCTGTTTCGGAAGTGAAGCCGGAGAAATTTCCGGACTGATGGAACTTGCTCATCTTCTTGTAAAAGAGCCGCCCGTCTATCAGATACTTCTGAAAGAGTTTTTGAGCAAAGGCTTGAGTTTTCCTGCTGCCAGAAGCCGAGCAATACTTGATTATTTCAAAAATCCCGAAAACTTTCCGGAGGATGATTTCGGCGGTGTGCTTCGGCCTCTTTACCATGAGATTTCTCAAATCCTTTCAGCGCCGAACAATATTCTTGGGATTGAATACTGCAAAGCCCTGATTCGTCTTGGCAGTTCCATGAAACCTGTGACTATCCGGCGGGAAGGACATGGATATCACGACACCAACGCCTCTTTGGGAAGCTTCGCCTCTGCCACAGCCATTCGGAAGATGGCATCTGATATAAGCGCAGAGTCTGTCTCAGATTCCGATACGTTTGAAGAACTTATGACAAAGGCAACAGAGTTTCTTCCTATTAATATATCTGCATTGTTTAAGAAAGCATTGAGGGAAAAAGAATTTCTTACAGAAGACGATTTGGATATCCTTCTTCATTATGCCCTTCTTCGGGAAAGTTCAGATAGCATGAAAAATTATCTTGATCTTTCACCGGAGCTGGCGCAGAGAATCCTGAAACATAGAAATGCCTATCAGGGTTTCTCTCAGTTTATCCCTCTTCTGAAGACAAAGGAGCTGACCCATACAAGAATCCAGAGGGCTCTTCTTCACCTACTCCTTGGAATCCGGACTGCCCCTGATACTCTCCCCTACGCCCGCGTTCTGGGCTTTCGCAAAGAGAGTTCTGCGCTCCTTAAATCCATCAAGCAAAACAGCAGGATTCCTCTGATAACGAAGCTTGCAGACGCATCCCCTCTTCTTGATGAAACCGGAAAACTGCTTCTTGAAGAGACTGTCTTCGCTTCCAATCTCTACGAAGCTCTTCTCTCTCATAAGGCAAATCGAACATTTATACATGAATATGAAAAGCAGATTGTAATCTTATAAATTTTTTCAAAAAACCGCTGGAAATCCCCAAAATTTCCAACGGTTTTTATGTATCCGAAAATCATTCCCTAGTTTCCGCACTCTATACTGATTTCATTGAATTTTGCCAGTATGTTGTCTATTCCCATTCCCGCTTTTTCTTCCCCTGAACAGTCAATTACGTTTTCTCCCTGGTGCATCATGAGAAGCCGGTTTCCGTATTCCACTGCATAGCGAAGATTATGAGTCACCATAATAGCAGTCAGGTTTTTTTCTTTTACAAGGCGACCTGTAAGCTCCATAATAATCTCTGCTGTTTTCGGGTCAAGTGCTGCCGTATGTTCATCCAGAATCAGGAACTCAATTGGCGTCATAGTAGACATGAGCAGTGCCATTGCCTGACGCTGACCGCCGGAAAGAGATCCGACTTTCACATCCAGCTTATCCTCCAGCCCCAGATTTAAAGGGCGGAGAAGCTCGCGGTAATCGTTAATCCGCGCTTTATTTGTTCCTCTTGTCAGGCCAAAACATTTGCCTTTATGATCTGCCAACGACATATTTTCCAATATAGTCATTCCGGGACAGGTGCCAAGGGCAGGATTCTGGTAAACACGGCCGATTTTTCTGTTTCGTTTAAATTCTTTTTCCCGGGTGATGTCCCTGCCATCCAGAAAAATACTTCCGGATTCAATGGGAATACTTCCGCAGATGATATTCAGCATTGAGGTTTTGCCGGATCCGTTGCTTCCGACAACGGAAACGAATTCCCCTTTCTTCACTGTCAGGTCATACCCTTTAAACAGACACATTTCATTTACGGTTCCGGGATTATAATATTTATATATGTTTTTCAATTCAAGCATTTGTCTTTACCTTCTTCTTTCTCTCCATACTGATCAGGAGAATAATCAAAAACAACGCAGCCGTAATAAATTTCATATCCATAGGCTCGAAGTTTCTCATAGCAACAGCAGTACATGCCTTGTAAAACACAGATCCCAGAATCACTGCAGTAGTTGCCTTCACAAAAGAGGCTTTTCTGAAAACTCCTGTTCCAATAATCACACTGGCAAGACCAATCACAATCGCCCCGGTTCCCATGGAAATTTCAAAAACGCGTTCCTCCTGACAGAATATTGCGCCGGAAAAAGAAATCAATCCGTTGGCAATGGCAAGTCCCAGGATTTTCACATTCCCTTCATCTCTGGCAAGAGCTGTCACAAGTCTGTCATTGTCTCCTGCAGCCCTTAAAAGAAAACCGGATTTCGTATTCATATAAAAATCAAGGAGCAGTTTTGCCGCCAGAGTCAGGACGCAAATGACGAGAAGGGTTCCGTAGGGCTTCATCTTTTCCGGAAGAAAATTTTCCAGAAATTCGTTTTTAAAAATTGTCTCTTTGGAAAAAAGCGGTACATTGGAAGTTCCAGCAATTCTAAGATTCACCGTCCAAAGAGCCGTCATCATAATAATACCGGAGAGAAGGTCACGAACTTTTCCTTTCACATGGATCAGACCTGTACAGATTCCCGCAGCTGCGCCGGATATAAACGCTGCCAGAAGAGTAAGAAAGGGATTTGTCCCTCTTGTGATCAGCGCTGCACTCACCGCCGCTCCCAGCGGAAAACTTCCGTCTGCAGTAAGATCCGGAAAATCCAGTATTTTATATGTGATATACACGCCTAAAGCAAGAATTCCGTAAATCAGTCCCTGCTCCAGAATTGTGATAAAAAAATCCATGTCCCTGTCCTCCGCTTTTGTCCCTTATTCTTCTGTAATCTCATCAAATGCCTCTGCTGCACTGTCCATGAGTTCTTCCGGCACTTCAACTCCGAGATTTTCCGCCACTTTCCTGTTTACATAGAAGCTTGCTTCTTCAATTGTTTCGTAAGGCAACTGGGAGGCTTTTGCCTCACCTTTTAAGATCTGAGCCGCCATCTTTCCTGTCTGCCTGCCAAGGGCAATATAATCAAGTCCCTCCGCCGCAAGACATCCGATTTTTACCTGCTCAATCTCGCTTCCAAAAACCGGAATATTTTTCTCATTTGCCATCTCCAGAATTGCCGGAAGGGAACTGACAACCGTATTATCTGTAAGGTTTGTCAGACAATCCACTTTTTCGAGGAGTCCCTGTGCTGCAAGAGGAATGTCTGAAGTGGCTGTAATACCGGCTGTTTCAATGGTAAAGTCATAATCTGATGCAAGGGCTTCGTATTCCTTGATTGCGGATTCTGAATTCGCTTCGCTTGTCGTATATAGAATTCCAATGATCTTGGCTTCCGGAAGCATGGTTCGTATCATTTCAAGCTGTTGTTCTACCGGAAGCTTATCGGAGGTTCCCGTCACCTCTCCTGCAGGATTCCCCTCCTCATCTGCAAGTTCTGCTGCCACCGGATCTGTAACCGCCGTATATATGACCGGGATTTCCGTTTCCATTGCCGCGTTAAAACAGCTCTGGGCGCTCGGTGTGGCAATACCGCAGATAAGGTCTGTATCTGATGTGGCAAAGCTTGCGGAAATCTGTCCTGCCGTTCCCATATCTGCCGCTGCGTTTTTATATTCCACCGTGAGGTTTTTTCCCTCCTCAATGCCCTCTTCCTTCAGTCCTTCCAGAAATCCCTCTCTGCAATTATCAAGGGAACCATGCTCTGCAAACTGCTCTATACTGATTTTATATTCGTCTTCCGTTGCATAAACTGCCGTTGTTCCTGTCAGTGCCATTGTTAAAACTGCTGCGCTTACAATCATTAATTTTCTCATAATCTTTTCTCCTCTTTCTACACTATGTTTTTGGGTTTTCTCTGCCTGCTGTCTGTAAGAAAGATTGAGGATGGCCACTGTTCTTTTCAGGAACCCCGGACGCTTCTGAAAAAAGCTTCTTTTCCTTCCCGATTCTAAGGAATGAAAAAAACCGTCTCAAACGAATCCTTTCGCTTGAGACGGTAATAAGAATCTTATTATCGCGGTACCACTCAAATTGACAAAATGTCCACTTTCTCATGTACAAACATACACTCCTGATTGATAACGGGTTCGGTTCCCGTCGGCGCCTACTCCTTTATCCAAAAAATTTCGGGCCGCCCTCGAAAGGCCATTCAACAATCTGCTTCATGCGGAATCACACCAACGCCGCTCTCTGTAATGCTGCCTGATTGTTTACTCCTCTTTCTCATCGGTTTATCTGGTTGCTACTTTACCACTTTGAATTGTCATTGTCAATAGTTTTTTATTTCTTTTTTTAATCCCTGTTCATCCTCTCCTGAATATCCTTCCACGCTTCCTCGTCGATTTCTTCATCCCGAAACAGTTTCCGCCTGTCTGCATCTGTAATTGTACGGATTACCCTGCATGGATTTCCCGCTGCAATACACCAGTCCGGAATATCCTTTGTGACAACACTTCCTGCCCCGATTACAGTATTGCTTCCAATATGTACTCCCGGACATACGACGGTGTTTCCACCAATCCATACATTGTCTCCTATTGTCACTGCTTTGCCATATTCATAAGCGGAATTACGGCTCACCGGATGAACGGGATGCCCTGCTGTATAAATTGCCACATTTGGAGCAAGCTGACAGTTATCTCCGATTCTAATTTTCGCCACATCAAGAAGCGTACAGTTATAGTTCGCGAAGAAATTTTTGCCGACTTCGATATGTTTTCCATAGTCGCAGTAAAAAGGCGGATTGATGAAAGCATCTTCTGATTTTCCCAAAAGCTCCTTTACCACCTCTTTGATTCCGTCGAAGTCAGAGCGGTCCATAAAATTCAGCTTTTGCAAAATCCTCCTGCATACAAGCTGCTCCTCAAAAACTGCTTCGTCTGATATATAAGCCATCTCTGCATCTCTGCGCTGTATGTTTGTCATTTTTGTTTTCATCCTGTCTTTACCGCCTTTCCAAGCTTTCTTCTTTTCATTTATAATTTCAGCCTTTTCGCTCCGAACCTTACAACATTCGAACTGTTATTAATTATATGTTTTCTGCTGATAACTGTCAATGTCTTCTTGTGGCGCAGCCTTTCTTCATTCCTGCGCAGGGGCCATTTTCATCATCTCGTCTGCGATATTTAACGCATGGTCTCCAATACGCTCAAAGTCTGTCAGCATCTCAGAGAAAAGAATCCCTCCTTCATCTGTGCATTTTCCCGAACGGATTCTTGCATACATATTTTCCCTGAAAGCTTCTGTCATATCGTCGATTTTCTGCTCCATACCTGCAATTTTTTTATTCCAGAAAGCAATATCTGACGGCTTCTCCATCATATACTCAAATAGTTTTGTGCAGATTCCCTTCATCTGCCCCAATTCTTCATTTGCCTGATCTGAAAAATGAATTCCCATCTCTGCAATCCGGTTGGAATATCCTGCAATATTCATCGCATGGTCGCTGATTCTTTCAATATTGCCTGTAACAGAAAACAGAGAATTAAAAATCTGACTTCCTGTTCTCGTCGTCTCATAGGAACCTGCAGAAGTAATATATTTCGATATTTCCTTATTCAGGAAATCTACATACTCCTCTCTTTCTTCCACAGCTTCGAATTTATCCCTGTCTCGTTCTGTTACTGCATCAAAGGCTTCTGCCACATTGCTGCGCGCCATCCCCATCATCCGCATAAGCTCTTTCTTAATTCCCTCCATGCAGATTACGGATGCGCCAAGCTTTTCCGTATTGATATGTTTGATATCCAGAAGATACTGCACACGCATTCCCTCTGTTTCTTCTTTTGCTCCCCTGTCTTTTAAAATCGCAACTGCGATTTTACCCAGATAGGTTCCTACAGGAAGCAGAAGAATTGTCGTAACCACGTTGAACATTGTATGCAGGTTGGCAATCTGCGCCGGAGCATTTCCCGGCGTCCATCCTTCCACCATCCGGATAACCGGTGTCGCAAGACATAAAACCGTAAAAATCACTGTACCGAATACATTGAACATTATGTGGATAAGTGTTGTTCTCTTTGCATTTCTGCTCGTACCTATGGAAGCAAGAAATGCGGTGATGCAGGTACCGATATTTTGTCCGAATAATACAAAAGCCGCGCTTTTCAGACCTATCATTCCGCTTCCCGCCAGAGTCTGCAGAATACCTACCGACGCAGACGATGACTGAATCAATGCAGTAAATATGGTTCCTGCCGCAATTCCGAGAATCGGATTTTCAAATTTCGTAAGAATGCTTACAAAGCTTTCAGAATCTGCCAGCGGTTTCATAGCGGTTCCCATCATTTCCATACCGATAAAGAGAACGCCCAGCCCTGCCATAATTTCTCCTATATGCTTTATTTTTTCATTTTTCAGAAATACGATAGCAGCTACTCCCAGAAATGCTACAAGGGGAGCAATCTCTCCTACATCAAGCGCAATAAGCTGACCGGTAATCGTTGTACCGATATTCGCGCCCATAATGATCCAGATTGCCTGATTCAGAGTCATCATCCCCGAATTAACAAATCCCACTACCATAACTGTAGTTGCTGACGATGACTGAATCACCGCAGTAATCAGAGCGCCTACAATCACGCCTACAAATCTGTTCGCAGTGAGTCTTTCCAGTATCACTTTCATCTTATTGCCTGCCGCAGCTTCAAGCCCTGTACTCATCATCTGCATTCCATAGAGAAATAAAGCCAGACCTCCAAGTAATCCCATAATATATGTAAAATTCATTTTTCCATCCTCTTTTTATCTTTTATTATCAATCCACCAGCCCCAGATTCCTGCTGCCAGCGCAATTACACATAATACAATTACAAAAATATTTTCACCCATATAGTCCTCCTTACGGAAGCATACAGAAACAAGCATACTGTCTGTATGCTTTCGCTTTTTTATTTTTTTGCATCAAAACCATGCCTGCATATTTTCAGGCATTGAAATTAGGGGAAAGTATTCAGATTCGTTTTTTTCCATCTGATCTGTGAAGATAATTTGCGATATGTTTCTCGGAAAATTCGGAAATAAACTGTATTCCATCCGAGCTGATGTAAGATTTTCCCTCTGTAGGGATAGATATTTTCCGGCACAGGAAATCAGGGGATGCACTTTCATCCCTTCTCTGTACCATAATCTGTATATGACTTCTGCCAAGCCCCGCAGTTCCGCGGATTCCCAGCATCTCAGCAGTACACGCCTGTTCCTCGGAAAATGTTTTATTTCCGTAAGAAATAGAGGAAGACTCTCCCTCTGAAAAAGAGTATGGGAACATGGAATCTGCTCTGACCTCTTCAAAGCACACTCCGGATACTAACAACAAAAAGGGAATCAACGCACATATAAGTTTTTTAATTCTGCTGCCGAAATCACTCTTATTACGCACCATACTGCTCCTTCAAACATAAAATCTGCCGTTTCACAGGCAAAGGTATCATAGCAAATAAGGACAGATATGGCAAGTAAAATTTTCTTTACATTCAAAAAAAGATACGGCAGAATCCCCCAAAATACGGATTTCTGCTGTATCTTTTTCCTGTTTTTTTCTTTATTATGCTTTCATTTTTTTGCAGAAAAAAATCCCTGACAACAATAATACCGGAAAGATAACACCTGCAAAAATACCCATTTTCAGATTATCTCCCAGTACATCTGATACCATTCCAACTACAGTCGGTCCCCCGGAACAGCCAATATCTCCTCCAAGGGCAAGCAGCGCAAACATGGCAGTACCTCCTCTGGGAAGTGCAGCCGACGCCTTACTGAAGGTTCCCGGCCACATGATTCCTACAGACAGACCGCAAACTGCGCATCCCATCAGACTGAGAAGCGGACTTTTGAAAAAAGCAATTCCCAAATATGAAAGAATACAGAGAAAGCTGCTGTAAATCATGAAGCGATCCAGATTAATCCTGTCTCCGTATTTTCCGTAAAACAGTCTGGATAATCCCATAAGAAGCGCAAATGCAAGCGTTCCTGCAAGGTCTCCGGCAGTCTTTGTAATGCCCAGACCTTTTTCCGCGAAAGTAGATACCCACTGGCTTACTGCCTGTTCGCTTGCACCTGCACAAATCATCATAACAAGTAGAACCCAGAATATTTTGATGCTAAATAATTCCCTTAGTTTAAGTCCTGTTTCTCCTTCCTCCATCAAAGGTGCAATAGGTACTTTCGTAAATACAAGGGCATTTATAACCGGAATCACAGCCCATACAATCGCCAGTATTTTCCAGTTTTCTATGCCTGCCAGATAGAAGAATACGGTCGAAAACAGCACCACTCCCGCATGTCCCCAGCAGTAAAACGAATGCAGCATACTCATTGCTTTTTCTTTGTTATCTGATGGACAGGCTTCTACTACAGGACTTACAATCACCTCCAGAAGCCCTCCTCCAATGGCATAAATCATAACTGCAGTCAGGATTCCTGCAAACGGAGAGGTCATAATATCCGGCAACACAGTCAGCAAGATAAGTCCTGCCGCAGCCATAATATGCGCTGTTACCATAGCAGTTCGATATCCAATTCTGTCCACAAATTTGACAGAAAGAAGGTCTACCAGAAGCTGTATTCCAAAGTTAAAGGTTACTAAAAGTGTAACCTGAGACAGAGAAATCTGATAGCTTCTCTGAAAGGTCAGAAACAGAAGCGGTACAAAATTGTTGACAATCGCCTGTACAATGTATCCTACAAAGCAGGCTGTGACCGTTCTGTTGTATTTATTTTTCATTTTCATCTCCTCCTTGGGTATAAAAATACACTTCAAAATGTGTTTCGTCACATTCCAGAGGGATATTATATCACAGATTCTGCTTTGAGACATTGTATATTTTCACATATTTCAGGCATATTTTTTTATCTGCCCTTTCATAGAATCCGACATAAGAGCAAGCACGGCTGCGGTAATTCCCACAGCAAGAAATCGATCCAGATAATCTGTCAGCGCCTGAACAATAAATACGCTTGTAACAAGATTCATCCCCAATTTGTGCAGTAATACAACCAGAATCGAAGAACCGGAAGAGGTCACTCCACCGAAAAGAAATGCTGTTATTACAGCGCTTACTGCTGTTCCCGGCAAAGAGATAAGAAGTACGCCAAAAGGTGTTTTCCATTTTTTTATCCATGAGGTTTTAAAGACGAATCCCGCCATAATTCCCGTCATAATCTGCACCGGAATAAAATAAAATGCATAAATATCTGTAGACACCCCTGATATGATTCCGCTTAATATTCCGGGAATTACTCCATAAGCCGGTCCTAGCAGCGCAGCAGTCAGAAATGTTCCTATACTATCTAAATATACCGGAAGCTTCAGCATTAAAGCAATGCTTCCGCCCACAAGATTTATCACTGTACAAAATGCAATAAAACAAATTTGAAATGCTGTTATTTTTTTCATTCTTCTGCCCCCTTTTACATAATCTGTAAAAGGATTTTTCGGATTTCCTGTTCATCCTCTCCAAAAACCCTGTTTAAAAACATAGTCATAAATTCTTTCTGGTTCACCTCTGTAAGCACATGGCTGTTCGGCTCTTTTTTCCAGAAATCCATAGAATCTGTAACAGACTGTCCTATACTTATTCCTTCTGTTTCCACTGTTGTATAGCTGCCAAATCCGCTGCATAATTCTCTATTTATAAAATAGGCAACTGCCAACGGATCGTTGATTACACAACCGATTACTCTTTCATATTTCCAGTGAAAATCATAATAAAAACGTGTAATCTTTTTGATAAATCCGCCTTTTTCTTTATCAAGTATCTGCATGTATTCCAATATATTAGGCGTCAGAACGATTTTTCTTGTTACATCCAGCCCCACCATATGTATTTTTTTTGGCAGATTTTCATATACATATCTCGCAGCATCCGGGTCGCACCAGTAATTATATTCCGCAACCGGAGAGCAGTTTCCATGACTCTTAAAGCTTCCTCCCATAGAGATAAACTCATCCAGATTTTTAAATACTTCTCTGTTTTTTTGCAGTGCTTTTGCAATATTTGTAAGCGGTCCCACTGCAATAATCGACACATTCTTTTGGGTTTTAAGCGTATTGATCAGGAAATTCACAGCATTTTTTTTCGCCCTCGTTTCTGTCACAGCCGGATAGTTACTTTCTCCAAGACCGTCCATTCCATGTGTATCCTGCGCGCTGATGTAATCTCTTTTAAGCGGCGCCTCCTCTCCACAATATACAGGAATATCCAGCCTGCCCATAAATTTCAGCACCTTTAATGCGTTTTCTGCGCCAATATCTGTGGGTACATTTCCGCATACAACCGTAATTCCGATTACCTCCAGTTCCGGAGAAGACAATGCAAGCATCAGGGCTAATGTATCGTCGATTCCGGGGTCACAGTCAATGATTATTTTTCGTTTCGCATTCATTTTCCAATCTCCTTTTCTTTTACTTATTTAAGAAAAGAATCGCAAAAAAATACCGCATCCGCTAAGGATACGGCACACTGGAAAGAGCCTGTTTTTGCACAGACTCTTTCCTGATATTTTGCTTTTCAATCCTTAGTTTTTTATCCTGGGAAGTTTTCGAACCAGTCCAAAATGAATTTTCATTTTGATTTTATAAATGCTCGGAAATGATTATAACACAGATTATCTTTATTGTATAGAGAAAATCCCGTGTTATTTTTCCTGAAGTTCCTGAAGCTGTCTCTGCATTTTTTCCAGAGTTTCCTGAGATTGCCTGCGCTCCTGTTCTAACTGGGCGTTTATCTGCTTTAACTGGGCATCTTTCTGATTAATCTCCTCCTGCATCTCATCAATCATATACTGAACTGTATTTCTGTCCATTTCCAACAATTCTTTTGAATACATTTCCATCACCTTCTCCACATTTCGGCACATTTCATATACATGCTCGTACAATGGCTTGAATTCCGGATATTTCTCCAAAAGCTCAATTATTCTTTCCGGGGAATCATCGCTGAAGAACACAAGCCACCCGTCCAATTTGTTCCTGATACCTTTATTGTGAATGTTTCTTAAAAATATGTCAAGCGGTATAAAAAGATATTTTTGAAGAAGATTTATCTCAAGACCTGTATCAGATTTTTGACTGAATTGATGAAGATATGCTTCCGGAAACTGTTTGAATTCTACCGGGCTTTTTTCGAACAAAATAACTGTGTATACATTTTTCATATCCTTATACGCATTTTTGTGCTTATCGCTTCCCCGAATTCTCTTATACTGTCTCAGCAGCAGATCTGCCGAATAACAGGCGCTTCTCTCCCCCGGAAAACGATACCCTATTTTCTGCACCTCCACATTACAAAGGCTTCCATCCTCCAGACGCACCAAAATGTCCATAATCAGAAGGCTGCTTTCATCTGCGATTCTGGAACTGTCATTTGGCAGAACACTCTCTATCCTGACCTTCTGCCCCAACAGCAGGCTCAAAAACTCATTCAGCCGTTCCGGTACATTCTCCGGGTTCATAATCTCTTTGAAAAACGAATCATATAAAAGCTTTACTCCTCGTACTCCGGTGCAAAAATCAAGAAACTCTCCCTGCTGTGTTTCTGTCCACTGGCTGAACATCTTCTTTAAATGACTTTTACTGGCGATTTCTTCCAGAATTTCCTCACGGCTTTTTATCATTGGAAAATACTGTCTCAAATTCCCTGACATCCTTATACCTCCCTGTTCTGCTATTTATTTCTCGTCTCTTATTACCTCATGCTGAAAATTACCTGGAATTCAGGCGTTGAAATGCTGTTGTCCACATTCAGAAATTTTTACTGTTTGATATATTTAGCTTAGCATAAACAGGTACAAAAAACAAACAGATTCGTGCGACAAGTTTCGACATATATTGTCACAGCAAATCTGTTTATCTTTATTATTTTTCCAATTCCATATGCATCATAATAAATTCCTGCTTCTTTCTTCTGTCCCATTCCTTTTTTGTAAGACAGTTCACATGTCCTGTTCGCTTTTCCTGCAGTCGAGGCACATCGACATCATGGGTTGTCCACTGGTATTGAAAGCCGCATTTTTCCTGAACGCGCTTCGATTTTTCATTTCCATCGTAGTACGCGCACCAAACCATTTTCATTTCCAACTCCTCAAACGCATGGCGCAGCAATTCTTCTGCCGCCTCCGGCATGATGCCCTTTCCCCAGTAAGGTACGCCGAGCCAGTATCCAAGTTCACACTCATCCTCTTTTTCTGTCAAATCTGTATCTGTTCCCATTTTCAGGGCAATATTTCCAATAGGAAGATTTGTTTCTTTCCATATAACCGCATACGTTTCAGGAACAGAAAGTACATTTTTGATAATCGCTTTGCTTTCTTCTGCGCTTGTGTGCGGCATCCATCCGCAAATCGGTCCCACCAGCGGATCTTTTGCATATTTATAACATTCCTCTGCATCTGATTCTTCCCATGGTCGAAGAATCAGTCTCTTAGTTTCCAAAATCATGTTTCTGCTCCTCTCTTTTTTATCCCGTATCACCTGACTTTTCACATAATATGTATGATGTCCATGCATATGCGCATGGCTATTTCGAAAGAATCCTCTCCAAATCCTCTTTCTCTGTAATCCTCCACATCTGCCAATGTATCGGCAGTAATTAATATCTGTCCAAAACAAATCCCGCGAAACTGAGCACAGGCAGCAAGAGATGCGCATTCCATCTCTACCACCGCGCATCCTTCCTCTTTTCTATAATTAACCATATCCTGTGTCTCTCTGTAAAACCCATCCGTTGTCCATGTGATACATTCCACATATGGCAGTTTCCATTTCTCAAAAGTTTTTTCAATGGAAATCCGTGCTTCCTGATTCAACTCCACATATCTTGATAGAGGAATGTAATGGTAAGAAGTTCCCTCATCTCTCAGCGCTTTCACCGGAACAAGGAATACATTTTCCGGAATTTCCTCCAAAACACCACAGGAACCAGCAGCAATCACTTTCCTGACCCCATAACCAATCAGCCAATCCAAAATCTGTGTGGAAGAAGCAGACTCCATCGGAGCCTGACACAGGCATATGCCTCCACGCTATCACCCAAAAACACAAATACTGCTTTCTCCGGCAAATGGATATCTAATTTTTCATGGGTAGGCATAAGAACAGCACACGGACTGTCATCATATTCCAAAATAGGTATTTTATTTTTTATCAAGGTCATACCCTATCTCCTTCTTCCCTCTATACTTATCCCTCCAGATAATCCTCTGTGATTTCCATAACACCTTTTAGGATACTGATATCCTTTACCGGATTTCCTGTCTCCAGAGAGTGATTTCCCTCCTCTATCAAATGCAGAGGGAGAGTTCTTCTTTTACATTCTTCAATCACTTCTGCGGTATACGCCATAGGGTCTGACGTTCCATGAAAGACAACGCCTTTATCTCCCATCACCTGAAAGCTTTCTGCAACAGGTGTATAAAAAACATGGTCAGCACAGAGCTTCCATTCTCTGTCAACTGATGCCGCAACTGCAGTTCCAATGCTCTTTGACACAAATACTACTCTGTCAAAGTCTTGAAATTTCACCTTTTCCAACTGTTCCTTCGCTCTAATTATCGCAGCGTTTACTACTTCATCCCATACAGGAGCTTCATTTTTTTCTTTCGGCTCTGGCAATTCCCCATATATGATGCATAAAACTTCATACCCTTTTGCCGCAGCTATTTTTCTGCTGTAATAAAAAAGCGGTTTGTCTGTGTGATACCCCGTTCCCGGGAAAAATACTGCAAGCTTCCTTTTCTGTGACATATAGCCCCTCTCTTTCTCTTATATCTAATAAGCCAAAATCAAATTTCCTTACTGAGGTAAACCATATCAATCAACTGAACGCCCTCTTCAAAAATCGGGTGATCGTAATTGTCTGTAAAGAAGTTTTTTATCCGGTAAGCTTCTGAAAACCCACACTTTTTATAAAAAGGAATTGTCAAAGGGCTGTCTCCCGTGCCCACGCGCAGGATTTGACAGTCTTTACCGTATTCCTGTTCCACATATTCAATGAGCTTTCGCGCATAGCCCTGACGCTGGAATTGCGGTCTTGTAGCAATATTTTTTATCTCAGCCACACCGTCTTCCTCTTTTGTGACCACGCATTCTGCTGTCACACAGCCGCTTTCTTCCAGCACAAACATTCTGCCGTCACCCAGATATTTTTCAATCATACTTTCCTGTTCGTCGGCAAGAAAAAGCAAATCCCAATATTGTTTTTTGTTCTTTTTTACTTCTCTGATTATCATTTCTGTCTGACATACCTCTATTTTGTTTTCCCATAAACACAGAGATTCCAAATTTTACCCTCTTTAAAAACTGCTTTTTTCAGAATTCCTTCCAGCTCAAATCCATTCTTCTCCAGAATTCTCCTCGACGCTGCATTCGGCTCATATACCTGTCCTGTAATCCGCACAATATCCAGTTCCTCAAAAGCAATTTCGCAAATCCGTCGTACAGCTTCGGACATAATTCCTCTTGACCACATTCTTGGCAGCAGCAGATAACCTAACTCTGCATCTTTGACAAATACATCCTCTTTTTGTTCCACTGTAATATTTCCCACAATTTCTCCATCTACTCTGACCGAACGAAATATGCCGCGTTTTCCCTCATTCTCAGAAACCATATTCAGCCACCAACCGGCATTTTCTTGCGTGTAGGGATATGGCAGACGATTTGAGAGATAGGTTCTGTCTGTTTCATTACAAATTCGCATCAAATCACCGGCATCTTCTTTTTTCCACTTTTCTAATGTAATTTCCATTCCTCTTCCTCCATTCTATTCGAAAGGCTGCTCCAACAGAGTAACCTTCTTCTTTCCGGCATCCAGCTCCACCGTGCATCCAAGAGGCATAGTTAGCATTGGATGCGTATGACAGCAGTCAAATTCTGCAAGAAATGGCACTTCTATACTCCCCAGCACTTCTTTCAGTATTTCATATGGTCTGCGCTCTGTGCCGTTATCGTCGAATTTTTCGTGTTTTCCAAGAATAATACCGCTTACTTTGTCAAAAACTCCGGCAAGCTTCAGCAAAGAAAAGCTTCTCTCTATGGTACAGGCATCTTTCAGAGAATCCTCAATAAAAAGAATGTCCCCCTCCCGTATTTCCGGCATATATTCGGTTCCGAAAAATCCTTCCATTGTATTCAGGTTTCCTCCAATCAGTCTGCCGCGGCATTTACCCGGATGTACACATACCCACTGGTTCGTATTCTCCTCTTTTCCGCGGTCCTGTTCACTCCAGTTGATAAACTCTTCTGTCCACACCAAAGGCATAGGAAATTCATATGGCAGGGAAATCTTTTCGCAGATAATATTTCTGAAATATTCAAAAGTTCGCTCCACAAAAGGCGGAAATTCTCCAAAAGAAGATGCCAAAGCAGGTCCGTAAAAAGTAACAAGTCCCGTTTTTGCATATATTCCCAGAAGAAGAGCTGTCGTATCAGAATAACCGATTATAATTTTGGGATGTTTTTTCAAATATTCATAATCTATGTACGGCAGTATAGAGTTAGAATTGTTTCCGCCGATAGCCGCCATTAAAATCTGTACTTCCTCATTATATAAAAGCCGGTTAAATTCCTCGGCGCGCTCCCTGATACTCCCGGAACGATAAAAATCCTGCTTCTGAAAAAGGCTGCCGTCAATTATGTGAAATCCTTTTTTCTCCAGATATTCTTTTCCCCTGTTATATCTCACGGGAACCGTTGCCGAAATCGGTGATGAGGAAGAAAAAACTCCAATTCCTGTCTTATTTTGAACTCTCTTTGCTTTCATAATCTGTTACTGATACCTCCTTCTCCTCTGATTTTCTCTCTATTTTAACAGATTTTTCTGTTTTTTCAAGAAAAAGATTCTATGATTCCAGATATTTCAGCATCTCTTTTTCTCTTTTTGACTGCAAATACCATCCACCCAAAATCAGGCAAACTGCCACCGCAATTATAATACTTCTCACTTCTGAATCCGGTGCGCACAGGCAGGATACAAGCATTCCGACTCCTCCGCCAGTTCCCATAGCCTCAAATTTGCGTACCCGTTTCAGTCTTCCCATCATTCTTTCCTTATCAATATTTTTTACCATCTCTACATCCTCCTTTATCAGTTTGTCCAGTGAAATTTCAAATTGATTGCCGATTTCCACAAGGGTTCTCAAATCGGGATAGCTTTTTTCATTTTCCCAATTGGATACAGTCTGTCTTGTAACATGAAATAACTGTCCGAATTCTTCCTGAGTTAGATTTCTTTCCTTTCGAATGTTTAAAATTTCATTTCCCAAATTCATACGCCTGCTCTTCCTTTCTGTTTTTTCTTATTATCCATAAATCTTCTCGAAAAGTAAAGCAATCCTCTCTTTCCTTCCCTCAAAAACACCGCAAAAGTTCTTTGACAACCATTTTTCTGAAAAAAACAGCCTTCATGCATTTTTCGCATGAAGACCGTTTTTTCTTTACTGTATCAGATTGCTCTTGTAGCTTCTTTCAGCCACTCTTTCTCCTCTTCTTCCAGATATGGAGAAATTTTTTCGTAAACTTCTTTATGATAATCATTGAGAAGTCTGCGCTCTGTCTCATTCATCTGCTCCGGAATGATTCCGTCAAGGTCAAAAGGAACCATTGTCAGATGCTCGAAGCACATAAACTGTCCCCAGTGATTCTTTTCTGCTTTTTTGCAGACAATAAGGTTTTCGTGGCGGATTCCGTATTCTCCTTCCACATAGTAGCCCGGCTCGTCAGAAGTAATCATACCTTCTTCAAAAACGGAACTGTCATTTCTCTCCGGAACCATTCTCCAGCGGAAACCATTTGGTCCTTCATGGACATTGAGGTAGTAACCTACTCCGTGACCTGTTCCATGATTAAAGTCTTCTCCCATTTCCCAGAGCGGCTGGCGGGCAAGATAATCAAGATTCAGACCACGGCAGCCATAACGGAATTTGGCAGCAGCAAGATTTAAAGTACCGCGGAGCACTGCTGTAAAGAATTTCTTCTGCTCCTCTGTAACAGGGCCCATAACAATCGTTCTTGTGATATCTGTAGTACCCTCCAGATACTGTCCGCCTGTATCCGCAAGAAGAAGTCCCTCAGGCTCAATGGCAACATCAGTCTCTGCAGTTGCAGAATAATGGTTCATTGCCGCATGTTCCCCGTAAGAAATAATAGGGTCAAAGCTGTTTCCCATAAAGTTTTCCTGCTGGGCACGAAGTCCGTTCAGATACTCGCCTGCACTGATTTCTGTCATTGGGATTTTACCCACATTCTTTTTCAGCCAGTAAATAAATTTTGTCACAGCCACACCGTCGCGAATGTGTGCAATCTTTTCATTTTCCACTTCCACAGGAGTCTTAATTGCTTTGGGAAGGAAAGTCAGATTCTCCCGGTCAAGAACAACAGCTTCAGACGGAATACAGTTTACCAGACGGCTGTTCACTTTATTTCTGCAAAGAAGAACCTTTTTGCCGGCCTCGATTTCCGTACACCAGGAATAAATATCATTGTATGGAAGAATTTTTACGCCGTCTTCTGCAAGAGCTGCCATAACTTCTTCAGAAAAAGCTTTTTCATTTGCAAAAAGGAATACCTCGTCCTGACTCATCACAAGATAAGAAAGAACAACCGGATTGCATGGAATATCTCCGCCACGGATATTTAAGAGCCATGCAATATCATCCAGAGAGGTCAGTACAAATAAATCCGCACCGTTTTCCTTCATTGCTTCTCTCATCTCTTTTAACTTGTCCCCACGGGATTTGCCAGTCCATTTCACATCCAATTCCTTCACAGGCTCACAGGAAAGATTGGGACGGTCACTCCAGATGTCGCCCACAAGGTCTACGTCACAAACAATAGACACACCGTTTTTACCAAGGATTTCCGTAAGCTCATCTGCTTCTTTTGCGCTGACTGTTCTTCCGTCAAAGCCTAATTTCTGACCATCTGTCAGTGTCTTTTCCAAAAATTCGTGAACTGTAGGAACCTCAGGCTCTCCCATCTTAAAAAGCTCAACACCGCTTCCCGCAATCTGTCTTTCAGCCTGAATAAAATAGCGGCCGTCTGTCCAAAGACCAGCCATATCCTGCATTACAACCGCAGTACCTGCAGAACCTGTGAAGCCAGTAATATACTTTCTGCATTTAAAATAATCGCCTACATACTCTGATGCGTGAAAATCATCTGTAGGAATTAAATAGGCGTCGATGCCTTTTTCTTTCATAAGCGCACGGAGCGCTTTGATTCTGTCTTTTACCATGGTGAAACTTTCTCCTCATCTCAAAAAGAGCACCCCCTTCAAAAAGGCGATGCTCTTTTGTTTACTCAATTCTTTGTTTTGCCAAAGTCCGAAAATTATTTACCTAACTGGCAGTCATTGTTTCCGGATTCTGTTGTCCACATTTCAAGCATGTTGATCGGGTCATTGAAGTCTGCGATCCAGCCGTTACGAGCTAAGTCGAAGTTACCTGCTTTACGCTCGTTCAGGAATACTGACCACTCTTTTGTATCGATAACCATGTCGATGCCGAGTGCTGCGAAATCCTGCTGAAGTGCTTCTGCGATTGCTACGTTTCCAGCGCCTTCATTTGTAACGTATGTTACGCTAAGTGGAGTTTCGTCAGAGATCATACCGTCATCGCCGAATTTGTATCCAGCAGATTCAAGAAGTGTTCTTGCTTCCTCAAGGTTTGCTTCATATGCATCGTAGGAAGGATCGAAGTATCCAACTGCTTCTTCATTCGGATATGTGTAAGCGTCGTCATTTACACGGAACTCGCCGCCGTTGCCGTCCATCATCTTAGCCGGGATAAATGTATTAGCAATAACCTGACCTGTCTGGCCGATGTTCTCTGCAATGTAGTCACGGTCAATGATAATGCTGAATGCACGTCTCATCGCATTTGCCTGCTCAGGTGTTTTACCTTCAAACAGTGGGCTGTTTACGTTGAAGCACATGTAGTATGTTCCTAACTGGTCTACAACGTGGAATTCAGGGCTGTCAAGCACTGCTGCTGTTTCATCTGTCGGAATGCTGTCAATGAAGTCAAGGTCGCCTGCATTGTATGCTGCAAATGGAGCTGCATCATCATCGCTTAACATGAACTCAAGTCTTTCAATTTTAACTTCGTCTGCTCTGTACCAGTTCGGGTTTTTCTCGTAAACCATGCTCTCGTTGTGTTTCCACTCTTTCAGAGTGTAAGCGCCGTTAGATACGAAACCAGCTTCCTGTGCCCACAGACCCGGGTTTGTTTCCCAGCCTTCCTGAGCTTCTACACTTGCCTGAGGTACCGGGTAGAATGTCGGGAATGCGCAGAGGTCAAGGAAGTATACGCATGGAGCCTTCAGTTTAACAGTAAATGTTTTTCCGTCTTCACTTGCTGTTACATCAAGGGAACCATCCTCTTTTGTTGCAATTCCGTTGAACATGTAGGAATAGTCTGCTGCTGTCTGAGGATCAGCCGCACGTTTCCAGGAGTACTCAAAGTCTTTTGCTGTAAGCTCTGTGCCATCGCTCCATTTCAGACCATCTTTCATTGTGAAAGTATAAGTAAGTCCGTCTTCGCTCATTTCATAGCTGTCAGCAAGAGCAAGGTCTACAGTGCCGTCTTCTTTGTAGTAGCAAAGACCTGAGAAGGAAGAAACTGCAAGGCACGCACCGTCTACAGTAGAGTTCAGAGCCGGGTCAAGCTTATCCGGTTCGGAAGCCATGTAAAGACGAAGTGTTGTAGCATCGCCTGCATCTGCAAACATAAAGTATTTGAATCCGTATGCGTTAGAGTAAACGCCTTTAACGTTCTCTTTGAGCATGTATGGATCATTGTAGTAGTAAAGAGGAACAATAGCGTTTGTCTCCATCAGGATATCCTCTGCCTGATGCATCATCTCTTCACGTTTAGCAGTGTCTGTCTCAACCTTGATCTGTGCTACCAGGTTGTTGTACTCCTGCCAGTCCGGTGCTGCTTCGGAAGATTTCTTCGCAACATCTGCTCCTTCAACTGCCTCTACTTCTGCTGCAAATGCGGTTACAGGTGATAATGCTGTAGCTGCTGCAAGCACGAGTGCCATAGCTTTCTTTTTGTTCATAGTGTTTCCCTCCATTAAAAGTTATTTCGGCCTCTGCCGAATATAGTTTGTTATGGGATCCTCCATCCCTCAAACTCTTAAAATGAACACGGAGTGTTCGCTGTCGTGCGGTTTCACTTTACCGAATTAAAACCGCACAAGTTTAATGTGACTTTGTACATTATAACACTATTTGTTTCCAGATGCAACTATATCTTTGTTACTATTTTTCTTATTTATTCCAGCATGCAACCATATGTCCGTTGCCTCTGTCCTCTAATTTCGGACATTCCTGCGCGCACTTTTCTGTAGCGTAACGGCAGCGTGTACGGAATGCACATCCTGTCGGCAGGTTCATAGGACTTGGTACGTCGCCTTCCAGAATAATACGTTTTCTCTCACGTGTAATCTTTGGATCCGGAATCGGCACTGCTGAAAGCAGAGACTCGGTATATGGGTGCTGCGGATGCTCGTATACCTCGTCTGCATCTCCGATTTCCACAATTTTACCAAGGTACATAACCGCGATACGGTCAGAAATATGGCGAACGATCAGAAGGTCATGGGCGATGAACAGATAAGCAACGCCAAGCTTCTCCTGAAGGTCTTCAAACATATTAACAACCTGCGCCTGAATAGATACGTCAAGGGCGCTGACAGGCTCATCGCAGACAATGAATTTCGGATTTACAGCCAGAGCACGGGCAATACCGATACGCTGACGCTGACCGCCGGAAAACTCATGGGCATAACGTGTAGCATGTTCTGCGTTTAATCCTACCAGTTCCATAAGCTCAAGGATTTTTTCCCTGCGCTCTGCCTTTGTGCTGTATAATTTATGGACATCAAGAGGCTCTCCAATGATGTCCTCAACTGTCATACGAGGGTCAAGAGAAGAATATGGATCCTGGAATACCATCTGCATCTCTTTGCGGAGCGCTGTCATATTTTTATCTGTAACAGGCTCTCTGTTAAAAAGAATCTCGCCTCCGGTCGGCTCATAGAGACGTAAAAGGGTACGTCCTACGGTTGTTTTACCGCAGCCGGACTCGCCTACCAATCCAAGAGTTTCACCTGGCTTGATGGAAAAGGATACGCCGTCTACAGCCTTGAGATCTGTTTTTTTGAAAAATCCCGTACTGATCGGGAAATACTGTTTTAAATCTTTTACTTCTACCAGATATTCACTGCTCACGCTTCTTTACCTCCTGCCTGTTCTTCCATCTGGCGTTTCACATTCATCCAGCAGGATGCTTTATGTGTCGCGCTTAAATCCATCTCTTCCGGTTTCTGTTCCAGACAGATTTTCATTGCATTGTCGCAACGGGTACAGAATGCACAGCCTTTCGGCATGTTCAGAAGGTTGATCGGTGTACCGCCGATCGGAATCAGACGTTCCTTGCTGTTGTCTACATTCGGAATGGAACGAAGAAGTCCCTTTGTATACTCGTGGCTCGGAGAATAGAAGATATCCTCTGCTGTTCCGCGCTCACAAATACTTCCGCCGTACATAACAATAATCTTGTCACACATATCAGCGATAACACCAAGGTCATGTGTTACCATGATAATTGCCATTCCCAGTGTTTTCTGAAGTTCCTGCATCAGCTCCAGAATCTGAGCCTGAATGGTAACGTCAAGAGCTGTCGTTGGTTCGTCTGCAATAAGGATATCAGGTTCGCATGCAAGAGCCATAGCGATCATAACACGCTGACGCATACCGCCGGAAAGTTCATACGGATACTGTTTGATACGTTTTTCCGGCTCATTTACACCAACTAACTGAAGCATCTCAACTGCGCGGGCTTTCGCCTGCTCTTTCGTTTTATCTGTATGGAGAAGAATTGCCTCCATAAGCTGGTTTCCGATTGTAAATACAGGGTTTAAGCTTGTCATCGGGTCCTGGAAAATGATACTGCATCGTTTTCCGCGGAAACCTGACATCTGCTTCTTGCTCCATTTGGTGATATCCTCACCTTTATAAAGAACCTCTCCCTCTGTGATACGGCCTGTCTCAGCCAGAATCTGCATGATGGAGTAGGCGGTAACACTTTTTCCGGAGCCGGATTCTCCAACGATTCCCATAATCTCTCCCGGTTTCAGGTTGAAACTGACACCATTTACCGCTCTTACCTCACCGGAATCTGTAAAGAATGAGGTATGGAGATTTTTCACTTCCAATAAATATTCACTTTTATTTGTACTCATCTCTCATTACCTCCTAAGTTTCGGGTCAAATGCATCACGTAAACCATCGCCTAACAGGTTAAAGGAAAGAACCAGAAGGCAGATTACGATTGCAGGGAAAAGAAGTTTGTGCGGGTAGCTGTTGATACCTTTAATCGCCTCGTTGGCAAGAGAACCAAGAGAAGGCATCGGAGCCTGTACGCCAAGTCCTGCGAAGCTTAAGAAACTCTCTGTAAAAATCGCAGACGGAATCTGTAATGCAGTGGAAATAAAGATAACACTGATACAGTTCGGCAGAATATGTTTGCGGATAATTCTTCCCGGTTTCGCACCTACGGTACGCGCTGCCAGAATATATTCATTTTCTTTAATAGAAAGAATCTGACCTCTGACAAGACGTGCCATACCAACCCAGTAGAGAAGTCCGAATACGATAAACAGGGAAAGCATATTTGTTCCCACCTTCGCAAGAACTGTTCCCTCGATTACCGGAGTCAGGGTTTCTTTCAGAACAACCGACAAAAGGATAACCATAAGCATGTCAGGAAGCGAATATATGACATCGACAATTCGCATCATAATAAGGTCAACCTTCCCCCCCGCATAACCGGAAATACTGCCGTAAAGAAGTCCGATAAAAAGTACCAGAACAGCGGCAAAAATACCGATGATGAGAGAAACTCGTGTTCCGTATACGATACGTACAAAGTAGTCACGGCACTGCTCGTCTGTTCCCAGAATATGAGGGAAAAGCTTACCGCCGTCATCAATAAATCTCTGTTCGTTCTTGGACCACTCAAAAGGTTTCAGGTTCTTGGCAGTCTTATCACGTCTGCCATTTACAGATATCATTTCTTCGTAACCATACGGTACAACTGCCGGAGCTACGATTGTAGTTGCAAGGATAAGGATCAGGATAATGATACTTCCTACTGCAAACGGGTTTTTCATCAGCTTACGCATACCGTCCTTAAAGAACGTAGTAGATTCACTCATAACGTCCTGCTGCGCTTTTTCTGCCTCAGTGGCAAGCTCGAATTTGGACAGGTCGATCTGCGAGCTGAGAGGGCTCTTTTTGAATGTATTTGTTTCGTTAGCCATCTTCTCTTTGTTCCTCCTAGTCGAATGAAATTCTCGGGTCTACCAGCTTATAGATAAGGTCGCTGAGCAGGTTGAGTACAACCATCAGGGTTGCAAGGAAAATCGTTACGGACATGATCATAGGATAATCACGGTTTGTAATACTGGACACGAATTTTGTTCCAAGTCCGCCGATGTTGAAAATATTCTCTACAACGAGACTTCCTGTAAGGATGAAGGCAAGCATCGGTCCTACATAAGTAATAACAGGAATCAGGGCGTTTCTTAAACCATGTTTAAAAATAACCTTCGCCTGTGATACACCTTTCGCGCGTGCAGTACGGATATAATCCTGTCCGAGAGCATCCAGCATACTTGTCTTGGTAAGACGGGTAATATATGCCATTGGATAAAGCGCAAGGGAAATGATCGGAAGAACATAACTCTTATTCGTAACACTGAAAGCAGGAACCCAGCCTAACTGCACACAGAATACCAGCAGCAGGAGGATCGCAAGTACGAAACTGGGCAGCGCGGTAAACAGCGTTGATAAAAAGATAATCAGTCTGTCCGGCCATTTGTTTCTCATAAGAGCTGCAATACTTCCGAGAGTCACGCCGACAAGCACTGCAAAAAATGCAGCGGTTCCGCCGAGGCGGGCTGATACTGCAAAAGATTCTTTTACAGTTTTTGCGATATCACGGCCGGTTTTTAAGGACACGCCTAAATCACCGTGTGCAAGATTCTTAAGGTACAATACAAACTGTGTTGTTACCGGTTTGTTCAGGTTGTATCTTTCTTCAAGAACAGCCTTAACTTCAGGGCTTGGTGCTTTCTCCTTGTCGAATGGTCCGCCCGGGATCGCATTCATTGCAAAAAACGTAATGGCACATATAATGAACACCGTTACGACGGCTAATAATCCTCGTTTAACTACATACTTAGCCAAATTGATTCACACTCCTTTTCATTTTTTTAAGGTTGTCTTCTACATAACACCTCAATCCCCCTCGCAGGTGCTTCTGTGTACTGCAACCCTACATGTGTCCTTTTACCAAGGACACGTTTCTATATAGAATACTCAAATTTGTGATATTTGTCAATGTTTTTTATCGTTTTAAGTCAAAATTTGTTGAACGCGTCAAAGCAAAAAAGCGGACAAATATCTGTAAATTCAAACATTCGTCCGCTTATGCGTCTTAATATTCAATTATTTTATGTTTTATTCACTAAAATCTATACATTTATCCTGTACGAATTCTATCAATTTTTAAAGCTGTGAATCGGCGCAGGGATTCTGCCGCCGCGCTGCACAAAAGCATCGCAGGAGAACTGATTTACAGGCATAATCGGAGCATATCCAAGAAGTCCGCCAAACTCTACTGTCTCGCCTACTCCTTTCCCGATAACAGGAATCAGACGCACTGCCGTTGTCTTCTGGTTGATCATTCCGATTGCAGCTTCGTCTGCAATAATGCCGGAAATTGTCGAAGCCTTTGTATCTCCTGGAATTGCAATCATATCAAGACCTACAGAGCAGACGCAGGTCATAGCCTCCAGCTTCTCAATTCCAAGCGCGCCTGCATTCACTGCATCGATCATTCCCTGATCCTCACTTACCGGAATAAATGCGCCGCTTAAGCCTCCGACTGCCGTAGACGCCATAACCCCGCCTTTTTTCACCTGATCGTTG
The DNA here is from genome assembly GCA_958367245.1 of uncultured Blautia sp. Taxonomy (GTDB): domain Bacteria; phylum Bacillota; class Clostridia; order Lachnospirales; family Lachnospiraceae; genus Blautia_A. The sequence goes on from CATXEA010000002.1 coordinate 195,177, forward strand.
AGAAGGGCAAGCGCTGCTGTTGTTCCCGGAGCGCCAACTCTTTCCAGTCCGATTTCCTCAAGGATTTCCGCAACACTATCTCCGACAGCAGGCGTTGGCGCAAGGGAAAGGTCCACAATACCGAATTTCACTCCAAGACGTTTGGAAGCCTCCAGAGCCACAAGCTGACCGACACGGGTCACCTTAAACGCAGTACGCTTAATCATTTCACAGAGAGTTTCAAAATCTTTTCCTCTCACCTTTTCAAGAGCTGTTTTTACTACGCCCGGACCGCTGACGCCCACATTAATGATCGTATCCGCCTCTGTCACCCCGTGGAATGCTCCTGCCATAAACGGATTGTCATCCGGCGCATTGCAGAATACCACCAGCTTCGCGCATCCAAGGGAATCCTGTTCCTTCGTTGCTTCCGCTGTCTTCAGGATAATCTCACCCATCAGCTTCACTGCGTCCATATTGATGCCTGTCCGTGTGGAGCCTACGTTTACAGAACTGCACACTCGCTCTGTCTGAGCAAGAGCCTGCGGAATGGAATTGATGAGAAGCTCCTCTGCCGGGGTCATTCCCTTACTCACCAGCGCTGAATATCCACCTATAAAGTTGACGCCTACCGTATGCGCCGCTCTGTCCAGAGTTTTTGCAATCGTCACAAAGTCCTCCGGCGTCCTGCAGGCCGCACCGCCCACCAGCGCAATCGGGGTTACGGAAATTCTTTTATTTACAATAGGAATTCCATATTCTGTAGAAATTTTGTCGCCTGTGGATACAAGATCCTTCGCACAGGTTGTAATTTTATCATAAATTTTCTGATTTACTTTCTCAAGGTCGCTGTCAATGCAATCCAGAAGGCTGATTCCCATAGTGATGGTACGCACATCCAGATTTTCCTGTTCGATCATTTTATTTGTTTCATTTACTTCAAATATATTTATCATAATAGGTTCTCCTTGAATGTTATGCCTTTCCGGACATTATATTCTGTGCATCTTATTAAAGATATCCTCATGCTGGCAGCGGATTACTACGCCGATTTCGTCTCCGAGGGCGGAAAGCTCTTTGGAAAGAGTTCCTGTATCTTTTTCGCTTGCGCCGGTATCTGCTACCATCATCATATTAAAATAGCCCTGTACGATTGTCTGTGAGATATCAAGAATGTTGACTCTGTTGTCTGCAAGATAGGTACAAACCTTTGCGATAATACCTACTGTGTCATTTCCTACCACTGTGATAATTGTTTTTTTCATAGCATTTGTCCTTTCTATACTGTAATCACATCTGATATGCAATCCCTTTTCGCCACCTGGATTCGAAAATCTCTGGACTTATAAGGGTTGTCACCTAAGGTTACCTCTGAGCAGACAGTTTCATATGCCAGCTCTTCGTAGTTGTTTTCCCTGCTTAAATGCCCGAGAAAAACCGCTTTCAGATTATCATGCAGAAGACGGCAGAGAAGCCTTCCCGCATTTTCATTGGAAAGATGTCCTCTGTCTCCCAGAATCCTCTGTTTCAGATAATAAGGATATTTCCCCACCTGAAGCATACGAATATCATGGTTTGCCTCCAGAAGAAGGGCATCCAGATTCTGTAAATGTTCGATTATGTAATCGTTATATTTTCCAAGGTCAGTAGCAATCCCAACAGCCTGCTCCCCGCACTCCAGACGATAACCGACAGGCTGAACCGCATCGTGGGAAATCGTAAAAGGATTGACTGTCATATCTTTGATCACGAAAGGTTCATCCTCCCGAATTTCATGGAAAATCCCATCGGGCATTTTGCCAAGACTTTTCATTCTGGACATTGCGTCTACAGTTCCGCCGGTTGCATATATGGGAATATGATATTTCCGCGCGATTACCCCGAGTCCCTGAATATGGTCCGAATGCTCATGGGTAACCAGAATCCCGTCGATATCCTCCCCTGTAAGATCCAGACTGTTCAGCCCCTGTGTAATGCGTTTCCCGCTGATTCCCGCGTCCACCAGCACATGGGCATTGTCTGACCCCACATAAATACAGTTTCCGCTGCTTCCGCTGGCTATACTACAAAGTCTCATATTTCCCTAACCTCTCTTCAATCTGCTTCTTTGTTTCTTCTTCTGTACCGCTGTTGTTAATCTCAAAATCCGTATGTGTCCGGAAAAACTCTTCCGATGCCTGACTTCTGATAATGCTTTCCGCCTTTTCCCTGCTGTAGCCTCTGCTTTCCATCAGGCGGCGGATGCGGATTTCTTTCTCCGTATAAACATACCATACTTCATCGCAAAATTCCTGATAATTCTCCTCCAGAAGAAGCGCCGCCTCCACCACACAGACAGCGCATTTTTCTTGCTTTTTGCATTTTATCTGCTCTAAAATATATCTCTTTACTGCAGGATGAATGATTCCGTTTAATTTCTCCAGCAAATCCGGATGCGAAAATACTACATCAGAAACCTGCCTGCGGTCAATAGTCTGGTCTTCTTTTTTTATAACCTCTCTGCCAAAAAGCTCTATGACCGGCTCGTAACACTCCCGGCCGGGCTCCATGACAAGATGCCCCACCTCGTCTGCCTTCAGAACAAAGGCATGGTATCTTTCTTCCAGAAAGTCAAGAATTGTGCTCTTTCCTGCGCCTACTCCTCCGGTAATTCCCAATGTGATCATTTTCTCTTCCTCTTATTTCGCCTCATACCAGTTATTGCCCTGATGCATGTCCACCTCAAGCTCTACAGACAACTGTGCGGCGCCTTTCATTTCTTCTTCCAAAATTGCAGAAACACGTTCCACCTCATCCTTATGCGTCTCGATCAGAAGTTCATCGTGTACCTGAAGTACAAGACGGGATTTCAGCCCCTCGCTTTTCAGTCTTCTGTATACACGGTTCATGGCAATTTTGATGATATCTGCTGCAGTTCCCTGAATCGGAGAATTCATGGCAACTCTTTCCCCAAAAGAACGCTGCATAAAATTGCTGGATTTCAGCTCCGGAATTGGACGCCTTCTTCCAAACATGGTGCTCACATACCCCTGTTCTTTGCCTTCCTGAACCATTTTGTCAAGAAAACCTTTTATTTTCGGATAAGTTTCAAAATAATTCTCAATATATTCCGCAGCTTCTTTTCTTGTAATACTCAGATCCTGACTCAGTCCAAAGGAACTGATTCCGTATACGATTCCGAAATTCACTGCCTTGGCGTTTCGTCTCTGCAGAGAAGTAACCTCGTCAAACGGCACGTGGAACACCTGAGATGCTGTCAGTCTGTGAATATCCTGCGCTTCCTTATAAGCCTGAATGAGCATTTCATCTCCTGACATATGGGCAAGCACACGAAGCTCAATCTGGGAATAATCTGCATCCAGAAATACATATCCCTCTTCCGGCACAAACACCTTACGAATCAGACGTCCCAGTTCCATTCTTACAGGGATGTTCTGCAGATTCGGCTCTGTGCTGCTGATTCTGCCTGTCGCTGTAATCGTCTGGTTAAAGGTAGAGTGAATCCTTCCATCTTCTTCAATTACATTTCCAAGACCATCTGCATAAGTGGATTTCAGCTTTGTAAGCTGACGGTATTCCAGAATGTCTTTTACAATGGGATAATCCGGTGCAAGCTTATCCAGAATATCCGCTGCTGTGGAATATCCTGTCTTCGTCTTCTTACCGCCCTTAATTCCCATTTTTTCAAAGAGAATCACGCCAAGCTGCTTGGGTGAATTGATATTGAATTCCTCCCCTGCCTGCTGCCAGATCAGCTTCTCCAGCTCCCCTATCCTGACATTCAGATGCTCTCCATAATTCTTTAACTCCTCACCCTGTACTGCGATTCCCCATTTTTCCATGGAATCCAGCGTAAAGATAAGAGGCATTTCTATCTCTGAAAAAACCTTTTCCATTCCCGCAGCCTGAAGCGCCGCTTCCATAGGCTCTTTGCATGAAAACGCTGTGTATGCCAGATAGCAGGCATATTTGCCCAGACCTTCCGCGCCCTGTTCCCATGCTTTTTCTATGGAAGTCTTTCCAAGTAAATCTTCTTTCGAAGGCAAAAGCATTCCCTCCAGAAATTCCTTTGCCATATCGTCGTAGGTATAAGAAGATTTCAGCGGATTCAGAAGATATGCGGCAACCCCTGCGTCAAAAACCTTCTGAGGATTCTCTATATTTATATGCTTCAGAAGCGCTTTGATATCCAGCGCGCAGATTCTGCAGGTAAGCTCTTCCAGCTTTGAACACAGATAACCTTCTGTAATGAGCATTTCCACAGGAACATAGTAAATCTCATCCCTGCCAAGGGCAATTCCCGCGCCAAACACCTGATTCTTTTCTGCCAGAAGACCCACGCCTATATACGGCATCTGGGATGCTTTCGCAAAAAGCGCCTCCACTCCGGCAAAATCGTTACAGGTAAAAAAATCCTGCTCCATCGTATTCTCTACCACTGCATCACTGTCAAAACGGCTAAGAAGATTTTTCAGTTCCAGTCTTTTATACAACTCATAGGCTTCTTTTGTGTAAAGATTTCCTAATTTCGCAGTTTCATAATCAAATTCAACAGGACTTTCTGTATTAATCGTCGCCAGCTTCTTACACAAAAGAGCTGTCTCATAATTCTCTCTCAGTGATTCTCTTGCTTTATTCGGCTTTACCTCTTCAATATGCTCATAAGCATTCTCCACTGTACCGAATTCCACTACCATTTTTGTTGCTGTTTTTTCACCGACTCCCGGTATTCCCGGAATATTGTCGGAGGAATCTCCCATAAGAGCCTTAAGCTCTATAATCTGCGGCGGTGTCACCTGATATTTCTCAATCACCTGATTCCAGTGGTAGTCTTCAATGGTTGTCTTTCCTCTGGACGTCTTTGGAAGACGAATCATTACCTTCTCTGTCGCAAGCTGAAGAAGATCTCTGTCTCCGGAAAGAATCGTTACATCCATGCCCTGCGCTTCACTCTTTCTGGCAATGGTTCCCAGAATATCGTCCGCTTCATAGCCCTCTTTCGACATGATCGTAACTCCCATAGCCGCAAGTACCTCTTTCATCAGAGGCACCTGCTCACGCAGTTCCTCGGGCATTCCTTTGCGTGTTCCCTTATATGCTTCAAAAAGCTTATGCCGGAAGGTTGGCGCATGCAAATCAAAAGCCACTGCAAGATACTGTGGCTTCTCTTCCTCAAGAATACGGAACAGGATATTTAAAAATCCGTAAACCGCTCCTGTATGCTTCCCTTCTGAATTGGTCAGATCCGGCAGTCCGTAAAATGCCCTGTTTAAAATACTGTGACCATCTATCAGTAATATCTTTTCGCTCATAAACTCCTCCGGTTTCTATTCTTAGTCAGACAGAATGTGAAATTCTTATAGTTCCTGCAATTCTGTTAAAACACCATAAGTATCCAAAACACAATTACAGCCGCAAACAACAGGCATACAAAAGCGCCGACAAAAAATCGGCTTGCTTTTCTTTTTCGTATATATCTCCTGCTCTTTCTTATATCAAGCTCCAGAAGTTCTTTGAAATCGAGAACAGAATCACCGCCCTCCTCCTTGAGCTGCCGCATTACTTCGTGGACGATAAAATATGTCTCCAGTTCATCGCGGCACGAAGAGCATTCTTCTATGTGCTCCAGAAAATCTTCCAGTTCCTCCACTGAAAGCGTACGATTAATATATCTGTTTACCATGCTCTCCGCTGTACTGCAATTCATAGCAAATCCCTCTTCTGTTACTGTTTCCGGTAACCCTTGTCTTTTTTATTATTTCCCTATTATAACCAAAATCCCCTTGCTTGACAAGCCATGTTACAATAAACAGGAAGATAATAATATCAGGAAAGGAATCTTTTTATGGAACCATATCAGCACAAAGCCCAGTATTACGAAACAGACCAGATGAACGTCATCCATCATTCCAACTACATCCGCTGGTTCGAAGAAGCGCGTTCTTACTTTCTGGAACAGATTGGTTTTCCCTACGATGTTCTGGAACATGAAATGAAGCTTATCAGTCCGGTCATGGAAATCACCTGTCAGTACCGCGCTATGGTCCGCTTCGGCGATCTCGTAGATATTTACACAACTGTAGAAAAGTTCAACGGAATCAAGCTGACTCTCTCTTATAAAATTGTCAATCACAACACAGGCGTACTCTGCACTACCGGTACCTCCACCCACTGCTTCCTCAATGCTTCCGGCTCTCCTGTCTCTCTCAAAAAAAGTGAACCGGAATTATATCAGAAAATACTCGAACAAATGGAAACAGCCACAGCTTGAAAAAAGGCAGCAGGACTTTATCATCCTGCTGCCTTTTTCTGTCAGCCTTCTATCAATCCCTCGCTGTCATTGAGGATTTTCATAAACTCTTCTCCTGTAATCGTCTCATGTTCATACAGATATTTCGCCAGCTCATGGAGCTTCGTAATATTATCGGAAAGAATCTTCAAAGCCTTCTCATGCTGTCTGCGTACCAGCTCTACCACCTTTTTATCCAGAAGCGTCTGAGTCTCGAAAGAACAGGAAAGACTTGCATCGCCGCCAAGATACTGATTGCTTACATTCTCCATTGCAACCATATCGAAGTCTTCACTCATTCCATATCTGGAGATCATCGCTCTTGCAATCTTCGTTGCCTGTTCAATATCATTGGAGGCTCCTGTTGTAATAGAGTGGAAAATCAGTTCTTCCGCTGCACGACCGCCTGTAAATGTGGCAATCTTATTTTCCAGCTCTTCCTTCGTCATAAGGAAGTGTTCTTTTTCATCTACCTGCATGGTGTATCCCAGCGCTCCTGATGTACGCGGAATAATCGTAATCTTATGAACAGGAGCAGATTCTGTCTGTTTCGCAGCCACAAGAGCATGTCCGATCTCATGGTAAGAAACAATCAGCTTCTCTTTATTGGAAAGAACACGGTTCTTTTTCTGGTAGCCTGCAATGACAACTTCAATGCTTTCTTCAAAATCTGCCTGTGTGGCAAATTTACGTCCGTCACGTACTGCACGAAGCGCAGCCTCGTTTACAATGTTTGCAAGCTCTGCGCCGGACGCGCCTGCCGCTGCCTTGGCAATCTCATCGAAACGCACGGAATCCGCAATTTTAATTTTTTTCGCGTGAACCTTGAGGATTTCTTCACGTCCCAGTAAATCCGGAAGCTCTACAGGGATTCGTCTGTCAAAGCGTCCCGGACGAAGAAGCGCCGGGTCAAGGGAATCCGGTCTGTTAGTTGCAGCCAGGATGACAACACCCTTTGAGCCGTCAAAACCATCCATCTCTGTCAGAAGCTGGTTCAGTGTCTGCTCACGCTCATCGTTTCCTCCTGAGAAGCCTGCGCCGTCACGTTTCTTACCGATTGTATCAATCTCGTCAATAAAGACGATACAAGGCGCTTTTTCATTCGCCTGTTTGAAAAGGTCACGTACCTTTGCAGCACCCATACCTACGAACATTTCCACGAATTCAGAACCTGAAATAGAGAAGAACGGCACTTCTGCCTCACCTGCTACAGCTTTCGCAAGAAGGGTTTTACCTGTTCCCGGAGGGCCTACAAGGAGCGCGCCTTTCGGCATGGAAGCTCCGATTTCCGTATATTTCTGCGGATTGTGGAGATAATCTACAATCTCTGTCAAAAGTTCCTTCGCCTCATCCTCGCCTGCTACATCCGCAAACTTGATTCCAGTGGACGATTTTACATAAACCTTGGCGTTGCTTTTGCCAAAGGACATGGCTCCTCCCGGACCTCCGCCCATAGAGCTCATCATCTTCTTACTCAGCCAGCGACCCAGAAGGATAAAAATTCCAATCGGAAGTACATATCCCAGAATCAGACTGAAAATAACGGACTGCTTCTGCGGGTCCGGCGCGTCTGTGCTGACGCCTTCATCGTACAGCCAGCGGACAAGGTCGGGATCTTCCTGCTTCGCTGTCTTGCACATAACCTTTGTTCCGTCTTTTTCCACTACATAAAAAATAAAATCCGTATCAATATTTACTTCTTTTACATATCCTTTTTCCACGCTTTTAATAAAGGTGGTATAGTTTGTACGCTCAACACTTCTCTCCTGAAGCGCAGGTACAAGAAGGACATTTAAAAGAACGATGATGATCGCGGCAATCATATAGTACACATATAAGGGTTTTTTGCCCGGTCTTTTCGTATCCATAAACTTTTCCTCCGTTTCCTTTTGAAATACCATAGCACTTTTATTTTAGGTTTTCAATGAATTCAACAAGATTTCACAAATATTTTAGAATTTCAGAAAAAAATCCGGCAGGTTTCCCCTGCCGGACTTTCCTTTCCATTTTTTATCCGAGATATTTCTCCAGACATACAAGCATTACATCTTTAATTCCGTTGAAATTACACGGAACAATTCCCGCTTCTTTATATCCCAGCTTCTGATACAGTGAGCGCGCCGGTTTATTAATCGCATTGGTGTCCATACGAAGGTATCTGCATCCCTGTTCCAAAGCGAACTCTTCATAGTATTTAATGAAGGCTGTGCCATAGCCTTTCCCGTTTTCTGACGGGGACACAGTCAGAGTATGAATAACCATTACTTCTTCCGCCGGTGCATCGTATTCCCACTTAGCCCTTGCGTAGGAAGGCACCTGTTTCTGATTTAATTTGGCAGAAGCTACGATCACTCCATCCTCTTCCATCACATACATTTCTCCCTGTTCAACGGATTCGAGAGCCGTTGTTTTCGATGGATAGATACCTTTCACCCATCCTGTCTGTCCTTTCTGCGCCGCCTCCAGATCCAGGATGTCACAGTAAATCTGCGTTATTTGGGGAATATCCTCCATGACCGCCTTTCTTATCATATGTTTTTCCTCCATTTGATTGACACACTTTTTTTCATTATAACACAGGTTTTGGAGGTACACCAGTATTTTAGTATCCACATATTATAGCAAATTTCAACCGAAATACTCCGGCTTTTTGGTATATTTGCGCAAAAGCTAGCCCTTCGCCGGTCTTTCTCATTCTTTCAGGTCTTTTTTGGAAGGCTCTGTCAGCAGCTTTCCCTCTTTGTCAAAGCATGACCCGTGACAGGGACATTCCCAGATTTCTTCTTCCTCGTTCCAGTTCAAAGCGCAGCCCATGTGGGTACAGCGGCGGTGATTTCCTTCCTTTTTCCCCAAAAGCACAATCCCCTTCACCAGACCCTTCATACTTTGGGCTGCATCCTGAAAAAACGGTCCTGCCGATACTGCCGGATGAAATCTCTGGGGAGAAAAAAGCAGGGCGTACGGATTTTCGATTCCCCATATTTCATCCCGAATCAGCATGGCAGAGAGCATGGATGATGTCATTCCCCATTTCTGAAATCCTGTAGCAACATGCCAGCCGGGTTTAAAAATGGAATACTGCCCGATAAAAGCCATTCCGTCGTGGGGCATACAGTCCTGCGCAGACCAGTGGGTAATTTCCCTGCCCTCAGGGAAAAATCTCTCTGCCTCTTTTCTTATAGATGTATATATTTCTCCTTCCGCTTTTTCCCCTGTTCGGAATCCGCCTCCTCCTGTCAAAAGGATATTTCCGCTGCTTCTCAGGGAAAGTCCTTCCTTATCTATGCTGTAATAGATTCCCGGCAGAGGCTTCACATTATCCCATGCTATTACGCAGCTCTTCTCCTGATGCTGCCGAAGAAAGTAAAATCCCGGAACATTTACGATTGGATAATGGCAGGCAAAGATAATGTGGTCTGCCGTTACACGCCCTTTATCTGTATAAACTTTATTTCGCCTCACTTTACGAACACGGGTATGTTCATATATGGATAAGCCTCTGCTTATTGCATTTATAAATTCCAGAGGATGAAACTGCGCCTGATTTTCTAAGCGAACTGCGCCCACTGTCTCAAAAGGAAGTCCCGTTTTCTCCGTAAAAGAAGCTCCAAGCCCAAGCTTCTCTGCTGCCCACGCCTCCTCTTCCAGCGCTTTTCTGTCTTTTTGCGAATACAGATAACCGGGAAGTCTGGAAAAGTGACAGTTTATATGATTGTCTTTTATAAGTCTTTCCAGTTCCCCTATGGCAGCTTCGTGAGCCTGTCCGTAGAGCGCCGCCCTCTTTTCTCCAAAGTCTTCTGTAAGTTTTTTATAAATCATGCCGTGTTGGCTGGTAATTTTCGCTGTGGTGTTTTTCGTCTGTCCTCCCGCAATTCTTCCCGCTTCCAGAACCACAGTCTTAAGTCCGCTTTCTTCTAAAAGAAATGCTGTCAAAAGTCCGCTCATTCCGGCTCCTATCACAACTGCGTCCACTCTGATATCTTCCTTCAGACATTCTCTTTCGGGAATCTCCACTGTCCTGCTCCATATAGATTCCATGTGCGCCACATCCTCTCTGCTGTTTTCTTTGAGTATTTCCCATTTTTTCAAAAAAATATCAAATTTACAAAAAAGACTTGCAGTATATGGCTGATTGTGTTATCATAAATAACGGTTCATATGCCGGCATGTCGGAATGGCAGACGAGGTAGACTCAAAATCTATTGGCGGCAACGTCGTGTGGGTTCAAGTCCCACTGCCGGCACTGAGTAATGCAAAAATCCAAGCTTTTTCAAGCTTGGATTTTTATGTTTTTATTGAATCCCATCTTTCAACTGTCTCATCAGTCTGCGCTGCACTCAAACAGGAACATTTCATCTCCATCTCCGGATGCAGGCTTTTTGGAAAAAGATGCGTAGGTTTTTATTTTTATAAACCCAAGTTCTTTCAGATATTGTTCCATTTCTCCGAATTTATATAAATGGGTCTGGAAATCCATTAATTCACTCTGTATAAGCGTTTCCCCGTCATACAGTTCGTAAAGCCCCGGTGAATATTGCGTCTGGCTTTTGGCATCATAATGATTCTTTGTTTTTAATACAAGGGTATACCCTTCTTTTGTTTTGACTGCAACATCTTCCCTGTAGTCCTTGTCGTCCTGACATACGTTTGCCACTGTATCGACGGCAAAGACAAACTTTCCTTCCGGCGCCAGCATATTTTTGAGCATTCCCAAAATCTTTTTGCACAATTCTATATCTGTAAACAGCGATACAGAACCGGATGAGATAAAAATATAATCATATTTTTCTTCTGACGAATATTCTGAAAGATCTGCCTGCCGGACTCTGGCATTTGATGCTTTTTCTTTTAGCTTCATCAGCATCTCTTCGGACAGATCGATTCCGCAGATATCAAACCCACGTTCCAGAAAAGGCACAAGAAAACGTCCGCTTCCGCACAGAGGCTCCAAAATTTTATTTCCTTTCTCTGCATAGGAAACATAGAAATCCAATTCATCCTCCGGCGCTTTCTCATGCAGAATTTCATACAACTCCGTACACAGACTGCCATAATAATTTTTCTTTTCCGCTTCCATCTCCGATTCCTTTCTACCTGTGAATATACATTCTTGTCATGTCAGGGTCTCCATCCCCCTGAACCATACATAAAAACTCCCATCCGTATCGCTCATAAAAATCCGTATGGTCTGTAATCAGGTAAAGCGGGGAAATCCCCTTTGCCCTCATATCCTCTACAACCATAGAAAGCAGACGTCCCGCTATTCCTCTGCAGCGATATTCTTCCTCTGTATAAACGGCACAGACATTTGGCGTAAGGTCTTTTCTGTCATGAAAATCATTTTCGATCACTCCAAGCCCTCCTATAATCTTCTCTTTATCCAGACAAAGATACCAGCCATATTCCGTTTCTTTGGCAAGATAGGCGTCCATGCATTCTATATAAGCTTCCTTAGGCACTCCCCATTTGCCGGAAAACCATGCGGCAGCTTCTTCCTTTAACTGCGGTTTTTCTCTTAAAGTAATATATGTATAATAACTCATTCATTTTCTCCTTCCAAAACTCAAAACCGCCTCCCGATTCGGAGGCGGCAATACACTTTTATAATTCAGAATCACGATTCTGTCTGTTCTTAATATTTCAGCAAATCCTCATAAATCGGGAAACAGTCAAATGTTGAGAAATAATCCTTCGGAGTTTCCGCACGGCGGATCATATCGAAAGTTCCATCCTCATGGAGAAGGATTTCCGCTGATTTCAGCTTACCATTATAATTGTATCCCATGGCAAAGCCGTGAGCTCCTGTGTCGTGAATAACAAGAAAATCTCCCTTGTCAATCTTAGGCAGATAACGGTCAATGGCAAACTTGTCGTTATTTTCACAGAGAGAACCTGTCACATCATACATATGGTCGCAGGGAAGATGCTCTTTTCCCATAACTGTGATGTGATGATAAGCGCCGTACATGGCAGGGCGCATCAGATTTACTGCACAGGCATCCACGCCAATATACTCCTTGTGTGTATGCTTCTCATGAATCGCCTTTGTAACCAGACAGCCGTAAGGCCCCATCATAAAACGGCCAAGCTCTGTGTAAATTGCAACATCTCCCATTCCTTCCGGAACAAGCACTTCCTCATAAACCTTACGAACGCCTTCTCCGATCGCATAAATGTCATTTGGCGTCTGATCCGGACGATAGGCAATGCCGATACCTCCGGAAAGGTTAATAAACTTCACATGAGCGCCAGTCTCTTTCTGAAGCTTCACTGCAAGCTCAAACATAATTTTTGCAAGCATCGGATAATACTCATTTGTCACTGTATTGCTTGCCAGGAACGCATGAATACCAAACTCTTCCGCTCCCTTCTCCTTCAGGATTCGGAACGCCTCAAAAATCTGCTCCGTTGTCATTCCATACTTGGAATCCCCCGGATTATCCATAATGTCATTGCTGATCTTAAAAAGCCCGCCCGGATTGAAGCGGCAGCTTATAGTCTTCGGAATGTAGCCTACTGAACGCTCTACACTCTCAATATGGGTAATATCGTCAAGATTAATAATTCCCCCGATTTCGTTGGCAAACTGGAACTCCTCCTCCGGCGTATCGTTGGAAGAAAACATAATATCACCCTTTTTGCAGCCGATTGCATGCGCCATCATAAGCTCTGTCATGGAAGAACAGTCACACCCGCAGCCATATTCCTGAAGAATCTGTATCAAAAAAGGATTCGGCGTCGCCTTCACGGCAAAGAACTCCTTAAACCCTTTATTCCATGCAAAAGCTTCCTTCAATGCCTTCGCATTTTCCCGAATCCCCTTCTCATCGTAAAGATGAAAAGGCGTAGGATATTTCTCTGCAATTTCCTGAAGCTTCTCCAATGTTACAAATGGTACTTTTTTCATAATCGTATTCTCCTCTGATGTATCTCTTAAGTACTATTTCCGACGGCGTTCATACAGCTCTGTTCCGCACAAACACCAATTTATTTCACATGTGTATGCGTATATAAATGATCCTGGCAATATTCGTAGTTGCCATTACATTTAGAACAGAAACGAAATTCCAGATTCGGATTATCCAATTCTGTACGACCGCATATTGCACATTTGTGCTTGGCAATAGGTTTGCCATTCATATCTACTACATTGCTGGCAGCTACTGCACGCTTAAACTCCTGTCTTCTGTGGATTTCCTTCGGATTATAGCGGCTCATATCCCTTGTTCCAAGGAAAAACAAAACAAAGTTCAAAAGAGAAGCTACGATTGGAAGCGCCATAAACCACACGCCTCTTGAAATATACCCTATAATATCAAAGCCCACAAGTACAACATAAACTACAGCCATCCACTTCATTTTTACCGGAATAACAAACATCAGCAATACCTGCATATCCGGATAGGACAACGCATAAGCAAGAAAAATGGAAAGACTGATGTAATAAGTGGAAAAAAGACTTCCGCCAAAAAGCATATCTGTTGCTCCCCCGGTAATAAAATACAGAAGAAAGGCAGAGATTACGGTAAACAGCATACCCGAAAAAATATACAGGGTAAACCTGAAAGACCCCCATGCGCGCTCCAGATGGCTGCTGATCGGATAGTAAAACAACAGAATCGCAATAAAAAACCAGATTGGACCCTCTGTACTTGGCGGGTAAATAACCCAGGTAACAAGACGCCAGATCTGACCATGGAGGATTTTCGTCACGTTTAAGCTCAGCATGGAAAGAACTGCCGGATTAATCATCATCAGCGCATATCCAAGCACATAACTGATAATGATATACATAGTCAGATTGGGAATCCCGAATCTGCCATATTTTCGTTCTAATTTGTCAATAAATTTCATAATACTCCTTTACTGATTCTACTTGAAAAAATTCTTCTTGGAGAGGAATACCGCAACAAGAATACTCAGGCATAAAGACATTACATTGACGATCAAAAATCCCCAGGGAGAACCGGAAAAAGGCATTCCCTCAGGGTTTACGTTCATACCATAGGCGCTGGATACAATATTCGGCACACTGGTAACAATCGTAATAACCGCCAGAACCTTCATGACAATATTCAGGTTATTGGAAATAACCGAAGCAAAGGTTCCCGTCATACTGCTTAAGATGCCGCTGTAAATATTCGCCATCTCAATCGCCTGCTTGTTCTCAATAATAACATCCTCCAGAAGTTCCGTATCTTCGGGATACTTCTTCACACTGTCCATCTTCAGAAGCTTCTCCAGAACCATCTCATTCGACCGCAGCGAAGTGGTAAAATAAACCAGAGACTTCTCAAGCTCCAGAAGCTCCATCAGCTCCTGATTCCTGGTGGACATATGAAGCTTCGTTTCAATCTGCTCACTCTTCTTATCTATAATACGCAGGTAACGCAGATACATACTTGCATTTCTGTACAGAATCTGAAGAATGAACCGGGTCTTCATATAGGTATAGAAGTTTCTTACCCTGCCCTCCATAAATCTGGTAAGAACCTGTGTATCCTCCAGACATACGGTAAAAATCATCTTTTCCGTCAAAATAATTCCAAGAGGAATGGTCACATACCAGTCCTTCTCATTACGCTCCTCAATCGCAGGCACGTCCGCAAGAATCAGAGTATAATTATCCTCCGCTTCAATACGTGAACGCTCCTCCTCATCCAAAGGTGCGCGTAAATCGTCTACCTCAATGTCGAACTGTTCAGAGATTTCAAAAATTTCCGTAGCCGTGGGATTTGTCAGGGCAATCCAACATCCCTCCTGCGGTTCCTGAATCTGATGGATCGAACCATCAATCGTTTTAAAAATCCTTATCACGATTCACACTTCCCTTCCCTTTTCTTTCGCCCTGCTTTTTTGCAATTTATCAGAAAAAAATCCTGAAAGCATAACATACATTATAGTTTGAAGTATAATTTTTGTCAATTCCAATGGTTAACCTTTACAAACTTTTTCCGCTTCGTTATAATGCAACTGTAAAGCATTGATATTTCAATTATTTTAACACAAGAAAGGACTACCTTATGAGCCAGTCATCATTCGGAAATAAATTTAAAGTTACTACCTGGGGCGAGTCCCACGGCAAAGCCTTAGGCGTTGTTGTAGACGGCTGTCCTGCTGGGCTTCCGCTCACAGAAGAAACAATCCAGATTTATCTTGACCGCAGAAAACCCGGCCAGAGCCGCTACACTACTGCCCGAAAAGAAGGAGACACTGTAGAAATCCTCTCCGGTGTTTTCGAGGGGAAAACAACAGGAACCCCCATCTCCTTAATGGTGCGAAACACAGACCAGCGCTCCCGCGACTACGGAAACCTTGCCTATACTTACCGTCCCGGTCATGCAGATTATACCTTTGACCAAAAATACGGAATACGGGATTACAGAGGCGGCGGCCGTTCCTCAGGCCGTGAGACAACAGGCCGTGTCGCAGCCGGAGCAATTGCATCCGCTATTCTGTCTGAGCTTGGCATCACTTTTACAACCTATACGAAATCCATCGGACCTGTAGAAATTTCTCCGGACAGATTTAGCAGTGAAGAAATCAGCAGAAACGCCTTTTACATGCCGGACGCAGATGCTGCTCTGAAAGCTTCCTCTTATCTGGAAACCTGTATGAGAAACAACGACAGCGCAGGCGGCGTCATCGAATGCTGCATAAACGGCGTTCCTGCCGGACTCGGCGACCCTGTCTTCGGGAAACTGGACGCTCTCTTTGCCCATGCGCTTATGTCTGTGGGAGCTGTAAAGGCAGTCGAAATCGGCGCCGGTATTCTTGCTCCATCCCTGACCGGCTCTCAGGACAACGACGGATTTACAAGAACCTCCGACGGAAAAATCATCAAAACCGGAAACAATGCAGGCGGTATTATGGGCGGAATCAGCGACGGAAGCGAAATCCTTCTCCGCGCCCACATCAAACCGACTCCTTCCATCAGCCAGCCTCAGGAAACTGTCACTCAGGACGGCGAACCGGTAACTCTGGAAATCCACGGCCGCCACGATCCCGTCATTGTTCCCCGCGCCGTAGTAGTTGTTGAATCTATGGCAGCCCTTGTCCTTACAGACGCTCTCTTTTCCAATATGAGCAGCCGTATGGATAATATCAGGAAATTTTACAAACGATAAACCGAAAAAGTCTTACAAAAAGCCCCTTCCGGCAGAAGCTTACAGCTCTTTGCCGAAAGGGGCAGTCTTTTAATCTTCAATCACTCTTTCTGCAGCAGTGTCTTCACTTTCCCAGTCTTCTCCGTCTTTCTCTGTTCCGGCTTCCTCATCCGGCACTTCGTAAATATGGATACAGTTAGGTGTTATAACCTTCTGCGGCTTACCGTGCATAATAAGAAGATTTTTCTCATAGTCCACAGTAAAGGTTGTGATGGTATTGCTTGCATGATTGGCAATTGCAATATGGTTATTATCCGGGAAAATCACAAGGTCCTTAGGATAATCCCCGCTGACCGGAAGGACAAACTTACGCTCCAGAAGCCCTGTCTCCTGATCAATTTCATACATGGAAACAGTATTCTCTCCTGCTGTCGTGCAGAACAGATGCTTTCCGTCAGGCGCAAGGGCAAGACCGGAAGCTGCGTTGTGGATTTCATCCATATCTCCCTGTTTCGTCAGTGTACTCACTGTCTGAAGGCACTCAAACTCCGGAGTCTTTCCGCTTCCGTCATAGCTGTACACCTTAATCTCATTGCTCAGTTCGAAGAGAAGGTAGGCAAATCTGCCGTCTGCGCTGAACCGGATGATACGCGGGCCGCTCTCTCTCTTACATCTCAGAATATCAACAAGCTCAAGCTTATGCGTTCTCTTATTAATACGGTAAACCTTCACCTGATCGATTCCGTTATCTACTGCACACAGATATTTATTATCCGGTGTCGGACGAACACAATTTACGTGAGGACGGAAATTACGCTCTGCAACACTGCCCAGACCTGAATGGAATACACCGTCCATGAGACTTCCCAGACGTCCGTCTCTGTGCGTATGTACAACCGTCACCTTTCCGTCATGGTAGCCTGCCACATAAAGATACTTGCCGTCCACATCCGTCGCAAGGAAACAACCTCTCATACCGTCGATATTTACACTGTTGATTCTCTCCAGATCTCCTTCTGCATCACGGCGGAACACAGCTACTCCTTCGTCTTCAATGGAATAGAGATACCTTCTGTTCTTGGAAACTGCCGTGTGGGATGCATTGCTGACTTCCACACTGCTTCTCGGTGTTAAAAGACCATTTTCCACGTCTACGTCGAATACCTGAATTCCTTTGGTCTTGTCGTTTGTATGGGTATAGGTACCTACATATGCCACATATTTTTTATTTCCCATAAGTCTTGCCTCCTACTGTCCACTGCACCGCTTATCCGGAAAATACTGCACCTTTCCGTGCGGTCTCAATTACTGCAAACATTATAGCATAAATGACAGAGAAGAACAAGTTTTCTCCAAATTTCTTATATATTTTTACAATAACTTCATCTCTTAATCAAAATATTTTTTTACTGCATCAAGAGTCACATCAATCACTTCGTCTGTGTGAGCCGCAGAAAGGAACATCGCCTCAAACTGTGACGGAGCCATGTGAATCCCCTGAGCCAGCATTCCCTTGAAATATTCAGAAAAAGCCGCCGTATCAGCCGTTTTTGCAGAAGCGTAGTCCACAACCTCTTCTCCGGTGAAGAACAGACTTCCAAGGGATGCGATATGGTTGAGATGATATGGAAGTCCTCGGTCCTTCACAATCTTCCCCATTCCTTTGTAAAGCTTTTCCCCTTTTTTCTCAAGCTCTGTATAGATTTCCTGATGGTCATAGAGATATTTAAGCTGGGTAAGTCCTGCTGCCATTGCAATAGGATTTCCGCTTAAAGTTCCGGCCTGATATACCTTTCCCACCGGAGAAACCATTTCCATGATTTCTTTCCTTCCGCCATATGCGCCCACCGGCATACCTGCGCCGATAATCTTTCCATATGTTACAAGGTCAGGCTTCACGCCGAAATACTGGGCAGCTCCGCCGAAAGCAAGGCGGAATCCCGTAATAACCTCATCAAAGATAAGAAGCGCTCCAAACTCATCGCAGAGACTTCTAAGCCCTTCCAGAAATCCCTTCTTCGGAGGAACAACTCCCATGTTTGCTCCCACTGCCTCCACGATAACAGCCGCAGTCTCTCCCTGAGCGCTTTCAAGAAGCGCGCGCACGCTTTCTAAGTCATTGTAGACTGCAGTCATGGTATCCTCCGTACAGCCCTTCGGCACACCTGAGCTGTCCGGCACTCCGCTTGTCATGACTCCGGAGCCTGCGCTTACCAGCATGGCGTCACTGTGACCATGATAACATCCTGCAAATTTAATAATCTTATTTTTCCCTGTAAATCCTCTTGCGGCACGGATAGCGCTCATAACCGCCTCAGTACCTGAATTTACCATACGAATCATGTCAATATGAGGAATTCTCTCACAGATAAATTCCGCCATTTCCACCTCAACAGCCGTAGCGCAGCCAAAGCTTAAGCCCTTTTCACTGGCTTTTATCACACTTTCGCGAATTGCCGGAAAATTGTGTCCCAGAATCATCGGTCCCCATGAATCAATATAATCAATATATTTATTTCCATCTACATCATAGATATAGCAGCCGTCTGCGTGGTCAATAAAACGGGGGGCAATGCCAATGGCTCCGTAAGCGCGGACAGGGCTGTTCACACCTCCCGGAATTCTTTTTACTGCTCTCTCAAATAAATTTTCTGATAAAGACATCAGCCGATTCTCCCTTCGTCCATAAATCCTGCCAGTTCTTTTGCAAAGTATGTCAGATAAATCTGTGCGCCTGCGCGGTATGTTCCCACTGCCATCTCACAGATAATTCTTTCCTCGTCAATCCAGCCCATTTTTGCCGCAGCCTTTACCATGGCATACTCACCGCTGACGCTGTAAGCGGCAACCGGAACATTCGTTGCCTTTGATACCTCAGATACAATATCAAGATAGGAAAGGGCAGGTTTTACCATAATGATGTCTGCGCCTTCCTCAATATCGGTAAGCGCTTCCTTCATTCCTTCCCGTCTGTTGTGGAAATCCATCTGATAGCTCTTTCTGTCGCCAAAAGCCGGAGCAGAGCCTGCTGCATCGCGGAACGGGCCATAAAAAGCAGACGCATATTTCACCGCATAGGACATAATCGGCGTTTCCTTGTAACCGTTTGCATCCAGTGTTTTACGAATGGTGCGGACACGGCCGTCCATCATATCGGAGGGCGCTACCATATCTGCCCCTGCCTGTACATGGGAGAGCGCTGTCTTTGCCAGAAGCTCCAGCGTGGCATCGTTTTCTACCTCATGTCCGCAAAGCACACCGCAATGACCGTGAGAAGTGTATTCACACATACAGACATCTGTAATATAATAAAGCTCCGGAAACTGCTTCTTTGCCTCCTCCAGCGCTCTCTGTACAATTCCGTCAGAAGCATAGGCTCCGCTTCCTACCTCGTCCTTGTGATCCGGAATGCCGAAAAGCATGACACTGCTTACTCCTGCCTTTGTAAGACGCTCCAATTCATAGGGAAGCCTGTCCACGCTGTAGCGGAACTGTCCTTCCATAGAAGGAATCTCCTCTTCAATGCCTGTTCCTTCTTTCACAAACAGGGGATAAATCAGGGAAGATTTGTCCATTCTTGTTTCTCTTACCATCTTTCTTAAAGTTTCGCTGCCTCTTAATCTTCTTGGTCTCTGAATTAAATCCATATTTTTTTCTCCTTTAATCCGCCTGACTGTCTTTCATCTTTATAACAAGGGCAATCAAACTTTCTATTGTTGCTTTTTCTGCCATACAGGTTTTCATACCATATGCATCTGCAGCCTCCTTTGTCTGCTTTCCGATACATGCGGCGCGCACCTTTGTAAAATCAATCCCGCTGCAGCCTTCCACGAAACCTTTCACTGTCGAAGCGCTGGTAAATACCACGCAGTCAATCTCGCCTGCCTCAAACTCTTTCTTTTCATCTATCAGGCGACTCTTTTCGTAAACAGTGCGGTATGTGGGAACATCGTCTACAATGGCGCCCTTATTTTCAAGAGCTGCAACCAGATTTAAGTTTCCTGCCTCTGCTCTTGGAATCAGAATTTTTTCTCCGCCCTCTAAACGTGCGGAAAGCTCCTCTCCAAGAGTATCCCCGTCATAAACAGAAGGAATGAAATCTGCGAAAAGCCCTTTTTCCTTTAATTTCTTCTTTGTTCCCTCTCCGATTACTGCCAGCTTTACATTGCCCAGAGCACGGACGTCCTTCTCTGCTTTCCCAAGCGCTTCAAAAAAGACTTCCACTCCTGTAGGGCTTGTAAAAATAAGCCACTGGTACTCGTCTAAGCGGTTAAACGATTCATAAAGAGCGCTCTTATCCTCCACAGGAACGGTACAGATGGACGGCAGTTCCAGTACCTCCGCTCCCTTTTCTCTCAAAAGAGCCGCAGTTTTGGAGCTGTGCTGCCTCGGTCTTGTGACAAGCACCTTCCACCCAAAAAGAGGAAGTTTCTCATGCCAGCAAAATCTGTCCGCCAGCTCACATACCCTGCCTACTACAATAATCGCAGGCGTTTCAATTCCCTGTCTCTGTGTTTCTTCTCTAAGAGTTGAAACAGTTGCCGTCACTCTCTTCTGCCCTGCAGTAGTTCCCTTCTGAAGCACGGCTGCAGGCATATCCTTATCCATTCCGGCATCAAGAAGTCCCTGACAGATATCTCCAAGAGATGCGATTCCCATGAGAAAAACAAGGGTTCCCTTTGTTCGTACCAGAGCTTCGAAATCAATATCATACTTCTGCCCTGCCCGTTTATGACCTGTGATAATATGAAGAGAAGAGCAGAAATCACGGTGCGTCACCGGAATTCCATTATAGGCAGGAACTGCGAGCGGGGAGGTAATTCCCGGAACAATTTCATAGGGAATCCCATGTTCCGCCAGAAGCTCCAGTTCCTCTCCTCCTCTTCCGAAAAGGAAGGGGTCTCCGCCTTTTAATCTTACAACTCTGTATCCCTTCTGCGCTTCTTCCAGAAGGACTTTATTAATCTCCTCCTGTACCATAGTGTGATGACTTGCTCTTTTTCCCACGTTGATAAGACGGGCTGTCTCAGGAATTTTTGCCAGAACTCCCTGTCCTACCAGACTGTCATAAACTACCACCTCTGCTTTTTGGAGAATTTCCATTCCCTTCAGAGTAAAAAGCCCGATGTCTCCCGGACCTGCGCCTACCAGCCAAACTTTTCCAACTGCCATTATCTGTCACCGCCTTTACAGGATTCCTTCAGTTCTTTCGCAAGAGCGATTCCAAGAGCTTCCCCGTCTTTCGCAGACCCGCGGATTTCTCCCTTTCGCCATGTTGCATCTTCTTCATTATAATAAAGCCCTCTGATATGAACAGACTTTCCGTCTGTCTGCGCATAAGCAGCCACAGGAGAAGAGCAGCC
The DNA here is from genome assembly GCA_958367245.1 of uncultured Blautia sp. Classification (GTDB taxonomy): domain Bacteria; phylum Bacillota; class Clostridia; order Lachnospirales; family Lachnospiraceae; genus Blautia_A. Next base: position 216,914 of record CATXEA010000002.1, read on the forward strand.
TCCGTTGAGGAAGCGCACATATGCGCGTTCTGCACTTCCGCAAATCCATGCGTTTTCATCGCAATATCCATCCAGACAACTGTAATCCAGTCCTCTTCGTCCCTGTACGGCAAGGATTCCCTGCCCTGCTGCCGGAATCATTTCATCCGGAGTAAAATACCGGAAGATTCTTTCTTCAAGTCCCAGACGCTTCAGTCCTGCCGCAGCAAGAATCAGACCAGAATATTCCCCTGCATCCAGTTTGCGAAGCCTTGTCTGAAGATTTCCGCGAATGCTTTTTACTTCCATATCCGGATACAACTCTTTTAACTGCAGGGTTCTCCTTAAACTGGAACAGCCCAGCGGTTTGGTTTTATCAAGCTCTGACGCGCCCTTAGGCAAAACAAGAACGTCCCTTGCGTCTTCCCTTTCGGAAAAAGCAAGAAGAGGAAGCTCCTCTGAAACCTCCATAGGCATATCCTTTAAACTGTGTACGGAAATATGGCTTCTTCCATCCAGAAGCGCACGGTCAAGCTCCTTTACAAAAAGACCTTTTCCCCCTACTTTATCAAGCGTACGGTCAAGGATTAAATCTCCTGTGGTTTTCATAGTAAGGATTTCCACATCCATTTCCGGATTCTTCTTCACAAGCCAGCTTCTTACCATCTCGCTCTGCAGTACGGCAAGGGCGCTGTCTCTGCTGCCTATTATAAGCTTATCCATCATTCTCCTCCTTCTGGATTCTTTCCAGAACACTCTGAATTTCTTCCCGGACTCTTTTCGCCTTCTTATGGTCAAGACCGCTGGCTGTAATACCTACCACAAGCTCGTCCTCCATAATGATTCCCGGAAAATAAAAATCACACTTCTCTTTGTCACTGGCTACATTTACATAGATTCCCTCTTTTTTGCACACTCTGTAAATATCGTCATTTAATTTTCTGTCATTCGTCGCTGCGATGACCATATAAGCAGCAAAAAAATCGCTCCTCTTCACAGGGCGCACCTTCAGCTCAATCAGCCCGGCCTTGCCAAGCTCCAGAACCTCCGGCGACGCCTGCGCTGCCACAACGGAAATATTTCTGGTAAAGGAAAGCAGGGTTTTTATCCGTCTCGCAGCAATCGTTCCGCCTCCCACTACCACAATATTTTTATCCGATAAATCCACAAACATTGGAAAATAATTTTTAATCTTCATATAACTTCTCCAGTCCTGCAACACACTCCAGGAAGGCTTCCTGATTCAGACTGTCGCGAAGACCGAAAATCAGCTTATTTACCACCTTTCCGGCAGCCGTATCCACTGCCTTTAAAAGGCGCTCTCTGTCTTTTTCTTCCATCGGTGTGTTCTTCAGTATTTTCATAATACGAAGGTTTAAGTCCTGAACTGCCTCTTCTTTGATTTCCTGAATTCTGGGGATAACGTCACGCCCGTCAAGCCACTGGTAAAATTCCTCCATGTGCGCCTGTACAATGGCACCCGCAGCTGTCAGATGCTCCTGCAGCTCCTCAGGTACCTCATCTGTGTGAAAGCTGTCCATATCGTAAAGGGTGACGCCTTCCATCCTTCCTATTTCAGGCTCAATATCTCTCGGCACTGCCAAATCAATCAGAATCAGCGTCTTATACAGCTTTGTTTGCTCAAACAGCTCTTCCCGCAAAGTAAAGTTCGGACTTGCTGTGGCGCTCACCACAAGATCGCACTTTGGCAGATAATCCATTCTTTCTCCGTAATTGATTCTCTTGCATCCAAAAGGAATGTTTACCATACCACTTCTGTACTGGCGGATCGTCACTGTAACGTCGGCTCCTGCTTCTCTTAATACCTGAGCCGCCACCTTTCCCATCTCGCCGTTTCCAATTACCATACACACTTTATCCCGAAGATAATATCCCTGAGACGCCAGAAATTTCACAGCCTGATGGATGACCGAAGGATTTCCGTGAGAAAAAGGCACCTCTGTCTTGATTTTTTTCCCGGCAGTCACTGCCATGCGGAACAAAACCTCCAACACGCCGTCTGCAGCAAAATGTTCTCTTGCCAGATTAAGAGCATCCTTAACCTGCGTAAGAATCTGATCCTCTCCCATAATCTGAGATTTCAGACCTGCAGTCAGATAAAAAAGATGCTCTGCAGCTTCTTTCTCTTTCCGCTCCACGAAATACTGATAATAGGAAGCATCCCGGACGCCTTTCACCTCACACAGACAGTCATACAGAGAAATATCGCTGTCATCCTCCATACTCGCCCATACCTCCAGACGGTTACAGGTAGACAGGATAATACACCCGTGAATTCCCTTTTTCTCTTTTATTTTTTCCATAGCCTCGCCTACATTTTTGCGGGTAAATGCAAAAACTGCGCGAATATCCACAGACGCGGCTGTATGGTCAATCCCAATCATGGAAATGCTCATTGCTTTTCTCCTTCGTGAATTCAATTTTTCATGATACTGTCTATGATAAACCATTACCTTCACAGTAACATCATAAACAGTTCTCATATTAATGTCAATCGTAACTGTCTGGTAAACAACAGTCTTGACGGAACTTGTTCCTGTGTTATACAATTGTTTTTGTACCTTTTATTTTATCCATTTTAAACCAATTTCAAGAGGTCAGTTATGGAACTTCAATTAGATAAAAAAAACAAAACAGAACATTTATATCTGGAAGTGTATCACTATTACAAAAACCTAATTCTTGAGCAAAAGCTTCTTTCCGGAAGCAAAATGCCCTCTCTGAGGAAATGCTCACAGGAACTCAAATTAAGCCGTACCACCATCGAAAATGCCTATCTCCAGCTTGCTGCCGACGGCTATATTATCGCAAAAGCCCAGAGCGGGTATTATGTAACAGATATTGCAGCCCGTCACATTCTGCCTGCCAGAGAAGAGCCCGCCAAAGAGCCGGAATACCGCTATGATTTCGCATCCAGCGGCGTTGACAGAGAAAGCTTCCGCTTCGATTTGTGGCGGCGTTATATCAAAAGCGCTCTGCGTCAGGATGACCGTCTTCTCTCCTACGGCGAACCTCAGGGCGAATGGGATTTTCGCTGTACGCTGGCAGACTACATCCGCGAGCACAGGAATATCCTGTGCAGTGCAGACGATATTGTAATAGGAGCCGGAATTCAAAGCCTTCTGCATATTCTCTGTCCTCTCCTGAAGGAAAAAAAGAATGTATCTTTCCCGACTCCTTCCTTCATTCAGGGCAGCGCGATATTTGAAGATTACGGTTTCCGGATTACATACAGAAACAAAAACAGCGATGTTATTTACGTTTCCCCTGCGCACATGACAAAATGGGGTGAGATTATGCCTGTTTCCCGCAGACTGGAGCTGCTGCGCCATGCTTTTTCCAGAGGAAGCCTGATCATTGAGGATGATTTCGAAAATGAATTTGTTTACCTCCAGAAGCCAACGCCCTCTCTGTTCAGTCTTGCAGGAGGAGACGGAGTTGTCTATCTCGGCACCTTTTCCAGACTTCTGCTCCCCTCCATCCGCATCAGCTTCATGGTACTGCCCCCTGAACTCTCTGCGCTTTACCGTCAAAAAGCCGCCCGATATAACCAGACAGCTTCCAAAGCCGAACAGATTGCTCTGTGTCAGTTTATCCGCGACGGTCATCTTGCTTCACAGACCCGCAGGCTGAAGCGGTTATATGCCCAGAAATTAAAAAGCCTTCTCGCTGCAGTCAGAGAAATTTTCGGCGCAGACGCTCCTGTACAGATTGGCGCAGCCGGCACCAGCCTTGCCCTGACTCTGCAAACTCCCCACAGCGCAGCTTCTCTGATAAAAAAAGCCAAAACAGAAGGTCTGCGCCTACAGCACCTCAGAGAATCCGAAGGCGAAGTCACCGTTATCCTGTCCTGCTCTTCCATGCCTGCAGAGGATTTCATTCCAGCCTGCAGACTTCTGAAAGAACTGTCACAAATTTAATCTCTTTTATTATCAATCATATAAAGCAGCGCATTGCAGATACAGGCTGCAATGTTGCTGCCGCCTTTTCGTCCCCTTGCCACAATATACGGCGTTTCTGTCTCCATAATCAGTTCCTTGGACTGCACCACATTTACAAATCCTACGGGAACGCCGATAATTAACTGCGGGTTTATTTTTCCCTCCTGAATCAGCTCATAAAGGCGGACCAGAGCAGTGGGCGCATTTCCGATAGCAAAAATCAGTTTTCTGTCAAGAGACGCAGCCTTATCCATACTTGCAGTCGCCCTTGTCGTTTTATTTTTCTTTGCCATTTCCGCCACATCCTCATCGGACATAAAGCAGTATACCTCTCCTCCGTATCTGGCAAGAGCCCGTTTGTTAATCCCTGCTTTTGCCATTTGGGTATCTGTCACGATACAGGCTCCGTTTTTAATAGCTTCTATTGCTTTTTCCACCGCATGTTCGGAAAAACACAGATTTTTGGCATAATCGAAATCCGCGCTTGTGTGAATACACCGCTTCACAACAGGCTCTGTGCCGGGAGTCAGCTCCATGTCCCCCAGCTCTTCTGTGATAATCTCAAAACTGCGCTTCTCAATGTCCATAGGTTTTACATTTTCTAATTCTACTTTCATATTCCCTGCTCCAGAATCTCATATATTTTTTTCATGTCCAGATGTTTGCGGAGTTCTTCTGCAAGAATGTCATACTGGCTCTCCTTAAATGCGGCAAAGTCGATTCCTTCCATCTGTGAAACGTCGATTCCCTTTTTCTCGCCAATCACTCTGATGATTCCTTCTGCCGCTTCCTCCCTGTCAAACACGCCGTGGACATAAGTTCCGCATACATTATTCAGATACGCGCCGTCTGTCTTTTCCTCTCCTGTCACATGGTCTTTTAAGATTACGGCTCTTTTTGCCTCTTCCTTAATCAGCGTTTTTCCCATGTGAATCTCATATCCTTCCACCTTTGCTCCGCTTAAAGCTGACAGCTCCCCTGTCAGGCTGCAAAACTCTCCGGAAACTCTGGTTCTTGTTTTCTCACGGGCAAAAACAGTCTCCATAGGAAGAAGTCCCATACCCCGGATGGTTCCTCCTGCTTCTACTCCGAACGGGTCGCTCAGGCTCTCTCCCAGCATCTGATAACCGCCGCAGATTCCGAAAATAAGCTTTCCCTCTGCTGCTTTTTTAAGAACTGCAGCCTCCATTCCGCTTTCTCTCATCCACAGCAAATCTTCCATAGTATTTTTTGTTCCGGGCAGGATAATCATATCCGGATTTTTCAGTTCTCCCGGATTTTTCACATAACGCAGAGAAACGCCGGATATGCTTTCCAGAGGATTAAAGTCTGTGAAATTGGAAATTCTCGGCACACGGATAACTGCAATATCAATCAGGTCTGTTTTCTGTCCACTGTGAAAGCGCTCTGTAAGACTGTCTTCATCCTCTACCTGAATATTCATATAAGGCGCTACACCAACAACCGGAATACGGCTTTTCTTTTCCAACATCTCCACTCCAGGGTCAAGAATGGACTTGTCTCCCCTGAACTTATTGATGATAAGCCCTTTTACCATAGCTCTTTCATCCTCTTCCAGAAGCTCCACCGTGCCGATAAGCTGGGCAAAAACTCCTCCTCTGTCTATATCGCCAACAAGGAGAACCGGCGCTTTCGCCATCTTTGCCATTCCCATATTTACAATATCTTCATTTTTTAAATTGATTTCCGCCGGACTTCCTGCTCCTTCAATCACAATAATATCATGCGTATCCGCCAGCTTCTGATACGCTTTCATAATATCCGGAACCAGCTTCTTTTTGTATTGGAAATACTCCCTTGCGCTCATATTCCCCAGAACTTCCCCGTTTACGATGACCTGAGAACCCACATCGTTTGTAGGCTTCAGGAGAATCGGATTCATAAGAACGGAAGGAGCAATTCCCGCAGCCTCCGCCTGCATCACCTGGGCGCGTCCCATCTCCAGTCCTTCCTCCGTAATATAGGAATTGAGCGCCATGTTCTGGGATTTAAAAGGCGCTACACGATAGCCGTCCTGTTTAAAAATCCTGCAGAGCCCTGCTGCCAGAAGGCTTTTTCCTGCGTTGGACATTGTTCCCTGCACCATAATTGCTTTTGCCATACTGTAACCTCACTTCTGTACGATTTCCTTAAGGGCTTCGATCAGTTTCACATTCTTTTCGTGACGCTTCACTGCCACCCGGAAATATCCTTTTGAAAGCCCCGGATAATTGCTGCAGTCGCGAATCAGAATTCCTTTTTCCACACACTGCTCAAAAAGCTTCTCCGGTCCTTTAAAAAAGATATAATTTGCCTGAGAGGGAAAAACCTTAAGCCCCAGCTTCTCCATTTCTCTTTTCAGATATGCCGCTTCCTCAAAGACGAGCTTTCGTCCTGCTTCTACATAATCCGTTTCTTTCAGGGCTGCAAGTCCTGCTGCCTGAGCCATAGCAGATACATTCCAGGGCTGTGTCATAAGCTCCATCTGCTCAAGAATTCTTTCATCCGCGCAAAACCCGTACCCCAGACGGACCCCTGCAATGGCATAGCGCTTTGTAAAAGCTTTCAGAATAAACAGATTTTTATATTCTTTCAGATATGCCTTCAGCGTATAATTCTCCGGCTCTCTGATGAAATCCAGAAAACACTCGTCCACTACTGCGAAGATGCCCTTATCCCTGCAGCGAACCAGAACCTTTTCCAGAAAATCACGCTCCATAAGAATTCCTGTAGGATTATTGGGATTGCAGAGAAACAGGATATCCAGATCATCTGTAAGCGCTTCCAGATAAGCTTCTTTTACCCTGAAATCCTCTTTCTCTTCCAGAAAAAAATATCGGATTTCACAACCCACACTGGAAAGCGCCTGCTCATATTCCGCAAAAGTGGGCGCAGGAAGAAGGGCTTTTTTCGGTTTTTTCGCCCTGCACAGAGAAAAAATCAGTTCTGCAGCTCCATTTCCGCAGATTACCTCTTCCTTCTCAACCTGTTCATACTGAGCAATGGCTTCTTTCAATCTCCCGCAGCCCACCTCAGGGTAATCCTCCAGCCTTTCCACACTTTCGATAATCGCCTGCTTCACCCTCTCAGGCGTCCCAAGAGGGTTACAGTTTGCAGAAAAGTCCAGACAGTTTTTATATTTATAAACATCTCCGCCGTGTACGCGTTTCATCATTGTTTCGTCTCCTATGTATCAGAGCATCCTGATTCCCAGAGCTGCTCCCAGAAAAACCGCCAGTCCAAGAAAACAGGTTGCGTAGAGAAGGCGGTTGGCTCTTTTTATATCTTCCGATTCTACTTCTCTTCTCTTATCGCCTATTGTCGGTTTTTCGTATAATTTTCCAAAATAATATGCATTTCCTGCAAGCTGGACTCCAAGAGCGCCTGCCATTGCAGCTTCTGTCTGCGCGGAATTGGGGCTTGCATGATTGCGTTTGTCTCTTCTGTAAATCTTTATGGCATTCTTCGTATCCATTCCAACAAAAACAGTGGCAAAAGCCATGAGCCAGCCGGATATTCTCGCCGGAATATAGTTTGCCGCATCGTCAAGCTTTGCAGCAAAACGCCCAAAATACAGATATTTTTCATTTTTGTAGCCGAGCATGGAATCCATTGTATTAATGCCTTTGTAAAGGAACATCAGTCCGATTCCGCCGATTGCCATATAAAACATGGGGGCAATGATTCCATCTGAGGAATTTTCTGCAATTGTCTCTACCGCTGCTTTTGTCACTCCCTCTTCTGTAAGCTCCTGCGTATCTCTGCCTACAATCATGGAAACTGCATAACGGGCTTCCTCAATTGTCCCGTTTTTCAGTCTGTCATAAACCTTCATACTTTCTGTTTTCAGGGATTTGGTCGCCAGAAGCTGACTGCACCAGAAAGTTTCCAGCGCAAGCCCTGCCCAGACAGAAATCCCGTACAAAAAGCGCACAGCCAGAAACGGAATACCGAAACTCAGCGCACAGACAAGAACCACCTCAAGAACGCCTCCCACCAGTTCTCCTCTTTTTGATTTCGGAAAGATTCTGCGTATTCCCTTCTCCAGAAAGGAAATCAGATTTCCAATTATACAGACAGGATGGTAAAGCCATCTTGGATCCCCAATCAGTAAATCTATGAAAAAACCTGCTGCCAGAGCAATGAGACTATACATGAGCATTTCCTCCCTGCCGTTCTTTTTTGTATTCCAGACATTTTTCCAGAAAAGCCTGTGCAAGACGGGGATTTCCGTAATAGTAAAGATGGGGAAAGCCTGCCATCAGGCGGTCACTTCCGTGGATACAGTCCCAGCCTCTTTTACTTAGCGGCTTATCTGCGCGAAAGGAAGCGCCACAGTTCTCTGAATCAAAATAATGAAACTCATGGGCAGGCAGTTTTCCGGGATTCACCCCGAAAACAGTTTCCCCTTCTTTCAGGGTAAGCGTAATATATCCGAACCTTGAAAGTTTTGGTGTTCTGTATGCTTTTCCGGAAATCACCCCTGCCATACGGCGAAGTTTTCCCTCCATATCCTCCATCTCTTCGTGAAGGTACATAAAGCCGCCGCACTCTGCCATACAGGGCATTCCAGACAAAATTTTTTCTCTGATATCCTTTCGCATAGAATGATTGTCTTCCAGTTTTTTGGCATTTAATTCCGGATATCCTCCATACAGAAGAAGCCCGTCCGTGTTTTGCGGCACTCCTGAGTCCCGCATGGGGGAAAACCTCACAAGCTCCGCTCCCATCTCCTCCAGAAGGCGAAGGTTGTCCTCATAAAAGAAGCAAAAAGCTTCGTCATCGGCTACTGCCAGACGCACTCTCTTGGGAAGCTTCCATGAGGATATTTCCGCTCCTTCCTTTTCTACAGGGTTTTCCAGCTCCTTTGCCCCTGATGCAAGGCTTAAAATCCCGTCTATATCCAGACTTTTTTCCAGAATATCAGCAAGACGCACCAATCGGTCTTTTAATTCCGGAATTTCCTCCGGAAGGACAAGCCCCAGATGGCGACTCTCTATCACACAGTCCTCCACCTTTGGAACATAGCCGTATACGGAAATTCCCAGTTCCTTTTCCACAGCCTCTTTCATCCGCTGATAAAGCATAGGCGACATCTGATTAAAGATAACTCCCTTAATGTGACTGTCCTTTTTGTATTCCAGAAATCCTTTGATATAGGCAAGAAGAGAAAGACTCATCCCCTTGCTGTTTACTATGAGAATCACCGGCGTATCCGTGCTGTCAGCCAAATCGTAAGCGCTTGCCATAGTGGAAATTCCGCCCACTCCGTCATAATAGCCCATAACGCCTTCCATAACAGCAATGTCACATCCCTCACTGTTTACTGCCAGAAGCTCTCTCGTTTTTTCCCTTCCTGTAAAAAAAGTATCAAGATTTCTGGATTTTGTCCCAATAACTTTTGAGTGAAACATAGGGTCAATATAATCCGGCCCGCACTTAAAAGAAGCCACTTTCATGCCCCTGTTCACAAGCGCCTGAAGAAGTCCGCAGGTAATCAGGGTTTTGCCGCTTCCGCTGGCTCCTGCTGCCAGAAGGATTCTCGGTATTTTCATAGCGTCTCCTTTCCCGGATTCTGAAGTGTAATAATATAAATCGGATTTTCTCCCATCATCATATGATAGCGTCCGACTTCCTTTGAGCGGGCTGCCCCAAGCTGAACAATCTCGCCGATTTGAAACTCAAACTCCCTTGCGGTTTCCAGCGCTTCCGATACTGTCTCAAGAGTGATACAGTTTATTACCATTCGGACTTTTTTATTTTTCTCAAGAAGCTCCCTTACGATTTCTTTCAGATTTCCGGAAGAACCTCCGATAAAAGCGTGGGTCGGCGCAGGAAGATCTCTCATAGCCTCAGGCGCCAGTCCGGAAACGATTGTCAGATTATCCGCTGCAAATTTCTGCTTATTCTTTTTCAGAAGCTCTGTGGCTTCCTCCTTTTTTTCGATGGCATAAACCTGTCCCTGATGGGCGCATAACGCCATTTCCACAGAAACAGATCCTGTTCCCGCTCCCACATCATAACAGACGGAATCCTCCTGAAGCTTTAATTTGGAAAGAGAAACTGTACGCACCTCTTCTTTCGTCATAGGCGCTTTTCCCCTTATAAATTCCTCATCGGGAATTCCATGAACTGTATTTTGAGGTACAGCCTCCACGTTGTATGCACAGATAACACTCAGGGCATCTCCCTGATACTTCGTAAGCTCTCTGGCTTTTTTTGAAAAAACAGCCTCGTCTTTATAGGAAAGGCGTTCTCCCACATAAAGAGTAACCTCCCCCATTCCATAAGACACCAGCTTTTTCGCCAGTTCTGCCACGCTGTCCCCTGTTCCTAAAATAGAAAACACTTTCTGATTATGCCTGATATAATGAATCAGATTGCAGCTTTTTCCATGAGCGCTGAGGATTTTTGCATCCTCCCATGACAAACCGATTTTTGCCATAAAATAGTTTACAGATGATATTCCGCAAAGGATTTCCACCTCTCCATTTAAAAGCTCCACCAGTTTTTTCGCCCCACTGTAAAAACCAACATCTCCCGATAAAACAATCACAATCCTGTCGTATTCCGGATGCTTTTTTATGTAGTCTGCAATAACCTCGCTTCGATATTCACAGAGGATTTTCTGTCCCGGCAACGCAGCAGCTTCTACCATCCGCTTTGCGCCGATAAGTAAATCTGCCTGCTCTGCCGCCTGTCTTCCTTCTACTGTAAAAGTACCCTCGCTGCCCATGCCGATTCCAAGAAGTGTAATGTAAGGCTTTCTGTCTATCTGAAACTTCTTTGTCAGATATGCTTTGCATTCTGCCAGAGACATTCCTTCTTCCTTTACAGGTCTTCCGATAATAACAGGAGTGACGCCGCATTCCAGAGCAGCCTCGATTTTTTCCTGAAAGCCTCCTGCCTTTCCCGTATCCTTTGTCACAAGGTATTTACAGTCAAACTGGCGGAGCATGGCTGTGTTTAACTCCTTACTGAAAGGCCCCTGCATTCCGATGAGATGTTTTCCCTCAAATCCCATACGACTGCAGGCTTCAGTAACAGAGGGCAGGGATAAAACCCGGGCAAACAGCCGGTTCTGATAATCGGGAATCTCTGTAAATTTATTCAGCTCCTTACTTCCTGTTGTGAGAAGTACGTTTCCCTGTGTCCCTTTTAAATACTCTGCCGCAGCTTCCGTAGATTCCATGTAGACTGCCTGTCTTTCCTGTTTCCCTTCTTCTCTCAGTACACGAAGGCAGGGAAAACCTGTCTTTTCACAGGCATTTCTTATATTTGCCGTCACCTCTGCTGCATAGGGGTGAGTCGCATCCAGAATAATTTCCGGGTTTACTTCCCGAAAAAGCTCTTCCATTTTTTCTTCGTCCAGTCTTCCAGAGCTTACCTTAAGATACCGGGTTTCTTCCAGAGCCTTTCCACCATAGTCTGTTGCTGTACACACATACGCAGGCACTTCGTATTTTGCCAGAAAACGGCTGATTTCATAGCCCTCCGTCGTACCTGCAAAAACAAGGACTTTATACATTTCTGTATCCTCTTGGCGTTACCATTTTATGATTCAGTTCTTTTGTCTCGGAATTTCCCACAAATACAGTGGTAAACATATCTACTTTTGTGTCACGCAGTTCTTTTAAGGTCATAACACGGGATTCTTCTCCCTCTCTTGCGATATTTGAGACAATTCCGCAGATTGTTTCCGGAGACTTGTACTTCATCATCAAATCGCAGGCTTTCTGAAGGTAATCGTGACGTTTCTTACTGGATGGGTTGTAAAGGCAGACTGCGAAATCAGCCTTGGCTGCTGCCAGAAGTCTTGCCTCGATTTTTTCCCACGGTGTAAGAAGGTCGCTTAAGCTAATCAGACAGAAATCGTGAATCAGCGGCGCGCCAAGAACTGCGGCTCCTCCCAGAGCTGCAGTTACACCGGGGATGATTTCCAATCGGGTTTCCGGATAATTCACACCAACCTCGTACATAAGACCTGCCATTCCGTAAACTCCTGCATCGCCGCTGCAAATCATGGAAACGGTTTTTCCTTTTTTTGCCTCCTCAAAAGCAAGGACACAGCGGTCTACTTCTTTTTTCATAGGTGTGGTGAGAAATTCTTTTCCCGGAAAATAATCTTTTACAAGGTCTACATATACGGTATAACCGATGATAACATCACTCTCATTCATTGCCCGGATTGCTTTTCCCGTCATCTGGTCGTATGCTCCGGGACCAATACCGATTACATATAATTTATTCAAAATGTATCCTCCATTCTTTCGCTGCCACGGCTGTTGTCACGCCGTTTTCGCCTCTTTTTTTCTGAATCAGCCTGCCCTTATCTGCTGCAAGGACTGCGCTTCGCTCGCAGACGTTATCCACCCCTGTGACTCCCTGTACAAAATCAGAAGGAGTAAACTCTCCCGGCGCTGCCAGAAGCTCCTGCGAACTGTATGTCTCAAAGGGAATCCCCCAGCTCTCAGCCAGAGAAAGGATTCCCTGTTCTTCTTTTTTTAAATCAATACTTGCAATTTTTTGAAATGCTTCTTTGTAAAAATCATTTCTGTTCAGCATTTTTTGCGCTTCATTGGCAATGGTTTCCCTGTCTCTTCCTTTTTTACAGCCCATTCCCAGATACAAAACCTTAGGAATTACCGTTGTTGTGGAAGGAAATGGCTGACAGCTTTTGTGAATGGTCACAGCCACGCCCGCTTCCGGAACTTCCCCGGCGCTTTCCTCATCTGCAGGAAAGCCATTTTTATCACAAAGAACCAGACCATCGGGAAGCTCTCCCTCCCACGGAAATTCGCTGTAAAACCCAACCGGCTCTCCTGCAAGGATTGCCGCTGAAACTTCCTTTGCCGCTGTCATGTTCCGGATTCCCGCCTGATTTTTCTTTGCAAAAACATCCACTGCAAATCTGCCGTGCAAATCTGTGGCAGTTGTCACAACACTCTGGGCGCCAAGAACTCCGGAAACCATTTCCGTTAATTCATTTGCCCCTCCAAGATGTCCGGACAGAAGGGAAATCACAAATTTCCCGCATTCGTCAACTACAAGCACTGCCGGATCTTTTTTCTTGCTCACAATATAAGGGGCAATGCTTCTCACTGCAATTCCACAGGCTCCGATGAAAATCAGGGCGTCAGCTTTTTGAAACTGCTCCGCTACCCACTCCCCTGTACTGTACGCAATGGCATCCGGCAGGTATCTGCTTTTTTTATCCAGTGTAACCCGGTAATTTTCAGTTTCCAATGCTTCCTTTAAGCGGATGCCTGTTGCAAAGCCTGTGAGACTGAAACATATCATTGCTATTTTCATAAAAAACTGACCTTCTTATTTTGTCGCTTCCCGAAACTCTGTGGTAAAAGTCGGGTCATAGAGTTTGGAACGCTCGTAATGCGCAGCAGCTACCGTGTCCCCGATAATCATAAGGGCTGTCTTTGTAATATCATTTTCTTTGGCTGTCTGCGCAAGAGTTCCTACTGTACAGATAAATTTTTTCTCATCCGGCCAGGTTGCCTTATAAACAATGGCAGCCGGAGTATCTGCCGTATATCCGCCTTCAATGAGACGGCGGCTCAGTTCTTCCAGCATACCTGTGCTCAGGAAAATAACCATAGACGCATTGTGTGCTGCAAAGGACTGAATGCTCTCCTTTGACGGAACCGGAGTTCTTCCCTCCATTCTGGTGATTACAACACTCTGGGAAATCTCCGGCAGGGTGTATTCCAGATTCAGCGCGCTGGCAGCGCCACAGAAAGCGCTGACACCCGGACAATAATCGTAAGCAATGCCTTTCTCATCCAGAATGTCCATCTGCTCACGGATAGCGCCATAAATACAGGGGTCGCCTGTGTGAAGACGGACAGTAGTCTTTCCTGCTGCCTCTGCTTTTTCCATAACAGAAATAACCTCTTCCAGAGTCATTCTGGCGCTGTTATGAATGGTGCAGATATCCTTTGTATACTCCAGAAGCTGCGGATTCACAAGTGAGCCTGCATAAATGACCACATCCGCTTCCTCCAGTAACGCTTTTCCTCTGACTGTAATTAAATCCGGCGCTCCCGGACCTGCTCCTACGAAATGTACCATATTCCTTTCTCTCCTTTATATCATTTTTTCACTTTTTATTTATCAGGCAAATCAGCTTCGCCGCATCCTCTGTCTGTCCCAGATATCCGTAAGTATTATTAAAAACCACTGCTCCGAGAAGGATCTGAGAATAGGAGCGGTGATTAAGATAATACTGGATACGGGTCAAAATCTCGTCCATAGTTTTTTCCAAAAATCCATACTCCGAAAGAATAGCAAGCGCTTCGTCCGTCGTTGTTCCCTCAAGGATTTTCTTTGCACACTCAAGGGGCGCTCCTGCACGGATTGCATTGGATGCGATAGTCTCCATTCTTGCATCTGCGCTGTGAGAATGGGTATTCATAATTCCTGCTGCAACTTTTATAAATTTCCCGATATGGGCTACAAAGAGGATTCCCTTTACTCCCATATCAATTGCCATGTCAATCGTCTCTCCCACATAGTTGCTGCACTTAATATTCTTCTCATAGGGGAGATTCATATGCTCTCTGAGATAGTCAGCCCCATAATTTCCCGGTGTGGCAAGAATATACTCCTCTCCCTGGGCATGGCGCTGACGCATTTCCACACGGATGCTCTCAATCAGAGCAGCCTCGCTCATAGGCTCTACGATTCCCGAAGTTCCCAGAATCGAGATTCCTCCCACGATTCCCAGTCTTGGATTGAAAGTTTTTTTCGCTGCTTCCTCTCCATTTGGGACAAAAACAGTGATGGCAAGCCCGCCCTCGTAACCGTATTCCCGGCAGCTCTCTTCTGCTGCCTTCAAAATCATGGCTCTGGGAACCGGATTAATAGCTGCTTCTCCGATTTTCTGAGACAGCCCGGGCCTGGTCACCCTTCCTACTCCGATTCCTCCGTCAAGATGAATCCCTGCTTCTGCTCTTTTTTCTACTCTGGCAAAAATCAGAAGACCATTCGTAGTATCCGGATCGTCTCCCCCGTCCTTTCGAACTGCGCAGGTTACGGCGCTTTCCTCCTGTTTAATTTCCTCCAGATGCAGAGACAAGAGAATTCCCTTTGGAGTCATTAATTCTACCGTTTCTATCTGTTTGCCTCCAAGGAGCATTTTCGCAGCTCCTTTGCAGGCTGCCGCTGCACAGGAACCTGTGGTATACCCGAATCTGAGTTTCTTATTCCCGCGGATGACATACAGGTCTTCCAGACCATTTCCCATGTTGCTTCTCTCCTTTGTTGAGATATTGTCTCTAAAATCGAAAAAAAGAGTTTTTGCCGGACAACAAAAACTCTTCTAACTACATCTTTGGAAATCCCCCGGTTGCCGCAGGTTCTCTCCCTTCCCAAAAGAACATCCAGTATCTGGCTTTTACAGTAACGGACTTGCGAGGGACTTCCACCCTTCTTCCTGAAAATGCTCTTCTTTTATTTGTATTTTTCTTTCATCATTATATATTTTCGGTTGTAAAAAGTCAACTGCTGCGCTCAAATTGTTATGTCCTGCTCCCTATTCACGTTACTGTTCAAGGGTCAGCTGGACTTAAGAAAACCGATGGTGTAGACTGATAAC
>CATXEA010000003.1 GCA_958367245.1 uncultured Blautia sp.
CACGTACGGTTTTGTGTAGGGGTATGGGGAGTAATCCCCATATCTACTAGAGAAAGATTTGTAATCTGAAATATACGCGCTGCGCGGAGTAAAGGAGGGAAATATATGGCGAGATGTCAGGTCTGTGATGGTCCAATCGTCAATGGAAGGTGTAAATTATGCGGAATGCCGTATAAGCGGGATGAGATTCTGTATCATCTGAATGAGAGCGAAAGCGAGCATTATAAACATGCTTCGACGAAGGCGAGAGCGCAGATGAAGCAGGCTCAGATACCGATTTCTGACAGAAAAAAGACACAGGATAAGAGTGAGGTGGGGAAGGCTCTGGATGAGAGAATCCGTCAGAGAAGACAGGCGGCTGAACTTGGTAAAATGCAGAAAAGCGCGAAGACGCATTCTCGTCTTGCTGTTATTCTGACAGTAGTGGTTCTTGTGCTTGCAATTGTCCCTTCAGCGGTAGGATACATAAAAGAAAAGTATGAGACAGGACAGGCACGTGAGGTCAAAAAGGCGGTGAAAGGCTATATTGATACAGAAGAACTTCTCCTTATGGGACTTATGGACAGTACGCAGTCGGAGATTGAGGTGGGAGATACCTTTGATCAGGGAATGGTCATGCCCGGGGAATACGTTTTGGAGGTTCCTTATGGTTACATGGAGATTCTTGTGCAATATGCCGAATCTGGAAAAAATGAGGTCTTCTATGAATTTGATGACGAGGAGAACCAGATAGTCCTTGAACTTCACGAGGGAGACCGCCTTTTTGTTAACGGCTATGACGATAAAAATAATTATGTGATGATGTTCCTGATTGAGCAATATGACGAATTGACCGGGATATAGGGTTTGGTACTTTCTTTTTCATGTACGATGTGCTATACTTTGTAAACGACACACCAGATATGGTGCGTAAATAGATGCGATATAAATAAATTAACTATATATAGTATGTGAGGTAAGTGCGATGATATACGTGATCAAGAAAGACGGGACCAGGGAAGAATTCAATTCCCAGAAGATTGTAGCTGCCGTAAACAAGTCGGCTGCCAGAATCTTATATACATTTTCCGATAAGGAGAAGGATTTTATCTGCCGTTTCGCAGAGGAACATGCAGCTTCTCTGGGTAAGAATGAGATTGAGATTCAGGAGATGCACAATATCGTAGAGGGCGCTCTGGAGCGTGTGAATCCGGCAGTTGCCAAGAGTTACCGCGATTACAGAAACTATAAGCTTGATTTCATTCATATGATGGATGACGTCTATACGAAGAGTCAGGCAATCCGCTATATCGGAGACAAGAGCAATGCAAACACAGACAGCGCTCTTGTTGCCACAAAGAGAAGTCTGATTTTCAATGAACTGAATAAAGAGCTTTACCGTAAGTTCTTTATGAACCGCAATGAGCTTCAGGCATGTAAGGATGGTTATATTTACATCCATGACCAGTCTGCGCGTCTTGATACTATGAACTGCTGTCTTTTCGATGTGGCTTCCGTATTAAGCGGCGGATTTGAGATGGGAAATGTGTGGTACAATGAGCCGAAGACTCTCGATACTGCTTTTGACGTTATGGGCGATATTATTTTAAGCACAGCAGCTCAGCAGTACGGCGGTTTCACTGTGCCGGAGGTAGACAAGATTCTGGCTCCCTATGCTCAGAAGAGCTATGACCACTATATCAAAGAATTTATGAAATATTCTGACGAGAGCTGGAAGGGAAGAGAAGAGAAAGCCATTGAATACGCCCTTGACAAGGTCAGAAGAGACTTCGACCAGGGCTGGCAGGGAATTGAGTATAAGCTCAATACAGTAGGTTCTTCACGCGGCGATTATCCGTTCGTGACAGTGACTCTTGGACTTGGACAGAAACAGTTCGAAAAAATGTGCAGTATCTCTCTTCTGGAAGTTCATAAAGGCGGTCAGGGTAAAAAAGGTCGCAAGAAACCGGTTCTTTTCCCGAAGATCGTGTTCCTCTATGACGAGAATATCCACGGTAAGGGTAAATGCTGTGAAGACGTTTTTGAAGCAGGTGTGGACTGTTCTGCGCAGACTATGTATCCGGACTGGCTTTCCATGTCCGGAAAAGGTTATATTTCCAGTATGTACAAGCGCTATGGCAAGGTAATCAGCCCGATGGGATGCCGTGCATTCTTAAGCCCGTGGTATGAGCGCGGAGGTATGTATCCGGCAGATGAGAACGATACTCCGGTATTTGTGGGACGTTTCAATGTAGGCGCAGTCAGCCTTCATCTTCCGATGATTCTTGCGAAGGCGCGGGCTGAGAGCAGAGATTTCTATGAGGTGCTTGATTTTTACCTTGAGATGATTCGAAGCCTTCATATCCGCACCTATGAGTATCTTGGACAGATGCGCGCTTCCACCAATCCTCTTGCATACTGCGAGGGCGGTTTCTATGGCGGACATCTCAAGCCGAACGAAAAAATCGGCAAGATTCTCAAGCCAATGACAGCTTCCTTTGGTATTACAGCTCTCAATGAGCTTCAGGAGCTTTATAATGGCAAGTCCATCACAGAGGACGGACAGTTTGCTCTTGAGGTGCTGAAATATATTAATAATAAGGTAAATCAGTTTAAAGAAGAGGACGGTAACCTTTACGCAATTTACGGCACACCGGCAGAGAGCCTTTGCGGTTTACAGGTGGAACAGTTCCGTAAGATGTACGGTATTGTGGAGGGCGTTTCTGACAGACCGTATGTGAGCAACAGCTTCCACTGTCATGTAACAGAAGATGTGACACCGATTGAGAAGCAGGATCTGGAAGGTCGTTTCTGGGAGCTTTGCAATGGAGGTAAGATTCAGTATGTGCGTTATCCGATCGGATATAACCGTGAGGCAATCCGTACCCTGATCCGCAGAGCGATGGCTCTTGGTTATTACGAAGGCGTAAACCTTTCTCTTGCATACTGTGACGACTGCGGACACGAGGAACTGGAGATGGACGTATGTCCTGTATGCGGTTCCAGAAATCTGACAAAAATTGACAGAATGAACGGTTATCTTTCATATAGCCGTGTACACGGAGATACGAGACTCAATGAGGCGAAAATGGCAGAAATTGCAGAACGTAAATCCATGTAAATGTTTAGTTACAATTTAGTTCCGAATATAACAATTTAATTTTGAACAAGAAGTGACAAATCATAAAAAAGAGAGAATGTGCTTATGTGCATTCTCTCTTTTTTCGCGGAAAGGTGAATTTGAAGTGATAAATAGCTTATCGTATGGTACAATGAAAGTATCGAAAAAGATTGAGGTCACAAATTGTGAATTCAACTTGACATTCCAAATTGGAAGTTTGAGTTTTGAAAGGGTTGAGAATATAATATGTCAAAAACGGAACAGATTGCGTTGGTGCAGGCAGATGAACAAACACAGATTGCGGCAATGGAGTTCGCTCAATCAGATATAAAAAACTTAATATATGTTGTTCGCAATCAGCAGGTAATGCTGGATAGCGATTTAGCTATGCTCTATCAGGTAGAAACGAAGGTTTTTAACCAAGCTGTAAAAAGGAATATAGCTCGTTTTCCGGACAATTTTAAAGAGTAATGCAGCCCGTCTATTAAACTAATATCATCTTCTAAAAGTAATATGTTACTCATGCGTACATTCCTTTCCTCAAATTCTATTGGTATAATAATCGGATAATCAAACAATATCAAGTGCCCGATATTCGCCTTGTCTGGTGTTATAGGTAGTGAAAGAAATGGAAAGGAGACGAGAAACAGCACAAGACAATCAATCATCCCGGCAAATACGGGCGTATGGTTTCCTGATTTATTTATTTTGTTTGTTGTTTTCTTCGATATTTGCCATAAGACGGTCGAAATCACTCTGATATGTTCTGTCCTGCAAAACACGGAATTTTTCAAATTCACTTTCTGCAAACGCCTTTGCGATGGCAGCGGTCACTTTGCCTTTGTCATGTAAAATATCTTCTTCGTTGAACTGGAGGAACGCATCCAAACGATTAACCCAATCCTGCATATACATGATATTTCCCCGCCGTGCCTGTCTTTCGGCATAGTCCAGATACATTGTCACGATCTCATTCAGATTTATCATTTCTTCTTCGTTTAAGTAGTTTTTGGCAATCGAAACATCTGACTTGCGAATACGCCCCTGCGGAGCATTTTTCCAAGTTGTCAAGCCCATGTTTGGTTTTGTGCTATCGGCTCGTCCATAAACAATCTCAGCCGCCGTATGATGAGTGACAGCGTAATGAAGCTTATTCTGTACTGTGGCAAAAAACTCTTTTGTAACAGGACTGTTCACATCATAGTCAGCACTGCACTGGGAGTAAATGTCCGTGATTTTTTGATAAAAACGGCGTTCACTGGAGCGAATGTCACGAATGCGCTCCAACTGTTCCTCAAAATAGTCCTTACCAAAGAGGCTTTCCGGTTCTCGCAGTCGTGCATCGTCCATCACATAGCCTTTAATAATAAATTCTTTTAATATTCGATTTGCCCAAATGCGGAACATCGTAGCCTTTTTAGAATTAACACGGTATCCGACAGCAATAATGGCATCTAGATTATAATAGTTTATATTATACCGCTTGCCGTCTGCCGCAGTTGTTTCCATTTTGGAAACAACTGCTTCTTCCTGCAATTCGCCGGATTCAAAGATATTTTTCAAATGTTTTGAAATAGCCGCTTTTTGCACTTCAAATAATTCTGCCATCTTTGCTTGTGTCAGCCACAAGTTTTCCTGATATAAAAGGATTTCAACCCGAACTTCACCATTATCAGTTTTATAAAAAAGGATTTCCCTTGTTTCATAAGGGGTTAGCCCATATTCTTCGTTCATATTCATTTCCTTCCTATTCTTCATATTTGTTTCTCGCTCTGCTCTTGTAAACATTATGCTTATTCTTGCACTGAGAGCTGCAAAATACAGCGCTTGATCATATCCAGCTTGTCAAATGGCAAGAACAGTGCCGGAAATTTTTCAGTGGACAAGATTTCTTCTTTAAAAGAGTGGTTTTGCGGCAGGTACACCGCTTCATATTCTATAAAGTTAGGCGTGGCAGGTAACGCAGTCGTCAGTCCAAACAAGCCATGTTTCACCGCAAATTGCTGGATAGCCTTCTGAATTTCGGCATCCGACTTTTTGCACATACTCATGTGTCCTATGTTGATGGCATCCGGCACAATTTTCTGATACTCTGCCAGCGGATCATAAATACTCGGCTGTGCTGTCTTGGTGGGCGTGAGATACAGAGTTCCGTCCTAACAGCATCAGTGTTAATTCTTTCATTGCTTCTTCAGCAGTTATACTATCTATTATATAATTTCTATTCCCCGGAATCAATCTCCGTTCCAGCTTCTTCTAAAAAATCTTTCTCCAATAAGGTTATTGGCTGCTGCTTTTCCAGTACATTGTTCAGCGTATCAGGAAAAAAGAGTTCATTCTGAGAGTATTGAAAAAGATTGAGGTCACAAATTGTGACCTCAAAAGAGGAGGATGCTAATGGTAATAAAAAATACGGCGCTTTATTGCTAATAATGCTCATTTGAATACATATTTATGAATAAGAATCGTGGAAGTCAATAATACCGACGCTAACATAAATTTATACAAAAAAACGAAAATCTGAAACTCGCTATTGACATATTGCACAATTTTTGCTAATATAGCTGTATTGATTAGAAAAATATAGAGACTGTTCACATGGCACAATTCCGCTGGAATGTGAACGGGGTGACTGGCAAGAAGTTTTCGGATTGTTACTGGTGAGGCAGGCAAAACCAAATTCTATACCTGGCTGATACAGCAAGAGCAGGGGTGGAGTTTGGTTTTTTTTATTCTTTTATTTTTCGAAACATGTCCGTAAATGGATTTGCAGTTGCTTTTTACCTTAGGAATGAGAATTCTGTCTATGACAGAAAGGTACATTGGGGGATGTTATGGAGATTCAGAAGGTAATCAATAATAATGTGATTTCTGCCTTTGATGAAAGCGGGCAGGAAGTCGTTGTTATGGGGACAGGAATCGGATTTAAGGCTCATCCCGGAGATCCGGTAAACGAAGAAAAAATACAGAAGATTTTTCGCATAGAGAACCGTAAGATAGCGGATCAGTTTAAGGAACTTCTGGAGAATATACCTCTGGAGCGGATGCAGATATCCACAGATATTATCTCCTATGCAAAGAAGAATATGAATTTGAAGCTCAGTCAGAGTATTTATGTAACCCTGACAGACCATATCAACTTCGCAATCGAGAGAATGAAACAGGGAATCAAGCTGCAGAATGCCATTCTCTGGGAAATCAAGCGGTTTTATCCGCAGGAGTATCTTCTTGGGAAATATGCGGTGGAGCTGGTGAATAAACGTCTCGGCATGAATTTTACTGCTGATGAGGCGGGATTTATTGCGCTTCATATCGTAAATGCGGAGTATGATACGAGCATAAATGATACTTTTGCAATGACGAAGATGATTCAGGGAATACTGGATATTGTGAAAGAGGATTTTGGAATACAGTTTGACGAAGAATCCCTTCATTACGAGAGATTCATCACACACCTGAAGTTTCTGGCGCAGAGGATTTACCGCCATGAGCTTCTGAGCGACCAGGAAAGTGAACTTCTGGCAATGATTCAGAAGAAATACCCTAAAGAACTGGAGTGCAGCCGTAAAGCGGCAGAGTATATCAGGGAGAACTTCGGAGAAACAATTTCAGGAGAAGAAATGATGTTTTTAGCAATTCATATCAAGCGGGTGTGTATGCTGCCGGATATGGAAGAATAAAATACTGTTCACAGTAACCAAAAAAGGAAAGAAAGAGGGAAAGCAAATGTTTGGTATTTTCAAGAAAAAAGCAAATGGTATCATGATTGGATCCCCTGTAAAGGGAAAAGCAGTGGAGCTGTCACAGGTAAGCGATCCGACCTTCGGTGAGGGAATCCTCGGCAAAGGCGCGGCAGTGATTCCGGCAGACGGCAACATTTATGCGCCGGCAGACGGTGAGGTCACACTGCTTTTTGACACTCTTCACGCAGTCAGCATTACAACAGACGACGGCGTAGAGCTTCTTGTCCACATCGGACTTGACACAGTTGCGCTCAAAGGCGAGCACTTCACAGCTCATACGGAAACAGGAGCGAAGGTAAAGAAAGGCGACCTTCTTGTGACTGCTGATATTGAAGCAATCAAGGCGGCAGGATACGATGTGATTACACCTGTTATCGTATGCAATACACCTGATTTTAAGGATGTGGAAGCAATGGTCGGCATGGATGTAAATCCCGGAGACGACATTCTGACAATTAAGAAATAATCATATTATGCTATTTTAGCCGGTCATATCAGTAATCCCACGGCAGGATTCGCGGGCTTTCTGAGTAATCGGTTTAAAATATAATTACGCGGTTTCGTTCACCCAGGGTCCTTACGGGCGGATGAACTGTAATTCAAGAACGCGTCAGCGTTCTTGCTGCGATAAAAGGGATTTAGGGAAAAGGATAAGGAGGAAAAGTAAGTATGAAATTTTTACAGAAATTAGGAAAAGCCTTAATGCTTCCTGTAGCATGTCTTCCGATCTGTGGTATTCTCATGGGTATCGGATATCTGCTTTGTCCTGCTACCATGCAGGGTGGTGACATTGCCGGCTTTACACAGAAGCTTGGTCTGTTCCTCGTAAAAGCAGGCGGCGCTCTTGTTGATAACATGGCAATTCTGTTTGTTATCGGTGTTGGTGTAGGTATGGCAGACGATAACGATGGTACAGCAGGTCTTGCAGCATTAGCTTCCTGGCTGATGATCACAACACTGCTCAACACAGGTTTTGTTTCCACAATCAGACCTTCCATCGTTGACAATACAAAATATACACTGGCATTTGATAAAATTGCAAACCCATTCATCGGTATCCTTGCAGGTGTTATCGGTTCTACGTGCTACAATAAATTCAAGAGCACGAAACTTCCGGACTGGCTGTCATTCTTCAGCGGTAAAAGATGCGTTGCAATTGTTGCAGGCGTAGTTTCCATCGTAGTATCCGCTGTTCTTCTGTTTGTATGGCCAATCATCTTCTCCGTACTGATTTCTATCGGTGAAGGTATCGCTAACATGGGCGCTTTTGGTGCAGGTATCTATGCATTCCTGAACCGTCTGTTAATTCCGACAGGTCTGCACCACGCATTAAACAACGTATTCTGGTTTGACACTATCGGTCTTGGTGACCTGACTCATTTCTGGGCAGGCGAGACAAGCGCAGACGTTACATGGAGCCTTGGTATGTATATGTCAGGTTTCTTCCCATGTATGATGTTTGGTATTCCTGGTGCAGCTCTGGCTATGATCCAGTGTGCAAAAGACAACAAGAAAAAAGTTGCTATCGGTCTTGTAGCTTCCGCGGCTGTTTGTTCCTTTGTCTGCGGTGTTACTGAGCCGTTCGAATTCGGTTTCATGTTCCTTGCACCTGTACTTTATGTTATTTATGCACTTCTGTACGGTATCTTTACAGTAATTACTGTAGCCCTTGGCTTCCGTGCAGGTTTCTCCTTCTCAGCAGGAGCAACTGACCTTCTTTTCTCAGCATCTCTTCCGGCTGCTGCGAAAACATGGCTGATCATTCCTCTTGGAATCGCTGCATTCCTTGTATTCTACCTTGTATTCCGCTTCGCAATCGTGAAATTCGACCTCAAGACTCCTGGTCGTGAAGACGATGAAGAGGATGAAGTAAATGTTAAACTTGCTAACAACGACTACACACAGGTAGCAAAAACTGTTCTTGAAGGCGTTGGCGGTAAAGAAAACGTAAAATCTATCGATAACTGTATCACAAGACTTCGTCTTGAAATCAAAGACTATACAAAGGTTAATGAGAAAGTTATCAAATCTGCAGGTGTTGCAGGCGTTATCAGACCAAGCAAAACTGCAGTTCAGGTTATTATCGGAACAAAAGTTCAGTTCGTAGCTGACGAATTCAAGAAACTTTGTAAATAATTCCAACTAAACCAAAAATAAAAAATCATAAAAATCCCTTTTAAGGAGGAATCCCGGCAGGCTGTAAAGCTGTGCCGGGATTCTTCTTATCAGGGATTTATTTTTTTTCTGTTTCACAGAGGGAAGGAAGAGGACCTGTGGAATTACGTACAATGAGTTTCGCGTGTAGAAGCATGGTTCCGATGGAAACCTCATTCAGGAGACTGGTAAGCGCATAGTAGCCACATTTCCCCAGTTCGATGCGGTCCTGTCGGATAGTGGTGAGAGGAGGGGCAGTGTAAGCGCAGAAAGGCGAGTCGTCGTGGCCGATGATACTGATATCTCCGGGGACGCGAAGACCAAGCTGCTGGCAGTGCAGCATAGCGGCGTTTGCAATCTGGTCGTGGCTGCAGATGATAGCTGTCATTCCCATGTCGAGAAGGCGTGGAAGGTGCTTCTCAATACACTGGACAATGTGATAAGTGGCGCCGGAACAGGCGGGGTCTGCTTTCAGCCCATGCTGCCGCATAGCGTGAAAGAAGGATTTATATCGCTGCTGCATGATGTAGGAGCCGAGAGCGCTGCTGAGATAGCCGATTTTGCGGTGCCCCAGATCTTTTAAATGTTTTACTGCAAGTTCCATACCTTCATTGTCGTCTATGCCGATGGAGGCTGTGCAGGAGTTGGCGGAAATATAGTTATCGTAGAGGACGGTTGGTCTCTGGGCTGTCTTGAAGTCGCGCATCCAGGGGTCGCTGAGAGAAAATCCTACTACAAAAGAACCGAGATAATCGTTCTGGAGCATAAAGACCTCATAGGGGGTGTGCTTCTGGAACTGTTCGGTTACAGGGACAATATCTACCTGAAAGCCTTCCGGTTCTGCGAGCTGGCGGAAGCCAAGGAGAATATCGTAGGCGAAATGATGCTTCTCCTGATATTCCATATTTTCGATAATAATACACAGCTTTCTGACATCTGTCTTCTGGCGGCGCAGCTTCGTATAGCCCATTTCTACGGCTGTGTCCAGAACGGTTTTTCGTAATGTTTCGCTGATATCAGGCGCATTGTTGATTGCTTTGGAAACCGTGCCCTTGGTAATGCCCAGTTTATCTGCAATATCCTGTAATGTAGCCATAAGTATAAATACCTTCCTGAATTTCTGTAAAATAATAGTTATTTTCATTATACAGAATTGCAGGAAGAAAATCAATTCTAATCTAAAAATAAGTTTCGTATATGTTTCGTAAACGTATATATGGACGAGAAATTATAAAAAATGAATAAAAATAAATACCTAAAATTGTGCAGAAAATAGAAATAAGTGAGAGGATAAAGATATATTCTTGACGAAAACAGGAAAAAGAGTTATATTCACATTAACGAAACAAACCGAAACATTAAGAGAGGGAAGATTATGAAGAAGAAACTCATAGCAGGCGTACTGGCATCGGTTTTGGCTGTGACAGCTCTTGCAGGGTGCAAAGCAGCGCCGTCGGAAAGTACAGCTTCTGCGGAAAAAGAAAAGATTCGTCTGATGGTGTGGTCTCCGTCGGAAGACCAGTCGAAGGACAGCGGTGAATGGCTTCAGAAGAGCTGCAATGATTTTGCCAAACTGCATCCGGAATGGGATATTACCTTTGTATATGGCGTTGCAGATGAAGCTACGGCTGCCAATCAGGTGGCTCAGGACCCGTCGGCAAGCGCAGACGTGTTCATGTTTGCCAATGATACACTGACGATTATGACAGATGCCAATGCGCTGGCGAAGTTTGGAGGTAAGTACAGAGAGGAAATTGAGAGTACCAACTCACCGGAAATCCTGACTTCACTGACGAAGGATGATAATTTGTACGGCGTTCCGTTTACTACAAATACCTGGTTCATGTACTATGACAAAAGTGTATTTTCGGAGGAGGACGTAAAGAATCTTGATACCATGCTGGAGAAGGGAGTGGTGTCCTTCCCGTTTACCAATTCGTGGTATCTGCCTTCCTTCTATGTAGGGAATGGATGTACTCTGTTCGGAGACGGAACAGACGAGTCCAAAGGCGTGGATTTTTCAGGACAGAAGGCGGTCGATGTTACCAATTATCTGATTGAGCTGGTACAGAATCCGAATTTCAGGATTGACGCGGACGGTTCCGGTATCGCAGGTCTTCGTGACGGAAGCATCAATGCGATTTTCTCCGGTTCGTGGGACGTGAATTCCGTAAGGGAAATCCTCGGGGAAAATATGGGGGCGGCAGCTCTCCCGACATATACCTTAAACGGCGAAGAAAAACAGATGATGGCTTATGCCGGTTCCAAAGCGATAGGAGTAAATCCTTACAGCAAAAATATGGTTGCAGCAGTAGAGCTTGCCGTATATCTTGGTTCTGCACAGGCGCAGAAGCTTCACTACGACCTGAGAAGTACGATTCCGTGTAACACAGAACTTCTGGCAGAACCGGAAATTGCAGCAGACGCGCTTGTAAAGGCGCAGAACGATACCTTTAATCAGACTTCAATTCTCCAGCCATTTGTAGCGGCGATGAACAATTGCTGGGTACCTGTGGAGAATATGGGAAAAGGAATCCGAAACGGAAGTATTACTGCCGAAAATGCGCAGGAGCAGACAGAAGCGATGAATGATGCAATGAACAGCAACGGAATCTGAATGAGGTGAAAAGGAATGTTTAATTTCAAAAAGAAAATAAATGAGTTTCCCACTCCATATACCTGCGCCCGCGCCATCAGGGAGGGCGGTATGGAAACGAAGCTTTCCATGGTATTAATGGGATTCGGAAACATTGTGCATAAACAGCTTGCCAAGGGACTTCTCTTTCTGGCGCTGGAAACAGCTTATCTTGTATTTATGCTTGTCAATGGAATCGGATTTTTAAAGATGCTTCCGTCCCTTGGTTCCGTTCCCCAGAAAGAGGTTTGGGACGAGGTGAATCAGGTTTATACCTATGTACAGGGAGATCAGTCTATTCTGATTCTGCTTTACGGAGTGGCAACGATACTTCTTACAGGAATCATGGTGTGTATATGGAGAGGCGCTTTAAAGAGCGCTTATAAGGCTGAATGTCTTGAAAAAGCCGGAAAACATGTAAATACCTTTGCGGAAGATCTGAAGTCTCTTCTTCACGAAAATCTTCATAAGCTTCTGATGACGCCTCCTATGACATTTGTCACGATGCTGACGATTCTTCCGCTGATTTTTATGATTTGTATGGCGTTTACCAATTACAGCAAGCTTGACAATCATCTGGTTCTTTTTGACTGGGTGGGACTGGAAAACTTCAGAACCCTGTTTGATTCGGGAAGTATTCTGGGAAGTACCTTCTGGTCTGTGCTTGGATGGACGCTCATATGGGCATTCTTTGCCACTTTCAGTAACTATATCTTTGGTATGATCCTTGCGATTGTGATTAACCGCAAAGATACCAGAGCAAAAGGGTTCTGGAGATTCTGCTTCGTACTTTCCTGTGCTGTGCCGATGTTTGTCTCTCTCCTGATTATGAGAACTATGCTTCAGCCAAACGGTGCAGTGAACGTACTTTTGAGAAATCTGGGATGGATTTCTCCGGACGCGAGTTTGCCGTTTTTCACAGACCCTACATGGGCAAGGGTAACTGTAATTGTAATCAATATCTGGGTAGGAGTACCTTATACTCTCTTACAGCTTACCGGTGTTCTTCAGAATATTCCGGAGGATATGTATGAGGCGGCAAGAGTGGACGGAGCCAACTCCATTCAGATTTTCTTCAAAATTACACTGCCTCATATGCTTTATGTGACAACTCCGTATCTGATTGCAACCTTTACTTCAAACGTAAACAACTTCAATGTTATTTACCTTCTCTCCGGCGGCGATCCGGTTACAGACCTGGCGTCTACGGCAGGTAAGACAGATCTTCTCGTAACATGGCTTTACAAGCTGACAATTGATAAGCAGTATTACAATGTAGGCGCGGTTATCGGTATCTTAACCTTTATTATCCTTGCTGTGGGCGCGCTTCTTACATATCGCAACAGTAAATCTTATAAAGAAGGAGGGGTATGATCGTGGCAGGAACAAAATATAAATCCGCAAAAAAGAAACGCTTTATCAACAATACCATTGTACACGTAAGTCTGGCAATTCTGGCTGCTGTGTGGGTTTTCCCGATTATCTGGGTTGTACTTACAAGCTTCAGAGCAGAAAAAGGTTCCTATGTGTCAACCTTCTTCCCTCAGGGCTATACCATTGACAATTATGTGCGTCTGTTTACAGACACTACGATTCTGAACTTTCCGAGAATGTTTATGAATACGCTGATTATCGCGATATGCTCCTGCATTCTCGCAACCTTTTATACACTGGCAGTTTCCTACTGTCTCTCCAGAATGAAGTTTAAGCTGCGAAAACCGTATATGAACATGGCAATGATTCTGGGGCTTTTCCCAAGCTTCATGTCTATGGTGGCAGTATACTTTATATTAAAGGCTATCGGTCTTACAGAGGGAAACCTTATCCGTGTGGCATTGATTCTCTGTTATTCAGGAGGAGCAGGTCTGGGATTCCAGATTGCCAAAGGATTTTTTGATACGATTCCTTATGCGGTAGATGAGGCGGCAATCCTTGACGGATGTACCCGATGGCAGATTTTTACAAAGATTACGCTTCCTCTGAGCAAACCAATCATTGTGTATACGGTTCTCACCGCTTTCATGGGACCGTGGCTGGATTTCATTTTCGCAAAGGTTATCTGCCGTGCGAATTCAGACCAGTACACCATTGCGATTGGTCTTTGGAAAATGCTGGAAAAGGAATATATTGACAGTTGGTACACAAGCTTCGCTGCAGGCGCAGTTCTGATTTCCATTCCGATTGCCGGACTGTTCCTGTATATGCAGAAGTATTACGTAGATGGAATTTCCGGAGCTGTAAAAGGCTGACGGGAAGCCTTTATAAAAATAAGTAAAAGCTTTTTCAAAAAGATATTGCAGGTTTGTATGCAGTATCTTTTTGAGTATCACGACAACAGAAAGGATTACAAGGATGACGGCAAACGACTTCAGAAACTTATATAGAAGTGAAGAATTCAATGAAGAATATAACTACAATGGGAACGACCTGGGCGCTGTGTGCAAAAAGGATTCAGTCAGTTTTAAGCTTTGGAGTCCTCTTGCAAAACAGGTTACGCTGCGGACTTATAAGAATGACAGTTGTCCGGAATTTGTATCGTATCCCATGAAAAAAGGAGAAAAAGGTGTCTGGGAATTTATGCTTGAAAATGCCGGACACGGGACGTACTACGATTATGAACTGGATTTCGGCGGAGAGAAAGTAGTTTCCGCAGACCCCTGGGCAAAGGCCGCAGGCTGCAATGGAGTACGAAGCATGGCGGTAGATCTGGAAAAGACAAATCCTCCCGGCTGGGAGACAGATAAGCGTCCGGAGCATGAGGCTGATCAGGTTATTTACGAGATTCATGTAAAGGATTTTTCCTATGACAAAGCAAGCGGCGTTCCTGAAGAATACAGGGGAAAGTATAAGGCGTTTACTCTGGAACACACAACATTAAACAATGAAGGTGAAAAACCTACCTGTGTGGCATATCTGAAGGAGCTGGGTGTTACCCATGTGCAGCTCCTCCCTGTTTACGACTATGGTTCTGTAGATGAAGACGGAGATGACAGTCAGTTTAACTGGGGTTACGACCCTCTTAACTATAATGTGCCGGAGGGCTCTTATTCTACAAATCCCCATAACGGGGAGGTGCGGATCAGGGAATTAAAAGAAGCGATTCTGGCGCTTCACAGACAGGGAATCAGTGTGATTATGGATGTTGTCTATAACCATACTTATTCGCTGGATTCATGGTTTAACAGGACAAATCCTTATTATTTCTACAGACAGTATCAGGACGGAAGCTTCTCCGATGGCTCAGACTGCGGAAACGATGTGGCAAGCGAGCGCGCCATGTGCGGAAAATATATTCTGGAATCTGTTCTTTACTGGGTGGAGGAGTATCATATGGACGGCTTTCGCTTTGACCTTATGGGACTTCTTGACACGGAGCTTCTTGACCTGATTCGAAAAGAGCTGGATATCCGTTATGGAAAAGGCAGAATCCTTCTTTACGGAGAACCCTGGAGCGCAGGGGAAAGCCCTATGGAGAAAGGCTTCCATCCCTGCCAGAAGGAGAATATACATTTCCTTGATAAAAATGTGGGGGTGTTCTGTGATAATACAAGAGACAGTATCAAGGGGCATGTATTCTATGAAGAAGTACCGGGCTTTGTAAACGGCGGGAAAAATCTGGAGCAGAAGATTCTTGATTCTGTGACTGCCTGGGTGGGAGCAGACAGGAACTTCCGGGTAAAAGCGCCTTCTCAGATTATCTCCTATATTTCTGCTCACGACAATCTGACCTTATGGGACAAGTTAAAGATTACAATGAAGCCGAATCTTCCTTTTGAAACACGGGATGAGGAGATTGCAAGAGCCTATAAGCTGGCTGCCGCCATATATTTCTGCTGTCAGGGAAGGATTTTCTTTCAGGCAGGGGAAGAAGGGGCACGAACGAAGCTTGGCGATGAAAACAGTTTTCGTTCTTCTCCTGAAATTAACCGGATTGACTGGAAGAGATGTTATGAGTATGAGGACATTCTGAACTATTATAAAGGACTGATCGCGCTGCGCAGGCAGATGGACGGGCTTACCGAAAAAACGGAAAATGCCGTAAAAAACATCTATAATAAGAAAATTTCCGGAAACGGCGTAGTGGAATTTTGGGTGAAAAATAAAAAGAGTCGCTGGGAGACTGTGGCGATATGCTTTAACAGTACAAAGGAGACTCAGGAGATAAAGCTGCCGGAAGGGAACTGGGAACTTTTGTTAAATGGCGAGAGTAGTTTCCACTGGGAAAAATCTGAGACTGTATCAGGAATACAGCCGGTTGCTCCGGTCAGCGCGGCAATATACGGAAAAAAGAGTTGAATAAAGAAAAGAGGAACATGTATGAAAAGAGCGAGCGGAATCTTACTTCCGGTATCGAGTCTTCCGTCAAATTACGGAATCGGGTCGTTTTCAAAAAGCGCATATAAATTTATTGACCAGCTTGCAAGAGCAGGACAGTCTTATTGGCAGATTCTGCCTCTGGGACCTACCAGTTACGGAGATTCACCGTACCAGTCGTTTTCCACCTTTGCGGGAAATCCATATTTTATCGATCTGGACGAACTGGTGAAAGAAGGAGTTCTGACGAAAAAAGAATGCAGAGCCTGTGATTTCGGAGAGGATCCCTCATCTGTGGATTACGGGAAAATCTACAGTCAGCGTTATAAACTTCTTCGGACAGCTTATAAAAGGAGTAAGATTTATAAAAATCCGGATTATCATAAATTCATCTGGGAGAACGGTTACTGGCTGGAGGATTATGCCCTTTTTATGGCTGTGAAAGACCGTTTCGAAGGAAAGGCATGGAGCGAATGGGCGGAGGATATCCGCCTCAGACATCCCAATGCTCTGGATTATTACAGAGAAAAATGTTACTATGAAGTTGAATTTCAGAAATATTTACAGTTTAAGTTTATGGAGCAGTGGGCGAAATTAAAAGCCTATGCAAATGAAAAAGGAATACAGATTATCGGAGATATTCCCATTTATGTGGCGTTTGACAGTGCAGACGCATGGGCGAATCCGGAGCTTTTTCAGTTTGATGAAGAGAATCTTCCAAGCGCAGTTGCAGGATGTCCTCCGGATGCTTTTTCTGACGACGGACAGCTCTGGGGAAATCCTCTGTATCGCTGGGAGTATCATAAGGAAACCGGCTATGCATGGTGGGTAAGCAGAATGAAGCACTGCTATCAGCTTTATGATGTGGTGAGAATCGACCATTTCCGCGGCTTTGACGAATATTATTCCATTCCTTTCGGAGATGAGACTGCGGTAAACGGACACTGGGAAAAAGGACCTGGAATGGAGCTTTTTTCCACTCTTGAAGAAAAACTCGGCAAAAGAGAGGTAATTGCCGAGGACTTGGGGCTGATGACTCCAAGTGTGGAAAAGCTGGTTGCAGACAGCGGATATCCAAATATGAAGGTTCTGGAGTTTGCTTTTGAACCTGATAAGGATACAGGATACCTTCCCCACGATTATGACAAAAATTGCGTCGTATACACGGGGACTCACGACAACGATATAATCCGTTCATGGTATGATACGCTGCCAAAGAAGAACAAATTGTTCTTACATGCCTACATGAACAATGCAGATACTCCGGCAGAGGAGATGAACTGGGACATGATTCGGCTTGCAATGATGAGCTCTGCCAATACCTGCATCATTCCTCTTCAGGATTATCTGGGGCTTGGCAATGAGGCGCGCATCAATCATCCGTCTACTCTTGGCTGCAACTGGAAATGGCGTCTGCAGGAAGGGCAGATTACAACGGAGCTGCAAAAAAGAATAAAACAGTTAACGGAAATCAGTTTCAGAAGCAGACCTGCAGTGAAAAAAAGAACTGCAAAGAAAAACGAGGAATCAGAAAAATCTAACGAATAACAAAGGGAGTACAGGGGCATGAAATTTGTTTACGGAAAACAGGACTGGAAGACAAAGGAAAGGGGACAGGAAAACTGTTATCTCCTTACAAATGGTCTGGGCGGTTTTTCCTCCTGCACAGTAATCGGCTCAAATACGAGAAACGACCATGCGCTTCTTATGGCGGCGGTGAAAGCGCCGAACTTTCGCTGCAATATGATTCACAGGCTGGAGGAGATTCTGGTAAAGACGGAGGAAGACGGGAAAGAGAGCAGAGTGCATCTTTCTTCTCAGGATTATGAGGATGAGAGACGGAATGAAGAAGGTTTTAAGTATCTGGACGCGGTAACTTTCGAGGATTTTCCAAAGTGGCGTTTTCATGTGGACGGCGCAGAAGTGGTGAAGGAAATTGCCATGAAGCAGGGAGAAAATCTGGCGGCTGTCCGCTACCGCATAAAAAACCGCACAAAGAGAGAGGTAAAGCTTGAAATTATCCCGCACCTTCAGTTTACAGCGAAGGGGCAGCTTCTTGAAAAGGAGCAGAAGTTTACATTAGAGAGAAATGAAATCCGTTCAGAAGGAATGACAGTATATTTTTATACAAACGGGGAAGCAGTATCTTTTGAAGGGGAGTTCTGTGAAGGGCTTTTTTATGCTTACGACGCCTGCGACGGCAGATGCAGCCACGGAAATACTTATATCAACCATAAGCTTGTAAAAACAGTTCCCTCAGGCAAAACAGAATATCTGGAAATTCTTTATACCATGAAAAAGGAAAATCTTTCTGTAAAAGATATTTTTGAGGAAGCGGCGCAGTACAGAAGAAGGCTTGTGGACACGGCAAAGCTCAACGCCCCTCTGGCGCAGGTGCTTGTAAAAGCTGCAGACCAGTTTATTTCTCACAGAGAATCCACAGGAGAAAAAACGATTCTGGCAGGCTATCCTTTCTTCGAGGACTGGGGACGGGATACGATGATTGCTCTCGGCGGATGCTGCATCAGCACGGGGCAGCTTGATACTGCGAAGAGTATTCTGAAAACCTTTGCCGCATACTGCAAAAAAGGACTGATGCCGAATCTTTTTCCTGAGGGCGGAAATGAACCGATGTATAATACCGTAGACGCGGCTCTCCTTTTCATTCATGCTCTTTATCTCTATTACGAAAAATGTCAGGATAAAGAGTTCGTAAAAGAAATGTGGCCGGTTCTGGAGAGTATTATGAAGAACTATCAGGAGGGGACAGATTTCAATATCCACATGGACGAGGACGGGCTGATCAGCGCAGGCTCAGGTCTTGATCAGGTGACCTGGATGGACGTTCGGGTTAATGATATTCTTCCCACTCCCCGTCACGGAAAACCGGTAGAGATTAACGCGTACTGGTACAATGCGCTTTGCGTTATGGATATGCTGGCAAAGGAGCTGGGGTATCCCGGGAGATATCAAAAGCTGGCAGAAAAAGTAAAAAAAAGTTTCACGGAGAAATTCTGGAATGAAGAAAAGGAGTGTCTTCGGGATGTAATCTCAGGAACGGCCTGCGATGAACAGATTCGCTGTAACCAGATATGGGCGGTTTCCATGCCGTTTACCATGCTGGATGAGGAAAAAGAGAGAAAAGTAGTGGACACAGTTTATGAGAAGCTGTACACTCCTTATGGGCTTCGGACGCTGGATAAGGACGACCCGGAATTTGTGCCGCAGTATGGCGGCGAACAGTTGAAACGGGACCTTTCCTATCATCAGGGAACTGTCTGGACTTTTCCGCTGGGCGCGTATTATCTGGCATATTTAAAGGTGAACAGAGGAAGAAAAGAAGCCTGTGAAACTGTAAAGGAACAGCTTGAAGCGCTGGAAAGCGCGCTGAGGGAAGGCTGTATCGGTCAGCTTCCGGAAATCTATGACGGCAGGATTCCGAATTCGTCAAGAGGGTGCTTTGCCCAGGCGTGGAGCGTCGGAGAGATGCTGAGAGTGTTTGACAAGCTGGAAGAACTGGAGAACGGAAAAAGAATGCAGGAGGACAAATAATGGTTCGTAAATATGTATTTGGAAAATATTTTGAAACAGAAGCAGTGGTAAAGGCTGTGGAGGAGACAAAGGGAGAGGTTCCCTTTCTGAAAAAGGAATCTGACCGGATTTACACATACAACATGGATGAGGAGACTGCGGTTTACGGTCTGGGAGAATCAATCAGGGGCATCAACAAGAGAGGATGGGTATATGAGTCACACTGCAACGACGACCCGAATCATGTGGAAAATATCCGTTCTCTTTACGGTGCGCATAATTTCTTCGTGGTAGACGGAAGAGAAACCTTCGGTGTTTTCGTGGATGCTCCGCAGAAAATCTGCTTTGACATGGGATATGGAAAAAGAGAAGAAATTCGGATTACAATTGATGAGGGCGGTTATGTACTTTATATTCTGGAAGGCGATTCCATTCTCTCTATTGTGAAAGAGTTCCGAAAGATGATCGGCAGAAGCTACATTCCGCCGAAGTGGGCGTTCGGCTACGGACAGAGCCGCTGGGGATACAAATGCGAGGAAGATATACGCAAGGTTGCCCGTGAGCACAGAAGCAAAAATATTCCGCTGGACAGTATTTATCTGGATATCGACTATATGGAGCGCTATAAGGACTTCACGGTAGATAAAGAGCGTTTCCCGAATCTCAAGGCACTGGCAGAAGAAATGAAGGAGCAGGGAATCCATCTTGTTCCGATTATTGATGCGGCTGTTAAGGTGGAAGAGGGATATCCGGTTTATGAAGAAGGAATCAAAAACGGGTATTTCTGCAAAAAAGCAGATGGAAAAGAGCAGACAGTAGGCGTTTGGCCCGGAAACTCTCATTTTCCGGATTTCCTGAATGACGAGGCCAGAGAATGGTTTGGCAATAAATATAAAATTCTGATAGATCAGGGGATTGAAGGCTTCTGGAATGATATGAATGAGCCGGCAATTTTCTTTACTCAGGATCACTTAAAAGAGGTTTTTGAGGGGCTGGAAGAATTTAAGGGAAAAAATCTTGAAGTGGGCGATTTCTGGAAGGTGAAGGACCTTGTTCTCGGAACAGCCAACAGAAAAGAAGATTATGAAAGCTTTTACCATAATTATAAAGGGGAGAAGATTCGCCACGACAGAGTACACAATCTGTACGGTTACTATATGACGAGGTCTGCTCAGGAAGCTTTTGAAAGAATCGCTCCTGACAAGCGAATCCTGATGTATTCCAGAGCATCCTATATCGGAATGCACCGTTACGGCGGTATCTGGATGGGTGATAATCAGTCATGGTGGTCACATATTCTTCTGAACCTGCAGATGCTTCCGGGACTTAATATGTGCGGTTTTATGTACACGGGAGCTGATCTGGGAGGCTTCGGAAGCGATACTACCGAGGATTTGATGCTTCGCTGGCTGGAACTGGGAATCTTTACGCCTCTGATGCGAAATCATTCTGCCCTTGGAACAAGGGAGCAGGAATTCTATCAGTTCGGTGATACCGATGCGTTCAGGAGAATCATCGGACTGCGTTATGCCCTTCTTCCGTATCTTTACAGTGAATTTATGAAATCTGTACTGAAGGATGAAATGATGTTTACGCCTCTTGCTTTTGCCTATCCTGAAGATGAACAGGCGAAGCTTGTATCAGACCAGCTTCTTGTAGGAGAGAGTATTATGATTGCGCCTGTTTATACACAGAATGCGCAGGGCAGATACGTATATCTTCCGGAAGAAATGAAGCTGTACCGCATGAAGAGTGAAAACGAAATGGAGACAGAGATTTTGAGCAAGGGTCACCATTATGTGAAAGCAGGGCTTGATGAGGTTCTCATTTTTGTCCGTCCGGACAGTATGGTTCCTCTTGCAAAGGGCGGATGCTGTGTGGAAGAGACAGATACTTCTTCTTTAAGGCTTCTTCATTTCATAAAAGATAAAGGAACATATCAGTTTTACAATGACGACGGATATGGCAAAGATTATGACATGGATGCGCATACTACTGCGATTACGGCTTATGCAGATGGAAAAATCGAAGTGTCAGGTGCCGAAAATCCAAAATGTGAGCTGATTTAATTATCTCATAGAGAAAGTCCCCTGTTGTAAGTTCAGGGGACTTTCGCATTTTTTATCTTTTTTGCGTTCTTAATTCTCTTGGTGTGATTCCGAACTGTTTTTTAAACTGTCGGTTGAAATTGGACAGATTGTCGAAACCGACGCTTTCTGAGATTTCAAGAACGGTTCTTTCTGAATTTTTCAGTTCCTTGAAGGCGCTCTCCAGACGGTAGCGGTTCAGATAACCGATGAAGCTGGTGCCTGTCATCTGGCGGAACCACCGCATGAAATGGCTTTCGCTGTAGCCGCACTGTAAGGCAGCGTCCTGAATCCGGATGGGATTCTGATAATTTTCTTCAATGTAGTTCAGGGCAAGCTTCAGCCGTTCCAGATGAAGAGGCTCTTCTGAAGAGGCTGAGTCCGTGTCATTATAGCGGAAAATCAGGGAAAAAAACTGCATAATATCAGCTTTTACCCCAAGCTCGAAACCGGAAGGCCGTTTATCGCAGAGCTCGTCTGCGTCGTTGAGGCAGGAGGAAAATCGGTCATAATGGGCATCCTGCGAAGTGATACAGACAGGAAAGGAAATCCGGTTGTTTAAGAGAGGGAGAAGATACTTCTGGCTGCAGGCGTCAACCACATTGCTTCCGAGGAATTCCATGTCAAAAATAATATTTTCGTATTCCATCCGCTGTCCCTTAATCTGACTCAGACCGTGGAGGTGTCCGGGCGGAACAAGGATGATATCTCCTGCGTGTATTTCAAAAGAGGAAAGATCCACCTGAGCCATCCCCACTCCTTTCTTAATGTAAATAATTTCCATAGTATCCTGCCAGTGAAGGAAAACCGAGGGGAAATCATCGGGGATGGTGCAGAGATATACATTGTAGGGAAACATGAATTCCGTATGTTTTTTTGTTTCGTGATATCCGGCGCCGCCTTTGGCCGGCGCGTTTGTTTGTTTCTTCATAATGATAGGATTGTATCATATGTTGGCGAGATTGTACAGGCATTTTTCGTGGGGAAATGGTATAACATATTTAACAGATGAGAGACAAACAAAAAACGGAAAGAAACAAAAGTT
The DNA here is from genome assembly GCA_958367245.1 of uncultured Blautia sp. Classification (GTDB taxonomy): domain Bacteria; phylum Bacillota; class Clostridia; order Lachnospirales; family Lachnospiraceae; genus Blautia_A. Next base: position 22,610 of record CATXEA010000003.1, read on the forward strand.
GTGTAATAGAAAGGGGATTTCAACATGATGTTAGAAAAAAGACTGGAAGCTCTTTGCGGAAAAAAGATTGCGGACAGCAGCTATGAAGAGCTTTACAAAGCATTGATGACAGTTGTAAAAGAAGAAAGCAAAAATCAGGAAAAAGAAGTAAAGGGACGTAAGTTATATTATATCTCTGCAGAGTTCCTCATTGGAAAGCTGTTAAGCAATAATCTGATTAATCTCGGAATGTATGAGGAAATCAACGCCATTCTGGAGAAAAACGGAAAGTTTATGGCGGAGCTTGAGGAAGCAGAGCCGGAACCAAGTCTTGGAAATGGCGGTCTTGGACGTCTGGCAGCCTGTTTTCTGGATTCTCTGGCAACTCTGAATCTGCCCGGAGACGGAGTAGGGCTTCGCTACCACTGCGGATTGTTCCGCCAGAATTTCAGGGATAATTCCCAGAACGAAACTCCGGATTACTGGCTGAACGCGGCGCAGTGGGCAGAGGACACAGGAAAGGTTTATCCGGTAAGCCTTGCAGGAAAAGAATACGAAGCGCGTCTTTATCAGCTTGATGTCACAGGCTATAACGGACGTACCAATAAACTGAATCTGTTTGATCTGGATACGGTAGATGAAAGCATCATCGGTACAGGCATCGAATTTGACAAAAACGCTATAGACAAAAATCTGACCTTATTCTTATATCCGGATGACAGCGATGATGCAGGGCGTAAGCTTCGTATTTACCAGCAGTATCTCATGGTCAGCGCAGGTGCGCAGATGATTCTTGAGGAGTGCGGGGAAAGAGGCTGTGATTTCCATAATCTTGCAGATTTTGCGGCGATTCAGATTAACGATACTCATCCGTCCATGGTGATTCCGGAGCTGATTCGTCTTCTTATGGAAAAGGGAATCGCATTTGAGGAAGCTGCAGAAATCGTGACAAATACCTGTGCGTACACGAACCACACCATTCTTGCAGAAGCTCTGGAAAAATGGCCGGTTTCCTATCTGGAGGAGGTTGTTCCGCAGTTGATGCCTGTAATCCGCAAACTGGATGCTCTTGCAGGAGAAAAGACGGAAGATAAGAGTACCGCCATCATTGACGACAACAATCTGGTACATATGGCGCATATGGATATTCATTTCACACACAGTACAAACGGCGTAGCTGCCCTTCATACGGAAATTTTGAAAAACAGCGAGCTGCACAATTTCTATGAGATGTATCCGGAGAAGTTTAATAATAAGACAAACGGAATTACATTCAGAAGATGGCTTCTGTCCTGCAACCGGGAGCTGACCGCATATATTGAGAGTCTGATCGGTGACGGATTTAAGAAGGATGCTATGGAATTAAAGAAGCTGGGCGCATATCTGAATGATAGGAAAGTACTGGAAAAAATCATGGAGATTAAGGCGGACAACAAGGTAAAGCTTGCTTGTTGGCTCAAAGAAAAACAGGGTGTGACTGTGAATCCGAAATCCATGTTTACGATTCAGTCCAAGAGACTCCATGAGTATAAGCGTCAGCAGTTAAATCTTTTATACCTTATTCATCAATATTATGAGATTAAAAGCGGACATCTTCCGGCAGCGCCGATTACTGCAATTTTTGGCGCAAAGGCAGCTCCTGCCTATGTCACTGCAAAAAATATCATCCATGCGCTCCTGACTTTATCGAAGGTGATTGCCGCAGATCCGGAAGTTTCAAAATGGCTTCAGGTTGTTATGATTGAAAATTATAATGTGACGGCAGCCGAAAAAATGATTCCTGCCTGCGACCTCTCTGAACAGATAAGTCTTGCTTCCAAGGAAGCTTCCGGTACAGGAAATATGAAATTTATGCTTAACGGAGCGGTTACTCTGGGTACTCTTGACGGCGCAAATGTGGAAATTGCAGACTGTGTGGGAAATGAAAATATTTATATTTTCGGCCAGTGCAGTGAACAGGTTATCCGCCGCTATGAAAAGGGCGATTACTGCGCGCGCGAGTGGTATGAAACAGATGCAAATATCCGCCGTGCAGTTGATTTCCTCACCGGAAAAGAAATGACGGAAATGGGAAATGCAGACAGCCTGAACAGTCTGAAAAACGAACTGGTTGGAAAAGACTGGTTCCAGACCTTCCCGGATTTCAATGCCTATGTAGTACGGAAAAATCAGGCGATAGCAGATTATGCGGTAAATCCTGAGAAATGGGCAAAAATGGCGCTCAAAAACATCAGCGAAGCAGGGTTCTTCTCCTCCGACAGAACCATTGCAGAATATGATAAAGATATCTGGCATCTGGGAGAATAAGAATTCCCGGACGCAAAAAAGCCCCGTTGCCATGAGCGGGGCTTTTTAAATAGGATTTTTTGCTTTTATTTGATAATAGTACCTGTTTTTTCTTCGTAGCCATCTTTCGCATGAGCAATGTCTGTAATGATGGTACGGCGTCCTTCGCCTTTGGTGATGAAGGAGATTCCTGCTTCGAATTTCGGAAGCATGGAACCCGGTGCAAACTGGTTTTCTTCCATATGTTTTCTGGCTTCTTCAACAGAAATGGTATCCAGAAATTCTTCGCTGTCTTTACCGAGGTTCAGGCTTACTTTCTCAACGCTTGTGAGGATGAGAAGAGTATCTGCGTTTAATTCTTCTGCAAGAAGTCCTGCAGCGAGGTCTTTCTCGATAATCGCACTTGCGCCGTGGAGGTTGATTCCCTGCTCAAGAACAGGAATACCGCCGCCGCCTGCTGCGATAACAACCTGACCTGCTTCTGTCAGGGCGCGGACTGTCTCAATTTCCACAATGCGCTGTGGCTTCGGAGCTGCAACGATTCTCTTGAAACTTCCGTCAGCAAGCTTTGTGACGAAATTACCTTTCTGTTCTTCCGCATCTGCTTCTTCTGCAGTTAATACACGGCCGATGATTTTCTCCGGCTCTGCGAAAGCGTCATCGTACGGGTCGATTACAACCTGTGTCAGGATGCTGCTCACCGGTTTATAAATACCGCGGGAGATAAGCTCTGCGCGGATAGAGTTCTGAAGGTCATAGCCGATATAGCCCTGACTCATTGCGGAGCAGACGGACATCGGGGCAAAGGTGTAATTCGGATGTGCTTTGCCGAACTCATTCATAGCTGTGTGGATCATACCGACCTGTGGGCCGTTGCTGTGGGTAATTACTACGCGTGCGCCTTCTTCTACAAGGTCTGCGATAGCCTTAGCTGCCTGTTTCGTTGCATCCTTCTGTTCCGGAAGTGTGGTTCCCAGCGCTCTGTGACCTAATGCAACTACTACGATTTTTTCGCTCATAGAAAATACCTCGTTTCTTAGATTTTATGCATAATTATTAATGTAAAAACAATTTGCGGCTTTTCACATATGTTGCTGTGAACAGCAATCAATATGTTATATTATAAAAGAACAGGTGTGGAATTGCAATAGAAGATTGTTTAAAACGGAGCTGCTGTCAAAAATATTTGGAAAACAAACAGCCTCCGTGTTTGGGAACGGAGGCTGCTGCTTTTTTGAGGGGGGAGATAGAGAGTGGTATTTCATCTATCCAAGACCTATTATATAGGTAAAATGTGTGCAAAGTATGTCTCATTTCTAAAAGAAATAGAAATTTTCTAAATTAATTTTAAAATCTGTTTAGATTTACATTCACATCTTGTAATCGGAAGAAGAACGTGGTAAGGTAAACACATCTCATTTCTGTATCTTCAGAAATAGAATCTTTCACAATGCCAGATCGGCGCAGATATCCTTTTTTATGAAACGAAATGACTGAATATGGAGGGAGCGATGCCTATGTATGTTCTGTTTTAATGCAGATATTGTTGGATGGACTTTTGACCGGTAATTGTTTGACCGGAGATTTGGAGAGATTATGAAAAACAGAATATGGAATCAGGTGAAGAGCCTTGGTGTATCGGCAATTCTTTTTACAGCGGCTGTTTGTGGAAAATGGGGACAGGCGGCAGAGATAAAGGCATCCAATGTGGATAAGGAAGAACTGAGTATTGTACAGACAGCGCAGTGGACTGAGGGAGAACCGTTCAGAGCTGTCATAAGTATGGAAGTGAGCGGACTTCTGGCTTACAGGGAGAAGTATGCGCTGAAGCCGGACGTTCCGGAAAAACCGGATTCACCTCAGGAAGAAACAGTAGGAGGGGTTACGGAGGAACCGGCAGACTCTGCGCAGTCGGGCAGCTTTGAGGAATATGCAGATTCCGAAACAGGACAGGAAGAATGGCAGGGGGAAGAAGCAGCAGAGGAAGAAACGACAGAAGAAGAAATTCCGGAACAGGAGACATGGACAGAACAGGAAGTCTGGGAAGCGTTAAAGGAAGAGGCGCCAATAGAAGAGAGCTGTGAGGAGGCGTATGCTTCAGGAGAGGCGCAGAAGGAGCCTCTTTTTGAAGAAGGATATGAAGACGTTCCTGAGGGAGGAGCTGAGAATCCGGAAGTACAGCTTTTTGTGGAAAATTATGTTTCGGAATTTTTTCAGCCAATAGGGGAAACTCTGCCTGAAAGCAGTTGGATAGAGGAAGTAAATGCAGTGAATCAGAAAGGAGAAGCAGTCATTCTTTATAAGGTCGTATATCCTGTGAAGCTGTCTGAGCTTACAGAGGACAGACTGCGCCTTGGTTTTGAAGCTGTGCTGAGAGAGGAATACAGATATCCGGCAGCAGTAAGCCGTTTTCCGGTGAGTCAGGATGAGCCATTGAATAAGGACTGCGCAGGAACAGGTATGCATCTTTTGGAAACAAGGGGGCTGGACAGCACGATTCTGGCGCAGGGAGCTGCTCCGGTTCTTGAGGTGGCGGAAGCGGACGCTGATTTTGAATTGAAATTAAAGCCGCGCACACCGGAAATAAAAGCGGGAAACGCCTGCATCTATGAAATGCAGGTAGTGAATACAGGAGATATGACTCTGAAAGACATAGTGATAAAAAGTGATTTTGAATCTCAGAGGACGGATTCGGGGCAGATAAAGGCTGTATGGGAATCTGCTCAGGGAGTGCAGGTTCAGGGAAAGCAGGCAGTTATTCCCACGCTGGGCAGAGGAGAAGCTTTAAGTCTTTTTATGACAGTGCAGCTTGAAGAAGGAGAGGAAGGAACATTCGTACATAAGGTCACGGCGCAGGCGCCCTGTCCCAAAACAGAAGGAGAAACAATAAGAAAGGAAGCGCGTACAGAAGTGACGATTCTTCCGCTGAAAGCAGACTTTACAGTGGAAAAAACAGCGGACCGTACACAGGCCTATTCCGGAGATACCATTAATTATCAAATCTGCATCCGTAATACAGGAGAGCGCACACTTCATTCTGTATTGAGTACAGAGCGGTTCCTCGGAGCAAATGTGCAGGCGAAGTTTCTTCCGAAAGAGGGTGTGACTTTAAATGCTTCAGGCACACAGGCTCTGATTGAAAAGATTGCTCCGGGGGAGACTTTCGCATTGCAGGCTTCAGTGACTCTTCCGCAGTACTTTGCCTCGCAGGAGCTGATAAATCAGGTGACAGTTATTTCTAAGGAAACAGGGACAAAAACTTATGAGTCGCAGTCAAAGGTGAATGTGACAATGTATGCGCCGACTCCGACTGTAAATCCATACAATGGTTATCAGGTGGATTATCAGTCTTCAGGACTGGGAAAGAGCGCATATCCGTCATCCTCTCAGCCGAAGACAGGGGATGATACAGAGACAGGTGTCTTTATCATGCTTTTAACTCTTTCAGTTTTGTCGGCAGCAGGCGTTTTTTGGAAGCGGAAAGGGAAAAGCAGTGATTGAAAAGGCGGTTTAGGTGTGATATTCTAATAAGGAGTATAATTTGTTGCTGTGAAAGGTGAACAGTAATCAAAATTACGACAGGAGGCAGTACCATGAAATTAATATCTTTATTAGACCGTCTGGATTATACCTGCCTGCAGGGAAATACAGACAGGGATGTGACCACTGTTGTTTACGATTCAAGAAAAGTTGAAAAGGATTCCCTTTTTATCTGTATCAGAGGCGCTGTTGTTGATGGACATAAATTTATTCCGGACGTACTGGAAAAAGGGGCGAAGACTCTGGTGGTGGAAGAGCCTGTGGAGGCTCCGGAGGATGTCACCGTCATTCTTGTAAAGGATACCCGTTATGCTATGGCGTTTATTTCAGCAGCTTATTTCGGACATCCTGCAGAAGAACTGAAGGTCATCGGTATTACAGGTACCAAGGGAAAGACAACAACTACATATATGGTGAAATCCATTCTGGAGAATGCCGGATACAAGGTTGGACTTATCGGAACGATTGAAGCGATTATAGGCGATAAGGTGATTCCGGCTGCAAATACGACTCCGGAATCCTATGTTGTACAGGAATATTTCCGTGAAATGGCGGACGCGGGATGCGACTGTGTAGTTATGGAGGTTTCCTCTCAGGGACTGATGCTTCACAGAACACAGGGGTTCGTGTTTGATTTCGGTATTTTTACAAACATTGAGCCTGACCATATCGGACCGAATGAACACAGAGATTTCGACCATTATCTCAGATGCAAATCCATGCTTTTGAAGCAGTGCAGGGTGGGAATTGTAAACAGAGACGACGAGCATTTCAAGCAGATAATCGAAGGGCATACCTGTGAACTGGAAACCTACGGTTTTTCGCCGGATGCAGATTTGCGTGCAGAGGACGCAAGACTGATAGGAGGAAAGGGATATCTGGGAATTTCCTATCATCTTCGCGGACTTCTTGATTTTCCGGTAGAAATTGATATTCCGGGTAAATTCAGTATTTACAACTCTTTGACAGCGATTGCAATTTGCCGTCATTTTAATGTTTCGGAGGAAAACATTATCAGAGCCTTGAAAGTGGCGAAGGTAAAGGGACGCATCGAGATGATTAAAGTATCGGACGACTTTACTCTGATGATTGATTATGCGCACAATGCTATGGCGCTGGAGAGCCTTCTTGGAACTTTAAGAGAATATAACCCGCACAGACTTGTATGCCTGTTTGGATGCGGAGGCAATCGTTCCAGACTGCGCCGCTATGAAATGGGAGAGGTTTCCGGTCGTCTGGCAGACCTTACGATTATTACATCCGATAATCCCCGCAATGAAGAACCGCAGGCAATCATTGACGATATCAAGACCGGAATTGCGAAGACAGACGGCAGGTATGTTGAGATTATAGACAGAAAAGAAGCCATTGCCTACGCAATCCATCACGGAGAGCCGGGAGATATTATCGTTCTTGCAGGAAAAGGACATGAGGATTATCAGGAGATCAAAGGGAAGAAGTACCCGATGGATGAGCGTGTGCTGATCGGGGAGATTCTTGCAGGGAAATAAAGAAAGAGCAGATTACATGATATATGCGGACATTATTATAGATATTTCCCATGAAAAACTGGACAGGAGTTTCCAGTACATAGTGCCGGAAGCGCTGGAAAAAGAAATACAGATGGGGATGGTAGTTTCCATCCCTTTCGGAAAAAGCAATAATATAAGGAAAGGATATGTCATCGGACTTTCGGGAGAAGCGAAATTCGAACCTGAAAAGATGAAGGAAATCTGCGGACTTTGCAGTAATGAGGAGACTACGGAATCAAGACTCATAGCTCTTGCATCGTGGATGAAAGAAAATTATGGCTCTACCATGATTCAGGCTCTCAAGACTGTGCTTCCGATTCAGGAAAAGGTCAGGGCAAAAGAGAAACGGTATATCTGTCTGAACATATCCGAAGAAAGAGCGGAGGAAATCCTTGAAAAGCTGGAAAACAGCCGGTGTAAGGCAAGGGCAAGGCTTGTAAGGGCGCTTTTGGAAGAGAAACGTATAGACCATGCTCTGGCTGTGAAGGAATTAAATGCTACGGCTTCAGTGGTCAGAAAGCTCTCAGAAGAAGGAATTATACGTTTGGAGACGGATGAAATTCCGAGAATTCCCATAGACAGAGAGACTGCTGCAAAAACGGGAGAGTTTCCACTTACGTGTCAGCAGGAGCAGGCTGTGAAGGAAATCCTTGGAGAATGGGAAAACCATTCGCCCAGACCTGTGCTGATTGAAGGAGTGACAGGAAGCGGAAAGACTCAGGTTTACATGAAACTGATTGAGCATGTGGTGAAACAGGGGAAACAGGCAATTGTACTGATTCCGGAGATTGCGCTTACTTATCAGACGGTACAGAGATTTTGCGGCCGATTCGGAGATAAGGTTTCTGTCATTAATTCCAGACTTTCACAGGGAGAGCGCTACGACCAGTTCAAGAGAGCGAGAAGAGGGGAAATCCAGATTATGGTAGGTCCCCGTTCGGCGCTGTTCACTCCTTTTAACAGGCTTGGACTTATCATTATTGACGAGGAGCATGAAGCCAGCTATAAAAGTGAAAACAGTCCAAGGTATCATGCGCGGGAGACGGCAATCTACAGAGCATCTCTGGAAAATGCAAAGGTGGTGCTTGGCTCTGCGACACCTTCTCTGGAGGCGTTCAGCCGCGCCCAAAGCGGCGAGTATGCTCTTGTAAGACTTCAGAACAGATATGGGAACCGACCGCTTCCGCAGGTATCAATTGTGGATTTACGGGAAGAATTAAAAGCAGGAAACCGTTCTGTGTTAAGCAGGAAGCTGAAGAAGGCTCTGGAAGAACGCCTGAATAAAGGTGAGCAGGCAATGCTTTTTCTCAACAGAAGAGGGTATGCCGGATTTGTATCCTGCCGCGTTTGCGGTCATGTGATGAAATGTCCGCACTGTGACGTATCTCTTTCCGAACACAGCCACGGACGGCTGATTTGCCATTACTGTGGTTATGAAGAACCCAAGCCGCAGAAATGCCCGGTGTGTGGTTCTCCTTATATCGGAGGATTCAAGGCAGGAACTCAGCAGATTGAGCAGGTACTGAAAAAAGAGTTTCCGAAGGCAGGGATTCTTCGGATGGATTACGATACTACGCGGAACAAAGGAAGTTATGAAAAGATTCTGGCTTCTTTTGCAGCCCATGAAGCGGACATTCTTATAGGAACGCAGATGATCGTCAAAGGACATGACTTTCCGGCTGTGACACTGGTAGGGGTGATTGCTGCAGATATTTCTCTCAATGCAGAGGATTACCGCTGCGGAGAGCGTACCTTTCAGCTTCTTTGTCAGGCAGTGGGGCGTTCCGGAAGAGGAGACGGTCCTGGAGAGGCTGTGATTCAGACTTATCATCCGGAGCATTACAGCATACAGGCGGCAGCAGTTCAGGATTATCGGGCTTTTTATGAGGAAGAAATGAGTTACCGGATGCTTCTGGATTATCCGCCGGCAGCTCATATGATGGCGGTTCTTGGTTCCTGTGCAGATGAGGAGCTGCTGGGACAGGCAATGCACTATCTGGAGCTTTATATCCGCAGGGTATATACAGGAGACGATCTTCACGTGATAGGACCCGCCTGCGCTGCAGTAGGGAAGATAAAAGATATTTACAGACAGGTAATCTATTTAAAACATGAAGAATACAGAACTCTGGTTATCATAAAAAATAAACTGGAGAAATATATTGACATAAATTCCGGATTCCGGAAAATATACATACAATTTGACTTTAGCTGATATATAAAAAGCAGAAGGTCAGAAAGAAAAGGAGAAGAAAAATGGCACTTAGAAAAATCAGAACAGAAGGCGATCCCGTATTAAATAAGGTCAGCAGACCTGTAGATGAGATGACACAGAGAAACCGTGAGCTTATCGTTGATATGCTTGACACCATGTATGATGCAATGGGAGTCGGACTTGCGGCAGTACAGGTGGGAATCCTGAAACGTATTGTGACAATCGACGTAGGAGACGGTCCGATCGTGCTGATCAATCCTGTTATTCTGGAAACAGCAGGAGAGCAGACAGGAGATGAGGGATGTTTAAGCGTACCGGGAATGGCAGGACAGGTAACACGCCCGAATTATGTGAAAGTAAAAGCTCTTGATATTAATATGGAAGAAGTAGAATACGAGGGAGAGGGACTTCTTGCCCGCGCCTTCTGTCACGAAATTGACCATCTGGACGGACATATTTATACAGAGCTTGTGGAAGGCGAGCTGCATCATGTAACTTATGAAGATGACGAGGAATAAGAAGATATGAAGATTGTATTTATGGGAACACCTGACTTTGCAGTACCGCCTCTGAAGGCGCTTGCAGAAGCCGGTTATGAAGTGGCTGCAGTTGTGACTCAGCCGGATAAACCCAAGGGAAGAGGCAAGGTTTTAATGCCGACTCCCGTAAAGGAAGAAGCGATGAAGCACGGATTTACAGTTGTACAGCCTGCAAAGGTGAGAAACAATCCGGAATTTATGGAGTTTCTGACGGAAACGAATCCGGACATCATCGTAGTAGCTGCCTTTGGTCAGATCATACCAAAAGAAATCCTTGAACTGCCGAAATTCGGATGTATCAATATCCATGCATCCCTGCTTCCGAAATACAGAGGGGCAGCGCCAATCCAGCAGGCAGTCATTGACGGAGAAAAAGAATCCGGTGTTACCATTCAGAGAATGGGAGAGGGAATAGATACGGGAGACATGATTTCCAAAGTCACAGTTCCTCTGGACAAAGAAGAAACAGGCGGAAGCCTCTTTGATAAACTGGCAGAAGAGGGAGCGAAGCTTCTGATAGAAACTCTGCCGTCCATTGAAAACGGAACTGCTGCCTATGAGAAGCAGCCGGAAGAAAGCCCGACTCCTTACGCGGCGATGATTACCAAGCAGATGGGACTTATGGATTTCTCAAAAAGCGCCGTGGAGCTGGAACGTCTTGTTCGTGGTATGAATCCGTGGCCAAGCGCATATACTTATCTTAACGGAAAAACTCTGAAAGTATGGAAAAGCGAAGTAGTGCAGATCATCGGAGGTACAGATGAAAAAATCGCTGTGGAACCCGGAACAGTGCTGAAGGCAGATAAATCGGGTATTCATGTAGCCTGCGGCAGAGACATTCTGGTACTGACAGAGGTACAGCTTGAAGGCAAAAAGCGTATGGAAACAGATGCGTTCCTGCGCGGTTACAAAATTGACGAGGGAACTCTCTTAAAGAATTGTAAGGAGTGATTGTATGTACGGATACGGATATTACGGTTTTGACCCGACTTATTTTCTGCTTATAATAGGAATGCTGATTTCGCTTGCGGCGTCAGCAAAGCTTAAAAGTACCTTTTCCGTATATAAAAAAGTACGCAGCGCTTCAGGATATACGGGAGCAGAGGCTGCACAGAGGATTCTTCGTGCAGCGGGAATCACAGATGTGGAGATTGTGCCGATTTCCGGAAGTCTTACAGATCACTATGACCCAAGGTCAAAGAGAGTGTGTCTTTCGGAGGACAGCTACAACAAGACATCGCTGGCGGCTGTGGGAGTGGCAGCTCATGAGTGCGGACATGCGATTCAGCATGCCATCAATTATGCCCCTCTTTCTTTCCGTACAGCGATTGTTCCGCTGGCAAATATCGGCTCTACACTTTCCTGGCCGTTGTTTCTGGCAGGACTGATTTTTTCAATCCGTCCTCTTCTCACAGTGGGAATCGTTCTGTTTTCTCTGGCAGTTCTGTTCCAGCTTGTCACCCTTCCGGTGGAGTTTAACGCTTCCTCAAGGGCGCTGAGAATGCTGGGTTCAACAGGCATCTTAGGAGACGGAGAAGTAAAAGGGGCAAAAAAGGTGCTTTTCGCTGCAGCCATGACTTATGTGGCGGCGCTGGCATCATCTGTACTGCAGCTTGTAAGACTAATCATACTTGCCGGAGGAAGAAAAGACAGTGACTAATGGAATAAATACCAGAGAGATGATTCTGGAAATTTTGCTTGAAATCGAAGAGGAAGGGAAGCACAGCCATATTGCGATTCGCAATGCCCTTTCCAAATATCAGTTCCTTCCCAAACAGGAACGGGCTTTTATCACCCGTGTGTGCGAGGGAACATTAGAATACAGAATTTTTATTGATTATATTATAGATTCGTTTTCCAAGATTACAGTAGATAAAATGAAGCCTGTAATCCGGGAAATCCTGCGAAGCGCAGTTTACCAGATCAAGTTTATGGACAGTGTTCCGGACAGCGCTGTGTGCAATGAAGCAGTGAAGCTTGCCCAGAGGAAAGGTTTTTATAATCTGAAGCCTTTCGTAAACGGGGTTCTGCGTACGATTGCAAGAGAAGCAGATACACTGGAGCTTCCGAAAAAAGAGGATGGACTGGTTCGATATCTGTCTGTGAAATATTCTATGCCGGAAATCCTGGTGAATCGCTGGCTGCAGGACTACGGAGAAGAAAAAACAGAGCTGATTCTGGCAGACTTCCTGAAAGAAAAGCCGATTACCGTGCGCTGCAGGACTTACCTGAGTTCACAGGAAGAGATTTATAAAAGCCTGACAGAACAGGGAGTAGAGGTAAAACCGGCTCCATATCTGCCTTATGCGTATGAAATTTCAGATTTTAACCATATCCTTACTCTTGATGCCTTTATCAATGGCAAAATTCTTGTACAGGATGTAAGTTCCATGCTGGTGGCAGAAGCTGCAGCTCCGCAGAAGGGGGATTATGTTATTGACCTCTGCGCTGCGCCGGGAGGCAAGAGTCTTCATGTGGGAGATAAAATGGAAGGCTATGGAACAGTAGATGCAAGGGATGTAAGCGACTATAAAGTAGGACTCATCGAAGAAAATATTCGCAGGACAGGTTCTATTAATGTACAGGCGAAAGTACAGGATGCGACGATATTTGATGTAGAATCCGAATGTAAGGCGGATATCGTGATTGCAGACGTACCGTGTTCCGGATATGGAGTGATTGGTAAGAAACCCGAGATTAAATACAGGGTGACGCCTCAGAAGCAGGAGGATATTGTAATCCTTCAGAGGAATATTCTGGATAAGGCGGCAGAGTATGTGAAATCAAGGGGAGTTCTCGTATTCAGTACCTGTACCATTGCAAAAGAAGAAAATGAAGAAAACATGATGTGGTTTTTGAACAATCATCCGGCGTTCAGACTGGAAAGTCTGGATCCATATCTTCCGGAGGAGCTTCACTGTGAGACGACTGCGCTGGGATATCTGCAGCTTCTTCCGGGAGTACATAAAACAGATGGTTTCTTCATTGCAAGATTTAGGAGAAAATAAAAAATGACAGACATTAAGTCTATGAATATGGAAGAACTCAAAGCGCTGATGACTGAATTGGGAGATAAGCCCTTCCGTGCAAAGCAGATTTATAGCTGGCTTCATGAGCGGCTGGTTACTTCCTATGACGAAATGACCAATATACCCAAAAGCCTGAAAGAAAAACTGAAGGATTATCCGATTACAGCGCTGGAAATGGTAGATGTGCAGATTTCCAAAATTGACGGTACAAGGAAATATCTTTTTCGTTTAAGCGACGGAAACGTGATAGAGAGTGTACTGATGCGCTATAAACATGGAAATTCCGTATGTATTTCCTCTCAGGTGGGATGCAGAATGGGCTGCCGTTTCTGCGCTTCTACGATTGGAGGTCTTACAAGAGGTCTTCAGGCGTCGGAAATGCTGGATCAGATTTACAGAATTCAGGTTTTAAGCGGAGAGAGAGTTTCCAATGTGGTTGTGATGGGAACAGGAGAACCGCTGGATAATTATGAGAATCTTCTGCGGTTTATACATATCCTTACAGAAGAAGGCGGGCTTCACATCAGCCAGAGAAACCTGACGGTATCTACCTGCGGTCTTGTTCCGAAGATGTATGAGCTGGCGAAAGAGAAGTTTCAGATGACTCTGGCGCTTTCTCTTCATGCTCCAAACGACGAAAAGCGTCAGGAGCTTATGCCGATCGCCAGAAAATATACAATGGATGAAGTGCTGGATGCATGCAGGAATTATTTTGAGGAGACCGGACGCAGGATTACCTTTGAGTACAGCCTTGTGGCAGGCGTCAATGACAGCGATCAGGACGCAAGGGAGCTTTCAGGAAAGATTGGAGATATCAACTGTCATGTTAATCTGATTCCTGTAAATCCTATCAAGGAGCGGTCATTTCAGCGTTCTACCCGTCAGGCGGTGGAGAATTTTAAAATTAAACTTGAAAAATGCGGAATAAATGTTACTATTAGAAGGGAAATGGGCAGCGATATTGACGGTGCCTGTGGACAGTTAAGAAAAAGCTATATGGAAAAAACAGAAAGCGAGAAGTGACATGAGGGTATATTCAGCTACTGATGTGGGGCAACTAAGGACAACGAATCAGGATTATGTGTTTGCCTCCCCGAACCCGGTTGGAAATCTTCCAAATCTGTTTGTCGTTGCAGACGGTATGGGCGGGCATAATGCAGGCGACTACGCTTCCTCCCATGCTGTACAGACTATGGTAGATGAAATCAGGCAGGATGCAGATTACAATCCTGTAAAGGTAATCCGTCATGCCATTGAAAGTGCAAATACGGAAATTATCAATCAGGCGGAGAACGACGAAAAACGGAAAGGCATGGGAACGACCATGGTAGTAGCTACTATCGTGGGAAATTATGCTTATGTGGCTAATGTGGGAGACAGCCGTCTTTATATGATCAACGAGAAGATTCAGCAGATAACAAAAGACCACTCATGGGTGCAGGAACTGGTGAGAAGAGGCGAGATTAATGCAGAGGAAGCAAGAAACCGCCGGGATAAGAATGTGATCACCAGAGCGCTGGGTGCGGAAAAAACAGTTGATATCGATTTCTTTGATCTGAGACTGGACCCCGGATGTACAATACTGATGTGCTCAGACGGACTCAGCAACATGGTAGAGGACAGCCGGATCGAAGAAATTATATTGGAACCGGATAAAAGTCCTGAGGAAAAGGGGCAGGCTCTTATCGAAGAGGCAAACCGTAACGGCGGAAAGGACAATATTGCAATAGTATTGGTAGAACCATTCACAAATGAGGTGGAGAAATGTTAAAGACGGGAATGATTATAGCGGAACGCTATGAAATTTTAGGAAAAATCGGTACCGGCGGAATGGCGGATGTCTATAAGGCGAAGGATCATAAGCTGAACCGTTTTGTGGCTATAAAGGTGCTGAAGCCCGAATTCAGGGAAGATACGACATTTATTCGCAAATTCCGCAGCGAGGCTCAGGCAGCAGCCGGATTGACACATCCGAATATTGTAAATGTATTTGACGTAGGAGACGATGAAGGCGTTTACTACATCGTTATGGAACTGATCGAAGGAATTACCCTGAAGGAATATATTTCCAAGAAGGGCAGACTTTCTGTCAAGGAAGCGACAAGTATCGCGATTCAGGTATCTATGGGACTGGAGGCGGCTCACAGCCACGGGATTGTACACCGTGATGTGAAACCGCAGAATATCATTATTTCCATGGACGGTAAGGTAAAGGTAACTGATTTCGGTATTGCCCGCGCGGCATCCTCTAATACAATCAGTTCCAATGTAATGGGCTCTGTTCATTACAGTTCTCCGGAACAGGTAAGAGGCGGATACAGTGATGAGAAAAGTGATATCTATTCACTTGGTATCACGCTTTATGAAATGGTGACAGGAAGGGTTCCGTTTGACGGGGACACGACTGTGGCGATTGCGATTAAGCATCTTCAGGAGGAAATGGTTCCTCCGAGTATTTATGCAGAAGATCTTCCGAATAGTCTGGAGCAGATTATCTCTAAATGTACACAGAAGAGCGTTGACCGCCGTTACAGCCGCATGGAGGATGTGATAGCAGATCTGAAGCATTCTCTTATCGACCCTCAGGGAGATTTCGTTAAGCTGACGTCTGTAGATACAGAGGCTAAGACTGTGGTTATTTCCGATAAAGAATTAGGTGAGATTAAACATACGCCGAAACAGATTTCGAAACAGGAAGCAGCGAGTCTGGAAGCTGAGGTAAATGAGACAGATTACGAGGATTCCGAGGAAGAAATTTACAGACGAAAACAGCAGAAGCGTGATACAGGCAGAAGAAGCAGCAGTACGTCTTCTGGAGGCGGGCGTCGGAAATCAAAGAAAAAGAGAGGCGTCAGTCATGGTCTTACGATAGTTGCATTTATCGGCGGAGCAGCGATTCTGATAGCGGCAATCTTTTTTATTGCCCGTACAGCAGGACTTATCGGCGGAGACAAAAATCCGGCAGAGGGACAGAAGCAGGAACAGAATCAGCCGAAGGATGACGAGAGCCTTGTAGTAGTTCCTGATCTGGTAGGAAAAACCGAAACAGAAGCAACAGAGATAACGAAGGATATGCATCTTGGAATTCAGTTCATGGGAGAAGAGGCTTCTACTCAGGAAAAGGGCAGAATAAGCAGACAGGACATTGAACCGGGAGAAAAGGTTCAGGCATATTCAATCATACAGTATTATGTCAGCAAGGGCGCGCAGGAAGTGAAGGTTCCGGATACAGACGGACGTACAGGAATCGAGGCGCAGCAGATTCTTGAGGATATGGGATTCACAGTAACTGTACAGAAAGAATACAGTGAACTGGATGAGAATGGTTATCCTTTTGTAGACCCGGGCTACGCATACTATACGATACCGGAAGCAGGTACAACTGTGAAATCAACAGATACCATTACGCTGGTCATCAGCCGTGGCGTAGATTACGGAGACAGTTTTGAAGTACCGAGTGTTGTTGGTACTCAGAGAGATGAAGCGATTACCGCTCTGGGTAAATTCCTGGATGTCAGAGTTGAGGAACAGATGAGCGCTGAAGTTCCGGCAGGAGAAGTTATTTCCCAGAGTCCGGACGCTTATGAATGGGTAGATCCGGATGACGGTATTACAATTACAGTCAGTACAGGAAACACAGATCCTTCCGCAGCAAAAGCGGAAACAACGGATAACGGAGCGACAGCACAGCAGTCTGCAGCGCAGCAGCAGGCAGCGGCAAACGGTGAGGTATGGAAATGTACGCAGAGTCTGAATACACCGACAGGATATGCGGGAGGCCCTGTACGTCTGGAACTGATTCAGGAAGTCGGCGGTGAATCCAAGGCATCTGTTGTAGTGGAGGGACAGGTTCTGCAGTTCCCGTATGACCTTAATATCACAGGAGCGCCGGGAGTGAGTGACGGAACTCTTTATCTTTCCGAAGAAGTCAACGGAACGTATAAGGAGCTTGGACATTATCCGATTAAATTCTCGAAGGCAGAGTGATTTATGCAGGGAAAAATTATAAAAGGAATTGCCGGATTTTATTATATTCACGCAGAAAACAGCGAGGTATATGAATGCAAAGCGAAAGGGATTTTCCGCAAGGATAATCAAAAGCCGCTGGTAGGAGATAATGTGGAGATTGAAATTCTGGACGAGAAGGAGAAGGTGGGAAATATTACCGCCATCCTTCCCAGAAAGAATGCGCTTATCCGTCCGGCAGTGGCGAATGTTGATCAGGCTTTCGTCATTTTTGCAATGGAGAATCCGAAACCGAACTTTCTGCTTCTTGACAGATTTCTGATTATGATGGAGCAGCAGGGAGTACCGGCTGTAATCTGTTTTAACAAAAAAGATCTGGCAGCGCAGGAAGAACTGGAATTTCTCTGCGAGACATATAAAGGATGCGGATATCACGTAATCCTTTCCAGCGCTCTTAAAGGCGAGGGGCTGGAAGAAATCAGACAGATACTCAGAGGGAAGACCACAGTTGTGGCAGGTCCTTCCGGTGTCGGGAAATCTTCCTTGACCAATGCGCTTCAGGAGGGAGTGCAGATGGAGACTGGGGAAATCAGCAGGAAACTGAAAAGAGGACGTCATACGACGAGACATTCTCAGGTGATTCCGGTAGAAGAGGATACCTATCTGGTGGATACGCCGGGATTTTCTTCCCTGTACCTTACAGATATGGAGGAACAGGAACTGAAGGATTATTTCCCGGAATTTCGGGAGTATGAAGGGAAATGCAGATTTCAGGGATGCAGGCATATCCATGAACCGCAGTGCGCGGTAAAGGAAGCGCTGGAGAATCATAAAATCAGCAGTCTCAGGTATGAGGATTATCTTGGACTTTACGAAGAATTGAAAGAGAAAAGGAGATACTAAATGATGTATCAATTGTGCCCTTCGATTTTGGCAGCAGATTTTAACAGACTGGGGGAGCAGATTAAAGCGTTGGAAGCAGAAGGTGTGGAGTGGCTTCACATTGATGTTATGGACGGGGATTTCGTACCGAGCATTTCTTTTGGAATGCCGGTAATCAAGTCTATTCGTAAAGAATCCAGACTGTTCTTCGATGTACATCTGATGGTTACAGAGCCGGAAAGATATATTCAGGATTTCGTCAACTGCGGAGCTGATTCCATCACAGTACATGCGGAAGCGTGTGAGGATTTGGAAAGAACGGTGGAACTGATTCGCGATGCAGGAGTAAAAGTGGGGGTTTCCATTAAGCCTGCTACACCTGTAAACGATATCAGTCATCTTCTTCCGGATATTGATATGGTCCTTATTATGACTGTGCAGCCGGGCTTCGGAGGTCAGAAGTACATGGATGAATGTACAGAAAAAATCCGGGAAGTTCGTGAACTGATCAGCAGAGAGGAGTTAGACGTTGATGTGGAGGTCGATGGCGGAATTACAGATGGAACGCTGGAAACAGTAATAGAAGCTGGTGCAAATATTATCGTTGCGGGTTCTTATGTTTTTAACGGAGACCTTCAGACAAATGTGAAAAAAATCCTTACAAAGATGAATGAACTTAGCGAGGAATAAATAACGAGGAACAGTATGACAGATACAGTGATCGTAAGCGGGGGCAATATCCAGACTGGTTTTGCCCTCGATTTTTTGGAAAAACTGACACAGGAACAACAAAAAAAAGAACTGCTTCTTATTGCGGCTGACAAAGGACTGGAGTTTTTTATGGAAACGGGGATAGTGCCGGATGCCGCAGTGGGGGATTTCGACAGCCTTTCAGAAAAAGGAAAGGAATATCTTGCCTGTCACAGTCAGATAGAGGTAAAAAAACTAAGACCGGAAAAGGATGATTCGGATACACAGTGCGCCCTTTATCTGGCGGAAGAAAAGGGAGGAAAAAATATCCTTCTCCTTGGGGCGACAGGCACAAGGCTTGACCATGTTATCGCAAACATGGAGCTTCTTCTCCTTGGAAAAAAGAGAGGACTTACTGTTGCAATGGCAGACAGAAATAATTACATTTCTCTTATAGAGAGTGGTTTTGAAATAAAAAGAACCGGACAATTCGGGAAGTATATCTCTTTTTTCCCTATGGGAGGAGATGTGCGGGGGCTGACACTGGAAGGATTCAAATATCCTCTTGACAGACATTATCTCACCGCATCAGACAGCGGCCTTACCGTGAGCAACGAAATCATGGAAGACACGGGAAAGGTAACATTTGAGTCAGGAAACCTGCTTATGATTATGTCCCGGGATTGAGAATACGCCTCTGGACGCAGGAGAATTGTTATGGTAGAATAATGTAAATATTTGTAATTTTAACACTAACATACAGAAAGAAAGGACTTACTATGAAACTTGGTATTGTAGGTTTACCTAATGTAGGAAAAAGTACATTGTTTAACTCTTTGACAAAAGCAGGAGCAGAGTCTGCAAACTATCCGTTCTGTACGATTGACCCGAATGTGGGCGTTGTAACAGTACCGGATGAGAGACTGAAGCTTCTCGGGGATTTCTATCATTCTAAAAAAGTGACCCCGGCAGTAATTGAATTCGTAGATATTGCAGGGCTTGTGAAAGGCGCTTCCAAGGGCGAAGGTCTTGGAAACCAGTTCCTTGCAAATATTCGTGAGGTGGATGCGATTGTCCACGTTGTACGCTGCTTCGAGGATTCCAATGTCATTCATGTGGATGGATGCATTGACCCTCTTCGCGATATCGAAACCATTAATCTGGAGCTGATTTTCTCAGATTTGGAAATTCTTGAGAGAAGAATCGCAAAAGTAACAAAGACAGCCCGTATGGATAAGGAGGCAGCCAAAGAACTTGACTTCCTTGAGAAAGTAAAGAAACATCTGGAAGACGGACAGATGGCAATTTCCATGGAACTGGAGTCAGAGGATGAAGAAGGATGGATGGGAACATATAATCTTCTTACATGGAAACCTGTTATCTACGCTGCGAATGTTCTGGAAGACGACCTTGCAGATGACGGCGCGTCCAATGCTCATGTGGAGGCAGTTCGTAAATTTGCGGCAGAACAGAACAGTGAGATTTTTGTAATCTGCGCACAGATTGAGCAGGAAATCGCAGAGCTTGATGACGATGAGAAAAAGATGTTTCTGGAGGACCTTGGACTTACAGAGTCAGGCCTTGAGAAGCTTGTACGCGCAAGCTACCATCTCCTTGGTCTTATGAGCTTCCTGACATCAGGAGAAGATGAGACAAGAGCATGGACCATTAAGATTGGAACAAAGGCTCCTCAGGCAGCAGGAAAAATCCACACGGATTTCGAAAGAGGATTTATTAAGGCTGAGGTTGTCAATTATCAGGATCTTCTGGACTGCGGTTCTTATGCAGGCGCCAGAGAAAAAGGTCTGGTACGAATGGAAGGGAAAGAATACGTTGTTCAGGACGGCGATGTGATTCTGTTCAGATTTAACGTATAAACAGGTGATATATGGAGATGTCGATTCGTTTTCCCAAATTAGGACTGGGATTTGATTATGTGCCGAAATCATTTCAGGTTTTCGGCTTTGAAATAACCATATACGGGATTCTCATCGCTGTGGGAATGATTCTTGGCATCTCCTTTGTGGTGCTTGAAGCAAAGCGCAGTAACCAGAATCAGGATAAATATCTTGATATGATAATTCTTTCACTGGCTGCGGCAGTGGTGGGAGCACGGCTTTCTTATGTAGGATTGAACTGGACGCTTTACAGGGGAAATCCCATGGAGATTTTTAATCTGAGAGGCGGAGGAATCTGGTTTTACGGAGGGCTTCTGGGAGGAATACTGGCAGCGGCTCTTTTCTGCAGAATCAGCAGTCTTCCTTTCTGGCAGATGGCAGATACGGCTGTCATGGGAATCCTGATAGGACAGGCAGTGGGACGCTGGGGGAACTTCTTTAACAGAGAATCCTTCGGGGAATATACAGATGGTATCTTCGCCATGCAGCTTCCCATTTCAGCAGTCCGTTCCGGGGAAGTAACAGAACTGATGAGGGAGAATCTGATTTCAGAAGGAGGAATTTCCTATATTCAGGTGAGTCCTGTGTTTCTCTACGAGAGTTTGTGGTGTCTGCTTCTTTTTCTGATTCTTCTGGCAGTTAAGAGAAGGAAGAAATTTCATGGCGAAATTTTTATGCTCTATCTGGCAGGTTATGGACTGGGAAGATTTTTCTTTGAATGGATACGCACAGATAAGATTCTTATTCCCGGAACGAAAGTTGGTATCGGTATCGTGATTTCTGCAGCTCTGTTTTTATTTTTTGTACCGGCAGTGTGGGTAAAACGAACTATGAGCAGGAAGCGGGCTGCGGCAAGAAAGCGAAGAAGAGAAAAAATATATCAGGCTCAGGAAGAGGCATACAGAATAGAAGATGAAAAGGATGCCGCCAGACAGGCGGAAAAAGAACAACATCCGGATGCCGAAAGCGATGCGTCCGTGGAAAATGCGGATTCTATGTCGGTTTCACAGGAAGAAATGGCAGGCGACGCCACTTCCGGAAATTCAGAGGAAACAGATTCTGATAACTGGGAAAATTCCCGGTATGCTCATATAGCGGATGCATGGAGAACAGAAAGTTCTCCGAAAGAGGAAGAAGATAAGGAAGCCTCAGAAGTTTTTTCGGAAAAAGCAGAAGAAAAATCAGAAGAAAAAACAGAGGAATAAGCAAAAAAGTACAGGAAATCCCGTCCGGAACCTGTACTTTCTTTTTTTGTGAAAGATGGTATAAGTAGAAAAAAAGCGTATAACTTAATATAATTTTAATAAATTAAAAATAGATTCCCCTTGTTTTTTACGTTTAAATAGTTTAGAATGATTACATAAGTGGTAGAAAGTGGTGAATAGTGGTGGAAAATGGGGCGCCGATGGCAGAGTGAACCATTGACACCCTGCGGAGTGCGAGGGGGAGACTTGCACTTACGAGAGTAGGTGAGTTTTATGTTCATGGGAGAGTACAATCACACAATCGACGCGAAGGGGCGTATGATTATTCCCTCTAAGTTCAGGGAACTCTTAGGGGAAGAGTTCGTTTTGACAAAGGGACTTGACGGTTGTCTTTCCATTTATCCCATGGAAGAATGGGAAGTGTTTGAACAGAAACTCAGAGCTTTACCACTTACAAATAAGAACGCAAGAACCTTTTCACGATTCTTTGTTGCAGGTGCGACTACATGCGAGCTGGACAAGCAGGGGAGGATTCTCGTTCCTCAGACGTTACGGGAGTTCGCTGGTCTGGAGAAGGATGTAGTACTAACAGGAAATCTGAACAGGATTGAAGTGTGGAGCAAAGAAAAGTGGAGCGAAAACTGCAATTATGATGATATGGACAGTATTGCAGAAAGTATGCAGGATATGGGTATTATCATCTGAGCAGTTCGCCGGGGAAATCCAGACAGGAGACGGATATGACATTTGAACACAAATCTGTATTACTGGAAGAAACTATCCAGGGCTTAAGGGTAAAGCCGGACGGAATCTACGTGGATGGCACTTTAGGAGGAGCGGGACATGCCATTGAGGTATGTAAGAAACTTTCTGCCAAGGGGAGATTTATTGGTATAGATCAAGACCAGGATGCGATAATTGCTGCGAGTGAAAGGCTGGCCGCCTATGAACAGGCGACTGTCATTCGCAGCAATTATTGTTACATGGTGCAGGAACTGAAAGCCCGCGGAATTGAGAAAGTGGATGGAATTGTCTTAGACCTTGGAGTATCATCCTATCAGCTTGATAATGAAGAACGTGGCTTTACTTATCGCTTCGATGCGCCGCTTGATATGCGCATGGATCAGAGACAGAGCCAGACAGCCAGCGATATCGTCAATGGCTATGAAGAAAAAGAATTATACCGTATCATCCGTGACTACGGAGAAGATAAATTCGCGAAGAATATTGCGAAACATATTGTTGCTGCCAGAGCACAGGCGCCTATTGAGACAACGGGAGAGCTTACTGAGATTATCCGAAGAGCGATTCCGATGAAAATGCAGGCGAAATCAGGACACCCTGCGAAGCGTACTTTCCAGGCGATCCGCATTGAATTGAACAGGGAGCTTGACGTACTTCGTGACTCCCTTGACGGAATGATTGATATGCTAAATGACGGCGGCAGAATCTGTATTATTACCTTCCATTCACTGGAGGACAGGATTGTTAAGACGATTTTCAGAAAAAATGAAAATCCATGTACCTGTCCGCCGGATTTTCCCGTATGTGTATGTGGCAATACATCGAAGGGAAAGGTTATCACCAGAAAGCCGATTCTTCCGAGTGATGAGGAAATGGAAGTAAATCCGCGTTCCAAAAGTGCGAAGCTTCGAATATTTGAACGGGGGTAACCGTAACGATTTGTTTGTGAGAGAGGCAGGAAATGGCGAAGACAACAAGAGCTGAAACAGCCCGAAGAAATATGAACAGCGCCAGAGTAAACAGGGGAGTATACGTAGAAGGGAGCGCTGCCAGACGTCTGGCAGAGGCGCCGGAGAGAAATTATCCGGCACGTCCTGCAAGGAAGAGGGTGCGTACAGAGGCAAGGAGGCCACAGCAACAGGCACGGCCGAAGCACCAGACAAGCCAGCAGGCGCTCAGAAACAGAGAAAAAGCCATGGGGATGAGCCAGGGCTTTGTTGTGTTCCTTGCAATCGTATCGGCTGCCATTCTTTTTTGTGCAGTAAATTACCTCCAGTATAAGTCAGAAATTACAGGAAAGATGAGGAACATAGCAACTCTGGAATCAGAGCTGGCGCAGTTAAAAGAAGATAACGATGCTTATTACAGTCAGGTGACTTCTATGGTAGATTTGGAACGGATTAAAAAAATTGCCATAGGTCGTCTGGGCATGAAATACCCTGCTGAAGAACAGATTGTAACCTATCAGACAGAGGGAAGCAGCTACGTGAGACAGTACCAGGATATACCTGATTCAAAGTAGGTGAGTGATTGAGCAGTAAAAGAAAAAATTACAGAAAACCAAAGAGAAAAATTAATTATGGAATGCGAAAGAAGCTGGTAATACTGTTTACATTTGTATTACTGGCTTTAGTCGGTTTGCTGGTAAGAATTACTTTTATTAATGCGACCAGCGGAAATAAATACAAAAAACAGGTATTAAGTCAGGCGCAGCAGAGATACGAGAGCCGCGTCCTCCCTGCAAAAAGGGGAGATATCTACGACAGAAATGGGAATCTGTTGGCAACCAGTAATAAGGTTTACAATGTGATTCTGGATTGTAAGGCTGTCAATTCCGATAAAGATTATGTGGAGCCGACTATCAGGGCTCTTGTAGAGATTCTGGGACTTGATGAAGAAGATATCAGAGACAGACTTTCTGATACAAGAACCATGAACAGTCAGTATCAGATTTTGAAGAAGCAGCTTTCCATGGATGAGAAGAAGAGCTTCGAAGAATACTGCACAGTGGAGGAGGATTCCAGTCTGACAGAGAGTCAGATTAAGGAGCGGAGCAACGTAAAGGGAGTCTGGTTTGAGGAAGACTATCTGAGAAGCTATCCGTTCAATGAAGCTGCCTGTGACACTATTGGCTTTACATTTGCCAGAGATGTGGCAGACTGGGGGCTTGAAGGATATTATAACAGTACCCTCACCGGTGTGGACGGAAGACAGTACGGATATTTCAACAATAATTCTGATGTTGAGCAGACAATTATAGCTCCGACGAATGGAAAGAGCATTGAGACGACTATTGATATCGGCGCGCAGCAGATTGTGGAGAGCTGGGTCAATGCTTTTAACGACTGGATGGGGGCGAAGCACGTGGGAGTCATTGTGGAGGACCCGAATACAGGAGAAATCCTTGCTATGGACGGAGGAGACCGCTATGACCTGAATCAGCCGCGCGATATGTCCAGAGTACATACAAAAGAAGAAATAAAGGCGATGAACGATGCGGAAACTGTGGAAGCTTTAAGCGCCATGTGGAGCAATTACTGTGTGACAGACGCATTTGAGCCGGGTTCCACTGTGAAACCGATTGTAATGGCTTCTGCTTTGGAAAAGGGAGCAATCAAAGAAGCGGATACCTTTGTCTGCGACGGTAGTCAGGTTTTCGGTGTAAATGCAGAAACACTTATTAAATGTGCCGCATATCCGAATTCCCACGGCTCGGAAACTCTGGGCGAAGTAATTGCCAATTCCTGCAATGACGGTATGATGCAGATTGCAGAAAAAATGGGAGCAGAACAGTTCATCAAAACACAGAGCGTCTTTAATTTCGGAACAAGAACCGGTATTGACCTTCCGAATGAGGGAGCCGGAATTATCCATACTACAGATACTATGGGACAGACAGAGCTTGCATGTTCCGCTTTCGGACAGGGTTTTACCTGTACCATGATTCAGGAAATCAATGCCATGTGTTCTGTAATTAACGGCGGTTATTACTACCAGCCTCATCTTGTGAAGACAATTAAGGACAGCCACGGCGGCATTGTGAAATCAATAGAACCGACTCTTCTGAAGCAGACGATCTCATCAGGAATTTCCAGCGATATCAGAAGCTATATGGAGCTGAGCGTGAAACAGGGTACAAGCCGTACGTCCAAGGTTCAGGGCTACAGCTCAGGCGGGAAGACGGGAACAGCGGAGAAATATCCGCGAGGAAATAAGAAATATCTGGTATCCTTTATTGGATTTGCTCCGGTGGAACGTCCTCAGGTGGTAATTTATGTTGTAGTGGATGAGCCTAACGTAGAAGATCAGGCGAACAGTACCTATGCCCAGTTTATTGCGCAGGGGATTCTTTCCCAGCTTCTTCCGTATCTGAATATCATTCCTGATGAAGCAGTAGACGGAGAGGTGCCTGAGACAATTCTTGCAGAAGACCTTGCGAAGCATCTGGTAAGTACCCCTGGAAGCCAGATTGATGAAAATGGAAATCTGGTGGATTCTGCCGGAAACCTGATTGACTGGGAAGGAAACCGTATTGATAAAGAAGGCTACCTTCTGGATAAAGAAGGAAACTATGTTATTGATGAGAACGGAAATTATAAGATGTCTGAATACTTAAACGGAAGCGCAGATATGCTTCCGGAGGCTGTTTCAGACCCGAATGTTCCGGAACCTCTGGAGGACGATTCCGACCCGATTCAGGGAAATGATATGGAAAGTGAAGGACTTACCAACGAAGAGGCAGGTCTGGAATAACGTAACAGTATAAGCAAATGAATACCCCCGCATGGGAAAAGCATATATTACTATGACTTTTCTCTGCGGGGAATTTTTATGAAAAAAAATATGACCTATCACAAGAAAAAAATCTGGATTGTATTTATTTGCTGCTTTGGAATGCTCATGGGGCTGATCGGGAGGCTGACTTATCTTATGGGATTTCGCTCGGATTACTATTATGAGCGGGCGCAGGATCTCCATGAAAGAGAGCGAGATATCAAGGCAGCCAGAGGAGAAATTCTGGATGCAAAGGGAAAGGTACTTGCCTCAAATAAGACAGTCTGCACTGTTTCCGTCATTCACAGCCAGATAAAGGAGCCGGAAAAAGTCATAGAAACTTTGTCGGAAAAGCTGGAAATGGAGGAAGCAGAGGTTCGAAAACGGGTGGAAAAGATTTCATCCATTGAAAGAATCAGGACAAATGTGGATAAAGCAGTGGGAGACAGCATCAGGGAAGAAAATCTGTCAGGAGTAAAGATTGATGAAGACTATAAGCGTTATTATCCG
The DNA here is from genome assembly GCA_958367245.1 of uncultured Blautia sp. GTDB lineage: Bacteria > Bacillota > Clostridia > Lachnospirales > Lachnospiraceae > Blautia_A. Next base: position 49,399 of record CATXEA010000003.1, read on the forward strand.
TACGGAAGCCTTGCCTCGAAGGTTCTTGGCTTTACAGGAGGAGATAATCAGGGAATCATAGGTCTTGAAGTAAAATACGAGGATGTTTTAAAGGGGATTCCCGGAAAAATCCTTACAACAACAGACGCAAGGGGAGTGGAGATTGACGGTATCGGAGAGACAAGGCAGGACCCTGTACCCGGAAATTCCCTGAAATTAAGCCTTGATGCAAATATTCAGGAATTTGTCCAGCAGGCGGCTTATAAGGTGATGGAAGAAAAGGAGGCGGAACGTGTTTCTGTTCTTCTTATGAATCCGCAGAACGGAGAAATTTATGCCTGCGTCAATGTACCGGAATTTGACCTGAATCATCCTTTTGACCTGAACTACGAAGCAGATACGTCTGCTCTTTCCGAAAAGCAGAAGCAGGAGCTTCTGAATCAGATGTGGAGGAATCCCTGTCTCAACGATACGTATGAGCCGGGGTCCACCTTTAAAATTATCACAATGTCTGCAGGGCTGGAGGAGGGAGTAGTGACGCCGGGGGATTCTTTTTACTGTTCCGGCTACAAAATTGTGGAGGACAGAAGAATCCGCTGTGCAAGGAGAGGAGGACATGGTTCCCAGACATTTGTTCAGGGAGCGCAGAACTCCTGTAATCCGGTATTTATTGAGGTGGGGCTTCGTCTTGGGGTGGAGAAATACTATGAATATTTCAAACAATTCGGACTTCTTACAAAGACGGGGGTAGACCTGCCCGGAGAGGCAGGAACTATCATGCATAAAATGGAAAATATGGGAGATGTGGAGCTGGCAACTGTGGCATTCGGCCAGTCTTTCCAGATAACGCCCATCCAGCTTGCGACAACAGTCAGTTCCCTTATAAACGGGGGGAAAAGGGTGACTCCCCACTTCGGCGTATCTGTTCTGAATGAAAACGGTACTATGGGCAAAAAAATATCCTATCCTGTGAAAAAAGGAATTGTTTCTGAGGAAACATCCGCAAAGGTAAGGGCAATACTGGAAACAGTGGTTTCCATTGGTTCCGGAAAAAATGCAAAGATTGACGGTTATGAAATCGGAGGAAAAACAGCGACTTCCCAGACTCTGCCCAGAAGCGCCAATCGTTATATCTCTTCTTTTCTCGGATTTGCTCCTGCAAAAGACCCTCAGATACTCGGAATCTGCATTATCCATAATCCTAAGGGAATCTATTACGGAGGAACAATAGCGGCGCCTGTGATCCGCAGTATTTTCGACAATGTACTGCCCTATCTGGGAATTGAAAAAAGGGAAGAAATTATAACTCCGGTTCCCACTGAGGGTTGATAAATGAGAGAAAAAGACGTATACTTAAAGATGATTTTAAAACAAAAATAAAAACGAAAGAATTAAAAGAGGTGTGAGGATGGACTCTAAAATTGTAATCCCCGTATTGATTTCCTTTGCAATCAGCGTTGCATTAGGACCGATTATCATTCCCTTTCTCAGAAAGCTGAAAATGGGACAGACAGAGAGAGTAGAAGGTGTGCAGTCTCATCTTAAAAAGGCAGGAACGCCTACTATGGGAGGCGTAATCTTCCTGATTGCCACAACTGTAACAGCTCTCCTATATATGAAAGATTACCCGAAGATTATTCCGGTATTGTTCCTGACTCTTGGGTTTGGAATTATTGGATTTCTGGACGACTATCTGAAGGTTGTGCTGAGACGTTCAGACGGACTTCTCCCATGGCAGAAGATGCTGCTGCAGATTATCCTTACAGGAATATTCGTATTCTATATTATGAATTACACAGATATTTCTCTTACTATGATGATTCCTTTCTGGAAAGGGCATTATCTGAACCTTGGCTGGCTTGCTGTGCCTGTGCTTTTCTTTGCGGTAATCGGTACGGTAAACGGTACAAACTTTACAGACGGACTTGACGGACTTGCATCAAGCGTAACCCTGATTGTGGCTGTATTCTTTACCGTGGTTTCCATCGGAATGAAGTCAGGCATTGAGCCGATCACCTGCGCCGTAGTGGGAAGCCTTATGGGATTCCTTCTCTTTAACGTATATCCGGCGAAGGTATTCATGGGAGATACAGGATCTCTGGCTCTCGGTGGTTTTGTTGCAGGAACTGCTTATATGATGCAGATGCCGTTATTTATCCTGATCGTGGGACTGATTTACTTTGTAGAGGTACTTTCTGTAATGATTCAGGTTACATATTTTAAAGTAACCCACGGAAAGCGTTTCTTCAAGATGGCTCCGATCCATCACCATTTCGAACTCTGCGGATGGTCAGAGACACGTATTGTAGCGGTGTTCTCAGTGGTGACGGCAATTATGTGCATGATTGCATTTATGGCTATGTAAAGCCATAATGCAGGCAGGAGGTTTATTATGGAATTACAGGGAAAAAAGGTTCTGGTATTCGGTTCCGGAAAAAGCGGAATCGGAGCTTCTGACCTTTTGGGCAAGGTTGGCGCATTTCCGATTATTTACGATGGAAATGCCAAGGTTGATAAAGAAGCAGTGATACATAAAACAGAAGGGACATACAGGCTGGAAGTTTATGCAGGAGAGCTTCCGAAGGAAGTTCAGGACAGTCTTGACCTGGTTGTTTTAAGCCCGGGTGTACCGGTGGATCTGCCGATTGTGAAAAGCTTCTACAAACAGGGACTTCCTGTATGGGGAGAAGTGGAGCTTGCTTACCGGACAGGTAAGGGAGAAGTTCTGGCTATCACGGGAACGAACGGAAAGACTACGACGACAGCTCTTCTGGGCAAAATTATGTCAGATGCTAAAGATTCTGTCTTTGTGGTGGGAAATATCGGAACTCCGTATACATCCAGAGCGCTGGAGATGAAAGACAGCACAGTGACTGTGGCGGAAATCAGCAGCTTCCAGCTTGAAACGATTGAGAAATTCGCGCCAAAGGTAAGTGCGATTCTTAATATTACAGAAGACCACTTAAATCGTCATCATACTATGGAAGAGTATATCCGTGTGAAGGAGCTGATTACGAAAAATCAGGGGGCAGAGGATGTCTGTGTGCTGAATTATGAGGACGAGGTGCTTCGCGCATTCGGTCAGAATCTTGTTCCGCGGGCAGTATATTTTTCCAGTGAACGAAAGCTTGAGGAAGGAATTTATCTTGACGGGGATTCCATTATCCTCAAAGACGGAGAACTGGAAACAGAGGTAGTGAAGACCGGAGAACTGAAGCTTCTGGGCAAGCATAACTTTGAGAATGTGATGGCTGCCGTTGCTATGGCATATTATGCAGGCGTGGACCTTGCGGATATCAGGAAAAGCATTTGTGAATTTACAGCCGTAGAGCACAGAATCGAATATGTAACAGAGAAAAATGGCGTTGTGTATTACAACGATTCCAAGGGAACGAATCCGGATGCAGCCATTAAGGGAATTCAGGCGATGAACCGCCCGACCTGGCTGATCGGCGGAGGATATGACAAGGAATCCTGCTACGATGAATGGATTGAGGCGTTTGACGGCAAGGTGCGTTGTCTTGTTCTTATTGGACAGACGAAAGAAAAAATAAAAGAAGCGGCAGAAAAGCACGGCTTCCATGATATTGTCCTTCTGGACAATTTAAAAGAGGCGGTTTCCTACTGTGGAGAACATGCAGTTTCCGGAGAGGCAGTGCTTCTTTCCCCTGCGTGCGCAAGTTGGGGACAGTTCGATAATTACGAACAGCGCGGAGATATGTTTAAAGAATATGTCCGCAATCTTTAAGGAATATCTGCACCGGGACTTCTCATATGCTTAAAAGAGGCTGAAGCAGGAGAGTGGGAAGACCGTGCCGGAAAAAAAGCGAAGAGATTCTTTTCAAAAAACAGATATGACGATGCTGGTACTTGTACTGATGCTGGTGGTTTTTGGACTTACCGTTTTGTACAGCACCAGTGAATATAATGGCAGAGTACGTTTCCACGACTCTGCCTATTATTTTAAAAAACAGCTTTTTGCTACTGTTCTGGGAATTTTTGCCATGTACGCTGTATCTTTGGTAGATTATCATACCTTTATCAGAGCAGCCCCTGCTGCATACCTTCTTTCCATGGCGCTTTCCACAGCAGTTCTTCTGGTAGGACAGGAGATTAACGGTTCAAAAAGATGGCTGAATCTCGGACCGCTGTCTTTCCAGCCGTCGGAATTTGCCAAGGTGTCTGTAATTCTCTTCCTTGCATGGCAGATTGGAAGGAGCAGCGGCAAAACCTCAGGCTTCTGGTTTATGTGCAGGACAATGGCGACTCTTCTGCCTATTGTGGGGCTGGTCGGTTCAAATAATCTGAGCACTGCCATTATCATTCTCGGAATCGGAGTTGTTCTTATTTTTGTATCGAATTCCAGATATCTGCAGTTTATAGGGATGGGCGGAGCAGGAATCGCCTTTGTAGGAATTTTTCTTGCCATGGAAAGCTACCGTCTGGAACGCCTTGCCATTTGGAGGAATCCTGAGAAATATGAGAAAGGCTTCCAGACAATACAGGGACTTTATGCAATTGGAAGCGGCGGGATTTTCGGAAGAGGTCTGGGGAGCAGTCTGCAGAAGCTGGGATTTGTGCCTGAGGCGCAGAATGATATGATTTTTTCGATTATCTGCGAGGAACTGGGGCTGGCAGGGGCAGCGGTTCTCATTCTTGTTTTCGGACTTTTGCTCTGGAGGCTTTGCGTTGCCGCGATGCACAGTCCGGATCTTGAGGGGGCGCTGATATGCGCCGGAATTATGGCGCACCTTGCGATTCAGGTGATTCTCAATATTGCAGTTGTGACAAATACCATACCGAATACAGGGATTACCCTGCCGTTTGTAAGCTATGGGGGAACTTCCGTTGTATTCCTTCTGGGGGAAATGGGGCTTGCCCTGTCTGTGGGAAATCACAGGAAGCTTCCTCCTGCATAGAATAAACAGTAAGAAGGTCTTTAGGAGTGAGGGGATTGAATGAAATCCGCATAACAGGCGGGAATTCCCTGCACGGGAGCGTTTCCATACAGGGAGCCAAAAATTCTGCGCTTCCAATGATGGCAGCGTCACTTTTACACAGGGGAATCAGCGTTCTGAAAGGCTGTCCCCGAATTGCCGATGTATTCTGTATGGAGGAAATTCTTCGGGAGCTTGGCGCTGTGACCTGGTGGGATGACCATGATTTATATCTCGATTGTACAGAAGCGGATAAAACAGAGATTTCAGCAGGATATACAGAAAAAATGCGTTCATCTGTAATTCTTCTCGGTGTTCTTCTTGCCAGAAATAAAAAAGGCTGTATTGGTTATCCGGGCGGCTGTGTAATAGGACGTCGTCCTGTAGACCTTCATGTATCTGCCCTGAGAAGCCTTGGCGCCCGGATTACAGAGGGCGGTTTTTTCATTTACGGAGAATGTGACAGTCTGAAAGGAAACAGGATTGTTTTTGGTAAATCCAGTGTGGGAGCGACAGAGCAGGCGGTTCTTGCTGCTGTGACTGCGAAGGGGGAAACGCTTCTTGAAAATTGTGCAAGAGAGCCGGAAATCCTGTGGCTGTGCAGATATCTGAAAACTATGGGAGCCAGCATACAGGGGGAGGGAAGCTCTGTTATAAGGATACAGGGAGTAAAAGAACTGTCGGGAGGGGAGATGAGAGTTCCTCCTGACAGAATTGTTGCGGGAACCTATATATGCGCGGCAGCCATTACGAGAAGTGAAATTACGATTGAAAATGCGCCGATAGAGGAGATGGAGGCATTCCTTAAGGTATATGAGAAAATGGGTGGACAATATGAAGGTAAAAGTGGTAAACTAAGGGTCAACGGAAAATTCGTCTGCCATCCAATCCGGTGCCTTGAAACAGAAGCGTATCCCGGATTTCCTACAGATTTGCAGTCGCCTGTTCTGGCAGTTCTTACGACAATACCGGGACAGAGCCATATTAAAGAGAGCATTTTCGAAGACAGGTTCAGAGCGGCTAAGGAGCTGGTGCGCATGGGGGCGCATATAGAGGTAAAAGGAGCAGAAGCCCGTATTGACGGAGGATATCCTCTCACAGGCTGCAGGGTAAGGGCTGACGAATTACGTGGAGGGGCTGCGCTTGTACTTGCCGCAATTGCCGCGCAGGGAGAAACACGCATTGCAGGCGCAGGTTTCATCAGACGGGGATATGAGCATATTTGTGAAGACTTGAAGGCTTTGGGCTGTCAGGAAATCAGGGAAGAATAGATAGGCAGACCCATGAAAAAAGACACAGGAATAAATATTTATGAAAAAATCCAATTACCGTAAAAACAAGATATTTGCTGAAATCAGCAGTAAAACATGGAAAATCATACTGGGCGCTCTGGGAGCAGGACTTATTCTGGGAGCAGCAGCCTTTTTTACGTATTTCAGAGTAGAACGGGTAGAGGTGATGGGGTGCAGCCATTACACCCAGGATGAAATAAAAGAGAAAGTATTGAGAGGCCCGCTGGCGTCCAATTCCGTTCTGGCGCCTCTTTTTTATACAAAGAAAGAGGTGTCCGGAATACCTCTCGTGTCCGGATATACAGTGACCAGGATTAACAGGAATACTATCTGCATCAGTGTAAAAGAAAAAAGACCTGTAGGCTGTATTCCTTTTCTTGGAAATTATATCTATTTTGACAGAAACGGTTACTTCGTTCACGGGTCAGGAGAGCGGGATGAGTCTGTTCCCTATTTCGACGGAATTGAGGTAAAGAAGGTTGTTCTGAACGAGAAGCTGCCGATTAAGGGGAAAACAGTTCTGAATACTGCTGTGGCTCTGTCTACGATTTTTAAGAAAAATGAAACAATTCCGGATCACATCCGTTTCGATGAGAACTATAATATCAGTCTGGAATACGGAAATATCACAGTTTCTCTTGGAAGAGACGAGAATCTGGAAGAAAAGATGTCAAGAGTTGTCGCGATTATGCCCAAGATACAGGGGATGTCGGGAATTCTTCATATGGAAAATATCAGCACCAATGGAAATACCTTTGAGGCAGAGCAGGAAGAGATTACTGCTGAGAACTGGAACGGCGGTTACGATGAAAACGGCGAATACACAGGATACGGCGAGTATGACGAGAACGGAAACCATGTAGGTCCCAAGCCTATGACAGACCTTGATTATGCAATTCAGGCGTGGAAGGGCGGTTATGACGGCGAAGGCGATTATACAGGAGCCGGAGAATACGACGAATACGGAAATTATACAGGACCGAAGCCTACACAGGAGCTTATTGATTCTTTTGGAGACTGGAAAGGCGGCTATCTTGAAGACGGAAGCTTCGTGGGATACGGAGAACTGGATAAGGACGGCAATTATGTAGGCCCTAATCCAAATACCGAAGGTTCAGAAACAGAGGATTCAGGAGACTCCTACAATGACGGGGGTTACGGTGAGGGCTATGGAGACGGCTACAGTTCCGGAGACGGCTATAGTTCAGGAGACGGTTATAGCTCAGGAGACGGCTATGACGGAGCGTATGGAGAGGGCTACGGCGATGGTTATGACGGAAGCTATGACCAGGGATATTAGAATGGAGCGCTTATCAGAAAACAGTTAAAAACCCTGTGAAAACTGCCGCTGTATCTGGAATGTGGCGAAAAATCGTGAAAAAAGTATAAAAAAATAAAATTAGTAGTTGATTAATTCTCAAAAAAAAAGTATGATATATCTATATGTAGCTTAAAACAAAAAACGATAAAAATATACTGAGAAGGATATCAGGTAGAAATAAAAGGAGGAAGTACATTGTTAGAGATTATGTCAAATGAGGCTGAATCATCTGCAAAGATAATTGTTATTGGCGTAGGTGGAGCCGGAAATAATGCAGTAAACAGAATGGTGGAAGAGGCCATCGGCGGAGTAGAGTTTGTAGGTGTCAACACTGATAAACAGGCTTTGACTCTGTGTAAAGCTCCGACTGTACTTCAGATTGGCGAGAAGATCACCAAGGGTCTCGGTGCAGGAGCCCAGCCTGAGGTTGGTCAGAAGGCTGCAGAGGAGAGCATTGAAGAAGTGAAACAGTTAATGGAAGGCGCAGACATGGTATTCGTTACCTGTGGTATGGGCGGCGGAACCGGAACAGGTGCTGCACCTGTAATCGCGGCTGCAGCGAAAGAAATGGGTATCCTGACAGTTGGCGTTGTAACCAAGCCTTTCCGTTTTGAAGCGAAAACAAGAATGAATAATGCCCTTGCAGGGATTGAGAATCTGAAGAAAGCAGTGGATACCTTAATTGTAATCCCGAATGATAAATTACTTGAGGTGGTTGACCGCCGTACAACAATGCCGGAAGCGCTGAGAAAGGCTGACGAAGTGCTTCAGCAGGCTGTTCAGGGAATCACTGACCTTATTAATCTGCCGGCGCTTATCAATCTGGACTTCGCAGATGTTCAGACTGTTATGACAGACAAAGGTATCGCGCATATCGGTATCGGCGAAGCAAGAGGAGACGACAAGGCTATGGAAGCTGTACAGCAGGCTGTATCCTCACCGCTTCTTGAGACAACCATTAAAGGCGCGACTCATGTTATCATCAACATTTCCGGTGACATCTCTCTTATGGATGCCAACGATGCTGCAAGCTATGTGCAGGAGCTTACTGGTGAAGAGGCAAATATCATCTTTGGTGCAATGTATGATGATACAGTTGCAGATTATGCAAGAATCACAGTTATTGCTACAGGTCTTAACGATGAAAAGGCTCAGAGCAGCCCGTTTGGAAACAGAGCTTCCAATGCTGCTTTTGCAAATAAGAGACCGGCAGCTCAGACAGCAAGTGCGCCGTCTATGGGAATGAATATGCCAAGCTTCAGTCTTCCGACTATGAATGCGACTCCGTTCGGAACCAAGACTCCGTCCAGCACTGTACAGAGAAAAGATATCCAGATTCCGGATTTCCTGAAAAACAGATAAGAAACACGAATATAATAAAAGAGGGAAGATTACCGCAGAAACGGTAGTCTTCCCTTTTTCTTTACTTTGTTTCGAAGGTATCGCAGCAGGTCTCGCCGGATTTTGCAGCATGACCTCCGTCAACTCTGATTGCGGAAGCCGTACATTTGCATTTGTCATTGTAAGTGCAGTTGTTGGCTTTACAGTCAATGTGTATTTCGTGACAGCCGCAGCCGCTGCTTGCGCAGTCCGATGCATTTTCTCCTCTTTTTCGGAAGCTTTCGCAGCTTGTTTCACTGGAGAGACGGGCGTCTTCACCGGCTACAAGGATGTCGCCCTTGGAGCAGAGATGGTTGTCGTTGTAGACGCAGGTAACTGCAGAACATTTCAGTGTAGTCATTTTTTTACCTCCTTTTTGCTGTACAGAAGATAGTCTGCCCGAAAAAATTTTAAATATGCACTGTACTAAAAAGAAAAAAGATGGTAAAATTAAAAACTGAATGTAACTGCAGATGAAGAGTGCAGAGACTATGAAATAAATATAGGAGAAAAAACAATGGAGAAAAAAAGAGGAAGTTTTACCAACAAACTGGGATTCGTCCTTGCAGCGGCAGGTTCTGCCGTAGGACTTGGAAACCTTTGGAGATTTCCGTATCTTGCTGCAAAGCACGGCGGCGGAATTTTCCTTCTGGTGTATCTGATTATTGCCGTTACCTTTGGTTTCGCGTTGATGATCACCGAGATTGCACTTGGAAGAAAGACACGATTAAGTGCGATAGGAGCTTACGATGCTCTTGATAAGAGATTCAAATTTATGGGGTATCTGTCAAGCGCTGTACCGTTTATCATTACCCCGTATTACTGTGTAATCGGCGGATGGGTACTGAAATATCTGGTTGTATTTCTGACAAATAATGTATCTTCTGCGGCAGCAGACGGTTATTTTGAGAATTATATCGCACAGCCGGCAGCTCCGGTAATCTTTTTCCTGATTTATGTAATTATCGGCTGCGTGGTTGTCATGCTTGGCGTAGAAGGCGGAATTGAGAAGGCAAGCAGAATTATGATGCCTGTTCTTGTTATCATTTCCATCGTAGTGTCTGTGTTCAGTATTATGCAGCCGGGCGCATGGGAAGGTGTGAAATATTACCTTCTTCCCGATTTCAGCAGATTCAGCGCGACAACCGTGCTTGCAGCTATGGGGCAGTTATTTTATTCCATGTCTCTTGCAATGGGTATTATGATTACTTATGGTTCCTATATGAAGAAAGAAAATCATCTGGAGCAGTCAGTGCGTCAGATTGAGATTTTTGATACAGGTATTGCTTTTATGGCAGGTCTTATGATTATTCCTGCAGTATTTGCTTTCTCCGGCGGAAGTGAGGAAGCTCTTGGCAAAGGCCCGGGACTTATGTTTGTCACACTGCCTAAGGTATTCGAAAATATGAAATTCGGTACTGTGATCGGCGCCGTATTTTTCCTTCTTGTACTGTTTGCAGCGCTGACCTCATCTATTTCTCTGACAGAAACACTGGTTTCTATTGTAAGAGACCGTCTCGGATGGGGAAGAAAGAAAGCCAGTGTGGTAATCCTTATTTTCCTTTGTGCAGTGGGAATTCCGGTATCTCTGGGATTTGGTATCTGGGATTTCATCGCGCCGATGGGAATGAGCCTTCTTGATTTCTGTGACTTCGTCAGCAACAGTGTAATGATGCCGATTGTAGCGATCATAAGCTGTCTGTTTGTCGGTTTTGTCATCAAACCGAAGGCAATCATCGATGAGGTGGAAGTGAACGGTCCATTTAAGATGAAAAAATTCTATACTATTATCATTAAATATATTGCACCGATCTGTCTTGTTGCAATTCTGATTTTTGCAGTCATGGAAGCAATGGGAATGATCACAGTATAAAACAGTTCTCAGCCTGTATGGAAAAGTTTGCGAAAAACTATTGACATTCCATACAGGCTGTGTTATTATACCGAAGTACGTGAGAAAACAAAGCAGAGTGCCACTCTCACCTTAGCGCGAAAAGATGCGACTCGGGTTTATATTGCACAATACCACAGGACGATTGTATCAGTGGGTGTAATGGGAGTATGGGCATCTGTCCATGCTTTTTTTCGTATGAGATTATAGAGGGTTACGAGATAACAGTAGGTCTATCTAAGATGTATGGAGGTGCACAACAATTAGCAATTTAATGATCAACGAACAAATCAGAGACAAAGAGGTACGCTTAATTGGTCCGGACGGCGAACAGCTTGGAATCATGTCCGCGAAAGAAGCGATGTTTAAAGCTCAGGATGCAGGACTTGACCTGGTGAAGATTGCACCGCAGGCGAAACCACCGGTATGCAAGATTATCGACTACGGTAAATACCGCTACGAGCTTGCAAGAAAAGAAAAAGAAGCGAAGAAGAAACAGAAAACCATCGATGTCAAAGAAGTGCGGCTTTCTCCAAACATTGATACAAACGACTTAATGACGAAAGTTAATGCAGCCAGAAAGTTCCTTACCAAGGGAGACAGAGTAAAAGTTACATTACGTTTCCGCGGAAGAGAAATGGCTCATATGGCAAGCAGCAAGCATGTTCTGGATGAATTCGCTGAGAAGCTGGCAGATATTGCGACTGTAGAGAAAGCACCTAAGGTGGAAGGCAGAAGCATGACCATGTTTTTAGCTGAGAAGAGATAATTACTTGTTATTGTTCAAAGAGTATTACTGAGAGCGCTAACGATTATTTAACTGAATGTTACGTTTAACATTAAAATAAGAGATACCAGATCAAGGAGGAATTTACAATGCCAAAAATTAAAACTTGTAGAGCAGCAGCAAAACGCTTCAAAAAAACAGGTACAGGAAAATTACTGAGAAATAAAGCTTACAAGAGCCATATCTTAACAAAGAAATCTCAGAAGAGAAAGAGAAATTTAAGAAAATCTACTGTTGTTGATTCTACAAATGTTAAGAGCATGAAGAAAGCATTACCATACTTATAAGAAGTACTGATAGAAAAGAAGAAGACGAACAGGAGGAAATTTAAGAAATGGCAAGAATTAAAGGCGGATTAAACGCAAAAAAAAGACATAATCGTACATTAAAACTGGCAAAAGGTTACAGAGGTGCCCGTTCCAAACAGTACAGAATTGCAAAACAGTCTGTAATGAGAGCACTCACAAGTGCATACGCTGGCAGAAAACAGAAAAAACGTCAGTTCAGACAGCTCTGGATCGCACGTATCAACGCTGCAGCAAGAATGAACGGCTTATCCTACAGCAAAATGATGCACGGTCTTAAAGTTGCAAACATCGATATCAACAGAAAGATGCTTGCTGACCTTGCTGTAAACGATGCAGCAGGATTCACAGCACTTGCTGAGATCGCTAAAAAAGCAATCGCATAATCATAGAGTTTAATAAAATCGCAAATTAGAGGGGATTTCCTGAGATGGAAGTCTCCTTTTTTTATTTATTTTCAAAAAAATATAAAATTTCTATAAATTTAGACTTGTATTCCCGTATACATCGTGTTATAATCGTTTAAAGTTTTAGAGAATGAAAGTGATTTTGAGGAGAGAAAATGGCTTTCCAAAAAAAGGTTAAGGAGGATTTTATTATGAAAAACTGGAAAAGAGCAATGAGCATCACAGCAGCCGCAGCAATGGCAGTATCCGCATTTGCATTACCTGTACAGGCTGCAGATGAAACATTTAAAATCGGCGGTATCGGACCGATGACAGGCGCAGCAGCCGTTTATGGAAACGCGGTTATGAATTCTATCCAGATTGCAGTTGATGAAATCAACGAAGCAGGCGGAATCAACGGATTTCAGGTTGAGTTCAACCCTCAGGACGATGAGCATGACGCAGAGAAATCAGTAAATGCTTACAATACACTGAAGGACTGGGGCATGGACGTACTTCTCGGAACTGTTACTTCTGCACCATGTATCGCAGTAGAGGCAGAGGCAGCCAACGATAATATGTTCCTTCTTACTCCATCTGCAACAGCAATCGAGTCTATTTCCGGTGAGAACGCATTCCGTGTTTGCTTCGCAGACCCGGCACAGGGAACAGCATCTGCGAAATATATCGGCGAGAATAAGCTGGCTGAAAAAGTAGCAGTTATCTACGACAGCTCAGACGTATATTCAGCAGGTATCTATGGAGCATTTCAGGCAGAGGCTCAGAATCAGCCATTCGAAATTGTAGCAGCAGAGGCTTTCACAGCAGACAGTAAGACTGACTTCTCCGTACAGCTTCAGAAAGCAAAAGACGCAGGCGCAGACATGGTGTTCGTACCATTCTACTATAATGAAATCGCACTTGTGCTGAAACAGGCATCGGATATGGGCTTTGCTCCGAAGTGGTTCGGCGTTGACGGTATGGACGGTATCCTTTCTCTTGAAGGATTTGATACATCTTTAGCAGAAGGAGTTACTCTTCTTACACCATTCTCCGCTACAGCAGAGGACGAAAAAACACAGAGCTTCGTAAACAAATATAAAGAGCAGTTCGGCGAAGTTCCGAATCAGTTCGGTGCAGATGCATATGACGGAATGTATATTATTAAAGCAGCTCTTGAGCAGGCAGAGGCTACACCGGATATGGATACCAGCGAGCTTTGCGATTTAATGAAAGCAGCTATGCAGGAAATCACTTATGACGGAATTACAGGTCATGGAATTACATGGGGCGCAGACGGCGAGCCTGTAAAAGACCCAATCGTAGCTGTGATTAAAGACGGAGCATATGAATTACTTTAATACATTAGCAAATTGATAAAAAAACCCGACAGGGGGTTGCATTGGCAACCCCCTGTTTGTATAATGATTAGGAAAAAAGAAAACATTGAGAGGTGTATCTTATGAGTATTTTATCTTATTTGATCAATGGAATCAGCCTCGGCAGTGTATATGCCATAATTGCATTAGGCTATACTATGGTTTACGGTATTGCGAAAATGCTGAACTTTGCTCACGGCGACATCATTATGGTAGGCGGTTATGTAACTCTTACATTAATGATGAACAGCGGCTCTCATCCGGTGATTGCCGTGCTTGCAGCAATTGTGGTATGTACAGTACTGGGTATTGTGATTGAACGGGTGGCGTACCGCCCTTTGAGAAATGCAGCGTCTCCGCTGGCAGTTTTGATTACGGCTATCGGTGTCAGCTATCTGCTTCAGAATGTGGTACTTCTGATTTTCGGCTCCAGTCCGAAGAGCTTCCAGTCTGTTATCACTCTTCCTGACCTGAAGCTTGCAGGCGGTTCTCTTGTGATTACGGCAGAAACGATTGTTACGATTGTAAGCTGTATTGTGATCATGGTCTGTCTGATTACATTTATCAACAAATCCAAACCGGGACAGGCAATGCTGGCAGTCGCAGAAGATAAGGGCGCTGCACAGTTAATGGGAATCAATGTAAACAGAACCATCGCCCTGACCTTTGCAATCGGTTCCGGACTTGCGGCTGTTGCAGGCGTACTTCTGTGCTCCTCCTATCCGTCCCTTTCCCCGTATACAGGCTCCATGCCGGGTATCAAAGCTTTCGTAGCAGCGGTATTCGGAGGAATCGGTTCTATTCCGGGAGCGCTTATCGGAGGTATCCTTCTGGGAGTGATTGAGATTCTGGGCAAAGCATATATTTCTTCCCAGCTTGCAGATGCCATTGTATTTGCAGTGCTGATCGTAGTGCTTCTTGTGAAACCTACAGGTCTGTTTGGCAAAAATATTCAGGAGAAAGTGTAGGTGGGGAAGATGAAAAAGAACGTAAAAGACAACATCATTACATATGGACTTGTACTTGTATTTTTTGCCGTTGTGCAGACCATGCTCAGCACAGGGAAGCTTTCCAGTCTGTTTAAGGGACTTCTGATTCCGATTTGTGTATATGTGATTCTGGCGATTTCCCTGAATCTGGTTGTAGGTATTTCCGGAGAACTGAGTCTGGGACATGCCGGATTTATGTGTGTAGGCGGATTTGCCAGCGCATTTTTTTCGAAATGTATGGCAGAGACGATTCCTTCCGCAGGAATCCGTTTCACCCTTGCAATCCTTATCGGCGCGGCAGCAGCGGCTGTTTTTGGCATTCTCATCGGTATTCCGGTGCTTCGTCTGCGCGGGGATTATCTGGCTATCGTAACCCTTGCCTTCGGAGAGATTATTAAGAATGTGATTAATATTTTTTATGTGGGAAAAGACAGCAAGGGGCTTCATATTTCTCTGAAAGACCAGTTTTCCATGGGAATGGAACCGACAGGCAAAATGATTATCAGCGGGCCGCAGGGTATTACGGGAACTCCGAAGGATTCCACTTTCCTGATTGGTATTATTCTGATTATCATTACTCTTATCGTGGTACAGAACCTGATTAATTCCAGAGACGGACGCGCTATTATGGCAATCCGCGATAACCGTATCGCAGCGGAATCCATCGGTATTAATATCACGAAATATAAACTGATGGCATTTACTGTTTCCGCAGCCCTTGCAGGTATGGGCGGAGCGCTTTACTCCCACAATCTTGCAACCTTGCAGGCTTCGAAATTCAACTTCAATACCTCTATTCTTGTTCTGGTATTTGTAGTTCTCGGAGGAATCGGAAATATCCGCGGTTCTATGATTGCGGCGGTTGTACTTACCCTTCTGCCGGAGCTGCTTCGCGGATTAAGCGATTACCGTATGCTTTTCTATGCGATTGTTCTGATTGTTATGATGCTTCTCAACTGGGCGCCTAAGGCGATTGAGTGGAGAGAGCGTCTTGTGCAGAAGATATTTAAAAAGAAAGGAAAGGAGGCATAAATCATGGCAATGCTTGATGTAAATCACTTGAATATTTCTTTCGGCGGTCTTCATGCAGTGGATGATTTCCATGTCTCTATTGAAAAAGGACAGCTCTACGGTCTGATTGGACCTAACGGAGCAGGAAAGACCACTATTTTCAACCTTTTAACAGGAGTATATAAACCGGATGTAGGTAAAATCCTTCTGGACGGTGTAGATATCACAGGCAAAAAGACCATTGATATCAACAAGGCGGGAATTGCCAGAACCTTCCAGAATATTCGATTATTTGATAAATTAACAGTGCTTGATAATGTAAAGGCAGCTCTTCACGAGCACAACAAATACGGTGTACTCACAGGAATCCTCCGTCTGCCGAAATATTTTCAGACAGAGAAAAGGATGGATGAGGAGGCGATGGAGCTTCTGAAGGTTTTTGACCTTGATAAAGAAGCGCAGACTCTGGCTTCCAATCTTCCTTACGGCAAACAGAGAAAGCTTGAGATTGCGAGAGCTCTTGCAACGAAACCTAAGCTCCTTCTTCTGGATGAGCCTGCGGCAGGCATGAACCCCAATGAGACAGTGGAACTGATGGAGACGATACGCTTCGTTCGAGACCACTTTGACATGACGATTCTTCTTATCGAGCATGATATGAAGCTGGTATCCGGAATCTGTGAGAGACTGACGGTACTGAATTTCGGTCACGTACTTGCGCAGGGAGAGACTTCTGAGGTTCTTCACAATCCGGAGGTTGTCAAGGCATATCTGGGAGAATAAGGAGGAAGAAGCATGGCTTTACTTGAAGTGAAAGATATTGAGGTTTACTATGGAATGATTCAGGCGCTCAGAGGCGTTTCCTTCGAGGTAAACCAGGGAGAAGTTGTGGCTCTTATCGGCGCCAACGGCGCAGGCAAAACAACTACCCTGCATACCATCACAGGACTTCTCCGTGCGAAATCAGGACATATTCTTTTTAACGGAAATGATATTTCCAAAGTTCCGGCGCACAAAATCGTGACAATGGGCATGGCGCATGTGCCGGAGGGACGCCGTGTATTTGCAAATATGTCTGTGCTCCAGAATCTGAAGATGGGTGCATATACACGGAAGGATAAAAATGAGATAGAAGCGACAATTCAGAAGGTATATAAGCATTTTCCACGTCTTCAGGAGAGACAGAATCAGATGGCAGGTACATTAAGCGGCGGAGAGCAGCAGATGCTTGCTATGGGACGGGCGCTGATGAGTCAGCCGAGCATTATCCTCATGGACGAGCCATCTATGGGATTGTCACCGATTTTTGTAAATGAGATTTTTAACATTATCAAAGAGGTAAGCGAGAGCGGAACTACGGTTCTTCTGGTAGAACAGAATGCGAAGAAAGCCCTGTCCATTGCAGATAGAGCCTATGTTCTGGAAACAGGAAAGACAACCCTTGAGGGAAAAGCAGGCGACCTTCTGAACGATGAATCTGTACAGAAAGCGTACCTGGGTGAATAACAGAAGCAGGAAATCAGATTGGAGGGATTTTACATGGAAAATTATGTAGTTACCATTGCGAGACAGTACGGAAGCGGCGGACGTACAGTAGGTCAGATGCTGGCAGAGAGACTTGGCATTTCTTATTACGATAAAGAAATCGTACATATGGCGTCTGATGAGAGTGGAATTGATGTGAAGCTGTTTGGTCAGGTAGAAGGCGGCGCAAGCGTACGCCCTTCTATTTTCAGTAAGAGCGGTCTTTATAAAGGCGGACTGATTCCTCCGGGAAGCAAGGAATTTATCTCGGATGAGAACCTTTTTAATTATCAGGCAAAGGTTGTCAACGACCTTGCCGAAAAAGAGTCCTATGTTGTGGTAGGACGCTGTGTAAATTATGTGTTTAAAGACAGACCGAATACCCTTCGCGTATTTGTTCACGCTCCCTGGGATTTCCGCATGGAGAAATCCATGGAAAAAATCAGCGGCACTGAAGAGGATGTAGCGAAATTCCTTATGAAAGATGACAAACGGAAACAGGATTACTACAAGCGTTTCGCAGGCGGCGTATGGAATGATGCAACCAATTATGATTTATGCTTGAACAGCGGCAAGCTGGGCTTTGAGAAATGTGTAGAATCTATCATTGCACAGATGAAGATTATGGGAATGCTGTAAATTATGGATTTATTTGAATATGCAAAATCAAAAACAATGGAGAAGGAATCTCCATTAGCGTCAAGACTGCGCCCGACCACTTTAGAAGAAGTGGTTGGGCAGCAGCATATTGTGGGAAAAGATAAATTATTATATCGCGCGATTAAGGCTGACAAGCTGACGTCCGTTATTTTTTACGGTCCTCCGGGGACAGGAAAGACGACGCTTGCCAAGGTAATAGCCAATACGACAAGCGCTAATTTTACCCAGATTAATGCGACAGTAGCCGGAAAGAAGGATATGGAAGAGGTTGTGCGTCAGGCGCAGAGCGACCTTGGAATGTATGGCAAAAAGACCATCCTCTTTATCGACGAGATTCACCGCTTCAATAAGGGGCAACAGGATTATCTTCTTCCCTTTGTGGAGGATGGTACGATTATCTTAATTGGAGCTACTACCGAAAATCCATATTTCGAGGTAAATGGCGCTCTTCTTTCGCGTTCTATTGTATTTGAGCTGAAATCTCTGGAGACTGAGGAAGTGAAAGAACTGATTCTTCGGGCAGTCAATGACCCTGTAAAGGGGATGGGAAGCTATGGAGCGCAGATTGACGAGGATGCGCTGGACTTTCTTGCAGATATGGCAGGAGGAGACGCCAGAAGCGCTTTAAATGCCATTGAGCTTGGGATTCTGACTACGCCGAGAGATGAGAATGGAAAAATTCATATCACTCTGGATGTGGCTTCTGAGTGCATTCAGAAACGTGTGGTACGCTATGATAAAAACGGAGATAACCACTACGATATTATTTCTGCTTTTATCAAGAGTATGCGCGGGTCAGACCCGGATGCGGCTGTTTATTATCTGGCGAAGATGCTCTATGCAGGTGAGGATGTGAAGTTTATTGCGCGAAGGATTATGATTCTTGCATCCGAGGATATCGGAAACGCAGATCCTCAGGCTCTTTTGGTGGCTGTGGCTGCTGCCCAGGCTGTAGAGCGGGTGGGAATGCCGGAATCTCAGATTATCCTGTCTCAGGCAGCGGCTTATATGGCGTGTGCGCCTAAAAGCAATGCGGCTGTCAATGCAATTGCAGACGCTATGGATTCTGTTAAAAAGAAAAAAACCACAGTGCCTGCTCATCTTCAGGATGCTCACTATGGCGGCCATGAGAAGCTGGGACACGGAATCGGCTATAAATATGCCCACAACTATCGGAATCATTATGTAAAACAGCAGTATCTGCCCACAGAGATTGCGGACGAAAAGTTTTATATTCTGTCAGATATGGGATATGAAAAGGCTCTGAAAGAGCATATGAACAGAATAAAAAAAGAAGCAGAGGAATAAGCTCTGCTTCTCTTCTATGGGGGAGCTTACAGAAGCTCCTCCATTATTTTGTCATAAATTTCCTGACTTTTTCCGGACCATTTCCTGCACATGGATTTGGCTGCTTCCAGATTAGGGGCTGTCATGGTCAGGTCGATGAGAGAGGTATTTTTTTCGATAAGCTGGCAGTGAACCGTGTAACTTCCCTGAGCGGAAATATAGTAGTCTGCAGGAGTGATAATGCGCTCGGCAGCCTCGTATCCGCCGGATTTCAGGTAGTCCTTGACTTCTCTGCGGATTTCCGGAGATAAATCCTGCTGGAAATAAGAGAGGGTTTTTCTGCCTTCTTCCGTGAGATTATAGTGGGATACATTAGAGCGGGTCACTTTTTCGATCAGCTCAGATTCCACCAGCTCGGAAATTGCCTGCTGGAGATGGAAATAATTCGTGTATTCCTTTTCGAGAATAAATTCCGAAATCTGGGAATTGGTCAGGCTGTTCTCGGAATGCTGCAGCATATAGAGAACAATCAGCTTATAAACAGTAAAAGGTGTAGCCATAAATACCTCCTTTGGAAAAGCTTGTTACAGCGCTTTTCCCTGATAACTCTGTCTTCTGCTCATCTCGTGATGAAGAAGATTCAGTACCTCGCGTTTGCGGCTTGCCCATAGTGGGGCAATCAGTAAATTTTTCGGTCCGTCTCCTGTGATACGGTGAATTACAAGGTCAGGACGAAGATGTTCCAGACAGTCGATGAGAAGGTCGATATATTCGTCTCTTTCATAGGTCTGGAATATATTGTTTTCGTAATCAAGAGCCAGATCCGTGCCTTTGAGAACATGGAGAAGCTGAAGCTTGATTCCCTGAATATCCTGTCTGTTTAAATATTCCATTGTTGCAAGGATGTCTTCGCGGGTTTCTTTCGGAAGTCCGAGAATTGTGTGTACAATGACTTCGATTCCCTCTCTGCGAAGATTTCTGACAGCATTTTCAAAGACCTCAAGCTTATACCCGCGGCGGATGTAGAGGGCAGTCTGCGGATGAATCGTCTGCAGTCCCAGTTCTATCCATATGGGCTTTCTCTCATTAAGCTCTGACAAAAGGGATATGACCTCATCTCCCAGACAGTCGGGTCTTGTTCCAATAGAAAGAGCGACAACTTTTGGGTGGGAGATTGCCTCTGTGAAAATTTTTCTAAGGTATTCCACAGGGGCATAGGTATTGGTATATGCCTGAAAATAGGCGATATACTTTTCAATGGGGCGTTTCTGTGAAAGAATGGCAATCTGGCTGTCAATCTGCTCTGTAATGGAAAGGCTTGCAGGCGCTGCGAAGTCGCCGCTTCCCCCCTCGCTGCAGAAAATACAGCCTCTTGTGCCGATTTTTCCATCTCTGTTGGGGCAGGACATCCCGCCGTTTAAGGTGACTTTGTAGACCTTTTCCCCGAAACGCTCCCGGAGCATATAGTCAAGGGAATGGTAAGGTTTTTCTTTCCACTTTCTCATACAGGGTCATTTCCTGCCGTGGTATCTTCTGTGATGGTATTTTTTGCCAGAGGATTTTCTGTAAAGGTGTTTTCCGGCAGAGATTCGTCACTTAAAGGCTCATCCTGAGCGTCCTCTTCCTTTGGAATGTAATTGTCAAAGATTCTTACCAGGAAATGACCGTTTAAGTAAGCGATTACAGCAGGTCCCATTATAAGCAGCAGCATAAGACAGGTTGACTGAAGCTGGAGGGATGGAATAAAGAAAATACCAATTGGGAGCAGGGTAATCACCAGCATTACAAAGGTGTAAGGGAGGTGACGGATGGACATCAGGAACGCATTGATGAATGTGTGCTTGATGGTGTTGTAAAATTTCGCAAGTACAGGGTAGATGTACAGGAATACCAGCATATAAAGTAGGAGGAATGCAATGAAAACAACGAAAAGACCGCTGTAGAGCTTGCCTGACATCCTCTTTACAATGTTGATATCCAGAAACAGCATAATGCCAACCACCAGCATGATCAGGTTGATGATTGTCGCCTGTTTGAAATTCTCTTTAAAAGATTTAAAGAAATTTTTTACAATATAGGATTCTTCATTTCTTACCATCTTCATGGTGACATAGTGAAGGGCCGTAAGGGAGGGTCCGATTGTCACGATAGGAAGACAGCACAGGACGCAGATCAGGTTCAAAATAATCAGGTCTGCAACCTTGCCCATGAACGTGAAGAATTTGTTGTCCATGTTAAATAATCTGCCCATTAATAATAACAACTCCTTTTACTTTAGTATTTCGTGCCGGAATGGGTGTCGGCACAGCATGTCATTAGATAAGTATAACGAAATCAGCAGGAAAAAGCAATTGAAAAGGGGAATATTTCACAAATTTCGTTATCAGCCGGAGAAGCTTCTACAATACAAGAAGCCGGTCTACTGTTACGAAATCATATCCCTCTCCGGAGAGCTCATCTGCGATGCGAAGGGCTGCCTCCACAGAGGTTTCGAAGCCGTCGTGCATGAGAATGATGGCGCCGTCATGGATTTGGGATTCCACGATTCGGCTTACGCTGTCCGGATTCTTTGTTTTCCAGTCCAGAGTATCAATATCCCAGAATACGGGAAACATGGTAACGGAAAAATCAAGGTCTTTTCTCCATGCGCCGAAGGGCGGACGGATGTAGGAGGGATAAGTTCCTGTAATTTTAAAGATTTCATTGCTTGTTTTTTCAATTTCTTCTTTTGCGGTGCGCTCGGAAACCCTGTCTAACTGTACATGGTTATAGGTATGGTTTCCGATAAGATGACCGTCAGCCTGAATGCGTTCTACCAGATCTTCGTTTCCCGGAATATTTTTGCCCATAAGAAAAAAGGTGGCATGGATTCCACGCTCTTTCAGGCCGTCAAGGAGGAGGGGTGTATATTTCCGGCTTGGTCCGTCATCAAAGGTCAGGCTGACTTTCGGGGATTCCAGCCCTTTTTCCGTTGTCTGTTCCATAAGTCTGATCATGCCCTTTCCGGCAACTGTGACAGCCGCTTTTTTTCGAAAATCCTGACCGGCAGATGGGGGAATTGCCAGAAACAGCAGTACAACAGGAAAAAGAAAGATAATATATTTCCAATACTTCAAGGCAGTCTCCTGTTATGCAGAGAAGTTCTTGGTTTTATTATATGAGAGGATTTGGGGGATAGACATTTTGCAAAAGGAAAACCCCCATTTTAAATGGGGGTTGACAACATTTCCCTGGGGGAGTTTTCAATGTGTGACAGCTCTTTTGGATTGTGAGATGGAGGGAAATCAGCTATTTTCTGGAGATGCTGCAGTGTCATAAATAACTTTAGAGGAAATATCAGTCATTTGCTGGCTTAAAACCTGTACGCGATAATTACCCTTTTTATCAAGATTGATAATTATATCTTCACTTTCATAAGGTATTGTGTCAATTTCCTGACCGTCAAGATAAATTACAACTGCAGCAGGGTTCAATATTTCTGATTCTATTGTTTCTTTTGTGATTGTCATGGTTGATGCAGAAAGCGGTACTGATGTATGGCGTTCTTCGAAGGACAAGTTATCCTTAAATGTTGCTGCTGTATCTGAAAAATGTTTCCAGTATCTCATAATGACGTTGATTGTACCATACCAGCATCTTTCGTCCGCGGCTTCGCTTACAGGGTAAATTAAATAATTTCCAAGAGCTTCGATTGCATCATCTGACGGATTTAAAGAGAAATTATAAAAATCATGGTATTCTTTCAGTGAAGCTTTATCGTTTAAGTCATAATAGAGTGAAATTGAGGTTTCATCAAGGACGGATTCACAGGCTTCCTTTGAGTGGGTGGTGATAGCTCCTATTTTTGTGTTTTGTTCCTGAGCCTTTTGAACGAATTCTGCAAGCTTATCATTTTCACAAAATACGAATTCAATAGCTGGAAGAGCATAGCCGTATGAAGTTTTGCCCAACATTTCAATAGCTTTTGACAATTGTTCTGAATTCTGTAAATCAGTATCCGTAATCCACACAACTTTCTCCGATTCGGGATTTTTTGAGGGAACTGCGGGTGACTTGGCATGAACAACTGTGCATGAAAGTATGCTGGCAGAGAGGATTAAAAATATTAAAAATTTTTTCATAATCTTACTCTTCATAAGTTCTCCTTTCTGTTTATAAAATAAATTTACTGTTTATATTATAAATAAATAATAACAATTAGAAAAAAGATTGTCAATATAAAATGTTAATTGTACATTGATTTTATAAATTAATATATGATATAATGATATTAAAAACAGGGTTATAAATAATCTGAAAGGAATGGATAAAAATGAAAGGAAAATCATACGAGTTAACTGCTAATGAAGAATTACTGATGAATATTTTCTGGGAACAGGGAAGACCTTTGACCAGTGTGGATTTGGGAGAATATCTTACAGAAGAATGCAAAGAGTGGAAAAACGGATATTTGCACAATCTTTTAAAGACATTGCTGATGGATAAAAAAATGTTGCGTGTCACAGATATTATTCAATATGGAAGACGTTATGCGAAACAATATGAACCGGTTTTTACAAAAGAAGAATATGCGGCAAAGGTAGTATCAAAATTAAATGTGCCCAAAAGTTCTGTGCCGCAGATTGCATATGCGCTTGTGAAGGAGGTTGCCGGTGAGGATAAAGAAGAAATTATATCTGAACTGGAAAATATCCTGAACAGGCTAAAAGAAGAATGTGAGGAAGGAGAAGCGCTGATATGACGTATTATACGTGTATAAGCTCGGTTGCATCTACAATACTGCTTTTTGCGCTTCTCTTTCTGATGAGGAAAAAATGCTGTTTTTCAAATGCATTAGAACCGCGTGTTTTTGTCTTTTTATATGCAATAAGTATGCTGCGTTTATTTTTTCCCCTTGATTTTGAAATAACAAAAGGGATTTCCTGTGAAGGTGTTTATTCATGGTTATTTAACTTGCTGTTTATTAAAAAAATAAAGTTTTTTACGATAGAGATTTCTATAATAAATATACTCGTTGGGATATTTGTAATAGTTTCTGTATTGCAGATACTGCAATATATAAAAATGTATTATAAAGTAATGCGAGAAACAGAGGAATATGAAGGGTATGAAATAAAACAGCAGAGCAGAGTGATAGAAGAGATTAAAAAGATATATCCGAATCTTCCAGAATGTATGATAAAAAAGAGCAGAGAGGTAAGGATTCCTTTTACGTTTGGTATTTTTCGAAAGAAAATTGTTTTACCGGATGTAAACTATTCTGATACAGAATTGTATTATATTCTTTTGCATGAATGCACACATTTGGTAAAGGGAGATTTGATAAAAAAATATGCTATAGATATATGGGGGCGATTTTTCTGGTGGCTGCCGTTTCATAAATTTATATGCAGAGATATGGAGCAGTTAATTGAAATTCAATGTGATTCGTCCGTCGTAAAAAAAATATCACATCAAAATAAATATGCATATATGTCTACGCTTTTAAATGCAGTCAGATATTGCTCAGAAATGGAGTCGGAAGGTAATTCTTCCTCATTGGCATTTTTTCACAGTGAAAACATGCATACAATGATTGAACGGTTTCATATTTTAGGAAATGGCAATGGAAAGAAAAAAACAAATTATGTATTCCTGTTTATAGGGATATTGTTGATAGCAGCTTCTTATTTGTTCGTACCAGTTTCTGCATTTGAACCGGATATTAAAGAAATAGAAAATTCAGGATATACGTCAGTTTCTCCGGAAAATCCAAATCAATATTTATATTATGAGAATGGAAATTATTTTTTGGTGACAGATACTGAGAAGAAAATACCGATTCCACAGGAACATGTTCAGCATATGCTGGAATCAGGTATAGAAATTAAAAAATAAGTATTTAGCTGTATGATGTTGGAAGCAAAAAGATGTCTGAATGATTTTTTCTGTATACCGTGCTGCTTTTGTCTGGCATTTAAGTGCTTTTTCTGATAAAATCAAAGTAAGAAAAAAGCAGAGAAGGTGAGTGAAGGAGTCAAATGTCACTTACAAAAGAGAAAAAGAAATAGAGCATACATTTCGAGGAATCCTTTTATGTACGGAAGATAACGATACATAAGTTCAGGAAAGGAGAATCCTCGTGGGAAATCATACTATTTTTGATGATGTTTTCCGGACGATGCTGGAAAAAATGCCGGAGCTTGTTATTCCGCTGATCAATGAAGTTTTCGGCACAGAGTATCCGGAAGATATTCCCATTATTCAAAAGAGAAACGAGCATGAGACAAAAAGCGGCGAGATTATTACGGATTCCCATCTGTTTATCGGGAACAGGGTCTATCACATTGAATGCCAGAGTACCAGTGATCCCACAATGGTCATCCGTATGATTGAATATGATTTTGCAACAGCTCTTGAATATGCACAAAGAGAAAACGGAAAAGTCCGTATATATTTTCCGCATTCCTGCGTACTATATCTTCGTGGAAAGTATGGAGCAGATATGCTGGAGATGAAAATAGTGATGCCGGATGGCAGTCTGGTCGATTATCATGTGCCCATCATTCGGATGGAACAGTATACGAGAGATGGAATCTTCCGGAAAAAACTGCTGTTTCTGCTTCCGTTCTATGCTATACGCTATGAAAAGCAGAAAAGAGAACTGGAAGAAAATACAGAGAAACTGGACAGCCTGCTGTCCGAATACCGTCTCATCGAAAAGCATCTGGAAGAAGAGCTTCTTGATAAGGGAAAGGAAAAAGAATACCGGGATTTAATTGAGCTTATTATCCGAATTGCTGACTACATTTTCGAGGATTCGGGAAAAGCAAGAAAAGGAGTAGGTGATGTTATGGGCGGAAATGTACTGGAACTGGAATCTGACCGACTGATTCAGCGAGGTTATGAACAGGGAATTGAGCGTGGAATTGAACAGGGCGTTACGCGTGGAGAGGAACAACAGGCGCTGAAAACCGCACGCCTGATGCTGATAGACGGGAAATTATCGTTGGAAGAAATCTCCCGTTTTTCAGGGCTGGAACCGGAAAGGATTATACGGTTAAAAAAAGAAGAGAAGTTGTAAAAAAGATAATTTATGCCAGAAACAGACCGGACAGAAAGTTCCGGTCTGTTTCTTCGTTATGCTGGTTTTCAACAGACTATAAAAAATAATCGAAAGAAGATACTGCGTCGGTTTTAAATTTGTGGTAAAATTTTGTTATTATATACAGAAAATCAAAAATAACGGAGCGATATTATGAAAAAGAAAACAATGCTGGCGCTGGGCGCTGCTATGGCTGTGGTGATGCTGCTTCTTTATATAACAGGCGACCTGTATTATAAAAGTCTGATGGAAGAAACATTCAGGGAAAGTCAGGACAGCCACAGGTATACATATAAATTTGATATGATCGTGGAAAATCAGGAATCTGCATTCTGGCAGGAGGTTTATAAAAGCGCCAGAGAAAATGCAGCAAAGAATGACGTTCTTCTGGAGCTTAAAGGCGCGGGATGGAAGACAGATTATGACAAGATAGACTTTATGAATATGAGTATCGCCTCCCAGCCGGACGGAATTATTCTGGAATATAACGGGGAACCGGGACTGAAAGAAAAAATTGACGAGGCGGCAGACAAGGGAATTCCTGTAGTCACTGTAATGAACGATGCGGGAAAGAGCAGGCGCCAGAGCTTCATTGGAGTCAGCGAATATCAGCTAGGCACTGCATATGGGGAACAGGTTGCCAGATACATGGATGAAAATACAGAAAATATTCTGATTCTTATGAATCGGGAAATCGACGATATGAGCAGAAGTCATCTCTATACCCAGATTATGAATGCGGTTACCCGTAACGTAAAAAAAGAGCAGAGAATTGATGTGCGCATGGAGAACCTGCTTCCGGCAGGAAGCTTTGAAACAGAAGAAGCAATCTCTGATATTTTCCAGAAATCAGAGGAAATACCGGATATTCTGATATGTATGGATGAAGAGACAACAGAATGTGTCCGCCAGTCTGTCCTCAACTTTAATCTGGCAGGAAAGGTAAAAATCATAGGGTACTATATATCCGAAGATATCCTCTCCGCTGTGGAAAAAGGCATCATTTCCGTTACCTGCAATGTGGATACAGAGCAGTTGGGCAGATACAGCGTAGAAGCGCTGACAGATTATCTGAAGGAAGGGCGTTCCAGCTCCTACTACAGCGTAGATTTAAGCTTTGTGGGAAAAGATGACGTAGACAGAATCAGAAGGGAGGCAATTGCCAATGAAACAGATCAGGTGGAGTAATTTTTCCCTTGCCAGCAAGATTGTCATTGAAGTCAGTGTAATTGCCGGGATTCTTTTCGCCATGAACGTGGGATTCTATATGAGAATCAACCGTTCCATGCAGATGGTGGATAAGGTTTATATGACAAATGCGGATATTACGCAGCTTGCTCAGGCATTCGAGGAAGTACAGGATAATGTATATAGGTATCTTAAGGTAAAAAGCTCTCAGGCATTGAACGATTATTACCAGAGCGAGGGAAACTACAGAGAGCTTCTGGGAAAGCTCAACGGAGACAATATCAGCGATTCCGGAAAAATTCTCGAAAAAAATATCCGTAAAATGTCGGAAACCTATCTGGAATATACAGCGCAGACAGTTGCTGCCAAGCGCGGAAGAAACGTGGAAAAATACAAAAAAAGCTACGACAGCGCAACGGAGCTTTATTATTACATCCAGTCTGCAGTAGATGAATTGAACAAGCAGCAGTTTAAGGTAAACTCCAGCACCTATGCGTCACTTCGAAGAGTTATGAATTATCTGGAGGTCAGCAATACAGTCTTTATGATTGTTGTAGTGGCAGGAGGCGTATTTCTTCTTATTTTTTCCACAAGGGACATGTTCCGGCCTCTTACAAATATGTCGGAGACAGCAGCTCTTGTAGGACAGGGTAACTTCAATATGAAAATGCCGGATACAGACGCTCAGGATGAGCTGGGGGTAGTAACCAGAGCATTTAATACTATGGTGGAGAGCCTTGGCATTTATATGGAAAAAACGAAGGCGAGCATGGAGAAGGAACAGCAGATGATGGAGAGGGAGCTTTTGATGGAAAATCATCTCAAGGAAGCTCAGCTCAAATATCTGCAGTCTCAGATCAATCCTCATTTTCTTTTTAATTCTCTCAATGCAGGCGCTCAGCTTGCAATGATGGAGGATGCAGAAAAAACAGGGATTTTTCTTGAAAAAATGGCGGATTTTTTTCGCTATAATGTAAAGAAAGGCGAGGAGGATGCCACTCTTGAGGAGGAACTGGACGCAGTTGATAACTATATTTATATCCTGAACGTGCGCTTCGCAGGCGACATTCATTTCACCAAGGAAGTGGATGCAGAGGTGGAAAACGTCCGCGTACCAAGTATGATTCTGCAGCCTGTTGTGGAAAACGCGGTGAATCACGGAATCCGGGACATTGACTGGGAAGGCCATATTGACCTTAAAGTATGCAGACAGGAGGAACTTCTGGAAATCAGCATCCGTGACAATGGCAAAGGTATGACGCAGTCTCAGATTGAAAAGGTTCTTTCCGGACAGGCGGGGACAGATACACAGCAGAGCGATTCCACAGGAATCGGAATGAACAATGTAATCAGCCGTCTGGAATTGTATTATGCGCAGGAAGGGCTTATGAATATTTACAGTGAAGGGGAAGGAAAGGGAACCGAGGTTGTGATAACGGTCCCTCTTTGTAAGGAGATTTGAAATGTACAGAGTTTTACTGGCAGACGATGAGGGAATCATGCTGGAATCCCTTAAAAGTATTATTGAGAGCAATTTTGGAAAAGAATGTGAAATCCATCTGGCAAAAACAGGCCGCGCTGTAGTGGAACAGGCTCAGACCTATCCGCCTGACATCTGCTTTATGGATATCCAGATGCCGGGAATCAGCGGTATTCAGGCAATACGGGAGATTCAGAAATTTAACAAATCCATAGTTTTTGTCATTATTACAGCCTATGATAAATTTAATTATGCAAAGGAAGCGGTAAACCTTGGAGTAATGGAATTTGTCACCAAGCCTGTAAATAAAAAGAAGATTATTGAAATCTGTACAAGAGCTATGGAGCGGGTAGACGAAGAGAGGCAGAGAAGAAGCGACGACCTTCGTATCAGGGAAAAGCTGGAAACAGTAGTCCCGATGATTGAGAGCGGATATATCAACAATCTGCTTCTTCAGGACGATTTCCAGACTTATCAGGACAATTACCGCGAGCTTCTGGATATTAAAGAAGAGAACGGATACATGATTGTTACAGAATTCGGAGATTCTCTCGAGGAAGGAATCCTGACAAACGCAGTAGGTTCAAGCGTTAAGGCAAATAAATTTTATTCTACATTCCGGGAGATTGCTCAGGGCTTTTTTGACTGTCTTGTAGGCCCGATTATGGGAAACCGCATTGTACTTCTTGTACCCTGCGGGGAAACCCTTGAGGAATATGAGACAAGAGTAGAAATCGTCACAAGGGCAAGAAATATGGTACATAAGCTGGAAAGCCGCATAGACAGCAAGTTCCGCTGCGGCATCGGCAGAGTGAAAAGTCTGGCGGGAGGCACAATGAAGGAATCCTTCAGGGAGGCTGTCCTTGCTTTAAGAGAAAGCACCAGCCATGTGGTTCA
The DNA here is from genome assembly GCA_958367245.1 of uncultured Blautia sp. Classification (GTDB taxonomy): domain Bacteria; phylum Bacillota; class Clostridia; order Lachnospirales; family Lachnospiraceae; genus Blautia_A. The sequence goes on from CATXEA010000003.1 coordinate 79,176, forward strand.
CATTGAAGATATTCCGGCAGTGCAGAAATACGACGGAGAATATCCGCAGGAGCTGGAGAACCGCTATAAGAAACGCGTTCTGGAAAAGGATGCGGCAGGCGCAATGAGCAGCGCTGAGCTTTTCTTTGACTGGATGATGGGGATTTCCGGCGTCCGCAGAGAGGATGTGGAGATTAAAGTGCTTGAACTTATCATCGAGCTTGAGAAAAAGGCATTTTATGCAGGCTCCATGAAATACAGCTTCAGTTACAGAGGCAGCTATATCAGGGAAATTCAGAGCTGTCCTGATTTTAGCGCGCTCAGGGAATGGTTCCTGAAGAAAACAAGAGAAATCTGCAGCAACATGGAAAATGCAAGAGAAAAAGAAGCGGTCACAATTATTGAAAAAGCAAAAAATTATATTAACGAAAATTTTCAGAAGGATATTTCTCTGGATCTGGTATCAAGGGAGGTGGATATCAGCCCATATTATTTCAGCAAGCTCTTTAAACAGGAGACAGGAAATAACTTTATTGAATATCTCACAGAGGTGAGACTTCGCAATGCAAGGGAACTGCTGAAAAACTCACAGTATTCCATCAAAGAAATCTGTGCGGAATCAGGTTACGGAGATCCTAATTATTTCAGCAGGATTTTCAAGAAATATGAGGGTGTGACTCCAAGTGAATTCAGAGAAAGGCTGGAATAAATATGAAAGGGATAAATATAGCAAAAACTTCGGCTCTTCTGATACTTTTGACAGTCCTGTCTGTGATTCTTGGCGGATGTCTGGGAGCATCGGGAGGAAATGAGAGAAATGGCAGTAGCGTTCAGGAGGAAAGCGAAGAAAAAAAGCTTCAGATTGGTCTGGCAGTAGATTCTTTTGTAATAGAGAGGTGGATTCGTGACAGAGATGCATTTGTGGCGACTGCAAGAGAACTTGGCGCTGAGGTAAATGTTCAGGATGCGGGGGCAGACCCGCAGGAGCAGATCAGTCAGATTCGTTATCTGATTCAGAAGGATATGGACGTTCTGGTGGTAATTGCCAGAGATTGCAATGCTCTTTCCGAGGTATTACAGGAGGCGAAAGATGAGGGGATTCCTGTTATCTCCTATGACAGACTGGTTTATGACGGGGGGAGTGAGCTTTATATTTCTTTTGATAACCGCAAGGTTGGAAAGCTTATGGCAGAAGCGCTTATAGATGCCATCCCTGACGGCGGAGAAATTTTTATGATACAGGGTTCTCCGGACGATGACAATGTCAATCAGGTAAAAGAAGGATTTGACGCTGCGCTTAAAGACAGCAGTCTTGAGGTGGTTTATACAGCCAACTGCGAGGGCTGGCTTGCGGAGCAGGCGGAACAGTATGTGGAGGACGGCCTGAAAAAATATCCTGACGTAAAAGGGATTATGTGCGGAAATGACGACATCGCAAGTCAGGTGGTACAGACGCTGGCTCAGAATCAGCTTGCAGGCAAGGTCGTCGTGGTGGGACAGGACTGCGATGTAGCTGCCTGCCAGAGAATCGTAGAAGGAACCCAGTACATGACGGCATTTAAGGATATCGAGGAGGAAGCAAGAATAGCGGCTGAGTATGCCGTAATGCTGGCTAAGGGAGAAAAGCCGGAGGATATCAGGGAAAAGGTAGACGACGGTTCTTTTCAGGTGCCGTCGCTGGAGCTGGAGCCCGTAGCTGTCACAGCAGAAAATATAGATGAGGTAATCATAGGCGGTGGATTTCACCAGAGAGAAGACGTTTATCTTCATGCAAATACAGTCCTTTCAGGGGAAGAGAACAGTGTTGTTACGGTAAGCGGAGAGGATGGATTTTATATTTCATGTCAATAGCAGAATTTTGCGGCAAAAATGTCTTGTATAATGCAGGACATTTTTCTTTTTCAAAAAAAATTCCTTTTCTTTGGCAACTATGTCCAGTTGCCCCTGTGCTATATTAAACTCACAAGGAACACACGAGAGCGTGTGAAACAAAATAAGAACGGAGGATTTAAAAATGATGAAAAAGAAAGTTCTTTCAGTAGTTATGTGTACTGCAATGGTAGCTGGAATGGTAGTTCCTGCAGTAGCTGTTCAGGCTGAAGAAAGCAAAGGTGTGATTGGTGTTGCAATGCCTACGCAGGATCTTCAGAGATGGAATCAGGACGGCGAAAATATGAAAGCCCAGCTCGAAGAAAAAGGCTATGAAGTAGACCTTCAGTTTGCAGGCAACGATGTTGCACAGCAGGTTGCACAGGTTGAGAACATGATCGCAAACGGCGACCAGCTTCTGGTTGTTGCTTCTATCGAAGGCGACTCTCTCGGAACAGTTCTTGCACAGGCAAAAGAGAACAATATCCCGGTTATTGCATATGACCGTCTGATTATGAACACAGACGCTGTTTCTTATTATGCAACATTTGATAACTATCTTGTTGGTAAGACACAGGGCGAATATATTGTAGAAGCTCTCGATCTCGAAAATGCAGAAGGACCTTTCAATATTGAGTTTGTAACAGGCGACCCCGGCGACAATAACGTAAACTTCTTCTTCGGCGGAGCTATGGATGTTCTTCAGCCGTACATCGATTCCGGCAAATTAGTTTGCCCATCCGGTCAGATGACAAAAGACGAAGTTGCCACAACAAACTGGTCAACAGAGACTGCACAGGCAAGATTCGAAAACATTCTTTCTTCCTACTATGCAGACGGAACAACTCTCCATGCAGTTCTTGCTTCCAACGACTCTACAGCTCTTGGTGTTGAGAATGCTCTGGCAGCAAACTACACAGGCGAGTATCCGATTATCACAGGTCAGGACTGTGACATTGCAAATATGCCGAACATCGTAAATGGAAAACAGGCTATGTCTGTATTTAAAGACACACGTGCCCTTGCTTCACAGGTTGTTGAAATGGTTGACGCTATCATGCAGGAAACAGAAGTTCCTGTAAATGATACAGAAACATACGACAACGGAACCGGCGTTATCCCGTCCTACCTTTGCGAGCCTGTAGCTGTAACAAAAGACAACTACAAAGAACTCCTTGTTGATTCCGGATATTATACAGAGGATCAGCTTAAATAATGGATTACCATTACTGTAAAAAATACTAACCGTAGTAAATTTATACAGGCGGGCCTACGCGCCCGCCTGTTGATTTTGACATAAGTCTGGAGGGCGAAATTTTGGCAAAGATACTGTTGGAAATGAAAAATATCACCAAAACATTCCCCGGTGTAAAGGCGCTTGATAACGTAAATCTTCAGGTGGAAGAGGGAGAAATCCATGCGCTTGTAGGCGAAAACGGCGCCGGTAAATCTACTCTGATGAATGTTCTTTCCGGTGTATACCCGCATGGCTCCTACGAAGGGGATATTATCTATAACGGAGAAATCTGTAAGTTCCATGATATCAAAGAGAGTGAGGCAAAGGGTATTGTAATTATTCACCAAGAGCTTGCCCTGATTCCGTATATGACGATCGGGGAAAATATGTTCCTTGGCAATGAACGTGGAAAAAAATTTGCCATTAACTGGGATGAAACCCATGCACTGGCAGAAAAATATATTAAACAGGTTGGACTTACCGAGTCCTCAAGAACCTATATCAAGGATATTGGCGTGGGCAAGCAGCAGCTTGTGGAAATCGCCAAAGCTCTTGCAAAAAATGCGAAGCTCCTGATTCTGGATGAGCCGACCTCATCCCTGAATGAATCTGATTCAAAGGCACTTCTTGATTTGATGCTGAAATTAAAGAAAGAGGGAATGACTTCTATTATTATTTCCCACAAGTTAAATGAGGTTTCCTACGTGGCAGACAAGATTACGGTAGTCCGTGACGGTTCCACTATTGAAACCCTGACAAAGGGTGTGGATGACTTCTCAGAGGACCGTATCATCAGAGGCATGGTAGGTCGTGAAATTGCAGACCGTTTCCCGAAACGTCATGGGGTAAAAATCGGCGATGTAAACATGGAGGTCAAAAACTGGACTGTATATCATCCTCTTTACAGTGAACGTAAAGTTGTAGACAATGTTTCCATCAAAGTAAGAAAGGGAGAGGTTGTAGGTATCTCAGGTCTGATGGGAGCAGGGCGTACGGAGCTTGCCATGAGTATTTTCGGCAAAAGCTACGGCTCAAACATCAGCGGAACTCTTCTCCTCAATGGAAAAGAAGTGCATCTTCACAATGTGCGTGAAGCGATTGAGCACAAGCTTGCTTACGTGACAGAGGACCGTAAAGGCGACGGACTGATTTTGTCGAATACTATCAAGATGAACACAAGCCTTGCAAATCTTGGGGGAATCAGCAAAAATATGGTCATTGATCAGGATAAGGAATATGCAGTTGCTGTAGAATACAAGGAAAAACTGAAAACCAAATGTCCGTCTGTAGAACAGAATGTAGGAAACTTAAGCGGTGGTAACCAGCAGAAGGTTCTGCTTGCGAAATGGATGTTCGCAGATCCGGACGTTCTGATTCTGGACGAGCCGACCAGAGGTATCGACGTTGGCGCGAAGTACGAGATTTACTGTATCATCAACGATCTGGTTGCAGCCGGTAAATCCGTCATTATGATTTCTTCCGAGCTTCCGGAGGTTCTTGGTATGTCTGACCGTATTTATGTTATGAACGAGGGAAGGATTGCCGGAGAATTAAGCCGTGAAGAAGCCACACAGGAAAGCATTATGACCTGTATTATGAAGTCAGCAAAGGAGAGTAAGTAATGGATAAAGCAAAATTAAAAGCCGGATTTCAAAAATATACAATGATTATTGTACTTGTTCTGGTAGCACTGTTCTTCACATGGGGAACACAGGGCAAGATTCTTTTTCCGCAGAATATTAATAACCTGATTTCACAGAACGCATATGTATTTGTGCTTGCATCCGGTATGCTTCTGTGTATCCTGACAGGAGGAAATATTGACCTTGCTGTTGGTTCCGTTGTGTGTTTCGTAGGAGCTATGTGCGGCGTATTCATGGAAAACATGAAGCTTCCTACTGCTGTAGCAGTTATTCTTTCACTGCTTATCGGAGCTGCGATTGGCGCATGGCAGGCATTCTGGATTGCCTATGTGCGTATCCCTCCGTTCATTGTAACACTGGCAGGTATGCTGATGTTCCGTGGACTTTCCAACGTAGTTCTTCAGGGAAAAACACTTCCGATTAAATCAGAAGCCTTTATCAAACTGTTCGGCGGCGGTGCAAACTGCTATATTCCGGATTTTCTGGGCGGCGGCGAAGGAATGAACAGAGTAGCGCTTGCTGTTGGTATTATCGCATGTACCATCTATGTTGCGGTGACCCTTCGTTCCTATTTCGCACGTAAGAAAGCAGGCTTCGAGACAGGAAGCGCAGCAGGAATGTATGCAAAAATGGCGCTTATTGTTGTTGCAGTTATGGGAATCTGCATCAAGCTTGCGCAGCACAAAGGTATTCCGACCTCTCTTGTATGGGTGCTCCTTGTAGTAGTTGTTTACGGTTATATCACAAGCAAGACAACTATCGGCCGTCATTTCTACGCAGTAGGCGGAAACGAAAAGGCTACGAAGCTTTCCGGTATTAATACAAACAGAGTTTACTTTATCGCATATACAAATATGGGATTCCTTGCAGGTCTTGCAGGTCTTCTGACAATTGCGCGTATGACCTCTGCACAGCCTACATATGGACAGAACTATGAAATGGATGCGATTGGCTCCTGTTTCATCGGCGGCGCGTCTGCATACGGCGGAACCGGAACCATTCCGGGAGTTATCGTCGGTGCGCTTCTTATGGGCCTTATCAATCAGGGTATGAGTATCATGGGTACAGACCAGAATATGCAGAAGGTAGTAAAGGGCGCGGTTCTTCTGGCAGCCGTAATCTTCGACGTTGTCAGCAAGAGAAAATCCTTTATTGCGAAATAATGTCTGATATATTTTCATCTTTTCATAAATACTCCCCGGAGGTCTGCTGCTTTTGCGGCAGGCCTCTTGGCATTTACCGGACGGTATAGTATAATAACCGGAGAACTTCAAGTCTATTTTTATTACAGAAAGAGGAAAGCATATGAGCTATCATTACGTTTTTGATCTTCATACACATACCATAGCCAGCGGACACGCCTATAATACTCTTCGTGAGATGGCGCAGGCTGCGGCTGACAAGGGACTGGAGCTTCTGGGAATCACAGAACATGCTCCGGCAATGCCGGGAACCTGTCATAAATTTCATTTTCATAATCTGAAAGTAGTTCCAAGAGAGCTTTACGGGGTGAAGCTTCTTCTGGGCTCGGAAGTAAACATCATGGATGCCAACGGAACTCTGGACCTCCATGAAAAGACTATGGCAGGGCTCGATGTGATTATTGCAAGCCTTCATACCCCCTGCATGAAACCGGGAACACGGGAAGAAAACACACAGGCTGTAATAAATGCCATCAGAAATCCCCATGTAAATATCATCGGCCATCCGGATGACGGAAGATACGAGCTGGATTATCCGGCTGTGGTACAGGCGGCGAAAGAGTATGGGAAAGTGCTGGAGCTTAACAATCACTCTATGGACCCGGAATGCACAAGGCAGAACGGAAGGGAAAATGATACGATAATACTGAACTTATGCAAACAGTACAGAGTACCTGTTGTTATGAGCAGCGATGCGCATTTTGACACCCTGATTGCAGGATTCGATAACTGTATTGAGCTTCTCACAGAACTGGATTTCCCGGAGGAGCTTGTTCTGAACCGTTCCGTAGAAGCTTTGAGAGGACATATTAACCGAAATCTTTAAAATGAATTTATTAAATTTTCGTAATTTTCTACAAAAGGCTTGCTTATCACAGTTTACCGTGTTAAAATGTTAGCATTGGGAACGAAAAGAGAATGAACTTATGGACATCCGCACAGCTTTGCGGACAGATGAAAATTATTAAAGAGTTAAAGGAGCAGGCAAATGAGTAAAAAAATCAGAACAGAGGCAGTAGACCACCTATTTGAGGCGATCCTGTGCCTGAAAAATAAGGAAGAATGTTACACGTTCTTTGAAGATGTGTGTACGATCAATGAGCTTCTCTCCTTATCTCAGCGCTTCGAAGTTGCGAAGATGCTGATGGACAAGAGGACATATCTTGATATTTCCGAAAAAACAGGAGCTTCCACAGCGACGATCAGCCGTGTGAACCGTTCCCTGAATTACGGAAATGATGGTTACGAAATGGTATTCGCAAGAATGGCGGATAAAAAAGAAGAGAACGAAGAATAAAATTTGAGAAGGGGCGGGCTGCATCAGCGGCAGCTCCTTTTCTGGTTGAAGGATGTGACAGCATATGGCAAGAAAACGAAAGAAACCTAAAATGGAATACCGCTATTACCAGATGCCCGGAGACAGCCCTATCCTTGCGCTTCTCGGAGAGAAATGGAGACAGAATTACGGGCGTGATGTGGATTATCTCCATTTCCATAATTTTCTGGAAATCGGTTTCTGCTACGAAGGGGAAGGCACACTGACCTTCGGAGAGGATATTCTGCCCTTTCACGGAAGAGAATTCACTGTAATTCCCCGGAATTTTCCTCATACGACGGACAGTGCGCTGGGAAATATCAGTTACTGGGAATATTTATTTATTGATGTGGAGAAATTTTTGCCCCAAATGACGGGAAATGCCGTACGCGCGGAAAGAATGCTGGAGAGAATCAATTCCAGAGCCCTGTTTATGAAAGAAACAGAGTGTCCCACGATGGCGCATAAAATACTGGCAATTATGGAAATTATGCGCCATTCCAGGGAATTTTATATGGAGGAGGCGAAAGGCGCGCTGGCTGCGCTTCTGGCAGAGATTGCAAGACATAATGTAACGCCGGAGGAAGCTTTGACGGATTCTGCTGAAGCGCGGACGATAAGTATACTTTCTATTGTCCTCGATTATATTTCAGAGCATTATATGGATGAAATCCGAATTGAAAATCTGGCGGACAAATGCCATTTAAGCGAGACGCATTTCCGCAGACTCTTTTCCGGATATATGCATATGGGGCCTCTGGAATATATTAATATGGTGCGTATTCATGCGGCATGTGAATATCTCAAGAAAACAGATAAGCCGGTGGCAGAGATTGCTCTGGCATGCGGATTTAACACAAATTCCACTTTCAACCGGAACTTCAGACAGATGATGGGTATTTCGCCTATGGAATGGAGAAGGCGTCCGGAAAATTATGAGCAGCAGCTTCTGAAGTTTAATATCCATTCGGAAGAAGGATGGTAAAAGGAAAAGAGAAGGTCAAAAAGAGAAGCAGATAAAGAGAGGACAGATTTTATGTACGATTACAGAATTGTAGAGCAGGTAACAAGAAAGAAGAAACCTATGTCAGGGGCGCTGAGCAAGTGCATTGCAGTTTTTGCGTTTATCTTTGTGATGCTGGGAATTATGATATCTCAGGCATTTATGCTGTCAGGTTTTTTGCTTGCAGGGCTTTACTTTATTTTCAATACCTTCAGCAGGAGAGAATATGAGTATATTCTGGATAATAACACGCTGACCATAGATGTGATTTATGGAGGGAAATATCGCCGGATAGCGCATGAACTGGAGCTTGATAAAATGGAAGTCACGGCTCCTAACATGCATTCCTCTGTTGCGAAGTACCGCAAAAACGGAGGTACGGAACAACTGAAAAAATACGATTATACATCCTATGATGAGGATATTTTGTACTATACAATGATTATTACAGAAGAGGGAAGAAAGATAAAACTTCTGTTGGATCTTACAGACAATATGCTTCAGGTGCTTAAAACCAGATATCCGGAAAAGGTCTTTTTTGCATAATAATAGGTCGAAAATACTCGGGAATTGGTTTTTGGAATAAAAAAACAAATAGAGTTCTTTGTTTTATGTCTGATTTTTGTGAAAGATATATAAAATAAAGGACTCTTTTTTGTTGAGAAAACACAAAAATTGGTTATAATGACGAAAAAACAACGGAATAAGAATGAGATACTAAACAAAAAGACTAAAATGGTTGAAAATGCACATTACATGGGCGGTTCTGCAAACCCTTCGGAAAAAACCGATGCTATAATACAGCCACAAGCTAGCTGAGAGACGAAAATATGAGGAGGAAATAAGACATGAAAAAACGTATTTTTACAGCACTGCTTACAGGCGCTATGGTAGTTTCCATGACAGGAGCGATGGCAGTTCCGGTTGCAGCAGAGGGCGACAACAAGCTGACAGTATGGGCATGGGATCAGAACTTTAACATCAAAGCAATGGAAATTGCCGGAGAACAATATGCAAAGGATCATGAGGGATTTGAGCTTGAAGTAATTGAAACATCTTCTGATGATTGCCAGACGAAGCTGACAACTGCTGCAAATGCAGGCGATTACAGCACATTACCGGACATTGTTCTGATGCAGGACAACAGCTTCCAGAAATTCCTGAAAACTTATCCGGATGCATTTACAGATGTATCTGATATGGGAATTAACTGGGATGATTTCGGAGCGCTGAAACAGTCTTATTCCATGGTTGATGATAAGCATTACGGAGTTCCGTTTGATAACGGAGCTGTTATCGGATGCTATCGTACAGACATCCTGAAAGAAGCTGGCTATACAATCGAGGATCTGACAGATATCACATGGAGCAGATTTAAAGAAATCGGTATGGACGTGCATGAAAAAACCGGTAAATATCTGCTTACCAGCGAAGCAAACGGCGGCGATACAATGATGATGATGATTCAGTCCTGCGGCGCTAACTTCGTAGATGAGAACGGAGAACCATTCATCGTTGGCAATGATGTTGCTGCAAAATGTGTAGAGCTCTATACAGACCTTGTTAAAAATAATGTTGTAAAACTTGTAAACAACTGGGACGAATATATTTCTACAATTACAAGCGGCGAGGCAGCAGGTATTGTAAACGGAAACTGGATTACAGCTACTTTAATGGGAACAGAAGACCAGAAAGGTCTCTGGGAAATTACAACCATGCCTAAGGTTGATGATGTCGAGACTGCAACAAACTATGCAAACAACGGCGGCTCTTCCTGGTACATTACATCAAATTGCCAGAATGTAGATCTTGCGAAAGATTTCCTTGCAAGTACATTCGGTTCCAGTACTGAATTCTATGATGCAATCCTTCCGGCAACAGGCGCTATCTCCTGTTATCTCCCGGCTGGTGAATCAGAAGTTTACAATGAGCCGAACGAATTTTTCAACGGACAGCCAATCTTCTCAACAATTGTAGAATACTCCTCTCATATTCCGGAGTTCACAAAAACTCCATTCCACTATGAGGCAAGAGAGTGCGTAAACACAGCGGTTGTTAATATTGTAAATGGAACAGCGCAGGAAGATGCACTTCAGGAAGCACAGGATACACTTGCATTCAAGATGACAGAATAAGGTCAAAAGAAAACAGGGGGGGACTGCTGCAGGCGGCTCCCCCGTTTTGTTTTCAGGGAAAGGAGGAATTTTTTTGAATTCCAAAAAGAAAGGTATGACTCTGGTTGCGAAGCAGAGACTTGCAGGATGGACATTTCTGACTCCGGCGACAATCCTTATTGCAATTATGAGTTTTTATCCAATGGTTCGCGCATTTATTGTTTCCCTGCAGACAGGAGCAGGCGCAAATATGCGTTTTGCGGAACCGATATTTAAAAACTATCAGAGAATTCTGGCAGATAAGGTATTCCAGCAGTCTATCGTCAATACATTCCTGTATCTTCTGATTCAGGTACCGATTATGCTGGTGCTTGCCATTTTACTGGCGCAGCTTTTGAATAACAAGGATTTAAAATTCCGGGGATTTTTCCGTACCTGTGTATTCCTTCCATGTGCGACATCTCTGGTTTCCTACTCTTTGATTTTCCGTTCCATGTTTGCGACAGACGGACTGGTAAACAGTATTCTGATTAAACTGGGAATTCTGGAAACAGGATACAATTTTCTGGGAAATTCAGCCAGTGCGAAAATTGTTATTATTCTTGCCCTGATCTGGAGATGGACGGGCTATAACATGGTATTTTATCTGGCTGGTCTTCAGAACATTGAGTATTCCGTATATGAGGCAGCGAAGATTGACGGCGCGAATGGGTGGAAAACATTCTGGAAGATTACGGTTCCGCTTCTGAAACCGACGATTATCATGACATTTATTATGTCTATAAACGGTACTTTACAGCTCTTCGACGAGTCTGTCAACCTGACAAAGGGCGGTCCTGCGAACAGTACGATCACCATGTCGCACTATGTATATAATACATGCTTCATCAATGTGCCAAACTTCGGTTATGCAGCAGCTATGTCCTTCCTGATTTTTATCATGGTAGCGATTCTGGCATTTATCAATCTGAAAGTAGGTGATACACGTGACTAAGAAAAACAAATCAGCGATTCAGCGCAGACTGATTCCTACCTATATTTTCCTGAGTATCGTATCCCTGATCTCTGTGTTCCCGCTGTACTGGATGATTTCTGCAGCGACGAACACTTCCACAGATGTTTCCAGAGGAAGACTGCTTCCGGGATCACACTTTATGGAGAATTTCCGCAATCTGACAACACAGCAGCCATTATGGAGAGCTCTTGGAAACTCGTTTTTCTATGCGATTCTCACCACAGTAATCTGTCTTCTTGTCTGCTCTATTGCTGGATATGGATTTGAGATTTACCACGATAAGGGCAAGGATATGCTTTTTTCCATCCTTCTTCTTGCTATGATGATTCCTCAGGTTGCAACTATGGTTCCGTTATTCCAGATGTTTTCCAAGGCGAAGCTTCTGAATACGTCCATCGGTTTCATCCTTCCGATTATTTCCACGCCGTTTATGATTATGATGTTCCGGCAGAATGCCAGGGCATTTCCTGTGGATATTATTGAGGCAGCGCGTATTGACGGGCTTAATGAGGTTCAGATTTTCTTCAGAATGTTTATTCCGACTATGAAATCCACCTATGCAGCTGCCGCCGTTATCACGTTTATGAATGCATGGAATTCTTACCTGTGGCCGAAGGTAATTATGACAGATAATAATGCAATGACAATGCCAATGCTTATTGCAAACCTGATTACAGGATATGTGACAGACTACGGTATGCTGATGTGCGGCGTATTATTCTGTTCCATTCCTACCATGATTGTGTTCTTCGTTCTGCAGAAACAGTTTGCAGAAGGTATTACAGGCGCTGTAAAATAAGATATTAAAATTGAAAAGGCTCTCCTGTTTATGCATGGAGAGCTTTTTTCCAAAGACATATGTATCAGGAGGTTATCAATGAAAGTTTTTGATTATTCTTTAGTTAAAGACCCTCAGTATTTTTGTGACGGAAGACTGGAGGCTCATTCTGACCATGTATATTATGGCGCAGATGACAATTGCGAAGAAGAGAGTTCTTTCAGACACAGTCTGAACGGCTTATGGAAGTTTCAGTATGCTGTAAATTATACAAGCGCGCTGAAAGGATTTGAAAAAGAGGAATACAACTGCCGTGACTGGGCGGATATCCATGTACCTGCACATATTCAGATGGAGGGCTATGACGTTCCGCAGTATGCCAATGTACAGTATCCATGGGAAGGCAGAGAAGATATTCGCCTTGGAGAAATTCCGGAACATTTTAATCCGGTAGCAAGCTATGTGAAATATTTCTCAGTACCTGAGAGAATGAAAGGAAGACGTCTTTTTATTTCTTTCCAGGGGGCAGAAAGCGGTCTGGCTCTGTGGCTGAACGGACAGTTCATAGGCTACAGTGAGGACAGCTTTACACCGTCTGAATTTGAACTCACCGATTATGTAAAAGACGGAGAAAATAAACTTGCAGTTCAGGTTTTCAAATGGACAGCGTCAAGCTGGTGTGAGGATCAGGACTTTTATCGTTTCTCCGGAATTTATCGCGATGTGTACCTTTATACAGTGCCGGAAGTACATGTTTACGATATGGAAGTCCGTGCCATTCCGGAAGAGGATTTAAAGAACGCTGTTCTGACCTTAAAGACGAAAAACTGGGGAAAAGGAACAGCGGAGGTCAAGCTGTCAAAAGAAGGCGTGATTGTGGCAGAGCGCACACTTGCCCTTGACGGAGAGAACAGTCTTATTGCGGAAATCAAAAATCCATGTCTCTGGAGTGCGGAAGAACCGGAGCTTTATGATTTGGAGCTGAAAATTTTTGACGAAGCAGGAGCTCTTCAGGAGGTGATTCCTCAGAAGGTCGGCTTCCGCAGATTTGAGATGAAAGACGGAATTATGACTTTAAATGGAAAGAGAATTGTATTCAAGGGTGTAAACCGCCACGATTTCAGCTCAGTGACCGGCAGATATGTCTCAGAAGAAGACTATCGCAAGGATCTGACAGTTATGAAGCGAAATAATATCAACGCAATCCGTACCAGCCATTATCCGAACGCATCCATTTTGTACCGTCTTTGCGACGAATTCGGATTTTATCTCATTGATGAGACGAATCTGGAATCCCACGGTTCATGGGATTGTGTAAACAGGGAGAAAGGGTATGCGGATGTTGTACCTCACGATAAACCGGAATGGCTGGATATGATGCTTGACCGTGCCAATTCCATGTATCAGAGAGACAGAAATCACCCGTGTATACTGATTTGGTCCTGTGGAAATGAGTCGTTCGGCGGAAAAGATATTTATGAGATGTCACAGCTTTTCAGGGAAAAGGACCCGACCCGTCTTGTACATTACGAAGGTGTTTTCCACGACAGAAGCTATAACGATACAAGCGATATGGAAAGCCAGATGTATCCGTCTGTGGAAGCGATTAAAGAATTTCTGGCAAAAGATGACAGTAAGCCGTTTATCTGTTGTGAATATACACACGCTATGGGAAATTCCTGCGGAGCGATGCACAAATATACAGATTTGACAGATACGGAGCCGAAATATCAGGGAGGCTTTATCTGGGACTATATCGACCAGTCAATCTATAAAAAAGACCGTTATGGAAAGGAATTTCAGGCTTACGGCGGAGACTTCGGAGAACGTCCTACAGATTATAATTTCAGCGGAAACGGAATTGTTTATGGCGGAAGCAGAGACGAGTCCCCGAAGATGCAGGAAGTGAAATTTAATTATCAGAATATCACAGCAAAGGTCAGTGCGGATTCTGTTCAGGTTATCAATAAGAACCTTTTTGTCAATACAGATACCTTTGGCTGTAAGGTGACAGTTGCGAAGAATGGAAAAGTAATCAGAAGCGCAGCTCTTGAGACAAGTGTGGAACCTCTCGGGGAAAAGATATATGCACTTCCGTTTAAAAAAGAGACAGGAGAAGGCGAGTATGCAGTAACGGTTTCCTTCTATTTAAAAGAAGACAGAATTTGGGCAAAAGCAGGTCACGAGGTTGCCTTTGGTCAGTATGTATATCAGATAGAAGGCAAAAAAGAGCTGTGTACAGAGGAATTCGAAGTAATCCGCAGTAACCATAATATCGGTGTTCGCGGAATGCATTTCGAGGTAATGTTCTCCGTACTCAATGGCGGTCTTGTATCTTATAAATATGCAGGCAAAGAAATGATCGAGGCAATTCCGAAACCGAACTTCTGGAGAGCGCCTACAGACAATGACTGTGGAAATCTCATGCCAATGCGCTATGCGCAGTGGAAAATCGCAAGTATGTACGCAACTCATAAGGAATACCGTATCAGCCAGAGCTTTACGACTCCGGAGGATCATAAGGAATTCCGTCACGGTATTTACGGTCCTGCCAATGTACCTGAGGTGGAAATGAAAGAGCACAGTGTAGTCGTAAGCTTCCGGTATTTCCTGCCAACAACACCTGCGAGCGACTGTGTACTTGCCTACGAAGTATACGGAGATGGAAAAGTTAAGACGACGCTTACCTATGACCCGGTAGAGGGGCTTCCTGATATGCCGGAATTTGGCGTCATGTTTAAATTCAATGCAGATTATGACCATGTGAAATGGTATGGTCTGGGAGAAGCGGAAACATATACAGACCGTAAACACGGCGCGAAACTTGGTATTTACGAAAATATGGTTTCCGATAATATGGCGGCATACATGGTTCCTCAGGAATGCGGAGCAAAAGAAGAGGTGCGCTGGGCGACTGTTACAGACCGCAAGGGAAGAGGAATGCTCTTTGAGATGGAAGGAGAACCGATGATGTTTTCGGCGCTTCCATACACACCCCATGAAATGGAAAACGCCATGCATCCATACGAGCTTCCACAGATACACTATACAGTAGTACGTGTGGCGAAAGCGCAGATGGGTATCGGCGGAGACGATAGCTGGGGCGCATTTACGCATCCGGAATATCTTCTTGATGCAGAGAAAAAGATGGAATTTTGCTTCAGCTTTAAAGGTATTTGAAAGAAAAACACCTGATTTTTAAGAAAAACAGGAGGGGATCCGATGGATTTTAAAACAGAAAAGCTGCTGCATGGCGGCGACTACAATCCGGAACAGTGGCTGAACAGACCGGATATTTTGGAAAAGGATATAGAAATGCTCAAAGAGGCTGGCTGTAATGTGGTGAGTCTGGGGATTTTTTCATGGTCAACTCTGGAGCCGGAGGAGGGTGTCTATCAGACAGAATGGCTGGAAAATATAGTCAATAATCTGTATGAAAACGGAATTTATACCATTCTGGCAACCCCGACAGGAGCGCGTCCCAAGTGGATGGCTGATAAGTACCCGGAAGTTCTGCGTGTGGATGAAAACAGGAGAAGAATGCTGTTCGGATTCCGCCATAATCACTGTTATACATCTCCTGTTTACAGGGAAAAAACGGCGAAAATCAACTGTCTGCTCTCACAGAGGCTGGGAAAACATCCGGGTGTGATTCTGTGGCATGTCTCCAATGAGTACGGAGGAGAATGTCACTGCCCGCTCTGTCAGGAGGCATTCAGGAACTGGCTTCGGGAAAAATATGGAACAATTGAGAATTTAAATGACAGATGGTGTACTACCTTCTGGAGCCATACCTATCAAAGTTTTGACCAGATTGAGAGCCCGTCCTCCATTGGAGAAACCCAGCTTCATGCTCTGAATCTCGACTGGAAACGGTTTGTTACGCACCAGACTGCAGACTTTCTCCATCACGAGATTCAGGCAATCCGTGAGGGAGGAAGTACGCTTCCCACAACGGCGAACCTGATGTATTACTATGACGGACTTGATTATTTCAGACTTGCAAAAGAAATTGATGTGGTTTCATGGGATACTTATCCGACCTGGCATAAAGAAGCAGTTATGGAAACTACCTACGATAACGGAATGTGCCATGATTTGATGCGTTCCCTCAAAAATAAGCCGTTTTTCCAGATGGAATCCTGTCCCAGCTCAACGAACTGGCAGGGAGTGAGCAAGCTGAAAAAACCGGGAGTGTTGTTCAGTCAGTCCATGCAGGCAATTGCTCATGGCGGAGAAGGCGCTCTTTATTTCCAGATACGGCAGAGCCGGGGAGCGTCTGAGAAATTTCATGGAGCAGTCATTGACCATTATGGAGGAAAGGATACAAGAGTCTTTAAGGAAGTTGCGAAGACAGGTCAGGCTCTTGCGCAGATTTCGGAACTTGCGGGAAGCCGGGTTGTCAGTAAGGCAGCGATTCTTTTTGACTGGAGCAGCCGCTGGGCTATGGAAGACAGTCAGGGGCCGAGAAACAAGGGGCTTCATTATATGGAAGTTCTTCGAAAAGTCTACAGAGGCTTCCGTAAAAAAGGCCTGAATGTGGATTTGATAGATATGGAATGTAATCTGTCAGGATACGAAATTCTGGCAATTCCAATGGGCTACATGTTCAAGGAAGGGTTCGCAGAAAAAGTTCGCGCATTTGTGGAGAAAGGCGGTACATTGATTACGACGTACTGGTCAGGAATCGCAGATGATACGGACAGATGTTATCTTGGCGGAACCCCTTACGGGCTTATGGATGTGCTGGGAATCCGAAGCGAGGAGATTGACGGACTTTATGACTGGGAAGAAAATCAGATGGTGCCTGTGAAGGACAATGAGCTGAGACTTTCGAAGACTTATACCTGCAAATATCTCTGCGACCTTGTAAAGGTACAGACAGCGCGTACGCTGATGACTTACGGCAGTGATTTTTACAAAGGATACCCTTGCCTTACCGTAAACGAATATGGAGAAGGTAAGGCGTGGTATGTAGCCTGTGACGGAGAAAAGGAGTTTTATGAAGATTTCATTGGACGGGCGCTTGACGACAGCCATATTGCAGGGGCAGTGAAAGAGGAAATCCCGGAAGGTCTGGAAATTACTACAAGGGAGACAGACAGCATCCGATATTATATTTACCAGAATTTCGGGGAGTCTCCTGTGATGCCTCCTCTGCCTGATGGAGAAATTCAGTGTATCTTCGGTTCTGCCAGTGAACCGCTCCCGCCCTGTGGATTTCTTCTTTTGAAGAGTTTTAAATAAAAATCAACTTAAATCTGCTTTTCATCAAATTTATCCATTTTATCGGTATGGGTTCTGTAATTTAAAGGACTCATACCGAATTTCTTTTTAAATGCCTTGGAAAAAGTAAGCTGGTCTTCGTATCCTACCATATTGGAAATCTCTTTTACGGAAAGAGCCGTACTTGCAAGATAATTGGCGGCGCGGTGCATACGGAAATCAATGAGGAATTTCTGGGCGGAAAGACCAAGCTCTTTCTGGAAGGACTGATTGAGGTGGGCGCGGCTGATCCCTACATTTTCAGCAATGTCGCTGACTGTGATACCGTGCATATACATTCCCTTGATATAACTGATGGCAAGCTCTGTGTAGGTGCTGGTGCTGTAGCCGTATTTTTTCTTTTTCTCAAGGGCGGAACGCTCTTCCTGTCTGGCTGCAAGTACAGAGAGAATACGCAAAAGGCAGGATTCCCTATACAGATTGTCAGAAAAAGTAAGAGATTTGTGGTCAAGCATTTCGCCGATACAGGTCTTAATAAAATCTGCGTCAGGAGAAGGGAGAATTCTCTTGTTTGGAGAAAATCCGGACTGGCGGAGAATGGTGTCTGCCCGCATTCCCTTAAAGCCGATCCACGCATAGGTCCAGGGAGTAATTTCGTCTGCTCCGTAGGTTACGGCTTCTCCGGGATAAATCAGAAACATCTGCCCTGGCGTCAGAGTCCATGTATTTCCGTTTACGGAGAAGAAACCGGAGCCGTCAAGAACGAAATGAATAATATACTCTTCGCGGACACCGGAAAAAACATGATATGGCTTACAATGTTCCCTGCCTGTATGGACAAGAGAAAGGTCAAGGGAGGTTTCCCGCAGATGTTCGAGGCAGCGGAAGTTTATACTGTCTGTATATTTTACATTTTTCATATTACTCATCTCCATAGTTCGTATATTGTTAAAATGCCCATTTTAAAGGCTTTTTCTGTACATACTATCTAAAGTTGTTTACATTTTACCATATAATATGTAGTTTTACCATATAAAAATATGCATAGGATATGCGATTTTTCTATATAAAAATTACCATATCTTCCATTCATATTACCATTTCTAAAATTTCTCTAAAATGTATAATAAGAATCACAAAGAACAAGTCAGCAATGCCAAAGGAAAGCTCATAAGGACGCAGGAGCTCAGGGCGAACATGACAATGAAGGAGGAAAAACAATGAACAAAACAATGAAAAAGTTCACAGTAGCATTACTCACAGGCGCAATGGCAGTGACAGCCATCGCTCCGGCAAGCGTACAGGCGAAAGCGAAAAAGCTCACAGTTGCAATCTGGGACAACGGACAGAAAGCAGGACTCGAGGAGATTATGAAAGAGTTTACTGAGGCTACCGGTATCGAGACAGAGCTTCAGGTTGTAGAATGGGGAAGCTACTGGACACTTCTCGAGGCAGGCGCATCAGGCGGAGAGATGCCGGATGTATTCTGGATGCACTCTAATGAAGCTGTTCGTTACATGGCAAATGAGATTCTTCTTGACCTGACAGATTATGTCGAAGGCAGCGAAAAGCTTGAGATGGACAAATTCCCGGAAGACATCAGGACTATGTATCAGTGGGACGACAAGACATATGCGGTTCCGAAGGACGTAGATACTATCGCAATGTGGTACAACAAGGACATGTTCGATGAAGCAGGAATTCCTTATCCGGATGGAAGCTGGACATGGGATGAATTTTATGAAATCGCAGAGAAGCTGACAAAAGAGGATGGCAGTCAGTACGGTTTTGCAGCAAACCCTTCCAATGAGCAGGATACATGGATGAATATTATCTACAGCATGGGCGGAAAAGTTCTCAAAGATGACAACACTTCCGGCTTCGATGATGAAAAAACAATCAAGGCTATGAATTTCCTTGATAAATGTATCAAAAATGTAATGCCTCCGGCTGCAACTATGTCAGAGACAGGCACAGACGTACTTCTCAGCTCCGGAAAGGTAGCTATGATTTCTCAGGGTTCCTGGATGGTATCCGGCTTTAAAGACAATGAGTACATTACAGAGCACTGCGACGTTGCAAGACTTCCGAAAGATGCTGAGACTGGTGAGAGCGTTTCCCTGTACAACGGACTTGGATGGGCTGCATCAGCAAATACAGAAAATCCGGATGAAGCGTTCCAGTTAATCGAGTGGTTCGGAACAAAAGATATGCAGAAGAAACAGGCAGACCTTGGCGTGACAATGGCAGCTTACGAAGGCGCATCTGAAGGCTGGGTAAACAGCACAGACGCTTTCAATCTTAATCCATATCTGGAAGCAATGGAAAATATCGTGTTCAGACCTCACACAAACGCAACACTTGCATGGTGGAATCCAATGGTAGAAGAACTTAAAAAACCGTGGAATGGCGAAGAGAGCATGGAAGACGCATGTAAAAATATCACGGAAATTATGAATGAAAAAATCGCTGAAGAATCTTATTGATTGATTTTTACAGCGGCAGAGAGGAGTGAGAGCTGTGGCTGCACCAAAGAAAGGCACAAGTCAGGCGCGCAATGAGTTTATATGGGGATGGGCGTTTATCCTCCCCACAATGCTTGGTCTGATTATCCTGAACATTTATCCGATTTTTAAGACCATCTACGAAAGCTTCTTTAAGACAGGAGACTTCGGAAAAGGAAATATCTTTATCGGATTTGACAACTATATCAAACTTTTTCAAGATGCAGAAGTATGGCAGGCATTGTGGAATACCTTTAAATATGCAATCGTCGAAGTGCCATTCTCCATCGCGATCGCTCTTGTACTTGCGGTTCTTCTGAACCGCAAGATGAGAGGACGTTCCGCATATCGTACCATCTTCTTCCTGCCTATGGTTGCTGCTCCGGCTGCAATCGCTATGGTATGGAGATGGCTGTTTAACTCAGAATTCGGTCTTCTGAATCATTTATTCGGAACAAAGATTAACTGGATTTCCGACCCGAAGATTGCGGTGTTTGCGATTGCAGTCATCGGTATCTGGTCCATCATCGGTTACAATATGGTTCTTTTCCTGTCAGGCTTACAGGAGATTCCTCACGATTACTATGAGGCTGCAAGCATTGACGGAGCAACAGGAATCAGACAGTTTTTCCACATTACGATTCCGTTGCTTTCTCCTACCATTTTCTTTGTAATGGTAACGAGGGTAATCGGAGCCATGCAGGTATTCGACCTTATATTCATGGTTATGGATAAGAATAATCCTGCGCTTTATAAGACACAGTCACTTGTATATCTGTTTTATCAGAACTCTTTCGTAGAGAATAACAAGGGCTATGGTTCTGCAATTGTCGTGCTTCTTCTTGTAGTCATTATGATTATGACAGTTTTCCAGAATGTAGCGCAGAAAAAATGGGTTCACTATAATTAAGGGGGAAGGATATGGAAACAAGAACAAAAATTAATCGTGCAGTCATTCATATCGTCCTGATTCTGGTATCCATTACCATGCTGGTTCCTTTTTTATGGATGATCCTTACCGCATTTAAAACTATGACAGAGGCAACCTCTGTAAACCCGTTTGTAATCTTCCCGAAATCATGGAAATTCGACAGCTTTAAAGAAGTCATCGAGAACATGGATTTCCTGAAGCTTTACATAAATACCCTCCTCCTTATTTTGGGGCGTGTGGTATGCGCAGTGCTGACTGCGACTTTGGCAGGATACGCATTTGGACGACTGAACTTCAAGGGCAAAAACATTATGTTTTCTCTGGTTCTCTTTCAGATGATGGTTCCGGGTCAGATTTTTATTATCCCGCAGTACCTTATGGTAAGTAAGATGGGAATGCTCAACACCATTTTCGCTCTGGTATTTCCGGGTATGGTTACCGCATTTGGTACATTTTTGCTGAAACAGGCGTATATGGGACTTCCGAAAGACCTCGAGGAAGCGGCGCGTCTGGACGGCTGCAATATTGGACAGACTTTCCTGTTTATCATGGCTCCTCTGACACGTTCCTCCATGGTAGCTCTGGGAATCTTCACAGCCGTATTTGCTTACAAAGACTTGATGTGGCCTCTGATCTGTAACAAAGACGTTATGCCATTGTCAGCAGCGCTTGCAAAGATGCAGGGACAGTATACAAGCAATTATCCGCAGCTTATGGCTGCATCCCTGCTGGCATGTATCCCGATGATTGTTCTGTATCTGATTTTCCAGAAACAGTTCATCGAGGGTATCGCAACATCCGGCGGAAAGCTTTAAGAGCCGGACTGCCCGCTTCACGGCGGGCACAGAAAAAAGAATAAAGACGTCCTGCATTGCGATTGGAACAGTGTGGGGCGTTTTTCGAAAATAAGAAAGGTGGGAAATTTATGGGATTTCTGACAGGAGAGGGAAGCCTTTTTAACAGAATATTTGGATTTCTGGGACAGATGATTCTTTTGAATTTTTTGTGGATGGTATGCTCTTTGCCGGTGATTACGGCAGGTGCATCTACAACAGCGCTTTTTTACTGTACCTTAAAACTCCATAAGGATAAAGATATAAGCGTAATCCGTGACTTTTTTAAAAGTTTTCGCCAGAATTTCATGCAGTCTACCATTGCATGGGCGCTTCTTCTGCTTGCAGGAGGTGTGCTCTGGATGGAGAAAGAGGCGCTTTCTTCCATGCCGGGTTTCATGGGACAAATCTTTTCATGGGGACTTGTGGCAGTCGCAATTCCTCTGGCGCTGATTGCACTCTATATTTTTCCTACCATTGCGGCATTTGAAAATAAACTGGGAAAGCTTATTTCCAATGCATTTTACTTTGCAGTCAAAAAAGTCGGATATGCTCTGGTGGTAATGATTGTTACGATTTTACCAATGACCATGACGCTTGTGGATGCAAAGCTGTTTCCGGTATATCTTTTTATCTGGCTGACTGTGGGATTTTCGCTGACAGCATACGGAGATTCATGGTTTATGTGGAGATTGTTTAAACCATATTTTCCGGAAGAAGAAAGAGAAGAAAAGAAATATAACGCAGAAACAGATTCCTATGTTTTTTAAAAAATAAGTATAGTGAGAGGTGAATGTGAAATGAACTGTATTACATTCAACGAAAAAACCGGAGTTTTTGTACTTCGGACAAAAAACAGTATGTATCAGATGCAGGTGGGAGAGTACGATACTCTGCTTCATCTGTATTACGGAGCCGAGGTGGGAGATACTGAGATTTCACATAGAATCGTGAAACAGGACAGAGGCTTTTCCGGAAATCCCTATGAGGCAGGGCTGGACAGAGGATTTTCTCTTGATACCCTTCCTCAGGAGTATACAGCGTCCGGAAACGGGGATTACCGTATCAATGCTCTGGAGCTTGAGATGGCGAACGGATGCAGTACGGCAAATCTGAAATATGAGTTTTATACAGTAAAAGAGGGCAAATATGCTCTGGAGGGACTTCCTGCAATGTTTGGGAACGAGGAAGAAGCTCAGAGTCTGGAAATTGTTCTCGGCGACAGAGCTTCCGGCGTAAAGGTACATCTCCTGTACGGTGTTTTTCCGGAACTTGATGTGATTACAAGGGCAGTCCGGATTGAAAATACAGAGGAAGAACCGGTGACAGTCAGAAAGGCGATGTCTCTGGAGCTTGATCTGGAACAGAGAGAGCTTGATCTGATTCATTTCCACGGCAAACACTGTATGGAACGCCAGATGGAAAGAGTGCCTGTTGGACATGGTATCCGCTCTGTGGGCAGCAGAAGAGGAAGTTCCAGCCATCACTATAACCCATTTGTGATTCTCTGTGACAGAGATGCAACGGAGAAACAGGGAGAGTGTTTCGGATTTGCTTTTGTATACAGCGGAAACCACTGCTGTGAAATCGAGCGTGACCAGACAGAGCAGGTTCGCCTTACTATGGGAATCCATCCTTATCACTTCGCTTATACGCTGGGCAAAGGAGAGAGCTTCCAGACTCCGGAAGTCATTATGGCATATTCCGGAGAGGGAATGGGAAAACTTTCCAGAATTTATCACGATGCGTTCCGCCAGAATCTGATTCGCAGTAAATATGTGGAGCAGCCAAGACCGATTCTTGTAAATAACTGGGAAGCGACATATTTTGATTTCGATGAGGAAAAGATTTTTGCCATTGCCAAAGAGGCAAAGGAAATCGGCCTTGATATGTTCGTCCTTGACGACGGATGGTTTGGTGAACGAAACGATGACTTCCGCGCCCTTGGCGACTGGTATGTAAATGAGGAGAAATTAAAGGGAGGACTTCCGGCTCTTGCAGAGAAGATTCACGGTCTTGGACTGAAATTCGGTCTGTGGATCGAGCCTGAAATGGTAAATGAGGACAGTGACCTTTACCGTGAGCATCCTGACTGGGCATTTGAGATTCCGGGACGCAAACCGAACAGAAGCAGAAATCAGTTAAATCTTGATGTTTCCAGAAAAGAAGTCAGGGATTATGTGATGGGACAGATTTTTGAGGTTCTGGATGCCTGCAAGGTGGATTATATTAAATGGGATATGAACCGCAGTGTGGACAATGTGTACAGCAATGCGCTTCCTAAGGAACGTCAGGGAGAGGTTTATCACAGATATGTGCTGGGCGTTTATGATATGATGGAGCGTCTTGTGCAGCGTTATCCGAATCTCTTATTCGAAAACTGTTCCGGCGGCGGCGGACGATTCGATGCAGGTATGCTCTATTATTCTCCGCAGATTTGGTGCAGTGATAATACAGACGCAGTTGACCGTCTGAAAATCCAGTATGGAACATCCTTTGCATATCCGCCGAGTACAATGGGCGCTCACGTAAGCGTCTGCCCGAATCATCAGACAGGCCGTACGACGCCATTTGAGACAAGGGCAGTTGTTGCAGGCGCAGGTACTTTCGGATACGAGCTTGACCTTATGAAGATGACAGATGAGGAAAAGGCTCTTGCAAAAGAACAGATTCAGGAGTATAAGGCAATCGAAGGGCTTGTACAGAGCGGAGATTATTACAGGCTGACAAATCCTTTCGAGAACAGAAATCATGTGCTGTGGCAGTTTGTTTCCAAAGACAAAAAAGAAACTATCGTAAGAGGTGTGCAGCTTCATAACGAGGGAAATGCGGCAGTTTATCTGATTCGTCTGGAAGGACTGGAAGCAAAGAGACATTACGAGGATACAGAAACAGGTAAGGTTTATACAGGAGCAGCGCTTATGAAAGCAGGACTTCCTGTTCTTACCGGAACCGGCGATTACCAGCCGCTGAAATATCATTTCAGAGCTGTTGATTAATCCCCAATTGGGATTTACTCCATAAAAAGTAAAAAAGAAAATATCTTCGGAGAATTTCCGGAGATATTTTCTTTTTGCATTATTTTTTCTTTTTATTATCTTCATCGGAAGGAGACATGCCGTCTATCAGATGTTCAATGACCATTTTTTTCATGTAGACATCGAAGCTTAACAGGCAGATGAATGTAAAATTCTTGAGGAAATCCTTATCCTCCTCATCTGCATCCTCGAAGCTTGCCTGAGCTGCATTGTAGCTTTTTAACAGGTCTTTCTGAAGATTTTCAATCTGTCCCTTCTCCATACTGAATACCTCGTTGTAGATATAGGTGAGGTCTTTGTCTGTCATGGATTTAAAATATTTCTCTGTGATTGGTGTCAGCAGAGTCTGAATGTCATTGATGGACAGGATATTTTTGAAATAATAAATAAAAATAAGCATCAGAATATGCTCTTTGGAATAACGCTTTTTTTCCGGCGGAGGGAGAAGTTTATTTTTAGCATAATTGTTAATCATGGTCTTGGTGAGAATCTTATCTTCCTCGTGCCTCTTGCTGGATGCAAGCTGTTCTTCCATAAAAGTCGTCACCTGATCCATATATAAATTAATATTAGGCAGCTCGTCCGGTTTGATGTAATCAATCCTTGCGACGCTGTCTAAAATACTGTTAATCATATTCTGCATATCAATTGTCATAATTTTATCACCTCTGTTCTCTATTATATAGTTTTCATTACTACTTGTAAATAACTTTTTTTCTGTACAAATGTCTTTTTCTCTAATATAATAAGAAGTACACAAGTTCTGATTTGAAATAAATTTGGAGGTTTTAACATGGATGATAAATACAGTATGCTCAATCCCCCGCAGTTGGAGGCGGTACGTCATGTGGACGGACCCCTTCTCATTCTGGCAGGAGCAGGTTCCGGAAAGACCAGAGTTCTGACGCACAGGATTGCATATCTGATTGATGAAGTGGGAGTAAATCCCTGGAATATTCTTGCAATCACATTTACCAACAAGGCTGCAAGTGAAATGCGCGAGAGAGTTGATAAAATTGTGGGATTCGGCTCAGAGAGTATCTGGGTTTCCACTTTCCATTCTACCTGTGTGAGAATTTTAAGAAGATATATAGACAGGCTTGGATATGATAATAACTTTACCATTTACGATACAGACGACCAGAAGACTCTGATGAAAGAGGTCTGCCGCCGTCTCAATATTGATACAAAGACTTATAAAGAGAAATCTCTTCTCGCCCAGATTTCCCATGCCAAGGACGAATTGATCACTCCGGATGAGATGGAAATGAATGCGGCGGGAGATTACAATAAGAAAAAAGTGGCAGGCGTTTACCGGGAATATCAGGCTGCCCTGCGCAAAAACAATGCTCTTGATTTCGACGATCTCATTGTTAAGACAGTGGAATTATTCCAGAATTGCGACGATGTTCTCTATAATTATCAGGAACGGTTCAAATACATTATGGTGGACGAGTATCAGGACACCAATACCGCGCAGTTTAAGCTGATAAGTCTCCTTGCTGCAAGATATGAGAATCTCTGCGTAGTCGGTGACGACGACCAGTCTATTTATAAGTTCCGCGGCGCGAATATTGGAAATATCCTTGGTTTCGAGCGGGTGTTCCCGGAGGCGAAGGTCATCCGTCTGGAGCAGAATTACCGTTCTACGAAAAATATCTTAAATGCAGCAAATGAAGTCATTGCGAATAATACGGAGAGAAAGCCGAAACGCCTCTGGACAGAGAACGATGAAGGGGAAAAAATCCATTTCCGTCAGTTTATGAACGGGTTCGAGGAAGCTGAATATGTGGTGGGAGAAATCCAGAATGCCCACAGAGAAGGGCTTTGCAGCTATAAGGACTGCGCGATTCTTTACAGGACAAACGCCCAGTCTCGACTCTTTGAGGAGAAATGTCTCCTTGCAAATATTCCGTACAAAATTGTCGGCGGCGTAAACTTCTACGCACGAAAAGAGATTAAAGACCTTCTGAGCTATTTAAAGACTATTGATAATGCAAAGGATGACCTTGCAGTGCGTCGTATCATCAATGTGCCCAAAAGAGGAATCGGCGCAACAACTCTTGGACGGGTTCAGGATTATGCAGAACAGATGGACGTCAGTTTTTACGATGCGCTTCGCGTAGCGGAGGAAATTCCTGCAATCGGAAGAAGCCTTGGAAAGATTGACGGCTTTGTGACTTTTATTCAGAGCCTTAAGAGTAAGGCAGATTCCTATACGGTGGAGGAGCTGTTGGATGAGGTCATCCGTCTTACAGGTTACGTGGCAGAATTGGAAGCGGAAGATACAGATGAATCCAGAGCGAGAATTGAGAATATCGACGAATTGATTTCCAAGACTGTCTCCTATCAGGAGGCGATGGAAGAAAAAGGAGAGAAGGCGACCTTATCCGGATTTCTGGAAGAAATCGCCCTTGTAGCAGATATTGATTCTGTTGACCCGTCTCAGGATTATGTTCTTCTTATGACGCTGCACAGCGCCAAGGGTCTGGAATTTCCAAGAGTTTATCTGGCCGGAATGGAGGACGGGATTTTCCCAAGCTATATGACGATTGTGTCAGATGACCGCTCTGACATAGAAGAGGAACGCCGCCTGTGCTATGTGGGAATTACAAGAGCCATGAAAGAGCTGACTCTGACAAGCGCCCAGATGAGAATGATACGCGGAGAAAACCAGTATAATAAAATATCAAGATTTGTCCGCGAAATTCCAAGGGAGCTGGTGGAGCTTGGCCATACCATAGAGACGAAAAAGCCGAAGCTTGAAGAGATTATTCCTGCAAAGAGCAGCTTCGCACAGATGAAAATGGCGTTTCAGGCGAAACCCTTCCAGCAGAAGAACTTTACCGTAAAAAAAGCAGAAGCTCTTGATTACGGAGTGGGAGATACTGTCCGTCATGTGAAATTCGGTGTAGGTATTGTAAAGGATATCACAGAAGGCGGCAGAGACTACGAAGTAACTGTGGATTTCGACAGAGCAGGCGTCAAAAAAATGTTTGCAGGCTTTGCGAAATTAAAGAAAATCTGACAGAAGAGTACATATTCATCTCAGCAAACGAATATCAAAAAACACCGGAGAGTCAGGGGAAACCAGCTCTCCGGTATTTTTTTGAATAAGATAAGAATGGCAGACGGAATCAGTCTTCGTCTTCCAGATAATAGCGGATAAGGTTCAGAGTGTTTTCGACTCCGTCCTTATGGGTGCGCTCATAGCCGTGAGAAGCGTACACACCGGGACCGATAAGACCGTGGCGGACATCGTAACCTGCATGGAGGGTAGCTTCTACGTCGGAACCGTAATGAGGATAGATATCTACGGCATATTTCAGATTATGCTTCTGCGCAATTTCAATCATACGGCTCACAACAGGATAGCTGTAAGGACCGCCGCTGTCCTTGGCGCAGATAGAAACCTCGTGCTCAGTGCATTCCAGACCGTCGCCTACGCAGCCCATATCTACAGACCAGATTTCGGTCACACCGTCAGGACATGATGCAGAGCCGCCGTGTCCGACTTCCTCGAAGATGGTGAAGTGGGCATAAACGCGGCGCTTTGGCGTAATATTGTTGTCTTTGAGATATTTTGCGTAGCCAAGCAGAACAGAAGATGAAATTTTATCATCAAGGAAACGGCTCTTGATATAGCCGCTGTCTGTTACGCGGGTACGTGGCTCGAAGCATACATAGTCGCCGTTCATAATGCCAAGCGCTTTAACGTCATCTTTTGAGCTTACAGGCTCGTCGATGAGGATTTCTACATTATCCCAGGTTCTTTTCTCTGTATAGTCGTCTGTCACATGGACAGAAGCGTTTACAAGCTGGCAGGTTCCTTCATAAACTTTGCCGGCTTTGGTGATGATACGGCAGTTTTCTGTCTCAGCGTTCTCAGGGCGCATACCGCCGACCGGAGTGAGTTTCAGACGTCCGTTATCTTTGATCTGGTGTATCATACCGCCTAAAGTGTCGCAGTGACATTCCATGAGAATGGCGTTTTCGGTGTCTTCTCCGCCGAAGTCTGCAAGTACGCCGCCTTTTACAGTGCGTTCTGCTTTTATGCCGAGACGCTGAAATTCCTCCAGTAAATATTCTGTTACTTTTTCTCCGTAGCCGGAAGGACTGTCAATGTTCAGAAGCTTCACTGCCTGGTCTACGATGTAATCTACATACTGTTTCATATTCAAATCTCCTCTTGTACATTTCCCTATCATACTTGTAACACAGGTTACTGTAAACAGTAATAAAATGTTGGGTTCATAAAGGCATAAAACCACTTCTATGCAAGCATAACGTGGTTTATGACCTTTTGACCCTGGCATCTTAATAATAGTTTATCATAAATTCTAAAAAAATGCAGTAGATGTCTACACATTTTTCGGTGATTTTGTTAAAATATAAAGAAATCATGCAGAAATTCTTGGATATAACAGGAAGGGGAGATAGGAAGAATGTTAAAAGTGTTTCTGGTAGAAGATGAGATGATTATACGAAACGGCGTAAAAAATAATATCCCATGGGAACAGGAGGGTTTTACCTTTGTAGGGGAAGCAGGAGACGGAGAACTGGCATGGCCGCTGATCAAGCAGACGAAGCCGGATATTCTGATTACGGATATCCGTATGCCTTTTATGGACGGCCTGGAGCTTTCAGGACTTGTGCGAAAAGAGCTTCCGGATACAAAGATTATTATTTTGAGCGGATACAGCGAATTTGATTATGCAAAGCAGGCAATTAATCTGGGAGTGGCAAATTATCTTCTGAAACCAATTAGCGGGGAAAAGCTTTTGGAGGCTGTAAAGCAGGTGGCTGATATCATCCGGGAAGAGCGCGCCCAGACTCTTCTTGTGGAGCAGTACAGACAGGAGAAT
The DNA here is from genome assembly GCA_958367245.1 of uncultured Blautia sp. Taxonomy (GTDB): domain Bacteria; phylum Bacillota; class Clostridia; order Lachnospirales; family Lachnospiraceae; genus Blautia_A. The sequence continues at coordinate 108,728 of CATXEA010000003.1, forward strand.
CAGGAAAATATAAAAATAGAAAAAATTCGGCTTTTTGAACAGATTGTCGCAGGCTCTGCCACAACAAGAGAAATTCTTGACAGGGGAGAGATTCTGGAGCTGGATCTGGCGGCGCCTTTTTATACGGTTCTTCTTCTGAAACTGGTTGATTCCGGAGAAAGTATGGATTCTTCGGCGCAGGTTATGGAAGCGTCTGAAAAGGTAGATGAGACAATTATGAAGAAACCGGAGTTCTTTGCAGTAGAAAGAGGACTGGAAGGTCTGGCAATCCTGATGAAATCGGAGGAGGAGATGCAGGCGGGCGTTCAGTTGGAGAGTCTGGAAAAGGAAATACAGGAAATCCTTGCACAGTATCCGGAAGTTTCTTATTTTGGAGGAGCGGGAGAGACAGTGCAGCGTATGAGGGATATCCGCCGCTCCTATGTGGGCGCGAGCAAAGCCTTTGCAAGTCGTTTTTTTATGGAGAAAAACCGTTTTCTTACAGTGGAACAGATTTCTGAACAAAAGCCTGCAGGAACGAAAGATATGAGTCTCAAATCTGTGGATGCGTCCAAGATTAACAGAAAGCTGGTGGAAGATTTCCTAAAAAGCGGGCTTGAGGAGGAGACAAAAAATTTCGTAGAAGAATATTTCAGAAATATCGGGCGCGAAAATTATGAATCTCTCATGTTCTGCCATTATCTCATCGTAGATATGAATTTATGCGCCAGCCACTTTCTGGAAAGCATCGGAATCAATCCCTCTCTTCTTCCTGCCCAGTGCAGAGATGTAGGGGAATTTGCGGATTCGCTCCAGTGTGAGGAGGGGATGATTGCCTATGTGACGAAGCTTTTTACAGAAACCATAAGGCTTCGTGACAACTCCTCAAGGAATAAATATCTGGAGCTTATTACTGCGGCGCAGAAGATTATTCTGGAGAATTTCCAGAATAATGAGTTCTCCATGAATCAGGCGGCGGCTATGGTAAATCTAAGTCCGGGCTATTTCAGTACCCTTTTCCGACAGGAAACAGGAATGAGCTTTGTGGAATATCTTACAGGTATCCGTCTGGAAAAGGCAAAAGCGCTTCTGATGTGTACCAATATGCGAAGCTCGGAAATTGCATATGAAGTGGGATATAAGGACGCTCACTATTTCAGTTACATATTTAAAAAAGTATGCGGATGTACTCCTAAGGAATATCGTGCAAGAAAGGGCGAGGATAACGTATGAGATTTCCGGAAAGTATGAAATTTCTAAAGAAATATCCCCTTGATAAAAGGCTGAATCTTCTTGCTGCAGTCATTATGCTGCCTCTTACAGCGCTGATTCTTTACCTTTTAGTAAGTCTGATAAATTTCAGCAATGCTTACAGTCAGAGCGTAAGGAATATTACGGCAATAAATAAATACAGTCTGGATTTTAAAACAGATCTGGATTACAGCATGTACCGCGCCATTATCGGAAATCTGAGTTTCAAAAATCTGAATGAAGAAGAGGCAAATCTTCAGTCGGATGACGCAAGGGTAAGAAATCCCTACACCATGATCAATGAGCTTCACGGCTCTTTGACATATCAGATTGAAGAGTCAGACAGCTCTCATCTGGAGCTTCTGAGCAGAATTGACAAGAGTTTGGGATGGCTGGAAAGAGTCGTGCGTACCATTGATGATAATATTGAGAAGGGAAGCCATTATGAGGAAAATATGGATCTTCTGGAGAATGATATCAGAAGCTCCACAGCCCTCATTCAGGAAAATCTTCAGGAATATATTTATTATGAGACATCAAATCTGGAAAATATCAGGCATATGCTGGAGGACAGGGCAAAGGATACCCTGATTCTCTGTACTGTGATTCTTCTGATTCTTCTTGTACTGATTCTCGGTCTGACAAGGATGATTACCCAGAGTGTTACGAAGCCTATCCGCGAGCTGTGCAGAGCGACGAAGCAGGTGGCAAAAGGAAACTTTTCCCACGCAGAGATTGAATCCGGAGACGAGATTCAGGTACTTACCAACAGTTTCAATGATATGACAGGAGAAATCCAGTATCTCATTGAAAATATCAAAAAAGAGCAGAAGAACTTAAGAGATACGGAGCTTAAGCTTCTGCAGGCGCAGATTAATCCCCACTTTCTTTATAATACGCTGGATGCAATCGTATGGATGGCAGAAGGCGGGATGAATAAAGAAGTTGTGTTCATGGTTACAGCTCTGTCAGAATTTTTCCGTACAACTTTAAGTGAAGGGAACGATTATATTACTATTCGGGAGGAGGAATCCCATATCCGAAGTTACCTCAGTATTCAGGAGGTTCGCTATGCAGATATTCTGGAATATGAAATCAACATAGACGCCGGGATTTATCCTTATTATATATTAAAGCTTACCCTTCAGCCCCTTGTGGAAAATGCGCTTTATCACGGAATCAAAAACAAGAGGGGAAAAGGAAAAATCACAGTCAGGGGATATGAACGCGACGACAGAATTTATCTTGAGGTAGAGGATAACGGGATTGGAATGACGGAAGAAGAGTTGGAAATTCTCCGGAAGAAGGTAAAAGGAGAGGCGGAAAGGGAAAGAGGTTTCGGCCTTGGAAATGTAGATGAGCGTATCCGTCTGAACTACGGTCCTGAATTTGGCATCAGTTTTCAGAGTAAAAAAGGAGAAGGAACTCTTGCCACAGTATGTATACCTAAAAAAATCACACTTTTATCTGAAAATAATCAACTTACTAATTCTTGACAGGGAAAATTAGTAAAAAAAACAACAAATACCCTTGTTTATTCTGTTTCTTTTATGAAAAATTACTGATAGAATAAGGCTACAAGATAACGAAGGGGCAACGAAGCCCAGTAAATTCAAGGAGGGAATTTTTTATGAAGAAAAGAGTTTTAGCAGTTTTGGCAGCATCCGCACTTGCAGCTACTATGATGCCTGTAACAGCATTCGCAGGCGAAGATGATCTGATTACAGTTGGTTATGCACAGGTTGGCGCAGAGTCTGACTGGAGAACCGCTAACACAGAATCTTTCAAATCCACATTTACAGAAGAGAACGGATACAAACTGATTTTTGACGATGCACAGCAGAAACAGGAAAACCAGATTAAAGCCATCAGAAGCTTTATCCAGCAGGAAGTTGACTACATCGTAGTAGCTCCTGTAGTTGAGACAGGATGGGAAACTGTACTTCAGGAAGCAGCAGACGCTGGTATTCCGGTTATCCTTTCCGACCGTATGATGGACCTTGCTGACGAAGACCTTTATACCTGCTGGGTAGGCGGAAACTTCGTAAAAGAAGGTGAGACCTGTGCAGACTGGTTAGCAAAATATCTGGAAGAGCAGGGACGCGGAGAAGAAGAAATCAATATCGTAACAATTCAGGGTACTATCGGTGCTTCCGCTCAGATCGGACGTACAGAAGGTGTTGCAAATAAGATGGCAGAGCATCCGAACTGGAAGATGTTAGACATGCAGTCCGGTGAGTTCACACAGGCAAAAGGTCAGGAAGTTATGGAATCCTTCCTTAAATCCTACGATGACATCGATGTTGTTATCTGTGAGAACGACAACGAAGCATTCGGCGCTATCGACGCAATCAAAGCTGCAGGAAAAACATGCGGACCGGACGGCGACATCATCGTTGTTTCCTTTGACTCTGTAAAAGCTGCATTTGATTCTATGATGGCAGGCGATCTGAACGCTACTTTCGAGTGTAACCCACTTCACGGACCACGTGTAGCTGAGATTATCCAGAAACTGGAAGCTGGCGAAGAAGTTGAAAAGATTCAGTACGTTGACGAAGCATACTTTGATACAACTATGGATCTCGAGAGCATCGTTGCAGAACGTGCATATTAATTGATAACCATAATCCCATGAAAAAAGGGTTTCCCAAGTTCAATAATTAAGTCGTGTATCATGCGGGGACGACGGAACCGAAAGGTTCCCGCCCCGCATTTTTAAGCAGCAAACGGGTCAGGCGGGATTTCAAATTGTCCGCTCACAGTTACATAGAAAGAGAGGCAGCTTTATGGAGCAGGGTGTTGTGCTCACAATGAGACATATCAGCAAGAATTTCCCGGGCGTTAAAGCGCTGCAGGATGTGGATTTTACGTTACGAAAAGGTGAGATTCACGCACTGATGGGCGAGAATGGCGCCGGAAAATCCACATTGATCAAAGTCCTTACAGGCGTTGAGGAATTTGAAACAGGAGAAATCAGAATTGACGGAAAGAATACAGCGATTATCAATCGCTCTCCGCAGGAAGCGCAGATGAACGGAATCAGCACGGTTTATCAGGAAGTAAACCTCTGTCCGAATCTTTCCGTAGCAGAAAATCTTTATATCGGCAGAGAGCCGATGCGCGCCGGCATGATTGACTGGCGAACCATGAACAAAAAATCCAGAGAGCTTCTGGAAAGTCTGGATATTCACATTGACGTAACTATGGCAGTAGAAAATTACTCCATAGCGATTCAGCAGATGCTTGCGATTGCCCGTGCAGTAGACATGTCGGCAAAGGTGCTGATTCTGGATGAGCCTACCTCCTCCCTTGATGACGGAGAGGTAGAAAAGCTGTTCAGGCTTATGAATAAGCTTAAAGCACAGGGCGTAGGCATTATCTTTGTCACACACTTTCTGGAACAGGTTTATGCAGTATGTGACAGAATTACCGTTCTTCGAAACGGTACTCTTGTAGGAGAATATAAGGTAGAAGAACTTCCGAGAGTACAGCTTGTAGCCAAGATGATGGGTAAAGATTTCGACGATCTGGCTGCAATTAAGAAAGAATCTTCCGAACAGAAAGCAATGGGAGAGGTTGTGATTTCCGCTAAAGGTCTTGGCCATAAGGGAACCATTAAGCCGTTCAATCTTGATATTCATAAAGGAGAGGTAATCGGTCTTACCGGACTTCTGGGCTCCGGACGTTCCGAGCTTGCCCGAAGCATTTACGGCGCGGACAAAGCAGATTCCGGCGAACTTTTTGTAAAAGGCAAAAAGTTGCTGGTGGGCGCTCCTCTGGATGCAATGATGGCAGGTATGGCATATCTTCCTGAAAACCGTAAAGAGGAAGGAATCATTGCCGATCTTTCTGTCCGTGAAAATATTATTATCGCGCTTCAGGCGAAACGCGGTATGTTCCATCTTCTGAGCCGTAAGGAACAGGAGGAATTTACAGACAAATATATTGATATGCTTCAGATTAAAACTGCGGACAGGGAAACACCGATCAAGCAGCTCTCAGGCGGTAACCAGCAGAAGGTTATTCTGGGCAGATGGCTTCTTACAAATCCGGATTTCCTGATTCTGGATGAACCTACCCGCGGTATTGATATCGGTACGAAAACAGAAATTCAGAAATTAGTATTGCAGCTTTCAGAACAGGGAATGGCAGTCATGTTCATTTCTTCAGAAATTGAGGAGATGATTCGTACCTGTAGCCGTATGGCAGTTCTGCGTGACGGCATGAAGGTAGGAGAACTGGAAGAATCCGAGCTTCATCAGGATTCCATCATGAAAGCAATTGCAGGAGGTGGAAATTGATGGAAAAATTCAAAAAACTTACGTCCAAGAGACTGTTTATGCCGGTGTTCTGCCTGATTATTATGTTGATTGCAGCAGTCATTGCAAGTCCTGACTTCTTTAAGATTGACATTCAAAACGGCGTTCTTTACGGACGTATCATTGACGTAATCAACCGAGGCAGTGAGGTTGTAATCCTTGCCATCGGTATGACTCTTGTAGTAGCAGCTTCTGCAGGTACGGATATTTCCGTCGGCGCAGTTATGGCAGTTGTTGCGGCAGTGACCTGTTCCTTTATTGCAGGAGGACAGCAGTCTGTAAACGAATATATCAATAATCCGTTACTTGGTATTCTTCTTGGTATTCTGGTAGGCGTTCTCTGCGGATGCTTTAACGGTTTCCTTGTTGCCAAGCTGCATATTCAGCCTATGGTAGCGACTTTGATTCTTTTCACAGCAGGCCGTGGTATTGCGCAGCTTCTCACAAACGGACAGATTACCTATATCCGTGTTGACAGCTTTAAGATGCTGGGAGCCAGCATTCCGGGAATCCCGATTCCGACTTCCATCTTTGTGACGGTAATTATGGTTGCTGTTACTATGCTTCTTCTGAAAAAAACAGCTCTCGGCATGTATGTGGAAGCAGTTGGTATCAACTCCCGCGCATCCAGACTGGTAGGTCTGAAATCCGCAAAAATCATTTTCCTTGTATATGCTTTCTGCGGTTTCTGCGCAAGTATTGCGGGACTTATTAACTCTTCCCGTATCTACTCTGCAGATGCCAATAACATTGGTCTGAATCTGGAACTGGACGCTATCCTTGCTGTTGCTCTTGGAGGAAACTCCCTTGGCGGCGGTAAGTTCTCCCTGATTGGCAGTGTGATCGGCGCCTATACTATTCAGACATTGACAACTACCCTGTATGCAGTATCTGTAAGTTCTGACCAGATTCCTGTATATAAGGCAATCGTAGTCGTAATTATCGTATCATTGCAGTCCCCTGAGCTTCGTAAGATGTTCCGCCGTCTTAAAGGAAAAGGCGCAGCTCAGGCAGCCAGTGGGAAAGGAGCAGCATAATGAAGAAAGACAGACGTAAACTGGACGGAAATTCTTTTCTGTTGTTGATCACCATTGCGCTGTTTGTGGTCATGTATATTGTAGGCATTATCCTTTTTAAAGATCAGGGCTTTGCCAAAACTCAGAACTTCCTGAATCTGTTTATATCCAATGCCGGATTGATCGTTATAGCGGCAGGTATGACTATCGTTATGATTACAGGCGGTATTGATATTTCCGTAGGTTCTGTTGTTGCTATGGTTTGTATGATTCTTGCATGGTGTATGGAGAAAGCCGGATGGGGCGCGATTCCTTCCGCAATCTTTGTCCTTACAATCGGCCTTGTGTTCGGTCTTGTACAGGGATGGCTTGTGGCATATCTGAATATACAGCCGTTTATCGTAACTCTGGCGGGTATGTTCTTTGCCAGAGGTATGACAGCAGTAATCAGCAAAGAAATGATCAGTATTAAAAACGAGATGTTCTTAAGCTGGGCGCAGTGTAAGATTCATCTTCCTTTCGGCGGTTACGTGAACAAGAAAGGCAAACTGATCGAGCCTTATATTTATCCAAGCGTAATTATTGCGCTGGTAATTCTGGTAGCAATTTTTATTCTTCTGAAATATACAAAATTCGGACGCAGCATCTATGCGATCGGTGGCAATGAGCAGTCTGCGCTTATGATGGGTCTGAATGTAAAGAAGACGAAGCTGAAAGCTTATATTCTGGAGGGATTCCTTGCAAGTGTCGGCGGTTTCCTTTTCTGCCTCAACACCTGTTCCGGTTTCGTTGAGCAGGCGAAAGGCTTTGAGATGGACGCAATCGCATCAGCCGTTATCGGAGGAACTCTTCTGACCGGCGGTGTGGGAAATGTATTCGGAAGTCTGTTCGGTGTACTGATCAAGGGTACCATCGAGGCATTCATTACCTTCCAGGGAACCTTATCTTCCTGGTGGACAAGAATTACAATTGCAGCAATGCTCTGTTTCTTCATTGTGCTTCAGAGTATCTTTGCATCAGCAAAAGAAAAGAATAAGAAATGATATGGAAGGGGCATGTGTAGTCTATATGGATTACACATGCCCCTTATTTAGAACTGGCGATTCGATTATTTTTTCTTTACTAAATGAGTTACCGTCTCCACATGCACAGTCTGGCAGAACTGGTCTACGCAGCAGGCTTTTTCCAGACGGTATCCGGCTTCCAGAAAGAAGGGAAGATCCCGGGCAAGGCTGGTGGCTTTGCAGGAGATGTAGACAATATGTTCCACGCCGTAGGATAGAATTTTCGGCAGCGCTTTGGGATGGATGCCGTCACGGGGCGGGTCAAGGATAATGACGTCAGGTTTTCCGGTAAGGTCGTCGAGAACTTTCAAAACATCGCCTGCAATAAAGCGGCAGTTGGACAGACCGTTAAGTCTGGCGTTTTCTCTGGCAGCTTTTACCGCATCTTCCACAATCTCCACACCAATGACTTCATCCGCAACGGAAGCTGCAAGCTGGGCAATGGTTCCTGTACCGCTGTAAAGGTCGAAAACAACCTTGTCTTTCGTATCTCCGATGTAATTTCTTACAACAGAGTATAATACCTCGGCAGCCAGAGAATTCGGCTGGAAGAAAGAGAAGGTACTGATTTTGAAACGAAGCCCAAGAAGGGTTTCATAGAAATAGTCCTGTCCGTAAAGGATTCTTGTCTCGTCACTCTGAACCACATCAGAAAGAGAATCGTTTATAATATGCATAATACCGACAATTTTGCCCTCAAGGGGAAGAGCGAGAAGTTCTTCTTTTAAGGGGGAGAGGTCATGTTCTTCCTGACTGGTTGTAATTACATGAACCAGAATCTCGCCGCTTGTAACTCCTCTTCTGAGAAGAAGATGGCGAAGATAGCCGATATGCTGCAGCTTTTTATAATAAGAAACATTTCTGTCTTTGAAATATTTATGGACACAGGCAAGGATTTTTGTCATATCTTCGTGTACCAGTTTGCAGTCATATGCGTTCAGGACATCGTAGGTACTTCCTTTTTTGTGAAGTCCGAGAGAAAGAGGACCGTCCTTATATTCATCGCCGAAGGAAAACTCCATTTTATTGCGGTATCCAAATTCAATAGGGCTTCCGTAAATTCCCTCCCAGGTGTAGGAAGACTGTCCGCCCTCTTCAAGAGCTGCGTCCAGAAGGTCGCGCACCTGACGCTCCTTCATTTGGAGCTGTTCTTCATAATCCATAGTCTGGTACATACATCCCCCGCAGTCAGGAAAAATGCTGCATACAGGAGTGCGCGTTTCCAGAGGAGAGTGTTCCAGAACTTCCATAAGGCGGCCTTCTGCCCGTCCGGAACGCTTTTTATTAATCATAAAGCGGATTTTCTGTCCCGGAATTCCATTTTTGACTGTGACTTTTTCATCACCGACCATTACCCGTCCTTTGTTTGGAAAATCTACTTTTTCGATAATACCTTCATAAATTTCGCCTTTTTTCATAGGACCTCCTCAATTCAGTAAAATAGCTCCGGAACGTGCCGGAGCTACTTATTATTTTAATTACTATGGGAAAAATCAGTCTTCTTCATCCTCGAAGTAGTCGTCGAAATCATCGTCGAACTCTTCCTCGAAATCTTCAAGATAGTCAGGAGTAAAGAAACGATATACTGCGAATGCAATACCTGCTACTGCAGCAACTGCACCGATAATTGCCAATGCCCAGAGGACTGTATTTTTCTGTTTCTCTTCGTCTTTTTTCTTTAATGCAGATAATAATTCCTCGATTTTAATATTCATGATTACACCATCCTCTCATTTTTGTACAAACGGAAAATCCGGTCGTTTATGTGAATTCCGCCGTTTTCAGATAACGATATTATACCACCATCTGTCTGATTTTACCATAATAAAAATAAATTTATTGCTGAAAGAAAAAAATGCCGGACAGCAGAAATTAACTATTAAGGTATAGTGAATAAATGGAAAATGTGTTATACTCAACTATACACTGCAGAATCGAAATCTGCAAAAATAAACAGAAAGAGTGGAAGGTAATATGATATTAAATTTTGTATTATTGGTTGTCGGTTTTGTTCTTCTTATTAAGGGCGCGGACTTTTTTGTAGTAGGCGCATCCGGCATTGCGGAGAAATTCAGGATTCCTCAGATCGTTATCGGTCTTACTATTGTGGCATTCGGCACAAGCGCGCCGGAAGCTGCTATCAGTATTTCGGCGGGAATCAAGGGTTCTACAGGAATTTCCATCGGAAATATTCTGGGAAGCAATATTTTGAATATTCTTTTGATTCTTGGAATTACTGCCTGCATTACAGCTCTCAAGGTGCAGAAAAATACAGTAATGATTGAAATGCCGTTTACCATTTTTATCACAGTTCTGCTTGTGGCGCTGGGAAGCACTATGGGGAAACTGAACAGAGTGACAGGCGTAATCCTGTGGATTTTATTTCTGGGATTTCTGGCATACCTTTTTTATACTGCATATAAGAGCAGAAAAGAGGGAGAGGCAGATTCCTGCCCTCATCAGATGCAGCCAATGTGGAAACTTCTTCTTGTAACGGTGGCAGGTCTTGCTGCTGTTGTTATTGGAAGTGATGTGACGGTAGACAGTGCGTCTGCGATTGCTTCGGCTCTTGGAATGAGCGACAGACTTATCGGTCTTACCATCGTGGCATTCGGAACGTCCCTTCCGGAGCTTGTTACGTCTGTGATGGCTGCGAAGAAAGGTCAGGCGGATATTGCAATTGGAAATATTGTGGGAAGCAACATTTTCAATATCCTGTTTGTGCTTGGAACAACCAGTCTTGTCTGCCCGATTCCGTACGATGCAGCGCGTTTCCTTGTGGATGGAATTGTATGTATCGGAGCAGCGGTTCTGTTGTGGCTCTGCGTACTGAAAAATAAAGAACTCCGCAGATGGGGAGGAATCCTTTTCCTTGCAGTTTATGCAGGATATTTTGTTTATCTTATAAAATAAACGACAGGTGAATACAGGAGAAAAAAATGGGCATTTTGGAACTTTTTATCCTGGCTGTAGGACTTTCCATGGACGCGTTTGCAGTATCTGTATGCAAGGGGCTTTCCCTGGGGAAGATTAACTGGAAGCATATGTGTACAGCAGGTGCATGGTTCGGCGGATTTCAGGCGCTGATGCCTCTTTTGGGATATCTGGGCGGACGATTCTTTACGGATATGATTACCGGTTATTCTCATTGGATTGCCTTTGTGCTTCTGGCAATTATCGGCGGAAGCATGGTAAAGGAAGCGTTTGGAGAGGATGAATGTGTAGACAGCTCTATGTCTGCGCGTTCCATGCTGGTACTGGCCATTGCAACAAGCATTGATGCGCTTGCGGTGGGTGTGACACTGGCATTTCTGAAGGTGGCGATTGTTCCGGCAGTTTCTTTTATCGGAGTTGTAACCTTTGTCTGTTCTGCCTTTGGCGTGAAAATTGGAAGTATTTTCGGAATGAAATATAAAGCAAAGGCGGAATGCTGCGGGGGAATCATCCTGATTCTTATTGGAGTTAAGATTCTTCTGGAAGGACTGGGATAAACACTTTCGGTGGGATTTGCAGAAATATATACTGCAAAGAACAGTAACGCAACAGAGGCGCTCACAGGAACAAAAAATAATTTGAATTACAGATACCGGAAAAAGTATGTTATAATAGGTACATCTAATGAAGATGAATCATAATTCAGGGAGGAATATAATATGAAGAAAAGCAAATTAGCAGGTATTTTACTTTGCAGTATGTGTCTTATCGCAGGAAGCGCAGTACCGGCAATGGCAGACTCCGTCAGAGTTGTTACGCTTGGTGCGGATCTTACAGAAGAGCAGAAAGAAACAATGCTCAGATATTTTAAGGTTAACAGAAATGACGTACAGATCCTTACAATCACCAATCAGGACGAGAGAGATCATTTAAGCTCCTATGTACCGCTTGAGCAGATTGGTACAAGAACAGTCAGCAGCGCTTACGTGAAGCCAACACAGTCGGGCGGAATCAAGGTTCGTACAGCTAACCTTAACTGGGTAACCTGCAATATGATCGCGACTACGCTTTCTACTTCCGGTGTAAAGAACTGTGAAGTTGTAGCAGCGTGTCCTTTCGAGGTATCAGGTACAGGCGCTCTCACAGGAATCCAGATGGCATATGAGACAGCTACAGGAGAGAAGCTTGACGAGACAAAGAAAGAAATCGCTACAGAAGAGATGGTAGTAACCGGAAATCTTGCTGACCAGGTGGGTAAAAATGATGCAACAACCGTTATCAATAAGGCAAAGATGGAAGTTATCAAGAATGGTATTCAGGATGTGGACTCTATCTATAGCATTGTAATCAATGTTGCAAATGAGAACGGAGTTTCTTTAAGCGACGAACAGATTGGCGATATCGTAGACCTTCTGGTAGAAATTGCGCAGCAGGACTACAATTACGAAGATATGGCTGCAACTCTGGAAATGGTAGACGGAAATGTATCCAGTGACGAAGTCGGAGAGCTTGACGATGAGGACGACGTTACAGTAGATGCTGGTGAAATTGTAGACGGAGACAGCATTGTTGCAGGACTGGATGACAGCATTCTCGGTGACGATATCGTGGCAAGTTCTACAGAAGATCCGGGACTTGAACAGGAAACAGGTATGGTTGAGGGAAGCGCTCCGGAAGATGAATGGACAGAGGATGAATGGACAGACGATGATTGGACAGAAGACAGCGAAACTGTAGGAGAAGGAGACTCCTCTTCTGCGGATGCGCTTTCAGAGCTTGATACATCCGCATTAACAGAAGACCAGATGTACTATTTCAATCAGGCAGATACTTTCTTCACAGGAGAGTATTACGGAGATACAGATGCCCTTCACACAGCAATGGGTGAGGATGCGACAGCTCCTGTGCTTGATGGGGACACAGCAGAGGCTCTGACAAAGGAAGTTAAGAAGCTTTATCTGGATATTCTTGTAAGCGGTACTGAGACTTATGCGGCAGACGGAACAGAAATGTATATGACAACTGAACTGAATATGCTGGATAAAGGGCTTAAGGCAATCTTTGGTCAGGACGATACAGGAGTGGCAGTTGATGCTCTTGCAAACGTAACAGAGGAAGATAAGACAACTCTTTATAAAGATACTATGAAATTCTTCGAGAAGCTTTACGGAGAAACATCTACAGAGGAAGAATACTCTGAAGATACATCTGCAGCAGAAGGAGAATTGGAAGGCGAGCTTGAAGAATAATCCGGAAGGTTTTTCAGTATAATGAACTTTACGATAAGGAAAGCAGATGTCCGGGATATAGACGGAATTATGAAACTTATGGAGGAAGCTTCCCATAATCCAGCGCATCCGGAGTGGTTTGTTGCAGACGATGAAGCTTATGTAAGAGCGCATTTAAGCGGAAAGGGATTTGTGATAACGGCAGTTTCCGACAGCGATGAGATTGCAGGGTTCTTTCTTGTAAAGGAACCGGAGCTTTCGGAGAATCTGGGGCTGTACCTTGATTTCGGGGAAGAGAGCCTTGGGAAGGTTGCAGTAATGGATTCTGCAGTTGTGGGAAGCGCATGGAGAGGAAATGGCCTTCAGGGAAAAATGCTTGAGAAAGCAGAAGAAGTTCTTGACAGGGAACGATTTTCTTTCCTGATGTGTACCGTTCATCCGGATAATCTCTACAGTCTCAGAAATATGCAAAGACATGGATATGAAGTGAAGAAGACGGTGAAATGCTATGGAGGGCTTACCCGTTATATTCTTCTGAAAGAAATTTAATATGTCAGGGAAGTCCCCCGTTTCGGCTTTTGGAGCATGAATCGGGGGATTTTTTTGCCCTTAAAGCTGAAATCCGTGCTTTTTCTGTGAACAATGCGGCTGGTGGATTGTGGTAATTGTTTTTTTGTGTTACAATGAATTTTAATTTCATTGTAAAAGAGGTAGATTTTATGAGAGACAAGTTGAATAAGTTCATGCAGGGACGTTACGGTGCAGATCAGTTTGCCAGATTTACCATGGGGGTTGCCCTGGTATGTATTGTTCTGGCTCTTTTTTTACGGAGATCGCCAATTGGAGGGCTTCTGGATACTCTGGGGCTGGCTGCGATTATTTATACATATTTCCGTATGCTGTCCAGAAATATTCCGAAACGATATGCGGAAAACCAGAAGTACCTGGCCATGACTCAGAAGCTTCGTATGCGTTTCAGTAAAGAGAAGAGTATGATGGAGCAGAGAAAGACACACCATATTTACACCTGTCCCGGCTGTGGACAGAAAATCAGAATCCCAAGAGGAAAAGGCAAGATTGAGATTGAATGTCCGAAATGCCATGTGAAGTTTATCAAGAGGAGTTAAGATGTTTGGTTATGTAGTGATGAATAAACCGGAAATGAAGTTTAAAGACTACGATTTGTATCGTACTTTTTATTGCGGGCTCTGCCATGAGCTGAAGGATAAATACGGATTTTCCGGGCAGATTTCACTTACTTATGATATGACGTTTGTAGTGCTTCTTCTCAGCGCTCTCTATGAGCCGGATACAGAGGAAGGGGCGCGCAGATGTATTGTTCATCCTGCCCGAAGGCAGCAGATAAGACAGAATGAGATTACAGAATATGCGGCAGATATGAACATACTGTTTACCTATTACAAGTGTATGGATGACTGGAAGGATGAAAAAAGACTTTCCAGACTGGGTTATGCAAAGCTTCTTTCGGGGAAAAATAAACGTCTTCTTGAGAAATATCCGGAGAAATCCACAAGGATTATAGAACTTCTGGACGAAATTTCCGCTATGGAAAAAGCGGGCGAAAAAGATATTGATAAAATATCCGGCTGCTTTGGCCATATTATGGAAGAGATATTTGTCTGGAAGGAAGATATGTGGGCGAAATCCCTCAGGAAAATGGGATTTTACCTTGGGAAATTTATTTATCTTCTGGATGCTTACGATGATGTGGAAGATGATGTGAAAAACGGGAATTACAATCCTTTTTCAGGAGAATATAAAATGGAAGGGTTCCATGAGCATGTAAAAAACCTCCTTATGATGATGATGGCGGAAGCATGTCGGGAATTTGAGAAACTTCCTATTATAATGTATGCGGATATTCTAAGGAATATCCTGTATTCAGGGGTATGGTGCCGATTTGAAACAGTAGGTAAAAAAAGGAAGGAAGCACAGGAGAAAAAAGAAGATGTTAGATCCATATAGCGTACTGGGGATACCCAGAAATGCATCAGACGAGGAAATAAAGAAAGCTTACCGCAAACTGAGCCGGCAGTATCATCCGGATGCAAATATTAACAATCCGAATAAGGAACAGGCAGAAGAAAAGTTTAAAGAAGTACAGCAGGCTTATGAGCAGATTATGAGAGAGCGGGAACAGGGAAGCAGCTATGACGGTTACGACCCATTTGGCGGTTTCGGCGGACAGAGAAGCAGTACCTATCAGGATGAGGAAACCATGCGCAGACAGGCGGCAGCCAATTATGTGCAGAGCGGTCATTATAAAGAAGCGCTTCACGTACTTGATACGCTTTCCCAGCGTAATGCCCAGTGGAATTATCTGGCGGCTATGGCGCATATGGGAATGGGGAATAATGTAAATGCGCTTAATTATATGCGCGAAGCAGTACGGATGGAGCCGGATAACGGTCAATACCGTATGATGCTTCAGAGAATGGAGGGCGGCGGAACCTGGTATCAGGAACAGCAGAGTCCTTTCGGAGGAATGCCAACGGCTGGGAATGATTTTTGTATGAAACTCTGTCTTGCAAATCTTGCATGTAATCTGTGCTGCCCGGGAGGCGGTATTCTTTGCTGTTAAAAAAATAAAATAAGGAATTGACAAATTATTTCGCAGATATTAATATGTTAAAGTGTTAAAGAAATAATAACTGTTCACACGTTGCTGCCGTAAATGGATATGGCAGATACGTTACATGGATGACAGGAGGAAATGTAAAATGAGTATTCGTGTTGGTATTTTGGGATATGGAAATCTGGGGCGTGGAGTGGAATGTGCCATTAAGCATAATCCGGATATGGAGCTTGCGGCAGTTTTTACAAGGCGTGACCCGAAAACAGTAAAGATTCTCACAGAGACAGCAGGTGTTTATTCCGTTGAGGAAGCGGAGAAAATGAAAGATGAGATTGATGTTCTCATTCTTTGCGGCGGAAGCGCTACGGATTTACCTGAACAGACACCGAAATATGCACAGTGGTTTAATGTGGTGGACAGCTTTGATACACATGCAAGGATTCCGGAACACTTTGATAATGTGGATAAGACTGCGAAAGCCGGAGGTCATGTGGGGATTATCTCTGTCGGCTGGGATCCGGGAATGTTTTCTTTGAACCGTATGATGGGAAATGCGATTCTCAACAATGGAAAAGACTATACATTCTGGGGTAAGGGCGTAAGTCAGGGGCATTCAGATGCCATTCGCCGTATTGATGGGGTAAAGGATGCGAAACAGTATACGATTCCTGTAGAAGCTGCTCTGGAAGCTGTAAGAAAAGGAGAGAATCCGGATCTTACAACAAGACAGAAACATACAAGAGAGTGTTTCGTAGTGGCAGAGGAAGGCGCAGACCTTGCCCGCATTGAAAATGAGATTAAAACAATGCCGAATTATTTCGCTGATTATGATACCACAGTTCATTTTATTTCAGAGGAAGAGCTGAAACGTGAACACGGCGGAATCCCTCATGGCGGATTTGTGATCAGAACAGGAAAGACAGGATGGAATAACGAAAACAGCCATGTGATTGAATACAGCTTAAAGCTGGATTCTAATCCTGAATTTACTTCTTCTGTAATTGTGGCATATGCCCGCGCAGCGTACCGTATGAATAAAGAAGGAATGTCAGGAGCGAAAACAGTCTTTGACGTTGCTCCGGCATATTTAAGCGCAATGGATGGAGCAGAACTTCGCAAACATCTGCTGTAAGTTACAAACTGTTAAATTTGTTAAAAAATATAGAAGTTTATAAAGGAGACAGAGCATATTGTATGCTTTGTCTCTTTTTTGCAGGTGGACAAAGGGTAATTTTCGTACATATTTAACATAAATTTACTTATGTGTTGACGCACTCTCGAAAATGTACTATAATAGGGTCATAAAAATGTAACAACATTGTAAAAAAAGATATTTTCGAGCAATGAAGTCTTAATAAGAAAAGGAAGGTATTTATGCGAAAGGTAAGTAAGAAGTTTGGAATCTGGGGGATGTTCCTGTTCATGCTGTTTTTTGCGTTTGGGGTAGCAACTTATACCAATGCCGCGAAAGTACAGGCTGCTAGTAAAGGATTTACTACAATCGGTGGTAAGACTTACTACATTAAGAATGATGGTTCCAAACAGAAGGGCTGGCTGGAGCTTAATGGAGAAAAATACTACTTCGATACCAAGACCGGCGTTCAGTTAAAAGGCTGGTTAGAGGACAGTAAAGGAAGAAAACGCTACTTCGACGAGAAAGAGAACGGCGCCATGGCGAAAGGCTGGGTGACTTTCCCGGAAGGGCATAAGAGATACTTTAATAAATCCACAGGTTTCATGACCGTGAAATGGGCAACCATCGGCGGCAAGAGATATTATTTCTATAATCCAAGCGGCGTAGCTGCACAGAAGGTATTCCTTACAGACAGCAAAGGAGATACGAGATATTTCACAAGCGCCTGCTACATGCTTACAGGATGGACACAGAACTCTAAAGGGGAGAAGAGATACTTCGAACCGGAAGACGGCGTAATGGCAACAGATTTTACCAAGCTTGACGGAAAGACCTACTACTTCTATAAGGGAAGCGGTAAGATGGCAACAGGCTGGGTGACTAACAAATCAAAAGGTTATAAATATTATTTTGATAAAGAGACAGGAGTTATGGCTGTCGGCGATGTGACAATCGATGGAAAGAAATACCACTTTAACAGCAATGGTGTTTTAAGCCAGACAACAGGCTCCACAGGAAAGAAAACAATCAAGAATTACCTTGCAGGCGCACTTCAGCCTGTAGGAGAAGCCCTTTATGTATGGGGCGGCGGCTGGAACGATTCCACCAGAAAGGGAGTAAGCCCGACATGGAAGAAATGGTATGACAGCCAGAACAGCAATTACGATTACAATGACTACAGAGATTTAAGTACAGCGAACAGAGCGAAGGGCCTTGACTGTTCCGGCTTCGTAGGCTGGAGTGCATATCAGGTAATGCAGTCTAAATCCGGCATCGGCTCAGGCTACACAGTAGTTGCAGCAGAGGTTGGCTCCTATTATAAATCTCTTGGATGGGGAAGCATCCTCAATCAGTCACAGCTTGCTAAGGACGACTGGGAGCTTCAGGCTGGTGATGTTGGATACAACAGCGGACATACATGGATCGTTCTCGGACAGTGTAAAGATAAGAGTGCGGTAATCGTACACTCTACACCGAATGCAGGATGTCAGATTTCCGGTACACCGACACCAAGCGGAAATTACTCCAGTCAGGCGATTGCACTTGCGAAGAAATATATGTCCAGATATGCAGGATTTAACAAGTACAATTATCATACATCTTCCGGTAACTACATCAAGAACGGTAATTACTTAAGATGGAACAGTAAGACACTGTCTGACCCGGATGGATACCGTGAGATGACAGCAGACGAAATCCTTGCTGACCTGTTTTATTAATAAAATCAAAAAATGAGATTTGAAAGAGACATTCGAATAAAAGAATGTCTCTTTTTTATTACCTTTATATCGTAAAGGTTACTAAATGTTACAGAAATTTAAACTTTTTTTGGATTTGGGGTTGCATTCCTCATAGACTTGTGATAGTATGTAGAAGAGTTAAAAATATGTTTCGAAATTATTACAAATGAAAATAAACTAATACAAAATAAGATATGAGGGTGAAATCATGAAAAAAAGAATTGTATGTCTGACACTTGCACTGATTTTAAGTATGTCACAGGCAGTTGCGGTAAGCGCATCAAGAGAAGAAGAGTTAAGAGAAGAGCAGGCTTGGACCAATGCACAGCTTGATGCTACATATTCAAGAATCGACGAGTTATGGGCTGCTAAGAGCCAGTTAGAGAGTGAGATCGCTACACTGGATGCCAATCTTGTTGATGTAATGGTTTCTATTGAAGTATTAAACAATGATATTTCTGCGAAAGAAATTGAAATTATTAAAACAAAGAAGAAACTCGGAAATGCGCAGAATGCCCGCGACAGTCAGTATGAGAACATGAAGAGCCGTATTAAACTCTTATATGAGAAAGGCGGCAAGGACGCATGGTTCCAGATGATGATGGGAGCAGAAGATATTGCGGATCTCCTGACAAGAGCAGAGTACACACAGAAGATGTACGCGCAGGACAGAGAGAGTCTTGAGAAATATGCCAAGACAGTTGAACAGGTAAATTCCCTTAGAGAGAAATATGAATCAGAGCAGGCGGAACTTGAAGAGATGAAAGCAGCTCAGGAAGAGCAGTCCTACATTCTTCAGTGCCAGCTTGATGAGAAACGTGCTATTTCCGCAGATTGTGAGAATGAGATTGCATATGCACAGCAGCAGGCTACAGAGTATGCGAACCTTTTAGTTGAGCAGACTGCAGAGCTTGAGAGACTGGAAGCAGAGAGAATCGCAGCAGAGGAAGAAGCGAGACGTCAGGCTGAATTAGAGCGTCAGGCGGCTGAGGAAGCTGCGGCAGCAGAAGGAAATAATGAAGAAGGTTCTGACGAATCTTCTGAGACAGAGTACGATGAGTACGGAAACGTAATTGACAGCGACAATACAGTATCCTACGATGATTATGAGGCGGAGCAGAGCTATTCAGACGCAAGCTCTTATTCAGGAACAGGTTCTTCTGTTGTTGATTACGCTACACAGTTCGTTGGAAATCCATATGTATGGGGTGGAACAAGCCTTACCAACGGCGCTGACTGTTCCGGATTTACACAGGCTGTTTACAACAGCTTTGGCGTAAGCATTCCAAGAACATCCTATGAACAGCAGAATGCAGGTCGTGAGGTATCCTATTCTGAAGCACAGCCTGGAGATTTAATCTGCTATGGCGGTCATGTTGCAATTTACATGGGCGGTGGAAAGATTGTTCATGCATCCAACTCCCGTGATGGTATTAAAATCAGTAATGATGCGACTTACAGAACAATCCTCTCTGTAAGAAGACTGGTCTAATCAATATATAAAAAGCAGGCGGAATGCCTGCTTTTTAAATTGTCCGCTTTTTTCTTGACAATTACGGTAAATAATGCTATGATAACGTCAGTATAATTCCATATTGAACGTATTAAGTGCTGAATCTTTATAGTTTGTGGTTCAGAAAAGGGAATCAGGTGTAAGACCTGAGCGATCCGGTCACTGTGACAGAGGAGCGAATCTCAGAAGTCCATTGTGTATAACACGAGAAGGAGAGAGGAGCGATGATACTGGAGCCAGGAAACCTGCTTAATATGGCGAGGTTAGACTTCCGTGTAAAGTATAATGACCAGTTTTGGGGAAATCCGCAGCCCCGGAATGTTGTCTGCTTTATCGAAAGGCAGGCATTTTTTTATGGAATGATCGCCTGTTCGTGAGAATTATACAGATTAAATGGCAGGCGATACTGTTTCGGATTTTCGTTCCCTCCGCGCATATATGAACGAAACTTTCTACCCCGAAACAGCATCGCTCCCTCTTTTTTATGGAGGTTATATGGAGAAAAAATATTGGGAAGACAAAGAGTATTCTTATTTCAGTCATAAGAAGTGTGAATATTTCCCCTGCCACAAAGGCGCTGACCCGGATAATTTCAACTGTCTGTTCTGCTACTGCCCTCTGTATGCACTGGGGGACAGATGTGGAGGGAATTTCCGTTATACGGAGAATGGGTTGAAAGACTGTACGAATTGTCAGCTTCCGCATAAAAAACAGAATTATGGTTATGTAACGGGGAAATATCAGGAGCTTGCAGAGCTTATGAAAAGAAACCGTGGAAATAGAACAGAAGAATAGCAGTGATAAAAAATAAAACCGGGAATTTGCTTCGGATTGAGAAGCAGATTTCCGGTTTTTGTGTCTGCAATGGGCGTTTTTTTCTCTAAGTCGTAGAGGTCATGTTTTTTAATTCTCTGTAAATCAGAAGAATGCCGAGAATTCCGGCTGCAGCGTCTGCAATAGGACCTGAGAACATGACGCCTTCAACTCCCATGAGAAGAGGGAGCAGGATAACCAGAGGTACCAGGAAAAGGAGCTGTCTGGTCATTGAGAGAAAGATACCTTTCGCGGCTTTTCCGATGGAAGAAAAGAAATTGGCAGTTACCGGCTGGATTCCGTTGAAAAATGTACAGAAGAGGAATATCCGGATAAATTTGACTGCAAATTTATAGTAAAGCTCGTCGCCGTTTCCGAAGATGCTGATGATTGCGTGAGGGAATAACTCAAAAATCAGAGTTGCCGTAACTGCGATTATGGTGGAAAGACCTGCTGCTTTTAAATAGGCTTCCTTTACGCGGTTATAATTTCTGGCGCCGTAATTGAAACTGATAATCGGCTGCGCTCCCTGCGACAGACCGATGACGACGGCGAGAAAAAGCATATTGATTTTTGATACGATTCCCACGACTGCAAGAGGAATATCGCTTCCGTAAACAGAAAGAGAACCGTAGTGACGCAGAATATTGTTCATAAGTATTTGAACAACAGTAAGGGCAAGCTGGTTAAGGCACGAAGCGCAGCCAAGTGAAACGATTGCCCTGAGGCTGTCCATTCTGGGGATGAAATCCCTGAGTTTAAGAGAGCTGTTCAGATATCTTGGGAGATATCTGAGAATCATACAGGCAGAGAAAAACTGTCCTGCGACAGTTGCCCAGGCAGCTCCCTCGATTCCCCAGCCAAAAACAAAAATAAAGAGTGGGTCAAGGATTGTATTGATAATGGCGCCGGACAGTGTTGCAATCATAGAATATGTTGGTTTGCCGTCTGCGCGAATCAGATGACATCCTCCGGTGGTGAGCATTGCGAAAGGAAAACCAAGG
Source organism: uncultured Blautia sp. (assembly GCA_958367245.1). Classification (GTDB taxonomy): domain Bacteria; phylum Bacillota; class Clostridia; order Lachnospirales; family Lachnospiraceae; genus Blautia_A. The sequence goes on from CATXEA010000003.1 coordinate 130,319, forward strand.
GAGGTGATGCTCACATAAGCAAGAGAATAGTCAAGGGTCTGCTCAGTGGCACCGCATGCGAGGACAATAGGTTCCAGAAAGCTGCGGATGACCAGAAAGAGCAGAACGCCAAAGAGTGCGAGACTTCCGAATGCAGTTCCGGCAATTTGCCGCGCGCGGTCGGTTTGCTGCCGCCCAAGCGCGAGGTTGAAGTTTGAAGCGCCTCCGATTCCAAGGAGAAGGGAGACGGCAAGGACAACCGTTGTCATGGGAAAGGCGACATTTGTGGCTGCGTTTCCCAGCATACCGACACCCTGTCCTATAAAAATCTGGTCTACGATATTATAAAGTGCATTTACTACCATACTGATAATGCTTGGTATGGCAAATTTCCGTAAAAGACTCCCGACGGGAGCGTTTCCTAAAGGATTCCCGACGGGAGCAGGATTTTGATTCATATTAGTTCCTCCAAAGACAGATTGGTAGTGTCAAAAACTACCTGTTTTTTACTGTTTAATTGTATTAAAAACCTTGATTTTATGGGAAGTTGCAAATAAAAAGAGCATTGACCTCCCTTTTCTGGTATAATATCCGCGACCAAACATCAACTAAACCAAGGAGACAATGCTCATGGACATTATACAATACTTACTTTCTTTTATTCAATACCAACATCAACAAATCTGCTGGCTTTTAAATTTTATCTGCAGATATATCCCCCTTAAACAGTGGGCTTTCGATGATTCCCATTCTCCCAAATATCAAAAATTCGAAGTGGATGAACTTCCTGTTATCAAAACTTTTATCAAACAGGATTGGCAGTTTCTCCTTGAATACTATCAATGGAAATATCACAAGCCTTTGAAACCAGTACAACGCCGAAATGGAAAATGTATTCCGGAAGATACTGTATGTCCTCTGTGTGGTGCGCCTCATCATTTCATCTACGACAATAATGGCGGTAATGGGCAGTATCAATGTAAAGTCTGTGGTCAGACCTTTTCTACCGGTGATTCCACAACTACCCCTATGCGCTTTTTGTGCCCTCACTGCGGACATACTTTAGTTCCCAAAAAAGACCGGAAATTCTTCCGCAAGCACAAATGTGTAAACCCCAAGTGCCCTTACTATCTCCACAACCTTGCAAAAGTAGAGCGCAAAGATCTGAAAGAAGAACACGGAAAAACCAAATATAAACTGCATTACATCTACCGTGAATTCACTGTAGATTTCTTTGCCATGGATTTAAACTCCCTGCCAAAGAATGCTTCTTCCCTGAAATTTTCCAAACACAACGCTCATGTCATGTCTCTTTGCCTGACTCTGCATATCAATCTTGGGTTATCCTTAAGGAAAACATCTCAGGCACTCAAAGACCTTTATAACATCAGCATCTCCCATCAGCAGATCGCCAACTATTGCAAAACGGCTGCCATCTGCATCAAACCCTTTGTCGATCATTATGATTACAAGACAGGTGATGTTTTCACTGCTGATGAAACCTATATCAAAGTCCGCGGTATCAAAGCTTACATCTGGTTCATCATGGATGCCGCAAGCCGTTCCATTATCGGATATCAAGTCTCTGATAACCGAAGTGTCGGTCCCTGTATCCTTGCTATGAGGATGGCTTTCCGTCATCTCACAGAACTTCCTAAAAACTTTAAATTCATTGCGGATGGATACAGTGCGTATCCGTTAGCCGCCATGGAGTTTGCCAGAAAATTTAAGGATAACTTTAAATTCAGCATCACACAGGTTATCGGTTTAACCAACGACGATGAGGTTTCAAAAGAATTTCGTCCGTATAAACAGATGATCGAACGTCTCAATCGCACCTACAAAGCCTCATACCGAATCACAAATGGATTTGATAATTATGAAGGCGCCAACTACGATTTAGCCTTATGGGTAGCTTACTATAACTTTTTGCGACCACATAAGCACAATCATTATCAGGTTTTAAACAAAGTTGATATGCTCAATGGCGCCGATAACATGCCGGGTAAATGGCAGCTGCTTATCTTTTTAGGACAGCAGACCATCTTAAACCTTCAAGCCGAAGGCTCTAACTGTTCTTAGATTCCGAGCCAGAGGAAAATATCCAGCCACCGAAAGCATTGCTTTCGGCTTGCCCTTGAAGGCACGCAAAAGAACTGCTACACTGCTGTATTCGACGGAAAGATTTCTAACTGTTCTTGAGTTCTTCACCGTCGGTGATCTATATACAGCAGTTCTTTTGCGTGCTGTCAAGGGTGGCGTAAATCTACCTCAAACTAAAATATCTGCAATTTTCAAGGTTCATCTGAGCCTTTTTCTTTTCACTCAGTTTTTCATAACTCACTTGACACTACCCTTTGAAGTGTTTTTTGCTGTTTCACTTATAATACGATTGGAGGAAAGGAAACCATTCACTTTTTTAAAAAAATTATAAAGAATAAATTTCAGAATATTTCCTGTTAAAGTAATTCAGTAAAGGTTTTGCAGAAATTTCTTTTTGGCAAAGGCGCCGGATGACTTCAGCAGAGGTGTAGAGGCTGCCGTTCTGGTGGATGTTTTTATTCAGCCATTTCGTGATTTCCATGATTTTTCCCTGAGCCAGAAGCTCGTCGATGCTTCCCAGTTCTTTCTCTATCTGTTCAAGGAACATGCCGTCGTATACGGAACCGAGAAGATAGGACGGGAAATATCCAAAGGAGCCGTCAGACCAGTGTGTGTCCTGAAGAATACCTTCTGCGTCAGTGGAAGGGCGGATACCAAGTAATTCTTCCATTTTGTCATTCCATAAGGAGGGCAGTTCTTCTGTAGTAACCTCATCATTAAAGATTGCGCGTTCTATTTCATAGCGAAGAATAATGTGCAGGCAGTAGGTGACTTCATCGGCATCTATGCGGATCAGGCTTGGTTTTACCTCATTGATGGCGCGGTAGAAGGTTTCGAACGGAATATTCCGGAACTGGGGAAGAAGTTCTCCCATTTTTTCGTAAAGCGGGGTCCAGAAATTGCGGTTTCGTCCCAAAATATTTTCATAAAATCTGGACTGGCTTTCATGGAGTCCCATAAGATTCACCTGTCTGACAACTGTATTTTCATAAACAGGGGAAATATTCTGGTCAAAAATTGCGTGTCCTCCTTCATGGATTGCGCTGAAAATAGCCGCAATAGGATCGTCCTCACGGAAGTGGTTTGTGACACGCACATCTCCGGAGCCAATGCCTGTTGTGAAAGGATGTTCGCTTTCTGCAACTGCTCCCATAGAGAAATCAAAGCCGATGTAGGAAAGGAGCAGTTCCTGTAATTTCTTCTGTGCCGGAATATCATACGTTCCTTTCAGAGCAGACAAATCAGGCTGTTTGCTTTCTTTTATTTTTGCAAGAAGAGGACAAAGCCCTTCTTTTAATTCATCAAAAATACGGTCAATGGTACAGGTGTCCATACCTTCTTCAAACATATCGACAAGAACCTCATAAGGCGGCTGCTCCGGTTCCATATAGTGGACGTACTGCTTGGTCATGGAAATGATTTTGTCCAGATGAGGCGCGTAAAGGGAGTAGTCGTCTGCCTTCTTTGCAGCTTCCCACGCTTTCTGAGAGCGGGCCTTACATGTGACATATTCTGTGTAGAAATCTTCCGGTACACGGACAAAGCGTTCGTAATTTCTAAGCTCTCTTTGTACCGTGACTTTCAGCGCATCATCAAGTTGTTCGAACTGCTCAGGAGTAGATAATTCCTTTAAAAGCGCGCCGTATTCATCGGAGGTGGACAAGCGGAAAGCCTCTGTAGAAAAATAACCGATAGCATCTGCTTTAGATTCTACGCCTTTTTCCGGAGTCATGGTAGATAAATCCCAGTACAGAAGATTTTCGATGGTTTCGTACTGCCGGAATTTTTGCATATACTCTTTTAATTTTGATACAGCATTGTTCATTTTTTATCTCCTTTTCTATTTTTTATTCCATTAATGAGTGATAATTATACGCTTTGGGAAGCGTTCCTTTTTCTTTATATACCTGTTCATAAACCTCTTCCCACAGTGAACCGAGGGAGTCTTCGCATTCCCTGAGATCGCTGAGCATGAGGTGTTTTTCGTTTAAAGAATCAAGAACTTCTTTTGCCTGACCTGTACGGGCGAGGGCGGTAAGAAATCCGAAATGAATGCGTTCTTCGGCTGCAAAATCAGCAGGGAGTTGATGGTAAAGCTCCTTTATGGTTTCGTATTTTTCACAGAGGAGAAGAATCTTCCAGGTTTCCTTTAAGTAGGAAAGATCATCCTTTCGAAGGCTATATCCCTGTTTGATATATGCGGCTGCAACATCGTGCTCTCCGAGCTGGAGATGAAGGGCAGAGAGTGCGTGAAGCGCCCAGGGATTTGCAGTCAGAGACTGAGATGTTTCAAGGTGTTTTTTTGCTTTATAAAGTCTGTTGGAAGTAAGATAATAAAGTCCAAGCTGGTAGTGTGCATACCAGTTTTGGGCGTTTTCATTATCTATTGTTTCTTTTAATTTTTTAAACAAAAAGTGGTCGGATATGAAATCAAAGGGGCTGTCCTCAGGAGCTTTCTTAGGGAAAATTCCGGTTTTCAGGAAAGAAATCCAAGTTTCATATTCCGGAGAAATATTGCCGAAATCCAGATGTTCAGAAAGGGGAACATCCTCTTTTAAAAGGCGAAGTCTGCTTTCAAAAGCGCCATAGCCATGTCCGGTATACAGAAGTTTTCCCTTTTGTCTGGCAAGTGATTTTGTGGCAATAAGCGTTGATTCCGGATTGTATTCAAGAGTGCATTTATCTGCGGCTGTGTTCATTTCCTGAAGCGCAGATTCGTAATCAGAAGATGCGGCTTTCGAAGAAACCTGTACAGGTCCGTAAAGCTCCATCCATTCCCAGGCAGTATGGGGAGCCATAGGAAGACAGCCGTACTGTGTCTTGGCAAGTCCGCCCTGAATTTCGATATATCGTCCTGCATGTTCAGTCAGGAAGTTCTGCCAGTTATCGGAGCCTTCGTTGTTTCCCCATGAAAAAAGTTTGCGGCTCATAAGACGGGAAGTGGATAAATGAAGAAGACCGTAACCTTCTTTGTTGATATTTGCGATATATTTAGCCGAGGTTTTGGGAATGTTAAAGAAGTAATCCACCTGATCAGGAATTTCTTTGTATTTACTGATGTCATGTCCCTCTACCATAGGAACGGATACTTTATAAACTCCGTTTGGACGGTTGGTGTAAGCCTCCTTTGCAGGGACGATGATGCGTCCGCCATCGTATTCAGGAACTGCAATATTACTCCACCAGTACATGGGAACAACTTCTTCTGTCTGGTTGGAAATACGCATACGGCAGTTCAGGAATCGATCGTTTTTACCGAGCCAGAAATCCATCTGATAGGTTACTTTTCGCACTCGTTCATATTCATACATACGAAGAACCGGAGTATCGTCATCTTTTGTAAGAGATGCAGTAAAAAGTGGTTCCATGGTAAATGGAGTATGTCCAATCATGCTGATATTCCATTCAACTCCGCCGCTGAACCATGCATTACGAATGGCAAGATTTCCGGGACGGATTACATCGTTTGTATAAAGAAGATTTTGCCCTGTGGTTTTATCGAACAGTGACCAGAGACGTCCGCCGAGTTCAGGGAGAAAGACTGCTTTGAGAAAATCGTTTTCCAGAACTGCAGTTTTCAGTTCTTTTTTGTGAAGATTGCGGTTGTAACAGGTATACTGGCGATAGGGATAGGAAGTATAAAGTTTTCCGTATCCCTCATAAATTTCATCCTCTTCATCGAGGAAAAATTTTGTCTTATTCTGGATGTTGGAGCCTGCAATCAGGTCCGGTACAGAGGATTCAGCGCCTCTGTCGCTTATGTTAAAGATTTCTGTCTGAAAAGTTAAAGATGGTTTCATTGTATACATACCTTTCGCTGAATAACAGTGGACAGTTTCTGTACAAGCAGACCGTAAATAGCGCCTGCCGCATTGTTGAGGATTCTGAGAAGAATAGCTCCCGGAAGACCGAAAAGTCCTACGGCAATGGAAATGGCACCCAGTGAGTTAAAGACTGCCTGCCATCCGTAAGATGCGGAAAATCCAACACCGATTCCTCCGATAATTCCCATATATGGCAGCATAGAGGGTGGAAGAATGCTGTATAAAAGCAGGAATAAAAGTCCTCCGCCGATATTTCCGGGAATACGTCCTACAACTCGTTTCTTTAAATCTTCCTCAAAAGGAACGAGCACAGACATGGCTGCAATTGCAATCCACATAGCTCTTGGAATATCCAGAAGACCGGCAATAAGCAGTACGCTGGATACGCCGAAGGTAAGGGTAAGCTGCCAGCGGCTTCTTGCGGAATGAAGGTCAAATTCGGTAAGTAAATCTTTGAGATTTCGTTTATATGTTTTCTTATGATGATTACGATAATAGATAATCATAGTTGCGGCTGCGCCGAGAAGAATACCGAAAAGTCTCTGAATATAGAGATTGCCTGTTACGTCATAGCCCTGAAGAAGGAGGTATCCCAGAACAAGTGTGGAGTGGTTGAACATGATTACATTATGGCATCCGAGAATCATCAAAGCAAAGATACATACAAGATTTATGACCAGTGCGCCAAATGCCCCGCACATATTGGAAAGTCTTGGTCCAAATGCAAGAATGGCAAAGACTGCCGCCATGCAGCCAAGTGCGTGAGAGCATTTAATTCCCAGATCTGCGTTTCGAAATACCATGACGCAGAGCAGTACAACGACTCCGACAATGCTGTTGTCAGCGCCGAAAATATTGCTGTATAAAGTTACAAATGCAACGCAGAAAGCAAGGGTAAGGAGCACTTTAAAAAGATAAATGGAAAAGTGTTTTACCTTGTCTTTCGTTGTGGTGCAGTTTTTTAAAAGATTTTTGGATCCAGCCTGATTTAGCTGTAATTCCTGATAAAAAGTCATTTTCATTGTCACCTCATTCATTTCCTTTTTGTTGTAATTTGTCATTTGTCCGGCGGATCAGACCGGTAAGCTGTTCGAAGTCCTCTTTTCCAATCGTGCGGTAAATACGATAAACAGGAGCAAGAAAATCGTGGTAAGTTTCCTCGAGAATTTTGCGTCCGCAGGGGGTAATACATACGTTGTAGCCCCGTTTATCGCTGTCATTATGCTCTTTTCTGATAAAGCCTTTTTCTTCAGTCTGTTCAATCAGACGGGTAATCAGGGGTTTGGAAAGATTCATAGAACTGCTGAGTCTGGAAGGGCATAATTTCTCTTCGGAAAGCGCGATTCTGGAAAGAAAATCCAGCTCCTGGGCAGTAAGAAGACTGCTCATTTTGGAACGGCTGGTACTCAGTTTGCAGAAAAGCCGCAAATCCTGCATTTTTTCCATCATTTCGATCCATGTGTAGTCGTCCATGCATTCTCCTTTCAGATGAATAAAAAGAAGTTTACTTTGTTAACTAAGTGGGATTATAGAGGAAAAATATGGAAATGTCAATCGGAAAATATATTCGTTTTCGCAGCAAAATTCAAAACATATTTTATGGGAAAAAACAGTTGGAAAACCCTCTGGATAAGGGTAAAATATAATGTGAAAGTTACAGCATTTAATAGAGAAATGGAAATCTGTATGTTTTTTGGAGGAATGAAGATAAATGGCTAATATTATAGAAATTACTGACTTTATGGCTCCTGAGCTGGATGTTTATGCCAGACTTTCCGAAGGGCAGCTTTTGAATCGGCATGAGCCGCATAAGGGGATGTTTATTGCTGAGAGTCCGAAGGTTATTGAGCGGGCGCTGGATGCGGGATGTGTACCGGTGTCTTTTCTGGTGGAGCATAAGCATGTGGAAGGGGAAGCAAAAGAATTGATTGCGCGCTGCGGTGATATTCCGGTTTATACGGCGGAGTTTGATGTACTCACGCAGCTTACGGGATTTAAGCTTACCCGTGGGATGCTGTGCGCGATGTACAGACCGAAGCTTCCCACAGTGCAGGAGGTCTGTAAGGGGGCAAAGAGAATTGCTGTTTTGGAGAATGTGGTGAATCCCACAAATATCGGGGCAATTTTCCGTTCTGCGGCAGCTTTGAATATGGATGCTGTATTACTGACGCCGGAATGCAGCAATCCTTTATACAGAAGGGCAATTCGTGTGAGTATGGGCACTGTTTTTCAGGTTCCGTGGACATTTCTTTGCGAGGAAAAAAAGGTGTTTGCCTGGAAAGAGGACGGGGTAAAGCTTCTGCATAATCTGGGATTTAAAACTGCGGCTCTGGCGCTTCGGGATGATTCCGTAAGTATTGACGATACAGCTTTGATGGAGGAAGATAAGCTTGCTGTTATTCTGGGAACGGAGGGAGATGGTCTTGCGTCTTCCACAATTGCAGACTGCGACTACACTGTGAAGATTCCCATGTCTCATGGAGTAGATTCTCTTAATGTGGCTGCCGCCAGCGCAGTAGCGTTCTGGCAGTTGGGAAATAAAGACGGATATGGAAAGTGGGCGAATAGGTAAAATGCAGAGAAATCCCTTTGAAATTCTCCATAGGAGAAGGAAAAGCAAGCATTATGCCTAAAACCTGAAAGATTATCTCTTTAAACAGAATAGCTAAACCACAAAACATCAGGAGGAAAAACATATGAAATACGATTTTACATCTGTCATAGACCGCCGCGGTATGGACGCGATGGCGGTGGATTCACTTGGAAACGGCATGGCGCCGGGGCTTCCGAAAGAGGGATTTGACGCGATTCCCATGTGGGTAGCAGATATGAATTTTCAGACTGTGCCTACTGTACCGGAAGCGATTATAGAAAGAACGAACCATCATATGTACGGTTATTTCAGTCCAAGAGAAGAATATTTTCAGTCGATTATCCGCTGGCAGGAAACCAGAAATCATGTAAAAGGTCTGACACCGGAATGTATTGGTTACGAAAATGGAGTTCTTGGCTGCGTAGTTTCCGCAGCAACAGCCTTCGCTTCTCCGGGGGATGCAATTCTTTTACATAGTCCGACGTATATTGGCTTCACGAATAGTCTGGAAAACAATGGTTTTAAGATTATTCACAGTCCGTTAAAGAAAGATGAGGATGGAATCTGGCGAATGGATTATGAGGATATGGATGAAAAAATCAGGAAATATAATATTCATACAGCCGTTTTCTGCAGTCCTCATAATCCCTGCGGACGAGTGTGGGAACGCTGGGAAATTGAAAAAGCAATGGAAATTTATAAAGCAAATGACTGTGTGGTAATTTCTGATGAAATCTGGTCTGATATTATTTTGGAGGGCGGACAGCATATTCCGACTCAGTCGGTAAGCGAAGATGCCAGAAACCGTACCATAGCTGTCTACGCGCCAAGCAAAACCTTCAATCTTGCAGGACTTGTGGGAAGTTATCATATCATTTACAATAAATATCTGAGAGACCGGGTAAGAGCAAAGAGCAGCAAGCCCCATTACAATGAAATGAACGTACTGTCCATGTATGCGCTGATTGGCGCGTATAAACCGGAAGGATACGAATGGGTGGATGAATTATGCGAAGTGCTGACTGCAAATGTGGATTATGCCTGCAAATATATCAAAAAAAACTTTGAGGGAATAGAAGTCAGTAAACCTCAGGGAACGTACATGATTTTTCTTGATTGTACGAAATGGTGTGAAAAAAACAATAAAACACTGGATGAACTTCTCAAAGCAGGATGGGATGTCGGCGTGGCATGGCAGGATGGAAGACCATTCTATCATCCCTGTGCAATTCGCATGAATCTGGCGCTGCCTCTTGAACGTGTAAAAGAAGCTTTTGCCCGACTGCATAAATATGTATTTCTGTAAAGAAATTTCGTAACGAAAAAAGACCATTGCCAACGAAAAATTAGTTGGGCAATGGTCTTTTGGGTGCGTGGGTTATAGCTGTGTAAACTGCACGATTTCGCTAGTTCTTTCATATTCGCTGTAAAGAAGTCCCTGCGTATCTGTTTCCATTTCTCCGCGTTGGTTATCGTAAGGGTCTGCTCTCCAGTAATCTTTCGCAGGAGTAAAATCTGCTTGGAAAGCTCTGTTTGCCACCATGCGGTAAGCATCCAGATTTCCGAAATAAAAGCGTCGGCGCTCTTCGTTTCCGATGCGGTTGGAGCCTACTCCGAAGGATGGGTCTGCATAGAACCAGCCTGCGCCGTCGATATAGAAACGAGCCCAGTCATGGCAGCCGCAGAAATCAGGTTTTGCACAAAGTCCGCTTTGCCAGCAGGCCGGAATCCCGGCACATTTGCACAGGGTAATAAATAAGAGGGCGAAAACACCGCAGTCTCCTGTATAATTTCTTGCACAGGATTCCGATATATTTTCCAGAACAAAATATTCCGGCATAAAGGTATAAGTCATGTTTTTTGTGATGAAATCATAAAAAGCTCTTGCCTTGTCCAGAGGTTCTGCCAGTCCGGCGGTCAGAGAATCCACAAGCGCACGGATATATGGTGTAAAAGTAATGTGCGGAGCCTCTTCCTGTGTGTATAACTTCCGTTCTTCTTCTGTAATAGGAGTATCTGTACAGCCGGCAGCCAGTTCACGGGCGCTCAGATGATAGGCGTCTCTGTATCTGGCAGTATGTGTATAAGAATACTCTACAGTGAATGAATGGTTTTCTGTCATGTTTTCCTCCCAGCAGACAGTTCTCTGGGGAGCATCCGGCTGAGCCAGAACAGCGCCAGCAGGTTCGATTTTTTCGATAACGATATCGCTTTGTTGAGGGCAGTCTGCCGGAATGGGAAGGTGAGCGCGGATGAACATTTCAGGCGAAAAAACATCGTCATTTACTTTTAAAGAAGCACGAATGCGGATGCGATTGCTGATTTCGCCGTGTTTTTTCATATATGCCATGCTGTCGTCAAGCAAGGTGGGGTGACTTGCATTGGCATCGGGAACCTCCTCACCCGGGAGATAATTTACAATTCGGGAAACAATCCCGTCGTCTGTTTTCATCATAGTTTCGAAAAAGCGGCCGAAATAGCGTTTTTCATTATTAAGAAAAATCCAGCCGATTTTTCCTGCGTCTTCTCGTTCATCAAACTCTTCTTCTGAGAAATCCGGAATATGCGCCTGTACAAGCTTTAATGCTTCTGCTTTTGTATAGGGATAGTCAGCAGGCAGACGCAGACAGATTTCACGCTGGGCAATCAGACAGCAGCGAAGCGCTTCAGGGATGGAAGCGTCTTCTAACTGGCGGTCAATCAGACGGACGGCGTCTGCTAAATGTCCGCCCAGTTTTAAGCGGAGAAGATTTTCCGGAAGCCCGATATTTAAGTAACGAAGCGTGTGATTTGGATTCATAAGTAAACCTCCTGAAAGTTAAATCAGCATCTGCATAATGTATCCGCATGCCAGACCGCAGAAGTTGCCGAGAGCGGCTCCCATAACGCCCATGAGAACACCGATTCCCGCATAAGAAGAGTTGTAAGCGGAAGCAACAATCGGTGCGGAAGCGCTTCCGCCGATATTTGCAAGAGAGGCAGTGGAAACCATACAGCAGTCCCAGTGGAAAAGCTTTGACAGCAGGAACATGATTACAATATGGATGATAAGAACCACAAGTCCTGCGACAATCCACAGAGGCGCGCTTACAAGGTCTGTCAGGGATGCGGTAGATGCAAGAAGAGACACGACTGCATACAGATAAACATTGGACAGTTCTTCTACTGCGGGCAGCTTACCGAGGGGGCTTAAGGCGCAGATTAAACCGAGAACTGTTACAAAAACAGTAGTCATAGTGCCTTTGTCAAACATATCAAGACCTATGGAAGCAAGACCATTGCCCAGAACTGCTCCTACCTGCTGGGACAGTGCGGAAACAATCAGGGATAAGCCGATAAGGAAAATCCAGTCTGCAGCAGACGCGTGTTTTTTCTCTTTTGCAAGCTCTGCGTTGGCAGCCTCTGCAACTGCCTGAAGCTTAGTGGTATCTGCTTTAACTGCGTTGTCCCATTTTTTGGAATAACGAACCATAATTAAAAGCAGGGCAATCCATACGGAATAATAAACGGTATCAACTGCAAGGGCACAGCCGTAAGCGCCCGGGTCGATGGTGAAAGCTGCTTCCATTGCAGCCATATTTGCAGAACCGCCAATCCATGAAGCGCAGAGAGCCGCCATAGCGCCCCAGATTGTCTCGCCTCCTCCGAGAGCGCCTTTAAAAATAACAAAGGCGACAATAAAGCCGAACAGGATGGATAAAGCGCCGCCTAAGAAAATTGCTGCCATGCGTCCGCCAAGTTTAGCCAGTTTGCGGATGTCACAGCGAAGAAGCATAACAAAAATCATCGCGTAGAGCAGATTGTTTTTCAGCACAGAATAGGCTGCCGAGCATCCGTCAGAATTGTACAGTCCGGCAGTGCAGAAAATCATGTTCAGGACGTAAAGCCATACAAGAGGCGGTATGATGTTAAAAACCTTCCACTTGGTATACTTTTCCGCAGCCAGCAGAACGCCTGCCAGAAACATTAGAAATGCGATGTAGGTGAAGCCGTTTTGAATTACCATATGTCACTCTCCTTTTCCTTTTTTTGCATTGATTTTTCCGGAAAAATGCATAATATCAGTCGAAATGCACAGAAAATCAATACAATTCATTGGTGTTTATGTGCATAATTATAGATTTGATAACAAAAATTGTCAATAAAACTTTTGTGAGATTCTCACAGTTATCACACGGAGGAGAAAATAAGAGGTAAGGATATAAAAATATAGCGGAAAAAAATTGCCTGTGATATAATGAAACGACAGATGAAACCGGAAAAAACGGTGGAAATCGCAGGCATAAACAGAAAAGAGGATGAAAATAGATGGGATATAGTTTTGACAGTCGTATTCGATACAGCGAGATTGGGGAAAACGGATGCCTGACACTTCCGGGAATCCTGAATTATTTTCAGGATTGCTGCACCTTTCATTCTGAGTCAATCGGACAGGGAATGGAAGCAGTAAATAAAAGAGAGCGCGTGTGGGTTTTGTCTGCATGGCAGGTGGTTGTAAACCGTTTTCCACGTATGGGAGAACGTGTGACTGTAATGACAGCGCCCTATGAATTTCGGGGTTTTATGGGAAAGCGTAATTTTATTCTGGAGACAGAGAGCGGGGAAAGACTTGCTTATGCGAACTCTTTCTGGACACATGTGAATCTTCTGACAGGTCTTCCGGAAAAGCTGAAAGAGGAAGATACAGCCGGATATGAATTGTCTGCGAAGCTTGATATGGATTATGCTCCAAGGAAGATAAGTCTTCCGGAAGGCTTTGTTTCAAAGCAGGAGTTTCCGGTGCAGAAGCATCATCTGGATACGAATCATCATGTAAATAACTGTCAGTATGTTTGTATGGCAGAGGACTATCTTCCGGAAGGATTCAACCTTCGTCAGATGCGGGCAGAGTATAAAAAGCAGGCAAGACTGGGGGATGTGATTTATCCCGGAGTGTACGATGAAGAAGATAAGGTTGTGGTTCTTCTTGAAAATGAAATTGGGGAAGCATACGCAGCTATAGAGTTTATGAAGTAATAAAAACGGGAGGTTTTTACAATGGGAAAATTAAAAATGGCTCTTCTCGGAGCCGGAAACATTGCCGGAACAATGGCGCAGACAGTAAGTGAGCTCGAAGAGGCAGAAGTTGTTGCAGTTGCGTCCAGAAGTCTGGAGAAATCAAAGGCTTTTGCAGAGAAATTCGGGATTGAAAAAGCGTATGGCTCTTATGAGGAGATGCTGGAAGATCCACAGGTGCAGCTTGTCTACATTGCAACGCCGCACTCTCATCATTTTAAACATGCAAAAATGAGTCTGGAAGCAGGAAAGCACGTTCTCTGTGAGAAGAGCTTTACCGTAAATGCAGAGCAGGCGAGAGAACTCTGTGCTCTGGCAAAAGAAAGGAATCTTCTGATTACGGAAGCAATCTGGACAAGATATATGCCTGCAAGAGCTGTTATCAACGAGATTATTGAAAGAGGGATGATTGGAGAGGTAACATCCCTTATAGCAAATCTGAATTACGATGTTATGAAAGCAGAAAGAATCGTGAAACCGGAGCTTGCCGGAGGCGCGCTTCTCGATCTGACCGTATATCCGATTAACTTTGCGAGAATGGTATTTGGAGATACTATGACAGACTGTACAGGAACCGCAGTGTTCCGGAGCGGCGTTGACATTATCGACAGTGTTACCATGACCTTTGAAGGAGGAAAAATGGCTGTCCTTCACAGCAACGCTTCTGCGATGTCAGAGAGAAACGGTATGATTTATGGCAAAGACGGATATATTTCTGTAGAAAATATCAATAATCCGGAAACCATCACAGTATATGACAAAGAGTACAGAGAAATCTTTAAACGTACCTTCCAGCCGGAAGAAAGAGGATACAGATTTGAAGTGCTGTCCTGTGTAAAAGCGATTGAGGAGGGAAGGCTGGAATGTCCGGAAATGCCCCATGAGGAAACCATTAAAGTAATGGAGATTATGGATGGACTTCGTAAGTCATGGGGATATGAAATTCCTCTGATCAGATAAAAAAATTAAGAGCCGTGAAGCTGCGGCAGAATGGAGACGTTATGATAGAATTAGGTAAAAAACAGACGCTGACGGTAGTCAAAACAGTAGATTTCGGTGTATATCTTGCCGAGGATATGAATGCAGGCGCAGATAAGCGTGTGCTTCTTCCGGGGAAACAGGTTCCGGAAGGAACGAAAGAGGGGGATAAACTGGAGGTCTTTGTTTATAAGGATTCTCAGGACAGGCTGATTTCTACTGTGAAAGAACCTCTTTTACAGGTAGGGCAGACGGCTGTCCTGAAGGTTGTTCAGGTGACAAAAATCGGCGTATTTCTCGACTGGGGTCTGGAAAAAGACCTTCTTCTTCCTTACCATGAGCAGACCTTGAAGGTAAGGGAAGGCGAGGAATGTCTGGTTGCCCTTTATGTGGACAAGAGCAGCCGTTTATGCGCGACTATGAAGGTATATAAATATCTTTCCACAAGGACTCCTTATGTAATCGGAGATACCGTAAAAGGGCGCGTGTACGAAATCAGTGATAATTTCGGCGTCTTTGTCGCAGTAGATGATAAGTATTCCGCGCTGATTCCGGCAAGAGAGGCAAAGGGAAAATACCGTCCGGGCAAGATTCTGGAGCTTCGCGTCACAGAAGTGAAAGAGGACGGAAAAATGAATGTTTCCGACAGGAAGCCTGCGTATCAGCAGATTGATGAGGATGCAGAATGCGTTCTTGAAGTAATCAATGAATTTGCAGGAGTGCTTCCGTTTGACGATAAAGCGTCTCCTGAGGTAATACAGAGAGAGTTTGGCCTTAGCAAAGCTGCATTTAAGCGCGCAGTAGGGCATCTTCTGAAAGCAGGAAAAGTAGAGATTAAAGACCGCCGTATTTATGCGAAGAATTAATGTATCTTTTACATACTGAATTAAGAGGAGACACAAGATGAATTTTACGCACCTTCACGTTCATACAGAGTACAGTCTGCTGGACGGCTCCAATAAAATTAAAGAATATGTGGCGCGGGTGAAAGAGCTTGGCATGGACAGCGCAGCTATCACAGATCATGGGGTTATGTACGGCGTAATCGACTTTTACCGCGCTGCAAGAGAGGCGGGAATCAATCCGATTCTGGGCTGTGAGGTCTATGTGGCGCCGGGTTCACGCTTTGACAAGGAGACGGGAACAGGAGAAAGCCGTTATTATCATCTGGTTCTGCTTGCAGAAAATAATCAGGGCTACGCGAATCTGATGAAGATTGTGTCCAAAGGATTTGTGGAAGGCTTTTATTATAAACCAAGGGTGGATTTGGAAATTCTGGAAAAATACCATGAAGGTATCATCGCTCTGAGCGCCTGTCTGGCAGGAGAGGTTGCCAGATACCTCGCGAGGGGAATGTATGAGGAAGGAAAAGAGGCTGCTCTTCGTTATCAGAACATTTTCGGCAAAGGAAACTTCTTTCTGGAACTGCAGGATCATGGAATTCCGGAACAGCAGATGGTGAATCAGCAGCTTCTTCGTATGCATCAGGAGACGGGAATCGAGCTGGTGGCTACTAACGACGTTCACTATACAACGGCTGCTGACGCAGACCCTCACGACATTCTTCTCTGTCTCCAGACTGGAAAGAAGCTGGCAGATGAGGACAGAATGCGCTATGAGGGCGGACAGTATTATGTGAAATCACCCCGGGAAATGGAAGCGCTTTTTCCTTATGCGTTAGAAGCGCTGGAAAACACGCACAAGATTGCGCAGCGCTGCCATGTAGAGATAGAATTCGGCGTAACAAAGCTTCCGAAATATGATGTTCCTTCGGGTTATACATCATGGGAATACCTGAATAAGCTGTGTTTTGACGGACTGGCGGAAAGATACGATTCTGTGACAGATGCTCTGAAGGAACGTCTGACCTATGAGCTGACTACGATTAAAAATATGGGCTATGTAGATTATTTCCTTATTGTATGGGACTTCATCAAATATGCCCGGGATAACGGAATCATGGTAGGACCGGGACGAGGTTCTGCAGCGGGAAGCCTTGTAGCGTATACGCTGGGAATCACCCAGCTTGACCCGATTAAATACGATTTGCTCTTTGAGCGTTTCCTGAATCCGGAGCGAGTTTCCATGCCCGATATTGACGTTGATTTCTGCTTCGAACGGCGTCAGGAGGTTATTGATTACGTAAGGCAGAAATACGGAAATGACTGTGTAGTTCAGATTGTAACTTTCGGTACGCTGGCTGCCCGCGGTGTAATCCGCGATGTGGGACGAGTCCTTGACATGCCCTATGCTCAGATTGATACTATTGCAAAAATGATTCCTCAGGAACTGAATATCACCATTGACAAAGCTCTGACTATGAATCCGGAGCTTCGCAAAGCTTATGAAGAGCAGGATGATATCCGTTATCTCATAGATAATGCGAAACGTCTGGAGGGACTGCCAAGACATACTTCCATGCA
Source organism: uncultured Blautia sp. (assembly GCA_958367245.1). Classification (GTDB taxonomy): domain Bacteria; phylum Bacillota; class Clostridia; order Lachnospirales; family Lachnospiraceae; genus Blautia_A. Next base: position 147,274 of record CATXEA010000003.1, read on the forward strand.
TGCAGCCGGAGTTGTCATAAGCCAGAAGGACGTATCCGAATACGTTCCCCTTTCCAGAGCGTCCGACGGCTCCATTGTCACTCAGTTTACAATGACGACACTGGAGGAACTGGGACTTCTGAAGATGGATTTCCTTGGACTTCGTACTCTTACTGTAATCAGGGATGCCGTAAATCTGGTAAAAAAGGATTACGGCGTGGAATTAAATATGCAGAAGCTTGATTACGCGGACAAAAAAGTGCTGGATTCCCTTGGAACAGGAAAGACAGACGGTGTGTTCCAGCTTGAAAGTGCCGGAATGAAAAACTTTATGAAGGAATTAAAGCCTCAGAATTTCGAGGATATTATTGCCGGAATTTCGCTGTACCGTCCGGGTCCTATGGATTTTATTCCCCAGTATATCAGAGGAAAAAACCGTCCGGATACTATTCGGTACGACTGCCCGCAGCTTGAGCCGATTCTGACACCGACCTACGGATGTATCGTTTATCAGGAGCAGGTTATGCAGATTGTGCGTAATCTGGCCGGATATACGCTTGGGCGAAGCGATCTGGTACGCCGCGCCATGTCCAAGAAGAAAGCTTCGGTCATGGAAAAAGAGCGCCAGAACTTTGTTTACGGCAATGAAGAGGAAGGCGTTCCGGGCTGTATTGCAAACGGGATTTCAGAGCAGACAGCCAATAAGATTTACGACGATATGACAGATTTCGCGAAGTATGCTTTTAATAAGTCTCATGCGGCAGCCTATGCTCTTGTCGCATATCAGACTGCGTTTCTGAAATATTATTATCCGGTTCAGTTTATGGCTGCGCTGATGACGTCTGTAATAGAAATGCCGAACAAGGTAGCGGAATATATCCTTGTCTGCCGCCAGATGGGAATTAAGATTCTGCCGCCGGATATTAATTCCGGAACTTACGGATTTTCGACAGATAACGGCGCAATCCGCTATGGTCTGTCAGCAATAAAGAGTGTAGGACGTCCTGTCATCGAGGCGCTTGTAAGAGAGCGGGAAGAAAACGGTAAATACCGTTCTCTGAAAGATTTCATTGAGCGTAATATTGAGCAGATTAATAAAAGAGCGATTGAAAACTTTATTAAAGCAGGCGCGCTTGACTGTCTGGAAGGAAACCGCCATCAGAAAACAATCGTTTTTTCTCAGATTACAGACAGCGTGAATCAGGAGAAAAAGCATACTATGGCAGGACAGCTCAGCCTCTTTGATATTGTCAGTGAGGAAGATAAAAAAGACTTTGAAATCAGTATGCCTGATGTACCGGAATTTGACAAGGAACAGATTCTTGCCTATGAGAAAGAAGTTCTCGGCATTTATCTGAGCGGACATCCGCTGGAAAAATACCGTGGGATGATGGATAAGATTATTTCAGCAAGGACGACAGATTTCCAGCCCGATGAGGAAACAGGTATTCCTAAGGTGACAGACGGACAAAAAGTAATTATCGGCGGGATGATTACGGATAAAACCATCAAATATACAAAAAATAATAAAATTATGGCATTTCTCACAGTGGAAGATTTGGTGGGAACTGTGGAAGTGGTAGTTTTTCCACGAGATTTCGAAAAAAATCAAAGTATGCTGGAACTGGATAATCGTGTATTTTTGCAGGGGCGGGTTTCTGCAGAGGACGATAAGGCAAGCAAACTGATACTGGAAAAAATGCGCTCTTTCGAGGATGTTCCCCGTGAATTGTGGATACAGTTTGGCAATAAAGAGGAATACAGCCGGAAAGAACAGGAACTTTTGCAGGATATACTTAAGTCGCCGGGAAATTCCGGTGTAGTAATTTTTCTGCGGGATGTAAAGGCGATGAAGAAGCTTCCAATGAGCTTTAAGGTTAGTCTGGAGGATTCGTGGATTACTTATATGAGTGAAAAATATGGGGAATCCAATGTTAAAATTGTGGAAAGAGTATTGAAAAACCTATGAAAATGCTATAAACTATATGCGAATATGTGTATAGTGGTGCTGTTCGCAGAAATTTTTTCTTCGGGCAGTAATGTATAGTTAGTTTCACATAAGTATGGAGGAAATTATTATGGCTGATAAGAAAATTAAGACCATTGGTGTACTTACCAGCGGTGGAGACGCACCGGGAATGAACGCTGCAATTCGTGCAGTAGTCAGACGAGGATTGAGCAGCGGTCTTAATGTAAAAGGAATTCTGAAAGGTTACAACGGCTTATTAAACGAAGAAATCATTGATATGACTGCCAAAGATGTTTCTGATACGATTGAGAGAGGCGGTACTGTTCTTTATACTGCCCGCTGCGCAGAGTTCCGTACAGAAGACGGACAGAGACGCGGCGCTGAAATCTGTAAAAAACACGGAATTGACGGTCTGGTTGTCATCGGCGGAGACGGTTCTTTCGCAGGCGCTCAGAAGCTGGCAAACCTTGGTATCAATACAATCGGCGTTCCGGGAACTATCGACCTTGATATTGCATGTACAGAATACACAATCGGTTTCGATACTGCTGTAAATACAGCTATGGAAGCAATTGATAAAGTACGTGATACATCTACATCCCATGAGAGATGCAGTATCATCGAGGTTATGGGTCGTCATGCGGGCTATCTTGCTCTGTGGTGCGGTATTGCCAACGGCGCGGAGGATATCCTGATTCCGGAGAAATACGGATATGACGAACAGAAACTGATCAACAACATTATCGAGAGCCGTAAAAAAGGCAAAAAACATCACATCATCATCAATGCAGAAGGTATTGGTCATTCTGAGGCTATGGCGAAACGTCTGGAAGCTGCGACAGGTATTGAGACTCGTGCGACTATCCTCGGACACATGCAGCGAGGCGGAAGTCCGACATGTAAAGACCGTGTATATGCGTCCATGATGGGTGCGATGGCTGTAGACCTTCTTGTTGCAGGAAAAACCTGCCGTGTAGTTGGATACCGTCACGGCGAATTTGTTGATTTCGATATCAACGAAGCGCTTGCAATGAAGAAAAATGTTTCTGAATATATGTGGGAGATTTGCAATTCACTTTCCCATAACTATACAAAATAATGAACATAAAAAAACAGTTTAGAAGCAGGCTTCATGAACTGAATACTTCCCAGATAATTGCCCTCGGTTTTGCGGGGGTGATTTTCATAGGAGGGCTGATTTTGTGGCTGCCGTTTTGCGCCGCGCCGGGACAGACAACTTTTTTCTCTGACGCAATGTTTACGGCGGCTACAAGTGTTTGTGTGACAGGTCTTGTCACAGTGACAACAGCAACTCACTGGAGTCTGGCAGGAAAAATAGTGATTCTGCTTCTGATACAGATTGGCGGAATCGGTCTTATTGCTCTGGCAAGTCTTATTTTTATAGGATTGCGCAAAAAGATATCTTTGAGGAACAGGCGTATTATCCAGGAGTCTTATAATCTGGACAAAATGGGAGGAATGGTTAATGTAGTAAGGCGTGTGCTCTTCTGTGTGTTCGGCGCGGAAGCGATTGGCGCAGTCTGCTATTCGTTCTGTTTCATTCCGGAATACGGTGTGCTGAAAGGAATCTGGAAATCTGTTTTTACGGCAGTCTCTGCTTTTTGTAATGCAGGAATCGACCTTTTCGGAGATAACAGCCTTGCAGGTTATGCGGAGAATCCTCTTGTGAATTTTACTACAATGGGACTTATCATTATGGCAGGTCTGGGCTTTACCGTATGGTGGGATTTGTGGGGCAATATCCGCAAAGTGTTTAAAGGGAAAATGCCTTTGAGAAGAGTATATAAATGCCTTCGTCTCCACAGTAAGATTGTTCTGGCTATGACGGGCATACTTATATTTGGCGGCGCATTCCTGATTTTTGTATTTGATTTCAACAATCCTGACAGCCTTGGCACATTGCCGCTGGGTTCAAAGCTTATGGCTGCGCTGTTTCAGTCGGTTACAACAAGAACAGCAGGATTTTTTACCATAGCGCAGGATAAATTTTCCAGCGCATCTGTACTGATCTGTCTGTTCCTTATGTTTGTGGGCGGTTCGCCAATGGGCACTGCCGGCGGTGTGAAAACTACTTCTCTGGCGGTTATGCTGCTCAGTCTGAAATCCAGTTTACTTGGAAAAAGGGATGTAGAAGCATGTAACCGCAGAATCAGGGAAGGCTATCTCCGTTCTGCAATGGTTGTGGTATGCATGGGCTTCGGCGCTTTGTTCTTTATGACAATGCTCCTGTGCGCTGCTATGCCGGGTGCGTCTTTTGTTGATGTGATTTATGAGATGACATCGGCTATTGCGACAGTAGGACTTTCCAGAGGTCTTACGCCGAACCTGAATACGGTTGGAAAATGGATTGTCATTATCACAATGTATCTGGGAAGAATCGGACCGCTGACTCTGGGCGCCGCAGTTGTGGTACGTGCGCAGAAGCGTCCGGATAATTCGCATCTTGCAGAAGAAGATGTCATGATTGGATAAACAGGAGGGAACATGAAACAGAAGTCATATGCAGTCATTGGACTGGGGCAGTTCGGCATGACTCTTGCGCTTACTTTAGCGGAAGCGAACTGTGATGTACTTGTAATTGATGATACGGAAGAAAATATTCAGGATATAGCAGAGAAGGTTACTTATGCTGTGAAAGCAGACGTAAGAGAGCCGGATACTCTGAAATCCCTTGGCGTACAGAATGTGGATGTGGTAGTCGTGGCAGTAGCCGAAAACATGGAGGCGAGTATTACAGCCACCATGCAGGCGAAAGAGCTTGGGGTTCCTTTCGTTATGGCGAAAGCAATGAACTCTCTCCATGGAAGGATTCTGAGTAAGCTTGGCGCTGACAGGGTTATTTATCCGGAGCAGTCTATGGGAATCCGTGTGGCAAAAAATCTTTTGTCCAGCGGTTTCGTAGATTTGTTTGAGCTTTCTTCGGATTTCAGTATGGCAGAATTTCTGGTTCCTGAGGAATGGGTCGGGAAGTGTCTGGCAGATTTAAAAATCCGTGAGGAATACAACATCAACCTGATTGGCGTTAAGCAGGGAGATGAAATCAACGTAAATCTGAAACCCAATGAGATTTTTACTTCCGGCTGTACTGTCATCGCAATCGGAAAAAATAAGGACCTGAATAAAGTTTCCGAAGAATGAGGATAAATATATATGATTACCAGCGTAAACAATGGACAGGTAAAAAATATCATACAGCTCAACCAGAAAACAAAAGCCCGCAGAGAACAAGGGCTTTTTGTTGCAGAAGGGCGAAAAATGTTCGGAGAAGCTCCAAGGGACTGGATTTCCAGAGTGTATGTCTCCGAAGCGCTCGCCGGAGACACAGATTTGATGAAAGAAGTGGAGTCTCTGCCTCACGAGATTGTGGCAGATTCTGTATTCCGCCAGATGAGCGATACCCAGACTCCTCAGGGGATTATGACAGTGCTGAAAAAGCCTGCCTATACTATGGAGGATATTCTGAAAGGAGAGAATCCTCTGGTCATGGTGCTTGAGGATTTACAGGACCCCGGAAATGCGGGGACAATATTGAGAACGGGTGAAGGCGCAGGGGTGAGCGGCGTATTATTGACAAAAACCTGTGTGGATATTACCAATCCGAAAGTAATTCGTTCCACAATGGGCTCAATTTACAGAATGCCTTTTCTATATGTGGAAAATGTGTTATCATTGAAACAGCAACTTGCAGAAAAAAATGTCCGCACATTTGCTGCACACTTAAAGGGTAAAAATTCTTACGACAGGGAATCCTACACAGGGGGAACTGCCTTCTTCATCGGAAATGAGGGCAAGGGTCTTACCGGGGAAGCTGCCGAAGCAGCAGACTGTCTCATAAGAATTCCCATGTGCGGGCAGGTAGAATCCCTTAATGCGGCTATGGCAGCCGGGATTCTCATGTATGAGGCAGCGCGTCAGCGCCGCCTGTAATCCGGAAAGGGGGAGTTTCATGGAAATGAATCCTATGATCTGGCTTGGACTGCTTGCAGTGCTTCTTCTGGTAGAAGCAGTTACGGCAGGACTTACGACCATCTGGTTTGCCGGGGGTGCGCTTGTGGCAGCAATCGCAGCCTGGATGGGAGCCGGAGTATTGGTACAGATTGTGCTGTTTCTGGCAGTTTCCGGTGTTCTTCTTGTTTTTACCAGACCGTTAGCTGTAAAATATCTGAATAAAGACAAGATTGCCACCAATGCGAACAGCCTGATCGGAAAAAATGCTGTTGTGACCATTGATATTGATAACCTTGCCCAGACAGGACAGGTGCTTATCAACGATGTGGAGTGGACAGCAAGAACCTCTGACGACAGCCAGAAGGTTACAAAAGGCGCCGTAGTGGAAATTAAAGAAATCCGCGGCGTGAAACTCATTGTGGAAGAGAAAAAGGAGGTATAGTTATGGGCGGTGCAATATTTTTAATTATTCTTGTTGTTTTGGCATTGTGGATCGTGTCATCCTGCATTCGCATCGTGCCGCAGGCATATGCGATTGTTCTGGAACGACTTGGGGCATATCAGGCTACCTGGGGAACCGGTATTCACTTTAAACTGCCGTTTATCGAGCGTGTTGCAAGAAAAGTAAACTTAAAAGAGCAGGTTGTGGATTTCCCGCCGCAGCCGGTTATCACGAAAGATAACGTAACCATGCAGATTGACACTGTTGTATACTTCCAGATTACAGACCCGAAGCTTTATGCATACGGTGTGGAGAATCCGATCATGGCGATTGAGAATCTGTCAGCAACTACACTGCGAAACATTATCGGCGATATGGAGCTGGATGAAACTCTGACTTCCCGTGAGACGATCAATACGAGAATGCGCGCCTCCCTTGACGAAGCCACAGACCCTTGGGGAATCAAGGTAAACCGTGTGGAATTAAAGAACATCATCCCTCCGGCTGCTATTCAGGAAGCTATGGAGAAACAGATGAAAGCAGAGCGTGAAAGACGAGAAGCGATTCTGAAAGCAGAAGGTGAGAAGAAATCTACTATTCTTGTTGCAGAAGGTAAAAAAGAGTCTGCAATCCTTGATGCTGAGGCTGAGAAGCAGGCTGCCATCCTTCGCGCAGAAGCACAGAAAGAGCGCATGATCAAAGAGGCAGAAGGTCAGGCAGAGGCAGTTCTGAAGGTACAGAGCGCAACTGCAGAAGGTCTTCGTATGATTAAAGAGGCAGGCGCAGACGAATCTGTTCTTACCTTAAAGAGTCTGGAAGCATTTGCAAAGGCAGCAGACGGCAAGGCAACCAAGATTATCATTCCGTCAGACATTCAGGGAATTGCCGGTCTTGCGGCATCCTTAAAAGAGGTTATGGTGGACAAAAAGACAGAATAAATTTTGACTGAACGAGGAGAGAATTATTATGGATTTAAAAGGACGCAATTTTCTGACACTCAAAGACTATACACCGGATGAAATTCTGTACCTCATTGATCTGGCAGCAGATTTAAAAGCAAAGAAAAAAGCCGGAGAACTTCACGAATATTATAAGGGTAAAAATATTGCCCTTATTTTTGAAAAAACAAGCACGAGAACAAGATGTGCCTTCGAAGTAGCAGCGCATGACCTTGGTATGGGAAGTACCTATCTTGATCCGACGGGTTCTCAGATCGGTAAGAAGGAAAGTATTGCAGATACTGCCCGTGTTCTCGGAAGAATGTATGACGGAATTGAATACCGTGGATTTGAGCAGGAAATCGTAGAAGAGCTTGCGAAAAACGCAGGGGTTCCGGTATGGAATGGTCTGACTAACGAATATCATCCTACACAGATGCTTGCGGATATGCTGACGATTCGTGAGAATTTCGGCGAATTGAAGGGAATCAAACTGGTATACATGGGAGACGCCCGCTACAATATGGGCAATTCTCTGATGATTGCCTGCGCGAAGCTTGGTATGGATTTTGTTGCGTGTACGACTAAGAAATATTTCCCGAATGCAGAGCTTGTAGCGCAGTGTGAAGAATGGGCGAAAGCTTCCGGCGGAAGCATCACTCTGACTGAGGATGTGGAAAGCGGCACGAAAAATGCGGACGTTATTTATACAGACGTCTGGGTTTCCATGGGAGAGCCGGACGAAGTATGGGAAGAGAGAATCCGAGAACTCACTCCTTATAAAGTTACGAAAGAGGTTATGAATAACGCAGGAGAGAAGGCAATTTTCCTTCACTGTCTGCCTGCGTTCCATGACTTAAAAACAAAAATCGGCAAAGAGATGGGCGAAAGATTCAACCTTACAGACATGGAAGTTACAGACGAGGTATTTGAGTCTTCACAGTCTAAAGTGTTCGATGAAGCGGAAAACCGTATGCACACCATTAAGGCTGTTATGGTTGCAACCTTAGGTGAGCCGGAGAAATAAGATGTTATATAACGAAGAAACAATTACACAGGCAATACATACGAAATGGGCGGGTAAAACCGTCCATTTTCTGAAAGAAACAGATTCTACGAATATCTGGGCAAAAACACTTGCGCGGGACGGCGCGCCTCATGGAACGCTGGCAGTGACGGAATTCCAGTCTGAGGGACGCGGGCGCTTTAATCGCAAATGGACGGCGTCAGAGGGAACATCCGTTATGATGACTCTCGTGCTCAGACCGCAGTTTGGACCTTTGTATGCGTCTATGCTCACTCTTGTTATGGGACTTTCTGTGGCGCAGGCAGCAGAGAAATTCGGATTTTTACCCTCTATTAAATGGCCCAATGATGTAGTTCTTTCCCGAAAAAAAATATGCGGTATCCTCACAGAAATGAGCGCGGATGTGGATAAGATTAATTTTGTGGTCATCGGTGTGGGGATAAATGTAAATACACAGAGCTTTCCGGAGGAGGTAGCAGATAAGGCGACTTCTTTTTATGCGGAAAGCGGGCAAAGATTTGACAGAAATCAGGTTGTGGCAGCGGTGATGGAAGCTTTTGAAAAAAATTACGAAAAATTTGAAAAAACCTGTAATCTCACAGAATTAAAGGAAGACTACGAGAGGCTTCTGGCAAACTTAAATCAGCCTGTACGTGTTCTGGATTCCCATGCGCCTTACGAGGGAATCTGTCGGGGAATCACAGGAACAGGAGAGCTTCTGGTAGAGGCAGAAGACGGAATTGTGAAAGAGGTAGGCGCAGGAGAAGTATCGGTAAGAGGGCTGTACAGCTACGTCTGAGGAAATTTATAACAAGGAGAATATTATGTATCAGGATAAGATTGTACTCTGCGGAGCAAGCGCTTATGAGCAGAAATATTACTTTAATCAGGATTTCAATTCCCTTCCGGACCATGTGAAAAAGGAACTGCAGATTATGTGCGTTCTTTTTACAGAGGAGATAGGAGGAATTCTTACACTGGAGTTTGAGGACGACGGTACACTGGAATTTAAAACAGAGGCTCTTGAGGCAGACGCCCGTTTCGATGAAATCGGAAGTGCGCTGAAAATCAAGCAGCTTCAGACAGAAAAAAAAGAACTTCTCGAATCTCTGGAGATGTACTATAAAGTATTTTTCCTCGGAGAGATTACGGAAGACGATTTGAAAAAAACACAGGGCAGCGAGGAATAAACCATGCAGATGCAGTGGAAAATCGGAAATGTGCAGATGGAAAATCCTTTTGTTCTTGCGCCGATGGCAGGGGTTACAGACCTGCCGTTTCGAACTCTTTGCAAGGAGCAGGGGGCCGGGCTTATCTGTATGGAGATGGTAAGCGCAAAGGCTATTTCTTTTCATAATAAAAATACGGAAGCGCTGATGGAGATTGACCCGTCGGAACATCCGGTGTCTTTGCAGCTTTTCGGAAGCGAGCCGGAGCTTATGGCCGAGGTAGCGAAAAGCATCGAAGAAAGACCTTTTGACATACTGGATATCAATATGGGATGCCCTGTGCCGAAGGTGGTAAATAACGGAGAAGGCTCCGCTCTTTTAAAAAAACCGGATTTAATTGTGGAGATTGTAAAAAAAGTATCTTCTGCCATAAAGAAACCTTTGACAGTGAAGGTTCGTATTGGGTTTGAAAATGAACCGGTGGATATTGTGGAGATTGCAAAAAGAGTAGAGGATGCAGGAGCTGCGGCAATTGCAGTTCACGGAAGAACAAGACAGCAGTATTATTCAGGAGTTGCTGACTGGGACGCCATCCGCCGCGTAAAAGAGGCAGTGAGTATTCCTGTTATCGGAAACGGAGATGTGGATTCTCCGCAAAAAGCAGAGGCTCTGATAAAAGAAACCGGTTGCGATGCAGTGATGATTGGCAGGGCAGTCCGCGGAAATCCCTGGATATTCCGTGAGATGAACCATTATTTTAAAACAGGAGAGATTCCGGAGCGTCCGTCTGTGGAGGAGGTGCGAGAAATGATTCTTCGTCATGCCCGCGCCCAGATTGAAGTAAAAGGCGAATTTACAGGAATCCGTGAAATGCGTAAGCATGTGGCATGGTATACGGCAGGAATGCGCCACAGCGCAGGACTTCGCAGGGAATCCAATACAATAGCCAGCTATGAGGAATTGGAAAGATTATTGGAGCGGATGTAGGAGATATGGGGGAAAAACACCGCGAATTTCTGAAAGAATACGAAAATGAAATGAAAAAGTTTGTTCTGCCGACGGAGCTTCAGGCGAATTGGAAAGCGGAAAAATGCCTGAAGGACGGGAAAGATAATTGGACGCTTTTGGTAAAAGAGGAAGCATCAGGGATTATCTGTGTGTTGAAATGGGCAGAAGGTCTGGCATCAGAGATGTTGCTGCAGGAATTTGAAATTTTAAAAGAATTGAAACAAAACAAAATTTTGGGAATTCCGCAGGCTTACCGATTGATGAAAACAGAAAACGGAGTTTATTTTCTCCGTGAATACATAAACGGAGTTTCTGTTTTTGAAAAGGTAGAGGAGACGGGCAGGATTTTGGAAAAAGAAATCATAGAAGTCGGAAGTACACTCTGCCAAATGGTAGAGCAATTCCAAAAACTTGAAAATCCTTTCATTCACAGAGATATTAAACCTGAAAATATAATTATCACACCGGAGGGAAAAACAGCTCTGATTGATTTCGGCACAGGACGGTATTACAGAATGGAGAAACAGGGCAGTGATACCTTTGTTGCAGGAAGCAGAGGGACAGCGGCGCCTGAGCAGTTTGGCTTTTCTCAGACAAATGAAAGGACAGATGTGTATTCTATAGGACGTACACTTCTTTATATGGCAGCAGGAAGTTACGATGAAAAGGAACTTTTTGATGCGAAGGTGAGCAGGCGGCTGAAAAAAGTAATTCGCAAAGCCTCTGCATTTGACCCTGAAAAGAGATACAAACATGCAAAAAGTCTGGAGAACGCTCTTAGTTGGAAAAAAGACCGCCGGAAGATTTTGGGAGGAGCGGCAGTTGCGGCTGTATGTGTATGCGCAGGAATATTTTTGCACAGGTCAATTTTTCCTATAAGGCAGCCCCAGATTGCTCAGGAAGAGAAGGTAATGTTCAGGGAACCGCTCATTGAACGGGCAGTTCGCGTTGAACTGGGACTTTCGGAAGAGGAAACGATTGTGCCGGAAATGCTGGAAAAGGTGTCTTCACTGCGGATTATGGGCACGGAAATTTTGACAGAGGAAGAACAGTTCGGCTGGGTCGGCGCTCAGATTATGGATAGAGAATGGGAGTTTGGCAGGGAAAAAGGAAGTATTGTCAGTCTGTCAGATTTATCTGCCTTACCTAATTTGACAGATGTGGAAATCTGCAATCAAAAAATTCGCGACATAACGCCATTGAGAAATCTCCCGATACAGAAACTGTATTTATCGGATAATCTGATTACAGATTTGGAAGTGTTGCATGAAATGCCGGACTTGGAAGAATTATGTATTCAGGGAAATCCGGCTGACAATCTGGATATTCTGGGAGAATGTATGGAGCTGAGACATCTCCGCATCAGCGATATGGCAGTGAAGGATATTGAGTTCCTGAGAAAACTGAAGTTATTTGAACTGGGAATGGAGCATCTGATTGTAAAGGAAGGAGACTTATCTCCTCTGAAAACACAGCATACGCTGGGGACGCTTTATATCAGCGATGTGGGGGAAGATGAGGCGGAAATTATCCGGGGATTGTATAATCTGGAGAATTTGTCACTTTGGAGAAAGCAGGAAATTCAGGATTTAAAATATCTTGGAGGTATGAAAAATCTTATATTTTTGTCAGTGGCTCCGTCTATTACATCTCTTGAAGGAATTGAAGAGTTTCCGGTTCTTCAGAAGCTGAATCTGTTTGAATCAAAGATTACGGATATTTCAAAGCTGATTGAGGTAAAAAATCTGAAAGAAATAGATTTGCGAGGGACAATCGTGGAAGATTTGACACCGTTGTTCGAAATGAAATCATTGGAAACAGTAGTATGTGATGAAAAAAACAAAGCGCGAATATTGGAAATAAATTCTTCTCCGGATTTTGAATTGCTGTGATACAGGTTCAGAAATGCTCCGGCGAAAAAGGGACAGAATTGTCCCGAATAAGAAGAGCAGGTATGATATACTTACATATATTATATCTGCTTTTTATTTATTAGTTCGAAGGGGACTTATCCGCCTTTTATACAGAGTAGTTGGGAGTGAAGGGGAATGAAAAAAGAGGAGTGGGATACGATGATAGATACCGAGCAGCTTGTAAAGATGATTAAAGAACAGGGTGTGGAATATTTCACAAAGGACAGGAAGCAAAAAGTGAAAGTGGGACTTTATCTGGAGTATCTCATGGAACAGAGGCACATCACCAGAAAAGAAATGATCAGTAAGCTTAATGTGGATGAATCGTATGGACGGAAATTATTTGGAGGGCAGAGAACTCCTACGCGGAAGATTTTAATACAATCCGCATTTATTCTGGGCTTAAATCTGGAAGAGACACAGAGGATTCTGGAAATCGGACAAAAAGCGAGGCTGTATCCCCGTATCAGATATGACGCGGCAATTATTTATGGACTGGAAAAGAAATTTACTTTAGATAAAATGAACAGTTTTCTGGAGGAGATAGGAGAAACGGCTCTTTTATAAATGGTAATCGCCAACACAGGTTGGAAACGATACAGTGGTATTCAAAAAGAGAATGGCACACAGCAAATTCAATAAAGGAGGGCAAGATTTATGAAAAGGAAGAGACTTGCATTAGTTCTGGCAGCTATCATGGCGATGAGCGGAATATCGCATACAACAATGGTTTCCGGAGCAGAATTTACAGATGCATCAGCTTTGGAAATGGTTGATGAGGAAGCAGATACAGAAGGCGTTTTTGTATCAGAAGAAGAGACTGTATTTACAGACGAAGAGGCGCCGGAGGCACAGGTGGATGCGCCGAAGACAGATGAGGAGTACAGGGCTCATTATGAGGGCGGCTATATTACCAGAGAACAGTTCGACCACTGGGCAGAGACAGGGGAAGAACCGGAGGATTGGGTACAGGTTGGATTTTATGAGGAACTGGTAACGTCTGACGAACTCTTCGCAAAGATGAAAGAAGAAGGGATTGAGAACACAGGATATCTCATGCTTTCAATTGCAGAACCGGCAGAAGGATTTGCTGATCTGACAGTGCCGGAAGGAACTGTGCTTGCTCTTGCAGGGGGCGCAGGACATAATATTCAGAGTATCAGGGCAGACACAGGTGTGACAATACGCGGAAATATCAATACACCGGGAAGTCTGAAGCTTGCAGAGGGAACTTCTGTAAGGCTGATTGATGTAGATTCAAACGGAATCATAGAAGGAACCGGAAGGAATACTCTGGAAGTTAAAAACTGGGTACGTCTTGGCGGAATCCGGGGAATTGATAAATTTATTTATAATACGGACCATATTGAAGTAAGAGGACTTGCGGAATTTCGTAAAATTGAGAACCATACAGGTCATGGAATGGGAGTTTTTGTAGAAGGGTATAGAGAGGATAAAATTCCGGTTTTTTATGATAATTTTGATTTCGGAATGGAGTTCGATGAAGAAGGAAATACATGGCCTGCAGGAATCTGGATTCAGTATGTGGAAGAGTTTGATGTTCCGGAAGGCGCTGAGTGGAATTTTATTAAGCTGGAAGAAGGAAGCTGCGGTATAAAATTTGCGGATTCGCTTTCTGAAAAAGATGTCTTTGAGATGCGGAACAGAATCGAGGTTTCCGATGGGACAGTTAACATGGACGGAACGGTTTTTTACCCGGGCGAACAGGGAGAAAATGCTTTTGACGTTGAATTTATTAAAGAGACAGACGGAATGTCTGCGGAAATGATTTTTAATAATTGGGGACTGGATGACATTCCGGATCATTGCACAGACTGGATTGCTTCTTCAGGAAATGCAGCAGACGCATTGAGGTATGTAAATCTTGCAGAGAAATATCAAAATGGTCAGGGATATTATAAAATTAATCTTCCATGGGACGCGAAGATTACAGAACTGAGCGTACCTGCTGATGTAAAGGGAATTATCTTTGACATCAAGGGAGATTACAACGAGGCGACAGATGAATGGAAAGCACATCCGTCACAGGTATCCAGAGTTGTTGTTCCGGAAGGAAAGATTGCAAAGATAATGGGTATCTGCAATACCACAGAGAAATTAAGTGTTTCAGGAAAAGGGGACGCTGTCTTTATTGACTGCCGTTTTTCACAGCCGGTAAACGCAGATACAATTATCTCCATAAGAAGTACGTTTAAAAATCTGGTATGTGAAAAACTTCTGGCAAGCCAGCTTACGATTATTACAGACTGGCTCGAAGCCGGAGTTATAGAATCAGATGCAGTAGAGCTGCTTGTAAAATCAGGAGCTGTTCTTGATATTAATACGATAAGTAAACATGCAGGAAACGGTCCGATTGAATTCTGGCTGGAAGCAGGAGAAGGAAAGATTCCGACTGTTCATTTCACAGGTGAAATGAAATATGAGAAAGAAGAGTATCCGGAGGGAGCCGCTCTCTGGGAAATCCAGTATTATGACAGCAAGAGGGCAGAAGCGGCAGGAGCTCCTTTCGTGGGAGACTGTTTCGACATCAATTATGATTTTTGGGGCGGAGAAACAGGTCCTTGGGATTTTATGGCTAAGATGGAAGATGTGAAATCCTCTCTTTTGACAATAAGTGAAGACGCGGCAGATACAGACTGGAACGTAGTAGGCTTTTACTTCGAAGACGGAAATTTGAGAATGCCGAAAAATATAGCGGCAGGCGGAAAGTATAATCTGGTAACTTTTGAAACAGGAGAGGAAACTCCTGTATATGTTGAAGTTGGGAACATCGTTAAATCCATTGCAGACGCAGAGGTTTCTTCCATTAAAACGCAGATTTATCAGGGAAAAGCTGTAACTCCATCTGTAAAAGTGACTTATAAAGGAGTTACCTTAAAGAAAGACACAGATTACACAGTAAGTTACAAGAACAATACAAAAGCCGGAAAAACTGCGACAGTTATTATCAAAGGAAAAGGCAAATATACCGGAACAATCAGTAAAAACTTTAAAATCAGTGCGATTCCGGAAAAGAATAAGAAAGCTGCAATAGGAAACCTGAAATATAAAGTGACCAAATCCCACTATAAATCAGGCGAAGTAAGCGTGTATGGTGCTTTAAAAAAGACGGGGACAGGATTATCCATTCCGTCTACCGTAAAGATTGCAGGCTATACCTTTAAAGTTACAAGAGTGGAATCTAACGCATTTAAGAATTGGACGAAGCTGAAAAAAGCAACTATTGGTTCCGCGGTGAAATCTATCGGTCAGAACGCATTCTATGGCTGTAAAGCCCTGACCAGCATTCAGATTAAAACATCTGTACTGAAAACTGTTGAAAAGAATGCATTTAAAGGCATTCACAGAAAGGCGGTAATCAAGGTTCCGTCCAAGCAACTGAAAGCATATCAGAAGCTTCTTAAAGGAAAAGGACAGAGCAGTTCTGTCAAGATTACGAAATAAAAAAGCCGACAGTTTCCTTTCCATAAAAAATAATGCAGAAGCAGTCCCGAAAAGCCTGTACTTTTCGGGGCTGCTTTGTTTGCAAAGCTTGACAAGCAGTGCTGTTTTCGGTATAATACTGGAATTGTGAATATCCTAGAATAAGTCTGCCCTTTTTCAGGTAAGATGTACTGGGAAACACATGAACCGAAGAGAATACTTCCGGCAGATTTGCCGGTTGGTAAATGTAATTTTATAAACCTCGGGTTTGAAAGGGAGTAAGGTAAGATGGAAGCAAAGAAAAACTTACTGACTTATGCAGGTCTTAAAAAACTGGAAGACGAGCTGCATGACTTAAAAGTAGTAAAAAGAAAAGAAGTAGCAGAAAAAATCAAAGAAGCCAGAGAGCAGGGCGACTTATCCGAGAATGCTGAGTACGATGCAGCGAAAGACGAGCAGAGAGATATCGAAGCACGTATTGAAGAAATCGAAAAAATTCTGAAAAACGCAGAGGTTGTTGTTGAGGACGAGGTAGACCTTGATAAAATCAGCGTTGGATGTAAAGTTAAAGTACACGATTATGAATTTGAAGAGGATATTGAACTTAAAATTGTAGGTTCTACAGAGGCAAACAGCCTTGAGGGAAAAATCTCCAACGAATCTCCTGTAGGAAAAGCTTTAATGGGCAAGCATAAAGGGGATGTTGTAGAGGTTGAAATGCCATCAGGCGTAATGCAGTATAAGGTTCTTGAAATTCAGAGAAACATTTAATAAAAACGAAGGAGGCACAAAGGTGGCAGAGCAGAAGAAGCAGGAACAGGATTTAAACCAGTTATTAAAAGTTCGCCGTGAGAAACTGGCAGAGCTGCAGGCTAATGGTAAAGATCCATTTGAAATCACAAAATTCGATCAGACTCATCATTCACTGGAAGTAAAGAAGCTTTATGAAGCACATGAGGCAGAACTTCTCAAAGACCGCACAGAACCGGATGTAACAGGTCTTGATGAAGAGCAGGCAAAGGAAGTGCTCAAAAAAGACTATGAAGAGAGAAGAAGCATCATGGATGCAAGCCCGATCCATGTAACGATTGCCGGACGTATGATGTTCAAGAGAGTTATGGGTAAAGCTTCTTTCTGTAATATTCAGGATTTGGAAGGAAATATTCAGGTATATGTAGCAAGAGATGCCATTGGCGCTGAGACATATGCAGATTTCAAGAAATCCGATATTGGCGACATCTTTGGTCTGGAAGGTTTTGCGTTCAGAACAAGAACAGGCGAAATCTCTATTCATGCAGAAAGTATGACTCTTCTTTCCAAGAGCTTACAGATTCTTCCTGAGAAATTCCACGGGCTGACAGATACAGATATGCGTTATCGTCAGAGATATGTGGATCTGATTATGAATACAGAGGTAAAGGATACGTTTGTAAAACGCTCCAAAATCCTCAGTGCAATCCGTAAATATTTAAGCGGAGAGGGCTTTATGGAGGTTGAAACTCCAATGCTGGTATCCAATGCCGGCGGTGCGGCAGCACGTCCGTTTGAGACACACTTTAACGCTTTGAATGAAGACCTGAAGCTTCGTATTTCACTGGAGCTTTATCTTAAGAGACTGATTGTAGGTGGACTTGAAAAAGTATATGAAATCGGCAGAGTATTCCGTAACGAGGGTCTTGACACCCGTCACAATCCGGAATTTACACTGATGGAGCTTTATCAGGCATATACAGATTATCACGGCATGATGGATCTGACCGAGAATCTGTACCGCTTTGTTGCCCAGGAAGTTCTGGGAACTACCAAAATCGTATACAAGGGAATCCAGATGGATCTGGGTCAGCCGTTTGAGCGTCTGACTATGGTTGATGCAGTTAAGAAATATGCGGGCATCGACTGGAATGAAGTTAAAACTCTGAAAGAAGCAAGAAGACTTGCAAAAGAAAACAACATTGATTACGAAGAGAGACATAAAAAAGGTGATATCCTGAATCTGTTCTTCGAGGAATTTGTAGAAGAACATCTTCTTCAGCCTACCTTTATTATGGATCATCCGGTTGAGATTTCTCCGCTTACCAAGAAGAAACCGGAGAATCCGGAATATGTAGAGCGTTTTGAGTTCTTTATGAACGGTTGGGAAATGGCGAACGCTTATTCTGAGCTGAACGACCCGATCGACCAGAGAGAACGCTTCAAAGCACAGGAAGAGCAGCTTGCACAGGGTGACGAGGAAGCGAATACTACTGATGAAGATTTCCTGAACGCACTGGAAATCGGTATGCCTCCAACAGGCGGTATCGGATTCGGTATTGACCGTATGTGTATGCTCCTTACAGGCGCAGAAGCAATCCGTGATGTGCTTCTGTTCCCGACAATGAAGTCACAGGGCGCTGCTAAGAACGAAGCAAACAACGCTGCACAGGCAGAACCAATCGCTGCAAAAGTAGTTGTTCCAGTAGAAAATGCAGCTGCACCAGCGAAGGTTGAGATTGATTTCTCTAATGTAGAAGTTGAACCATTATTTGAAGATATGGTAGATTTCGAAACATTCAGCAAATCAGATTTCCGTGCTGTAAAGGTTAAAGAATGTGAAGTAGTTCCAAAATCTAAGAAGCTTCTGAAGTTCGTATTAGACGACGGAAGTGGCGTAGATCGTGTGATTTTAAGCGGAATTCACGATTACTATGAGCCAGAATTCTTAGTAGGAAAGACATTGCTTGCAATCACAAACCTTCCACCACGTAAGATGATGGGAATTGATTCTTGCGGTATGATCATCTCCGCTACACACCTTGTAGAAGGAAGAGAAGGACTCAATGTTCTGATCCTGGATGATAAGATTCCGGCAGGAGCAAAATTGTACTAAGAGCAAGAAGTTTTAAGCTATATTTTAAACAGGAAAACAGGTTACTACACCACATTTACACCAAATTTTTTAAAAGTCTAAGGGAAGGACTCTGCAAAAGAATGGTGTAAAAGAAAAATAGTAATAAAAGATACAGTTGAGTGTACCAAAAAAGTTGGTACACCCAGCTGTTTTTTTGTTTTATTGAAAATATCTCAATATCAAAAATAGAAGTAATCAGCGTTGTAGTTGGTTATTTTTTATTCTATATCACACATCAACAATTCAAAAATTTTTATATATTTCCCAGAAGACCCTGTAAAAATGCCTCTCAGCATTTCGTTATATAGAAGGATATTTAATAATATCAATCTTTGTACATTGACAATTGAATAGCTTTTGAATATGAGGATACCTGAACTGAATATGCATGCGGCGTATCTTTTCAGAGCATACAATCCTAAAAAGAAGAGGGTTAGGGAACGGAAATATTTGAAAGCGCAATAAAAGGATTTATTAATTGTGAAAGAGATAGCTTAATAAAAACTATATGTGTAGGTGATGAAGTGCAAAAAACTATATCTACACTTGATTTTTTTGATACAGAATTGAAAGGAACGATATTTATGACAAGATTAACAAAGTATGAGAAGGAAACTATTATTCTTACAAATGAGGAAGATGATTTTTGGAATGTGTTTACGTATAACAAAGGATTGCAACGTAGGTTTATGTCCTTTGTTGAACAATATCCAGAAAATTGTCAATTCAAGAGCCAGAATAATGAGGGGGGAATGACATTTGAGATAGACAAAGGTAGGTTATCGGTTCGTTTGACAGCACCATATTCAGAAGAGAGAAGGAAGACATCTAGTGAGTATGCAAAGAAATATGGAGTGCATCATATAAAAAAATAATAGTAGTTTTTTGAGATTTATTGACAAAAAGATAGTATTCAGTCGGTTGCTTTTATGTTATACTTTTTTAGTTAGGGCTACTGGATCCATCATTCGATGGTGCTAATAATTTACCCTAAAATACAAGTGTGATGGTACATTGTGCCAAGGAGGACTTTAACAATGAAAAAAACTATTTGCGAGCTATTTGCAGGCGTTGGTGGTTTTCGATTAGGATTCGATAAATTGGAATCAGGATGGGAAACTACATGGTTTTCACAATGGGAGCCGGGAAAGAAAAAACAATGGGCGCATGATTGCTATGTGTATCATTATGGTGATTGTGCAGATTTAAAAGGAGAGTTCCATACTGGTGAAGATATCAGTCAAATGAACAAGAACAATATTCCTGATCATAATCTTCTTGTAGGAGGGTTTCCTTGCCAAGATTATTCAGTTGCACATTCATTATCCTCATCAAAAGGAATTGAAGGGAAAAAAGGTGTTTTGTGGTGGCAGATTAGAGATGTTTTAATTGCCAAAAGACCACCTTTTGTTATATTAGAAAACGTTGATAGACTTCTGAAATCACCAGCATCCCAAAGAGGACGCGATTTCGGCATTATTTTAACATCATTTGCACAGCTAGGATATAGAGCAGAATGGAGAGTAATAAATGCAGCAGAGTATGGAGCAGCACAAAGACGTCGAAGAACATTCATTTTTGCATACAATAAAGATACCAAATATGCAGAAACAATGGACAACTGTGGAGTTGATGCTATTTTGTCAACGGATGGTTTTATGGCAAAATCATTTCCAATCTCAGAATATGCTTCACTTGTAGAGACAACTGTACTCTGTTCTGATGTTTCAAAGCTTGATAGAATAAAGTTACTTGAAGAAGGTGCGGAGGAATCAGATAATGATCTTTTGGAAATGACGAAGAATTTTCAATTCGGTTTTCAAAGTGCGGGGTATATGAAGGATGGAGAAGTCTTTACAACAACTGTAACACCTGTGGAAATAAATCCCATGTCATTATCTGAAATAGCTCAGAAAGGTGTTGACGAGTCATATTATATTAGCTTAGATGATATGGCATCTTGGACATATATGAAAGGTGCAAAAAGAATCCCTAGAGTTTCAGCATCTGGTCATGAATACATTTTTTCAGAAGGTCCGATTGCTTTTCCGGATCCGTTGAATAGACCGGCAAGAACAATGCTTACTTCTGAGGGGACAAAGAATCGTTCTACACACGTTATTGCAGATCCTGAAACAGGAAGATTAAGACTCATCACACCGGTAGAAGCAGAAAGAATTCAAGGATTTGATGATGAGTGGACCAAAATTACATTGATGGATGGAAAAGAAACCCAGATGCCTGATCGAATGCGGCGTTTCTGTATGGGAAATGCTCTGGTTGTTTCTATGGTTACTAGAATGGGAGAAGTTCTGGACAAAATTATTGAAGAAGAAAAACTTGCTTGATTAAAGGCGAAAGCTAAAGTGGAAAACTAATGTTGGAAGAATAATTTTAGACTGATACTGGCGGAGAGATAGCTCTGGTCATAAAAAATCGTAATGTGTATACGATTAAAAAATTTCTTTGTAGAATATCATTGCAATTTTAGAAGATGTTATAAGGCTTAATAAGCACGCACCTTTCTTCATATTGTGTCCTGTTATTTTTATGTACAACTAACAAAATAATTGTTTGTGAAATACGGAGGTAAGTATGAGAATACTGGCAATAAATATCCAAAACTTTCGAAAACTTTTACAGTGCCATATAGATTTCAGTAAAAAAAACACGCTTTTCGTTGGCGCAAATAATAGTGGAAAAACATCCGCTATGGATGCTCTTGGAAAATTCCTTGCAGATAGGAGTTTTACTTTTAATGATATAACCATATCAAAACGTTCAGATATCAATCAGATTGGAGATAGATGGATAGAAGAAGGATGCGAAGAACCTGTTGACTTGACAGAATGGGAACTATTTGTTCCTAAAATGGATATATGGCTTGATGTTTCGCGAAACGAAATACATTATGTGGCTGGCATCATTCCAACATTGAAATGGCGCGGAGGCAAATTAGGCGTTAGACTGGCTTTTTTGCCGAAAGATATTTCTAAACTATTTTCAGAATATAGAGAGGTATATTCTGCGGCACGTAAAACTGAAAAAGCGAAAGAAAAGGTTGAAATAAGATTATATCCGAAAAATCTATGCGAATTCCTAGAGAAGAATCTTAATACATATTTTTCGATTAAGACATTTATTTTAAATCCGGCAAAAGCAGAAGAGGATGAGCCACAGACAACACCTTTCGAAATGGAATGCTTTACTGATAATCCACTAAAAGGGATTATTAAAGTGGATATGATTGATGCGCAGCGAGGGGTTGCGGATCCAGACAATGCAGATGGAACCGAAAGGACTAAAAAACAGTTATCGGAACAAATGCGTAGCTATTATGACAAACACCTCGACCCAGAGAAATCCCCTTCCCCAGAGGATTTAGATATTTTGCAGGCTACTGAAGAAGCGAGGAAAGCGTTTGACATAAATCTTGCAAAAAAATTCGAACCGGCAATTCATGAGTTAGAGGAGTTGGGGTACCCTGGAATAGCAGATCCAAAACTCACAATTGCTACAAAAATGTCTACGGGTGAGACATTAAAGCATGATGCTGCCGTACAATACGCTCTTAGTAAAAGTGATGACAGTCTAAAATTACCGGAGAAATACAACGGCCTTGGTTATCAGAATCTTATTTCTATGGTCTTTGATTTAATGCGATTCAGAGACGACTGGATGCGTGAAGGAAAAGCTAAACAGGCAAAGAAAGATTCTGAGCGGGCGATAGAGCCATTGCATTTGGTTTTGGTTGAAGAACCGGAAGCGCATCTCCATGTACAGGTTCAGCAAGTATTTATCCGTAAAGCATATGATGTTTTAACAAATCATAAATTTATAAAAGAGAATGAAAATTATGCTACACAACTAGTAATTAGTACTCATTCAAGCCATGTTGCCCGAGAAACCGATTTTGCAGATTTGCGTTACTTTAAACGGTTATCGGAAGGTTCGGAAAGCACAATTGCAACATCAAAGGTAATAAATCTTTCTGATGTATTTGGGAAGGAAGATGAAACCGATAAATTTGTTACGCGCTACTTGCAAGCAACACATTGCGATTTGTTTTTTGCTGATGCCGTGATTTTAGTAGAGGGTTCGGCGGAGAATATGTTATTGCCACATTTCATACGAAACAAGTATCCCAAGTTGTACCAAAGATATATATCGATACTGAGTATAAATGGTCGTCACTCGCATCGCCTCAATCCATTGATTGAAAAGTTATGTATACCTACTCTCGTTATTGCAGACATAGATTCAGCGGAAAACGAAGGGCATCATAAAGCGGCTTGCCCAGAACGTGGAAAAGGTCTTATTAGTAGCAATTATACAATTGCTAAATGGCTTGTTAGGGAAAATGATTTGGACAAGCTTTTGGCGATTCCTTCTGAAAAGAAGGAAATAATTAAGGAAACGCCATACAAATACTCTATTCGGGTCGCATACCAAAATCCGGTTGTTATTGACTATAATGGCACTGATAAAGAGGCTATTGCAAGCACATTTGAAGACTGCCTCGTATATACAAATTATCAGCTTTTTAAAGGTATATCAACAGATGATACTGGCAGTTTAGTAAAGAGTGTGAGCGATGAGATTAATGCAGCAAGCTCTTTTGAAGATTTCCATAAAGGAGTATATGAAATACTGCGTAATGGCAAATCGGATCAAAAGGCTGAATTTGCATTAGATTTGATTTATGCCGTTGATCCAAACAAGCTTATAGTTCCCGCTTATATTGACGAAGGATTAGAGTGGTTACAAGCATATTTAAATCCAGAGGAATAAGATGATGACAAAAACAATAACCTTGGAAGAATATTCCATAGATAATCATATTGATGATCACGTAGAGAAAGAGATACAAGACTGTTTTTCTACAGAAGACCCTAAATGTTTCTTCGTATTTGCAGGAGCAGGTTCTGGAAAGACTAGAAGTCTGATAAACACACTTACTTTCTTAGATAAAGAACGAGGTAAAAGTCTTTTAATGAAGGGCAAACAAATTGCCGTTATTACTTACACAAATGCGGCTTGCGACGAAATATCCAGGAGACTGCAGTATAAACCAATCTTTTCTGTATCTACGATACATAGCTTTTTGTGGGATTTAATAAAGAGTTATCAGGCAGATATAAAGGAGTGGGTCACACAATTTATTCAAAAGGAAATTGAAGAGCTTCAGCAAAAACAGGTTAAGGGGCGTGGTGGTAAAGCAGGCGAAAAAAGAGCTGAGGAGATTAAGAAAAAAACAGAACGACTTGCAAAAATTGAGACAGTAAAAAAGTTTTCTTATAATCCGAATGGAGATAATGTCGGCTATGATTCCCTTAGTCATAGTGAAGTCGTAAAAATGAGTACAGAGTTTATTGCGACAGAGCCAACTATGCAAGATATCTTAACGGCAAAATACCCAATACTGCTTATTGATGAAAGTCAAGATACTAAAAAGGAACTTGTTGATGCCTTGCTTATTGTATGTGAAAAATACAAAGACAGATTTATTGTTGGAATGTTTGGCGATACCATGCAAAGAATTTATAATGATGGCAAAGATAATCTTGCTAATTGTATTCCTGACGAGTGGGTAAAACCAGTAAAAGTAATGAATCATCGAAGTGCTAATCGTATTGTTGCCTTAGCTAACTCAATAAGGAGTACTATAGATGGTCAAAAACAACAGGCAAGAAGTGATGTAGAAAAAGGAATTGTGCGATTATTTATTGCTTCAACTTCGGATGATAAAGAGAGTGTTGAGAAGAAGGCAGCAGACCTTATGGCACAAGATACTGGAGACATCGGCTGGAATGACGATACGCAGTATAAAAGCTTAATTCTTGAACATCATATGGCGGCAAGTAGGTTTGGATTTGCTGATTTATATATGCCATTAAATAATTCGGGAAAATTCGATACATCGCTGCGTGATGGATCTATTACGGAATTGTCGATTTTATCAAAGATTGTGTCTCCGTTAGTGGAAGCATATCAGAGTGGAAATGACTTTGAGGTTTCCAAAATTGTAAGAAAGAATTCACCATTATTAGATAAAGAAGCTTTTGCGTCCGAATCAGACGATCAAACCAAAATGCTTGAAAAAGCTAGGAACGCAGTAGAATCATTAATGAACCTATGGAAGGACGAAAAAATTCCGTCTTGTTTGGAAGTCTTAAAATCCATTCGAGATACAAGATTGTTTAAGGTTGGAAATCGTGTTGACGAATTGTTAACAGAATTCTCCCAAGGAGAAAATGAAAAAGTAACAGCACTAAGAAATGCATTATCTGTACCGTTTTGTGAATTGGAAAAGTATTCTTCATATGTTACTGACAATACTCGTTTTGCTACCCATCAGGGCGTTAAGGGGTTAGAGTTTCCCAGAGTTATGGTTATTATGGATGATGCACAGGCTAGAGGATTTTTGTTTAGTTACGAGAAGTTGTTTGGTGCAAAAGCTCAAAGTGATACTGACGTAAAAAATAAGCGTGATGGCAAGGATACCAGCATCACGAGAACGGCACGTCTCTTTTACGTTGCCTGCACAAGAGCAAAGAAGAGTTTGGCTGTTGTTGCTTATACAGAAAATATGGAATCGGTTAAAAATACAGCATTATCAAACGGTTGGTTTTCAGAAGATGAGATTTACATCTTGTAGAATCATTATATTCTGTAGAGATTTTTTATTCGTTTGATTAACGCGAAATAGTATGGATATTGTTACCGATAATATATGATGGATAATCTTTTGGATTTAGAAACTAATAATACACTTTATAAGCGTTCGTACGAATGCAAAAGATGAATAAGGATATATAAAGGGGGGGATTGAATGCCGAATCATATTTACGATAAGGATACCTTGATTCGTAGACTAGAAGCTTATCTGGGGAAAACATTTGAAGAGATTGATAACAAAGGAATGTTCAAGCACGTACAAGATTTTAATCTTCAAAAAGGAATTGCAGGATCTATTGTTGAACAGTGCATTTTTGAATATCCACCAGACACTAAACAGGAAGCAGACTTAATTATTGTTGATGGGACAGAAAATGTAAAAACAGAACTTAAGACAACAGGGATGTTGATTCAGGAAAAACCTAGGAGACACTATGTTGCGAAAGAGCCAATGTCAATTACGGCTGTTGGCGTATATGACATTGCGGAACAAGAATTTGAAACATCGCACTTTTGGCAAAAGCTGGAACACATGCTTATTATCTATTATTATTATGCAGCTAATCATGCTGTATCTGCGTATGAGTATAAAGATTTTCCGGTTGTTGGATACGAATTTCATGAGTTTTCAGCTGAGGATGTAGAAGTATTGAAAAATGACTGGGAACATGTGCGAGCTCTTTGTGCAAAAGTAGTGTCACACCATTCTGGTCCACGAGATAAAAGCTGGAAAGCAGCTGTAAAACAAGAATATATAGACGTACATGGAGAATTAAGAAGAGTATTAAGCTATATTGATTTGGCGCCTAAGTTTCCGCCAAGATTTAGACTGAAAAAACCAACCCTTTCTTCGATAATTGCAAAGCATTTTGGATATGATCTCGAACAACTTCCGGGAAGATACGTATCAATATCGGATATAGATTCAAAGTGCCGAGAATTAACAAAATTGTATGCTGGGGAAAATATCCGGCAACTGATAAACCGTTTTAATTTGGAACTTCAAACAGATGGACAGTTGAGTATGAAAGGTGTTGCAGAGAAAATTGTTATTGCAATGTTTGGAGGAACAGCAAAAAAATTAAATCAGATAGATTTGTTTGAACGATTTGGATTAATTGCTAAAACTATTGCTTTTACTTCGAAAGGCGGTCGTACTGAAGATATGAAACTGTATCATATTGATTTCAGTGAAATGATTAGAGAAAATGTAATTGATGATGATGGGACTGAACGAGCTATGACTTTTGAAGATTCAGACATGTATGCATATTTTGCTGATCATGCATTATTATGTATTATGTTCCAAGAAGCTCCAGAGGATCCAGAAACAAAATATAGACCAAATTCATTATCATCAAATGTTTTTCTTGGGTTTAAAAGAATTGTATTCAGTGATGAATTTATTGATACGAAAGTTCGAAAGTTATGGGAAGATACCAGAGATAAAATTATGAATCATAAACTTACTGATGTTATCCAGAAACGTAGTGATGGCACAACTGTCATTTTAAAAAATGGGGAAGTAAGCACAGCACCTAACTTCTTAAAGGGAAGCGAAAATGATGTTTTTGTACGTGGATCAGGGAAGGATTCATCTATGCACAATAAGACAGAGTGTGTGAATGGAATTCGTATGTTACCACAGTATGTCTGGATAAAAGGTTTGTCTGTTGTTGAAGAATTAAAACAAACACCAGAGATATAGAGGTGTGAGATGAAGCATCCAAAACATTATGATACTGATGAAGCGACATCAAAAAGGATGTCCAATGTAAAACTGAAAAAAGGTACTGCTGAAATACTTCTTGCAAAGGAATTATGGCATAAAGGTTTTAGATATCGATTAAATGATAAGAGTTTATCGGGTTCTCCAGACATAGCAATTCTTCGATATAATATAGCAATATTCGTTGACGGTGAGTTTTGGCATGGTTATGATTGGGATAATAAAAAGCCAAAACTAAAACGCAACAGAGAATATTGGATTGAAAAGATAGAAGAAAATATGGCGAGAGATACAAGAGTGGATAAAGAACTACTTGCTAAAGGTTGGGTACCAATTCACTTTTGGACGAAGGAAGTTCTTAAAGAAACTGCATCTTGTGTAAAAGTAGTTCAAGAAATTGCGTTTGAAATAAAGATGCAAGAGTTAGAGGACAATTAAATAATGACTAAGCCAAAGGCAATCAACCGAAAACGTTGGTCGCTTTTGTTTTGCTCATTTGCAAAACTTTCCGATTGGTGCACAAATCAGAAAAACAGCGAAAACCGATGTGATTGATTAAGGGACAGAATCAAGAACTACGGATTTTGCTGGGCAGGTGTACAGAGGGATGCAATCCTTTTGTGCAAAAGGTGCAGGAAGTGGCGAACATTCTGCTAGGGTCAAGGGACAAAGTCCTTGGCAGGTTAAGGGCGGCAGCCATTGCCCAGTTAAGAGACGTTTCGTCACTTAGTACTGGGTATTTCCTGACGATAAAGGCAGGATTTATGGCAGCTTCGCTGCAGTTCTCTGCGAGAACAGAAAGAAAGGAGACGACAAAGTGAAACTAACTAGACATAATGGAAGAATTGGAAAGAATGGTGTTTATAATCCTAAGCACAATGATAGACAGTTCGATATTGATGATAGTGATCATATCGATTTGGAACGAGCCAAGAGAAATGTTTATTGGGATTGTTACAATGGTATCAGATCTGCTTCAGTAACAGGAAAAGAGGATGAGATTGTCGATTCCTTTGAAGAAGTAGAACAACTTTTTTATAAGATTCACTATCAAGAGTATGTGGAAGGACAGAATGCAAGAAATTTAAAAAATCATCATCCTGAAAGAAATAGAACAACAGATGATATTAGGACTCATAAGAAAACGTGTCCGGAAGAAACCATTTATCAGATTGGAACAAAAGATGACTATGTTGATTCAGATGTGTTGTTGACTATCGTAACAGAATTTATTACTGAACTTAGTGATCGTTTTGGAGAACATTTTCATTTATTGAACTGGTCCTTGCATTTGGATGAGTCCACTCCACACATTCATGAACGCCATGTTTTTGATTGTAAGAATGCTTATGGAGAAATATTTCCCCAACAGGAAAAAGCACTTGAAACATTAGGTTTTGAATTGCCAAATCCAGAAAAGAAGGCTGGTAGATTTAACAATAGGAAAATGGTTTTTGACGCTACCTGCAGAATACTTCTTTTTGATATTTGTAAAAAGCATGGATTAGAGTTAGATGAAGAACCAAGTTATGGAGGAAGGGAATATCTTGAAAAGCAAGATTATATTCGAATGAAGCAGAAAAAGGATATTGCATCTTTGGAAGAATCAATTCAGAGTCAGATAGAAGTGGTTAATCAGAAAAAATATGAGATTTTTGAACAAGAGGTTCAGTACAAAGAAAACAGCATAAAGATTATTGATCAAGAGAAAAAGCTCAAAGCACAGTCAGAAGAATTTTTTGATAATGCGGAGCGAATTCTTCAGCAAGACGAAACACTGAAACAGCTTGAATTTAAAATTGAAGATGTAGAAAAACTGATAGATGATGTTACAGATGAGGTTTATGAAAAGGCGGTGGAAAGAATTGCAGATGAAATTGAGATTGCTACTAGAAAAGAGGATATTAAATTAGTTGAGGATAGTAAGAAATGGGTTTTAAGACCAGAAAGAAAGGCATCTAAAAGAGAAAAACAGTATGCTATTGATCGTTTAGATGGAGTAGTTAAAAAGATTGAATATGCAATTACGAAGACGATTTCGAAAATGAAAAACAGATTATTGAAACCGGAAAACAAAAATATCATGGTTCAAGAAATAAAAAAAGAAGTAAAACCATCTATATTAAAAAAATTATCTGAGAAGAAAGCAAGTATAACAAGAAATGGAGAAACTGGAAAATTGAATAAAGAATCCTCATTAGATAATGAGCGATAAGAGCATTTTGGGAATTCCGTTGGAATAAACAGAGTGCTCTTTTTTGATTGGAGGGATTATGGGATTATTTGATGAAGTGAAAGAAAATGTGACAGTTCGGCAGGCGGCTGAGTTCTATGGATTTAAGATAACAAAATCAGGGCTGATTAGTTGCATTTTTCATAATGACAAAACACCAAGCATGAAAGTGGACAGAAGATATTATTGTTTTGGTTGTGGAGTGACTGGCGATGTGATAGATTTCACAGCACAGCTCTTTGGACTTTCCTTAAAAGAGGCTGCATTAAAATTAGCAGATGATTTCGGAATTCAAATATCTAGAGTAGACAGAAGAAAAATAAAAAAACCAAGGAAGATTTTGAAGAGCAAACCAGAAAAAAATTTAGTGAAATCAGAAGAACAAGAGTATATAGAATGTGTTCGTGCGATGCTGGATTACCATATATTGTTGCGAAAATGGAAAAAAGAATTTGTACCTAAATCGCCGGAAGAGAAGTGGGATGAAAAATTTGTAGAGGCGTTGAAATATCTGACCATTGTTGAATATTACTTAGATCTTTTATTATTCGGAGAAGAGGAAGAAAAAGTGCAAGTTGTTGAAATGATTAAGAAGGAGGTTGAAAAGATTGATAGAAGATGCAGAAAAAATGGATGAAAATAAAAAGAAGGATACTTTGAAACGGATGGGTGAGATGGCAGATCTAAATGCAATCAGACAAATTAAGGAATGTTTACTGAAAAATGAAAAGGGAGATATCAAAGGAACGGTTCAAAATTATATGATGATTTTTCGAGATGATCCATTGATTAAAGGTTGTCTTCGATATAATCGGTTGTCTGAAAGAGTCGATATATCGAGGAAACTTTGGTGGGATGAAGATTGGGAGATTCTGACCGACAATGCGATTGATCAGTTTTATCTATATTTTGAAGTGTACTATGGATTAGGAAATGAAAAAAATTTGTATAAGGCATTGCAAATTGAAGCTGCAAACAGAGCGTATCACCCGATTTGCGAATACCTAGAAACATTAAAATGGGATGGAGAAGAACGAATACGATATGTGCTGAAAAAATATATGGGGGCAGATGATTCAGACTATGTATATGAAGTATTAAAACACTTTATGATGGAGGCTTTATTGCGAGTGTTTTATCCAGGAATAAAAGCGGATGAAATGCTTTGTCTTGTGGGACAACAAGGCGCAGGAAAATCCACGTTCTTTCGTTTTTTATCCTTGAAAGATAATTGGTTTTCGGATGATTTAAGAGATTTGGGTGATAAAAAGGTATTTGAATCAATTAGAGGACATTGGATCATAGAAATGTCTGAAATGATTGCTGCTATCAGTGCAAAAAGTAACGAAGAAATAAAATCATTTTTGAGCCGACAAAAGGATACATATAGAACGGCCTATGCACGTTTTGAAAAAGATCGAAAAAGGCAATGTGTATTCGCTGGATCTACCAATACCTATCAGTTTATTCCGTTTGATAGAACTGGTGCAAGAAGGTTTCTTCCAATCATGATTGATGCTTCAAAAGCAGAGAAACATATTTTAGATGATGAAGAAGAAGCCAGAGCATATTTTAATCAATTGTGGGCAGAAGCAATGATTATTTATCACAGTGAAGAAAACAAAGGTAATCTTCTGAAATTCACAAAAGAAATGCAAAAGGAAATTGATGAGTACCGGAAACAGTTTATGCAAGAGGATACTTTGGCAGGAACAATCCAAGGGTGGCTTGATAATTATAAAGGAAATTATGTATGTTCTATTCAGATTTGGAGTGAGGCTTTTAATCACGGGGATCGTGAGCCTAAGAAGTATGAGACAAATGAAATTTGTCAAATCATGGATACTCAGATTATTGGATGGAAGCGAGGTGGTTATCATAGATTTACCTCAGAAGGGTATGGAAGACAACGATGTTGGACTCGAAAAAGTGAAGAGATAGAGGGCGGCAACGAAATTGGCGGAGATGGATTTAGAGAACTTTCGGCAACAGAACAAATGGAACTTCCGTTCCATTAGCCCGACAAGAGAGAGGAAATCTTCCTGATAATACAGCTGTTTTATTCAAAAAACGAACTTTGTTGCCAGTTTTGATGACATATGAAAATGTTGATTTTACTGGTTATTTATACTGTTTTTTAAGATGGCAACAAAGAACATTAAAAAATAAAATAAGAAAGAAGATAATGTATTGATTTTCGGTATGAAAGAAATAAAAAGTTTTGAAATAGTTTGTTGCCAGGAGTTTGATGAGAAAAAAGCACCTGAAAAACAAGTTTCTCTCTGTCGGGGAAATTAGGAAAAATAAGTCTATAAAAAAGGAAGGAGGAAGATGCCTATGGTAAAAGAAGTTCCTATTTGGGAAAAGAGTAATTTAACTCTTGAGGAAGCAGCTGCATATTCTGGTATCGGAATTAACAAGCTCCGCAAAATGACGGATGAGCAGAATTGCCAGTTTGTTTTATGGAATGGAACAAAGCGATTGATTAAACGTAAAAAATTAGATGAATATACGGAAACAGCATATTCTATATAAATTATTGGTGTAAAAAAATGAATGATTAGGCGTAGAAAAGGGACTTTGCAAGCGTTATAATAAGTTTGCAGAGTCCTTTTCTTTGTATAGAAAAGGAGAAAAGAATGCAAAAAAGAAAAGATCATAAAGGGAGAGTGTTGAAAGACGGAGAAACCTATCGAAAAAATGATGGACTTTATATGTATCGTTGGATTGGTGGAGATAAAAAAAGACATGCGGTATATTGTTCTACATTAGAAGGCTTGCGTGAAAAAGAAAAAGAAATTCAGAATGATCTGCGGGATGGGATTCAACAAGGAAGCTCGAACATTACATTGAATGATGTCTATAAAATGTGGAAAAATGATAAGGTGGGATTAAAGCAAACTACTCGCAATAATTATATTTATATGTATGAGCATTTTGTTATGAATGATTTTGGAAACAGAAAGATAAAGGAAATCCGAAAATCAGATGTGAGAAGATACTATAATGGCATTGTGGATTCTAAGAAAATGTCAGTTGCAACATTGGAGAGTATTCATACGGTGCTTCATCAAGTATTTATATTAGCGGTTGAAGATGGTTATATTAGGATAAATCCTAGCGACTTAGTTTTAGGAGATGTGAAACGATCACATAACTTTGAAACACCTAAACGTCATGCTCTTACAATTCCGCAGCAAGAAGCTTTTGTTTCCTATATAAATAAAAGCGAAAAATATAAACATTGGCTTCCATTGTTTACATTCTTCTTGGGGACAGGATGTCGTGTATCAGAGGTGGTTGGGTTACGTTGGGAAGATGTTCATATGGATGAGAATTATATTGAAATTAATCACAATATGGTATACTACCAGAGAGATAAAGGCAAGTGCTATTTTTCAGTAACATCACCAAAAACTACTGCAGGATACCGAATTATTCCAATGTTGCCAGAAGTAAAACAGGCACTTTTGAATGAGAAAAAGTATCAAGAGGAAGTAGGATTAACTTGTCAGGCATCAATTGATGGATATACAGATTTTATTTTCTTGAACAGAAATGGTTTTGCACATAATCCTCAGACAATCAATAGAACAATAAAACGTATAACTTTGGCATATAATGAAGAAGAAATAGAAAGAGCGGAAAGAGAACGTAGAGCACCCGTTTTACTGCCTAATTTTTCTTGCCATAATTTGCGACATACATTTGCTACAAGATATTGTGAGAATGAAACAAATCTTAAAGTAATTCAGGAAATTATGGGACATAAAGATATCGCAACAACGATGGAAATTTATGCGGAAGCAACAAAAGAGGCGAAAGTTAAATCATTTGAAGATTTATGCGGTAAGATTAAAATTTCATAATAAGGGACGCACACCAACAACTGCACCACTTTTACACCAAATTGGTGGTAACTTGTAATAAAAGTTGTAGAGTTATATAAAAATGTAGATTATTAGAAGCTTGAAGAATAGAGAAGCGTAGAGGCAAATAGATATATATAAAATCTCGCTGCAAGCTCCCAACAATGAAAACACAGGGCGCTGCTAAAAACGAAGCAAACAACGCTGCACAGACAACAACAGCAGCTCCAAAGGCTGTTGAGACACCGGTTGCAGCAGAGCCGGTTAAGGTAGAAATCGACTTCTCTAATGTAGAAGTAGAGCCATTATTCGAAGATATGGTTGATTTCGAAACATTCAGCAAATCCGATTTCCGTGCTGTAAAAGTTAAAGAATGTGAGGCAGTTCCGAAGTCCAAGAAACTTCTGAAATTTGTATTAAACGACGGAAGCGGTACAGACCGTGTAATCTTAAGTGGAATCCACGATTACTACGAGCCGGAAGAACTGGTTGGAAAAACATTACTTGCAATCACAAACCTTCCACCACGTAATATGATGGGAATTGATTCCTGCGGTATGATTATCTCCGCTACACACCTTGTAGAAGGAAGAGAAGGACTTAATGTTCTGATTCTTGACGACAAGATTCCGGCAGGAGCGAAGTTATATTAATATTGTGTATTGAGGGCACTTTTTTGAAGGAGAAATCTTTCAGAGAGTGTCCTTTTTTTATCATTAATGTGTTGATATGATGTGTGATAGAGAAATTTAAAGAAAAATATAGTAATTGACAATTCAAAATATGTTATATATAACAATTTGATGTATATTTTAAAAGAAATATGTTATACTTGACATAAAAGAAGGCTGTTGTTATGAATAACGGAGATATGAATTCTTTATTTGAACGAGAAAAATGAACTCCACAATCGAAATCTTCATATAAGTGGACTTTTGAGTGAAGAAAAAGTGGACATTGGGGATGCAAAAGTGGATATTGAAAATGTACTTTCTGAAAAAGGTAGCGATTTCTCGGTAAAAACGACGGTTCATATCCATAGACTCTTTGAGAAGTTTGTGCAGATTATCTACACAAAATCAAAATAACTCAATAACTTGACTTTTAATATTAGCTAAGTTAAAATAAAAGAAATTGAGTTAAAAGGAGAATGAGAAATATGCTTACAAGCGTATTCGGGATTTCTATAAAATATGAAGCATGGAATCACCAGGGTTCTTTGCCTGTTTATATTGCAGGAAGTTATGATTTTCACACAGCATATATTGGAAACAGACGTTGTATAATGCTTGCTCCAACAGAAGAACTTGCCACACTTCCAGCATTGAAAAAACAAATTGTAAAAATACAGCAAATTGATAATGTGCCAGTCGTATTTGAACTTACAACGGTATCAAATTATCGAAGAAAAAGCCTTATAGAAAATAATATACCGTTTATTACTGATAAGCAGGTCTTTCTTCCTTTCATTGGAACAATGCTTGCAGATGAGAAAGAACCGACAAAGCTGACAAGTAAGTTTGTTTACTCCACGCAGCAGTTGTTTTTGTTTTATCTGTACAGTAAGAAAAAGCGATTGTATATTTCAGAAGCCGGAAAAGTGCTTCCATTTACAGCAATGACCTTGACCAGAGCAGTAAAGCAGCTGGAAGCGACGGATTTGTTTCTTATAGCAAAAGACGGTGTCAACAAGTTTATTGAATCAAAATATAGCCGAAATGAATTATTTGAAAAAGCAAAAGTATATTTGACGACTCCTGTCCGCAAAGCAGGATATATAGATAAGACGCAAGTTACAGAAAATATGGTCTTTGCAGGGGAAACGGCACTTTCTGAAAAAACAATGCTAAATCCAAGCCGAGTTGTTACCTATGCAATTAATGAGAAAGATTATGATAAAACTTTGCTGACTGATGAATTGATAGACCCGGATAAACAGGTCAGACTTGAATTATGGGCATACAACCCGAAACAATTTTCAGAGGATAACAGTGCTGATGATATTTCCATTGTTTTGTCTTTTAGAGATACAAACGATGAGAGAATTGAAGAAGCAGTAGATGAATTGCAGGGAAGAAGGTTGCAGGAGTAATGGTCAACGGATTTACAAAATTTAAGGAAAATTTTCAGGGCTTTGAAAATCAATATGTCATTATTGGTGGGACAGCTTGTGATTTGATTATGGAAAATGAAGAATTACCATTTCGTGCTACAAAAGATGTAGATATTGTACTGATTGTCGAATCCATAACAGCGGAGTTTGGCAAGAAGTTTTGGGAGTATGTCAGGGAAGCAGGATATGAGCATTTGAATAAAAGCACCGGAAATGCACAGTTTTATCGTTTCACATCTCCGAAAAGGAAAGAATATCCATATATGATAGAGATATTTTCCAGAAATCCGGATTTTATTATATTGGAAGATGATGCAGTTCTCACACCGCTTCCGATAGATGATGAAATATCCAGTTTGTCGGCAATCCTCCTAAATGAAGCGTATTATGAATTGTTGAAAACCGGACAAACGATGGTTGCTGGTATTCCGGTATTGAGTCCGACTTGCCTGATACCATTTAAGGCGAAAGCGTGGCTGGATTTGAAAGAACGTAAGTTGAATGGAGAACTGGTTGATAGTAAAAATATAAAGAAACATAAAAACGATGTGTTCCGATTAGCACAGTTAATCACAGCCAATACAAGGCAAGTACTCAGTCCGGAAATAGCAGAGGATATGAAAAAATTCTTATCTGAAATAGCTGATGAAACAGTGGATTTAAAGTCCTTGGGTATAAGGGGAACAGATAAGCAAAAAATGACAGAAATGTTATACCAGTGTTATGGGTTGAAGGATAATACATAGTACAAGTGTTCTTAAAGATTTTGGACTCAGTGAACCCAAAATCTATGCAGTTATATCCATTGCTTAGATTGTTGCCACACCGGGGCAACAATCTAATTGTGCAGACGATTTTTGTATTAGACAGTTGCTGCCAAATAAATTAAAAGACCGATATTGCTTTAAAACAGAAGAAGCTATTAAGTGTCTGAAATATCCAGACGTTATGGAATGAAAGTGTGGCAATCTTATCTGGAAAATAAA
Organism: uncultured Blautia sp.; assembly: GCA_958367245.1. Classification (GTDB taxonomy): domain Bacteria; phylum Bacillota; class Clostridia; order Lachnospirales; family Lachnospiraceae; genus Blautia_A. Next base: position 183,627 of record CATXEA010000003.1, read on the forward strand.
ACTGAATATGGAACTTAACACGAGCAGTTAGTCTATGAAAAAAGGCTGGCTGTTTTTTTATTGGGATATGAAAAATTATAATTTACAACAAAAAGTGTACCAGTTACTACATGTTTTAAATATTGATTTATATGAAGTATATACTGTATTTGTCAATGACAGAGGAAGCAATACTAAATGACAAAATACAGACGGCGGGGTGAAGCTGATGAAAAAAAGAATGGGATTGTTGAAAGGGGCAGGCGTAGGAATTGGCATTCTATGTGTTGTTTTGACAGGATGTCAGAAAACACCGGAAGAAAGTGCAGTTGTCAGTAAAGCGGAAGGACTAAGTGCAAGTGCCATTGCCGAACCATTGAAGGAAGGGGAAACGAGAGAAACAGATATTCCGGCACATTGGAAAATGGAGGAGTTACGAAACAAAGACAGAATGTTAATCTGTGCAGATTTGGATATGGAAGAAAAGCAGTTGGGAAATCTGCCGGTTATTGAAATGAAAAATCATATACTTACGAAGGAAGAACTGAAATCATTGGTAGAATATTTTACCGGGGGAGAAAAACTATATGAGCGTCAGCCATATACAAAAGATAATTATGAAGAAGTTATTTCCAGAATTGATAATCGAGAAGGGATTTATGCAGCGTCTTATCTTTGGATGAATCAATTGAAGATTAAGCAGAGTGCAGAAGCAGGAATGGCTTTCGCACCCGAGAAGCCGGTCAAGCAGGAGAAGACAGAAATAGACTTTACGACCAGATTTGTGGATGAGGGATTTGAAAAATCGTTTACGTCCCAGCTTGCACTGGAAGGTTTTGATTTATATGAAAACAGAGATGAAAAGGTCTGGTTTGAGGCGGATGTAGGCGGAACAGGTACTGACAGAAAAGCGCAGATAAAAGCCGAAACCTATGACTCGGAAGTTGGAAACAGCAGTTCATTCAGTTGGATGACCGGATTGGAGAGCTTTTCTTATGAAGAGTTTAACAGTAACAGGATTTTTTTTGAATATCAACAGGAAAATCCCTTTACTCCTCAAATGCTGGAACGAATGAAATTGTTTGAAGAATGTTTCACAAAAAGTACCTTTGATAAAACTGCAGGAAAAGAGCAGGCAGAACAGGTGTTGAAAGATCTGGAAATAGAGGATATGAGTCTTGCCTCGGACGAACAGACTTTATGGTTTCCTCAGGACAGCTATACGGAAGGGACAGAAGGAATAGGGAGTTCCTATGATTTGTGGTGGATGGCGGATCCGGCAGATGCAGAGTGCGGTTATCGTTATATATTTTCCAGAGAAATTGGCGGCTTGAATGTAATAGATGGGGATACGGCAGTGATTGAAGAAACAGAGGAAATGTATTCACCGCCATTTCCGGTAGAAACAATTACAATCACCGTAACCGAAAGCGGTGTAAAGTCATTTGTCTGGAAAGGAATGTCAGAAGAAGTCAGAATTATCACAGAGAATACGAATTTGCTTCCGTTTAAGAAGATACAGGAACGTCTGGCAGATCAGATATTCTACTGGTATACAGGAACCACGGCAGGACAGCCGGAGGACGACCCGACACAGTTCCAGTATCGCGTGATAGAAGCAGATATGGGATACACGTATATAACTGCATATGAAAATCCGGAACATGCATGGCTTGTACCGGCATGGTCTTTTATGGCAATAGAAGGTATGGGAGGAAAAGAGATGCAGTATCTTTCATACCTGATAGAGGCAATGGAAGGGCGTGCGATTACCGGGGGTGATGGCTGATGAATGAGGTAAAAAGAATCGCCTGTAATGGTTTTTTCTGGTTGGGCTTTCTGTTGCTTACAGTATTGCTTTTGGCAGGAGGAGCGCCTTATATGGAAACTTTGAGAAGAACACAATATTGTGTAGAGGGAATCGGATGGGTGGAGGCATTCAGGTATTGTACGATAAACGAAAATGGACTGCTGTTTATACCAATCTGTGTGCCGATTGCAGCGGGAGCGTGTGCAGAAACAGAATTGCGGAGCAGATATGTATTATTTTACTGCAGCCGGACAGGGAAGAAACGATATTATATGAAAAAAATATTGGAAAGCGCTTTGTCCGGCGGCTTGATGGTATGTTTTGCAGAAATGCTTGTATTGTTCGTTGTTTATGTTGGACTGAATGATATTGCTTCACAGACAAAAGGGATTCAAATAGAAGTTATTGCGGCAATGCTCCTGCTGAGTCTGATACGGGGATTCTTAAATGGTGTTTTATGGTCTCTTACAGGGAGCACTGCTGCTGTACTGACGAAGAACAGGTATCTTGCTTATGCGATGCCGTTTGTTTTGTATTATGTATTAGATTTGTTTCAATCCAGATATTATCGGGAATTGTATTTCCTGAGTCCGAGACATTGGGCGGCGCCGGTTCATTATGGGAATTTATTTTGTATTACAGTGTTATCGGGATTATGCATTGTCTGTGCGTTCGGTTTTGTGCTGGCGGTAAAAAGGAGGATGGAGTATGCGTGATATCAGACAGATATTTCAGCTTGCGGGACAGAATTTTTCAGGATGGAAGAGAAATTCCCGTATGGTAATTATATTTTTGCTGTCATTTGTGCTTTGTCTTTTGCTATCTGACGAAATACTTTCATATTCCCGACAATATGAGACGCCCCTTCAGATACTGGAACCATTTATCTGGACATACGGAGATGCTTCATCGGTAATGATGTCATCGCTTTTACTTATTTTATTATTTGCGGATATACCGTTTGTAAATCAGGAGGTTCCATATCGATTGATTCGAACGAAGCGAAGCGTCTGGCTGGCAGGACAGATTGTATATGTGATTGCTGCTACGACGCTGTATAATTTATTCTTATTGGTTATGCAGATAGTGTTAGCAGCGAAATTTGCATTTCCGGGTAATGTATGGAGTAAGACGGCTGCATTGCTTGGATATGGCGGTGCGTCAAAAGGCATTGTTCCGGTGTCTGTTAAGACAATGGAGAGTATGCTGCCCTATGAATGCGCCTTGCAGGTCTTTGTGCTGATGCTTTGTTATTCATTGTTTATTGCAGCGGTCATGTTGTACCTGAATCTTATGATTGGAAATGCAGCAGGAGTGATCGGAGTTTTTGCAGTTAATTTATATGGATTTCTGTTGAATCCGAATTTATTTCAAAAGCTGTTCCATATGACGGAAAATCAATTGTATCGGGCAAATGTTCTGTGTGGTTGGCTGTCGCCGTTGAATCATGCTACATTTTCAATGCATAATTTTGGATACGATTATCTTCCTCAGATTGGCATGAGTATAGGCATATTTCTGGCAGCTGTTATTTTGCTGATTGTGGTGTCAGGTGTGAAAATGCGGACGTATAATTTTGTATTTATTCAAATGGACGAATGAGAAAAGAGGTGGAAGCAAAAATGACGGAAGCGGTAAAGCTTGTTAAAGTGTCAAAATCCTTTGGGAAAGAACGTGTATTAAAAGAGATTTCCCATTCCTTTGAAACGGGAAAAATTCATGGAATCGTGGGTTTTAATGGTTCAGGCAAGACGGTTATGTTTAAATGTATCTGCGGTTTTTTGAAACCGGACAGTGGATATGTAAAGGTGCAGGGCAAACAAATAGGAAAAGAGGTTGATTTTCCGAAATCTCTTGGGATGATTATTGAATCCCCGGGATTTTTACCTCACTTGAGCGGATATGTTAACCTGAAACGGCTGGCGAATTTGCAAAAAATTATTGGGAAAGAGGAAGTGATGGATGCCATTACGCGTGTAGGACTGGATCCCTGTTCAAAGAAAAAAGTGGGGCAGTATTCACTCGGCATGAGAGAACGTCTGGGGATTGCACAGGCAATTATGGAAAATCAGGAACTTCTGATATTGGATGAACCTTTTAATGGCTTGGACAAACGGGGAGTGACAGATGTATGCAGATTGTTTGAGGAACTGCGGGAACAGGGAAAGACGATTCTGTTAGCTGCTCATAATATGCCGGATATGGAGGGATTTTGCGATACGATCTGCGAAATGGATGCAGGAGTTCTGACACAGGTAAAATAGCTTACTTCGGAATTTGTGATATAGAACAGGTCAAAATTGTCAAAATACAGCGACACTGCTATAATTGAGATGGTTGTGAAATGACATATCTTTATTTATAAACAGACAGGAATGAAAAATATGATTAATATTGCTGTATGTGAAGATGATATCTTCCTTGGCGGACAGATTGAGACAGCGCTGTGCAGACATGCAGAAGCAGAAGGAGTGGCAATTCAGACAGAGGTTATGACATCTGCGGAACAGTGCCTGAGGTATATCAGGGAAAGTAATATGGTAGATTTGCTGTTTCTGGATATTGAGCTTGGGGCGATGAGTGGAATTGAACTTGCAGAAATCATTCGAAATGAGCTGCACAATGATTATATGCAGATTGTGTACGTCTCTTCCAAACAATCATATGCCATGGAATTATTTGAGAGCCATCCACTGCATTTTCTGGTAAAACCTCTGGATGAAAAGAAACTTATAAAAGTATTTCGTAAGGCAATAAAGCTGATAAACAAAAGTGAAGAGACTTTTCAGTATAAGAAAGGACATTCACATAAGAAGGTATTTCTCTCTGAAATACTATATCTTGAAGCGAGTAATCGGGAAATAATTATGCATATGAATATGGGGACGGAAATATTTTATGGAACATTAAAGAGTGTTTATCCGGAGCTTCAAAAATATGGATTTTTCTTTTGCCATAAATCGTATCTTATAAATTATGAAAAAGTGAAAATATTTGAAACAAATCAGTTGATTATGCAGAACGGAGATATGATACCAATTAGTCAGGGGCAGAGAAAAGCTGTCAAAGAACTGCAATTGGAAAGGGAGTTAAGGTACTTATAGAATGGAAATAAGTTTGTATCAGATGATGTTTATAGCAGGAAACGCGGCGCGGACATATATTGTGTATCGGATTCTTGATGCGCTTTATAAGGAACAGAGCCAAAAGAAAGTATATATGAAATCAGGTATATATATAGGTTACTTTTTAATGATTACTCTGGCTGCGCTTATAAACAATCCATCCCCGCTGATGGCAGGAAAAGGTGTGAATTATTTTACAACTGATATTCATGCATCAGATACAGTGACGATGGCAATGTGCATCTCAGAAGTCGCAGGGGTATTGATAATTACGTTTCTTTATGAAAGAAATCCGAAAAAAAACATTCTGACGGCAGCAGGAGTGTTTGCGATATTCAGAGGTACGGAAGCAGTGGTCTTTTGGTATATCAGACAGATATACAATATAAAGATGTTCAGTATTGAAAGAACTGCGCTGTTTCGTCTGATAGTGTCGATGATGTTGACATATGCGCTGGTTTTCACACTTATTAGTATCCGTAATATGCGAAACGGGTGCAGGCATTCGTCTTTATATCGTTTGTGTATATTACTTACGCCGTGCGTAATCTATTGCTTCTTATTTGAGTTCTTATCAATTATCTTTTATCAGATAGAATGGTACAATATGGAGACAAAGGAGACTTTTGACCTGATGTCATGGTACTATAAAGATGAAAAAATAATGCTTTTTTTATTCTTGGCATGTCTCTGGTTTTTCTGGTTGTATGATTTTATCATACGTTCGCAGGCAGATGTTTATGAAAAAATATTGCTGAAAAAAGAAAATCAATATTATGAGCGTCAGTTGAAAAATATGGAGCAGTCAACATCTGCGTGGAAGAGTATACATCATGATTTGAAAAATCATTTTATTGTTTTAAAAGGAATGCTGGATTGGGGCGAAGAAGAACAGGCGAAAACATATCTGGATGAATTTATTATAAATGAACTGGAGAATAAACGGGAAGTTCGAAGCGGAAATACGGCAATTGACAGTATTCTTAATTATAAAATTCTGGAAGCCGAACAACATACGATTGCGTTTGATCTGGAAATACAAATTCCGGAGCAGCTTCCTGTTTCGCCAAAAGACATGAGCGTGATTTTGGGAAATGCCATTGATAATGCCATTGAGGCTGTTGAAAAGACTGAAGAGAAATATATTTGCCTTTTATTACAATATACAAAAGGAAGATTGCTAATTCAAATCAGTAATCCGTATGCCGGAGAATTAAAGATGGGAGCTTCAGGGGAATATTTAACCGGAAAAACAGAAAAAGAATATCACGGGTTTGGATTAAAGAATATCAGAGATACTGTTGAGAAATATGGCGGGGTGATGGACATTAACGCAAAAGACCGGAAGTTCACACTGACGATATTGCTGTATTTGTAAAACGACTATGTTCTGACAGTGTAATCTTAAGTGGAATCCACGATTACTATGAGCAGGAAGAACTGGTTGGAAAGACATTACTTGCTGTGAGAGGGAATGTATGTTGAATACATTCTTTCTTTTTTTACAAAAAATATAAAATACAATCTAATTTTAATTGTATTTTATATTGCAAAATACAATCATATATGATACATTGATAATGCACTTAATAATATATGAATGATTTTTAATCATTTGAAGGGAATGGGATGGATGGAAGAAAATGGACAATCTATAAGTTTTGTGAATAGTAAAAATGAAAAAATCTTTGAAATTCCAGATGGGGGTGCAATAAAGCTGATTTCTGAAAATGGAGATAGCTATTATGCTCTTTGTCAGAGAGTGGATGAATGTCATGCAAAAATTGATGGGATTAAGTGGCATTTACAGGAATATGCACAAGCTATGGAAAAAAGAGGAATTATTTTCATGCCAGCGTGAAAAAATTTGTATATATTATAGTATGAAATTCAGTAAGCTTCTTTCTGCTGAAGTTATAAAAACAGTAACCAACAAAAAGGACTGCCAGTTGATAAATAATTTTCAATAAGGCAGTCCTTTTTGATATTTTTAATCAATTATGATTATTCTTCACTTTCCATAGCTTTCACGGCATATTCTAAGCACTGGATAACAGCTTGGTTTAAAGATAATTCTTTTTCCTGAGCACGTTGCTCCAGATCATTTAGTAGATCGGCAGGAAGTCGAAAAGTTTTAGATTTGTATTCTCGTGATTTATTTGATTTTAATTCAAATTTGGACATGTTTTTCCCTCCTATGTGTATATCATATAAGATAAGATTAAATAATTATAGAATTATTTTTGCGATACATTTTAACTTGTAATTTAAAATGTATTTTATATTACACTAAAAACAGAATATTCAAGGAGGGAGCGTAGCAATAGAAGGGAGACATTGATTTTGCTGTTTACTGGTTCTTTTCTTTTTATTTTGCAATTTTGTAGGATAGAGAACCTGGCATTTAAATTCTAAATCATAGAAATAAGAATATAATGAAGGATTGTGCAAAAAGGCATAGTCCTTTTATTATACAGGAAATGATAATAATAGGTATTTCTTTTGGATAAGATGTCTGATTAGTTGTTGACTATATACATAAAATAGAATACAATATTATTACGAAATACGTAATAATGGAGCGGGAATATGCGTGAACATGGAAACGAAGTATTGACGGAAACGACTTTTTTAGTATTACTTTCTTTTTGCAAACCTAATCATGGATATGGTGTAATGCAATTTCTGGATACATATACAAATGGAAGGGTTAGACTTGGAGCGGGAACTTTATATGGAATAATTAATACATTGTGTAAAAAAGGCGACATTGAATTATATTGTGAGGATAATCGAAAGAAAACGTATTTGATTACAGAGCATGGAAAAGAAAAAATAGAAAAAGAAATCATTCGTTTAGAGAGTAATGTTGTATTGGGAAAGCAAATTATGAATGGGAGGGATATAAATGGAGAAGGTTAAGATATTTTGGGATTTGGAAAAAGAAGAAGAATGGCTGAATGAAATGGATGAAAAGGGATACGAATTTATAAAGAGATCTGGATGCAATTATAAATTTAAAGAGTCAAAAGAAAAAGGGAAATTTTGTTATTGCATTGACGTAAAGAGAAAACAGGATGCAGGATTTGCTGAATTTATTGAAGAGTTAAATGGAAAGCTTGTTTGTAGAAATTTGTTATTACATTATTATCAAATGCCAAGAGAGGACAATGTACAAATGCTGTATACAGATTCTAAAAATAAAGTTTTGTTTTATATTCGATATATTTTCTTCCTTTTGGGAATTGCAGGAATAAATGTTTTGATATTATACAATGCAGGAGGTCCGTATATATTAAATATTTCTATTCCGTTTGTATTAAACCTCATTGTGCTGTGTATTGTTGTATATGCGATAGCTCAATCTGCCAGAAATATTATATCTATATTATATAGAGAATGACAGATTTTCTCGGGCGGGTAAAAAATGCTTTGAATTGTGGAAAAAATGAAGAAAACAATCTTTATAAGCTTTCGGCAGGAGAGAAATATGTATTTATTTCAAAACAATTTTATGAATGTAAAATCTTTATAATGATATGCAGGCGGTTATTGATTAACATTATGTAGAAATGCTACACAGGAAGGAGCGCCACAGTATGATCACAGATCAGATACGGGAAGCAATTCCCAAGATGAGAAAATCCGAACGACAGGTTGCGAAGTATATGCTACTTCATGCGGATCAGATAGAACAAATTTCATTGGAACAGCTTGCAAAGAATACAAATGTCAGCCAACCCACAGTTTTGCGTATGATTAAGACAGTTGGGTATAAGGGATTTAAAGAGGCAAAAATAGCCTTTATCGAGGAACGATTGAGGAGTCGGGAACGAGAATCTCATGATATTCTTGGACTGCAGGTTCAGAAAGATGACCAGATAGCGGATGTGCCGGGAAAAATTATCGGAAATACAATTCAATTATTGCAGGATTCTTTACAGGCAATATCTGCAAAAGAATTGGAAAAAGCAGTGAAAACAATAGAAAAAGCAGAGAAGGTTATTATTTATTCGGTGGAAAATTCCAACACGGTATCGTACGATTTGATGACAAAATTGTTGTATCTGGGAATTGACTGCGAGTTTACTGAGGATTATTATCTGCAAAGCATCCGGGCAGGACACATGAAGGAGGGAGAGGTGGCGATCGGTATTTCTTATACCGGAACTTCTACAAATACAGTAGATGTATTGAAACAAGCCAAGAAGAGCGGCGCTACTACAATTGCCATTACCAATTTTACGGATACACCGTTAGTAAAGTACGCAGATATTGTTATTTTGACATCAAATGAACAACTACTTTATGGCGATGACATTTTCTCTAGAACGATTCATTTAGCTGTGGTGGATATGATTTACACGGGATTGATTATAAATCAATATGACAAATATAAAAAACGTATGAAAGAAAGCGGGAAGCTGATTCAATCCCGTAGATATGAATAGAATATGTAATATGTAAAAGGTTTTAAATATGTAGAAAAACTACATGTTTAAAACCTTTTTTTGTAAAATACAGGGAAAAAAGTTTAACATGGATTTGATTGAAAAAAAGCTGTTTAGATGATAGGTTTGAGAATGTAATCCGGAATTTGCAAATTCCGGCTCATCTGAGCACGGTTTCCGATAAAAACTGAACACGGATTC